>NCRC01000019.1 GCA_002894685.1 Salinivenus lutea
CGCCCCCCCCGGCCAGGCCTAACCCGCTCGCTCTCCCCTCTTCTTCCGCGTTGCCATGACACTCGTCATCCCCGCCATCGACATCCGCGACGGTCGCTGTGTCCGCCTCCATCAGGGCGACTACGACGAGGAAACCGTCTATTTCGAGGACCCCGTCAAGATGGCCAAGCTGTGGCGCGTGCAGAACGCCCGCACCCTTCACGTGGTCGACCTCGACGCGGCCCGCGGGGACGACGAGGACAACGGGGCCGTCATCCGCGAGCTGTGCTCGGCCCTCGACATTCCCGTGCAGCTCGGCGGCGGGATCCGCTCGATGGAGAAGATCGAGGCGGCGCTGGACATGGGGGTGTACCGGGTCATCCTGGGCACCGCGGCGGTCCGGAACCCCGATCTTGTGGAACGGGCCGTGGATCGGTTTTCGGCACAACGCGTCGTCGTCAGCATCGATGCGCGCGACGGCGACGTGAAGGTGCAGGGCTGGACCGAAGGCTCGGGCGTCGATGCCGTCGCGTTTGCCCGCGAGATGGAGGGCCGGGGCGTCCGCCGCTTCGTGTACACGGACATCAGCCGCGACGGGACCATGGAGGGCCCGAACATTGACGCCTACCGAACCCTCGGCCGATCGCTGTCCGAGGCGAAGATCACGGCCTCCGGCGGCGTCGGCGACTACGAGGATCTTCTCGACATCCAAACCCTGCAGCCCTACGGCATCGATTCGGTCATCGTGGGGACCGCACTGTACGAGAACCGGTTCCCCTGCCAGCAATTCTGGGCGTGGCACGACAAGGACACGGTCGACCTCGACACGTTCTCGAGCGCCTCCCTCCGGTAGTCGCTCCCCGCTACTGCCTCCCGACCCGATACTCTTTTCCCCTTACGCCGACTTCCCATGCCGCTTGCCAAACGCATCATCCCCTGCCTCGACGTCGACGACGGGCGCGTGGTGAAGGGCATCAACTTCGTCGACATCCGCGACGCGGGCGACCCGGTGGAACAGGCCCGCACGTACGACGCCGCCGGTGCGGACGAACTCGTCTTCCTCGACATCACGGCGACGCATGAGGGCCGCGACATCATGCACGACGTGGTGCGCCGGACCGCCGATCAGGTCTTCATTCCCCTCACGGTGGGCGGCGGCCTCCGCTCGGTCGACGACATGCGCGCGATGCTGCACGCCGGGGCCGACAAGGTGGCCATCAACTCGGCTGCGGTCAAGGACCCGTCCCTCATCGAACGCGGGGCCGATGCCTTTGGCGACCAGTGCATCGTGGTGGCGATCGACGCGAAGCGTGTCGGCGACGACCCGCCCAAATGGGAAGTGTTCGTGCACGGGGGCCGAAAAGGGACCGGGCGGGACGCCGTGGCGTGGGCCGAAGAAGCCGCGGCCCGCGGCGCCGGGGAAATCCTCCTCACCTCCATGGACCGGGACGGCACCAAGTCGGGCTACGATCTCGACCTGCTCCGAGCCATCACCGAGCGAATCGACATTCCCGTCATCGCTTCCGGCGGGGCCGGCACGCTGGAGCATCTACGTGAGGGGCTGGTGGAAGGCGGCGCGAGCGCGGTGTTGGCCGCGTCGATCTTCCACTTTGGCGAGTACACCGTGGAGGAGGCCAAGCGGCATCTGCGCAACGCCGACCTTCCGATTCGTCCGGTGTCCTCCGACTGGCCCGACCGCTATGCCCATGTGTAACGCCTCTTTCCCCACCCCGGCCCGACTCCTCAAAGGGGGCGCGATTACGTTTGCCGTGTTGGGCACCGCCTTTATCGTGTGGGTGCTCGACAAGTGGCGCCAAGTGCCGGAGGCGCGGGCCAGCCAGTTCGGGTTCGAGGCGCCCCTGTGGCCGGCCCTCGCGGCCTTCGTTCTCCTGTCGACGGTGGCAGCCGTCGGGATTCTCTGGCGCGCCGCCCGCCGCGTCGAGGCGGGGGAGGATCTGTTTGCGCAGCGGCATCGCCGTCGCCCCGGCGGCCCCAACGACTCCCCATCGTCGTGAGGAATTGGCGTCCGGGTCGGCCCTTATCCGGGCGGCGGTTCGGTCTCTGCCTCGAACAGGTCCTCTAAGAGCTGTCGGGCCCGGTCGTAGATGCCCTCGGCCTCGCTGGCGCGGGGGCCCGCCACGTTCAGGGTGCGGAGGTGGTGATCCTCTCCCCACGCCCGAATCATCGGAATGGGGACGGGATCCGTGGTGCGTACGTGCAGCACGGGCCGTCCCTGACGCCGCGCCTCGGACATCGTGATGGCCGTCCCGCCCTCCATTGCCCCGTCCGTAATGATGAGCGTCCCGTCGCTGTCGCGCACATTCCAGGCGGTGCGCTGCTCGTAGGCCGCCGTCGGCGTTTCCGTGAGCGGATACCGCGCCGGAATGCGCCCGTCCTCGGCGCGTCGCCCCTTCGGGCACCAGCCGCCCACCGGAACGTCAAACGCCATCGCCGCATCGAGCGCCGCCCGGTCCACTCCGGTTTGACCGCCCGAGATGATCTTGAGAAGGCGCATCCGTCTGGTTGCTCCTGGCAAAAGGACCGGATCGAACCTTCCCGCGCACCCTCCGGTTTCGAGTACTCGATCGATTTCACGCATCTGCTCCCGCCCCATGCGGCTGTTCACGGCCCTGGATCCCCCCTCCGACGCACGCGACAGGTGTGCGGAACTGCAAAACACCCTGTCCCTCCCCACCGCCCGCTGGACGCCCCTCAGCCAGCTCCACGTCACCGTCCGTTTTGTCGGGGACACCGAGCCCGAACAGGCCCAGCGGTACGAGGCGGCATTGTCGGAGGTGCGGTGCGCCCCGGCCCGGTGCGCTCCCTACGGCCTGGACGTGCTCCCCTCCCGGCAGACGCCGCGCGTCGTAGTCGTGGGCCTCACCCGCACCGACTCCCTCCTCGCGCTGCACGAGGCGGTGAGCACGGCGCTGGCGTCCGAGGGACTGGCCCCGGAGGAGGGGACGTACCGCCCCCACCTCACGCTCGCCCGCCTCGACGACCCGGACCCTAAGCGTGTTCACCACGCCCTGCGGGCCAACGATGCCCCGCTCCCGGCGGCCTTCGCTGCCGACACGCTCCACCTGTACGAAAGCACACTTGCCCCAGACGGGGCCGTGCACGAACAGCGATCCTCGTTTGCGCTGTCTGCGCCCGCCGCGTAGCGTTTTCGAGAACCTTTGCGGAAGGAATGGGACATTCCCCCTGGGTCCTCAGTATGCAGACTGATTCTTTCGATTTCTCGTAGCCCCCCGTTTTTTATGACGCGCCGTCTGCTGTTCGTGGTCGTCCTGCTGGTGAGTGCCCTCCCCGCCGCAGCGCAGCCCTCGATGACGCTCGATGACGTGCGCTCCGCCTATCAAGCCCTCGACGGCCTGGAAGCCTCCTTCACTCAGGTCGTCGGATCGACGTTCGCCTCCGACTCGAGCCGAATCGAGGGAACGGTTCTCCTCGCGGGCGACCGGTACCGGGTGGAGACGCCCGGGCAGGTGGTCGTGACCGATGGCGCAACGACGTGGATCTACTCGCCGGCCGACGAGCAGGTGGTCATCGACAGTGCGGACACGAGCGACGGCCCCATTACGCCCGAAACCTTTTTGGACGCGTCGGCCCAGCGGTATGAGGTGACGGATCAGCGATCGAGCGACGTAGACGGCACGCCCCACGTGCGGCTCTCCCTCGCGTCGACCACGTCGGCGTCCCGGTTTCAAGAGGCCCAACTGTGGGTCCGCCGGTCCGACCGGATCGTGACCCGCCTGCGGGCGACGGATCGCGAGGGGGCCACCTTCGATCTGCGGCTTCGGGACCTCCGGGTCAACCCTGCGCTCACAGACAGCACATTTTCGTTTCGCCCACCGGAGGACGTCGAAGTCGTCGACTTGCGGGGCGAATAGGACCCGTCCCCGTCCGTAGCTGCCGCCCGTCGAACCAATTGGAGTTCTCTCATGCGCCGCCGACTGCTCCAGGCTGCCAGCTTTCTGCTCGCCGGGGGATTGCTCGCTTTGGCCCTCTACGGCGTAGATCTTGGCCGCATCGGGGAGGCGTTCCGACAAGCCGACTACTGGTGGCTTCCGCCCCTGGTCCTGCTCGTACTGGTCGGGAATCTGTGCCGCGCCTGGCGCTGGAATGTGCTGATTGACGCCCTGCCGCCCCTCTCTCCCGCCGACGAGACGCAGGCGTCCCCCGCCGCCAAAAATACGCTGGAGGCGTCCTTCTCGTCGGTGATGATCGGGTACATGGTGAACTACGTGGCCCCTCGGATGGGGGAGGTGGCCCGAACGGCCAATATGGCGGCCCGCACCCCCTACCGGTTCAGCAGTCTCCTGGGCACCGTGGTGTCCGAGCGCATTTTCGATACGGCCGTGCTGGGCCTCGCGCTGGTGAGCACGGTCGCGCTGCTCTTCGACCGACTCTCCGTCCTCCGAACTCAATTCTTTGAACCCGCCTGGAATACGCTTGCGGGCCTCCCCCTCGGCTGGATTGTGGGCGGCAGCCTGTTGGTGGTTGCCCTCGGGGCCGGAACCGTCTGGATGGTTCGTCGAATGGGACAGGGCAATTCCGCCCTCGGCCGCTTCTGGCGCAAGACCGTAGAGCCGGCGCTTGTCTCGTTTCGGGACGGAATGGGAACGCTGCTGCTCTCCCGCCGGCGCGGCGCCCTCCTCCTTTCGACGGTGGGCATGTGGGGATCTTACCTCCTCATGGCCTACCTCCCGTTTCGGATGCTGGGGCTGGCCCAGCCCTACGGCATCGGAATCGCGGATGCGTGGGCCCTCATGGCGATCGGGGCGTTGGGGTTGCTCGTCCCTACGCCCGGCGGCATCGGGTCGTACCACTACATCACGGAGCAGGCCCTCGTCCACCTCTACGGCATGCCCGCGGAGGCCGCCCTCACCTACGCGGTGCTCGCCCACGGGGCCCAGTTTGTCTTTTACACGCTCGCCGGAGGGGCCGCGATGCTCTATCAGGGAACGGGGATCGAAACGTTCTTCCCGTCGCCCCCCCGGTCGTCCTCCCCCACTCCGGCCGCGAAGGACGCCTCGACGTGAGGGCCCGGCTATTCAGGGTCGGCCGACTCGCCCGACACGTCGAGGATGCGCTCTGCCTCCTCCGGGTTGAGCACGACAAATTCAACGCGGCGGTTCAGCTCTCGTCCGGCCGAGGTCCCATTGCTGGCGATGGGACGGGCCTCTCCGTACCCCCGAACATCGAACCGGTCGGCGGACAGGGCAAACTCGTCGACGAGATAGTCTCGCACCGCCGCTGCCCGCTCCCGCGACAGCTGCTGATTGGCCTCGTCGCTCCCGACGGCGTCGGTATGGCCGGCGATCTCGACCCGAAGGGCCGGGTATTGCTGGAGCACCTCCCCGACCGCGTTCAGGGACCGCTGGGCCCGCGGGAGGAGCGTGCTCTGTCCGGTCGCAAAGTTCACCTCGAAGGCCCGAAAGAGGCCGGTCTCCAGCAATGAGCGGCGCACCTGCACCACCTGACGCTGAACAACCGTGTCGGGCGCCGGGGCCGCGGGGCGCGTGGCCGAGTCGACGGCCGGCGGGACGGGCCGGGCCGTGTCCGGCGGAGGGACCGCGAGCGGAGCGGTCGTGTCTGGGCCTGCCCTTCCACGGTCGGAATACTGGACTACGGTTGGGGCCGAGGCCGGAGGCGGGTAAAAGGATTCCACCGGGCGCTCCGTCCGGCGTGCCTGCGCCTGCTGCGCTTGGCTCAGCGCCATTTGACGCCGCACCACCTCTCGCACGCGGCGCAGGAGCCGCTCCTCAAACGCTCGAAGGTCGCGAGGCGTCAGCCCCGGGCGCGTCGCGACCGCCGGGGGTGCCCCGGCGGCACGCCGCGACAGCGTATCGGCGCGCGGGGCCCTCGGCTCGGCCGTCACCGAGGGCGCGGGCGCCTCCCCCCGGATCTCCTGGATCCGCTCCCGCACCCGCTCCACGCTCGCGGGCGCCTGGGCCGCTCCGGACTGCGGACTGAGACTCCAGACCCCTCCCCCGAGGAGGAGCACGATCAAAAGTTGAGACGGGAGGCGGGACATGGGCACTGCTCGGCAGGCGAGGCGCAGGGGGACGGCTAGAGACGAATGCGGTACCCAACGGTGAACCGGGTGGTGTCGAAGAAGTCAAGCCCCCCAACTTCCACGAAGCCCGTTTGGCCGTTTCCAAACCGATAGTCGGCCCCCAGGAAGAGGTTCGTGACGAACTCGAACGACAGCCCCCCATCGCTCTTCAGTCCGAGGCCAAGCCCGCTGTACGGCTCCAGCGGCAGGTTCGTCCACCGCGCGGTTCGGTCGCGGAGGAAGCTGTAGGCGCCGTTCGCGAGCAGCGTCACCGACGTTTCCCCGCTGCCAAATCCGACGGCGAACTCCGGCAGGAAGTGCAGCCGGGAGTCGGGCTGCTGTCGGTAGTCTCCCCGCACGCCGACCTGGAACTGGTTCGGTCCCTCTCCCACCCGCACGCCCGTGGTGGGCACGACATAGGTGAGCGGTCGGCCCAGGGCCTGCCGGTAAAACGGCGGGCGGTCCACTTCCTCTTGGGTCGGGGCCTGAGTAACGACCTGCGTAGACGGGGCGGAGGGCCGTGTGGCCGCCTCCCGTCGCGCCTGCAGTACGTCGGCCGACTGCTCCCGGAGACGCTGACGCAGGTCCGCGAGGTCTTCCTCCATTCGCTCAATCGTCCGCTGCTGCGCCTGCCGCTCCTCTGCATCTAGCGCCTGCTCCGCCGTCGGGGCCTGCCGGTCCAGCGCGCGCTGCACGGCCCGCTGCACGATACGGTCGATGTCCGCGTCCGAGAGCGCGTCGGCCGTATCCGCCTGGAGGGCCGCAGCCACCGCGCTCTGCACGGCCCGCTGCATCGCCTCCGGGCTGGTCGGGGCCTGCGCCGCGGCCGGGGCCGGTCGGGCCGCGGCCGACGCCGTGTCGGACGGGGCCCTCGCCCCCGCGGTGCCGCTCCCGTCGCCGTATCGGAGGTACAACTCGCCATTCTCGGGGACCGGAATGGTAATGGTGCGCCCCGACACGTTGGATCTCACCGTGCGCTCAGCCGGGGCAGTGGCGGCGGGAGGCGGCGTTCGCGCGTCCCGCAGCTGCTCCAGGACCCGCTCCAGCGAATCAACTTGGGCCAGGAGCTGTGCCTGCTCGGGCGGGAGGGCCTCCTCTTCAGCCTGTTCGGCTTGAACGGCCGCCGCTTCTTCCGCCGCGACGCGCTCGCCCTCGGCCTCAGCGGGGGCCTCCGCCTCCTCGGCGGCTGGCTCCGGCATTTGGGGCGGCGGCGCCTCCGCCGGCGGGCGCGGCGACCGATCCCCTCCGCCCCCGAGCCGAAACTCAATGCCCGCGTTGTACATGAGGCTGGACTGCAGGTCCCCGGCATTGTCCATGCCGTCGGCATTCTGGTCACTCATCAGCAGAGACCGGAGCCCGCCCGACAGCTTGAGGGAGCGAGTCAGGGGCACCTCCAATCCGCCGCCCGCCGTCGAGAAGAACCGGTCGCTCGGCGCCATCGCATCGGCCGGAATGTCGTCGTCGTAGTCTCCCCGCACGTTCAAGAACCCCCCGCCGAGGGTGGCGTACGGAACAAATCCACGCCCAAATTCCGCGTTCAGCCGCAGCCGCAGCTCTCCCCCGTACATTTCCATGCCTTCGAAGCCCGACGCAAACTCATCGAGGAGATCCTCCCCGGTGGTGGCCCGCCAGTAAAACCCACGGAGGCCCACGTAGGGGCCGAGCTCAATGCCGGCATTGACGCCCGTCAGGTTCTGGTCCTTGGGAAAGTTGAGCGCATCGTCGAATTCCACCCGCCCGTAAAAGGGGTTCACGAAGAGCTGCGTGTTGCGGAAAAGCCCCCGGCCCCCAAACTGCTCCTGCAGTCGCTGGTCTACAATCGTCGGTTCATTCGGCGCCCGTCCCCCCAGGAATAGCGACACGGACGCGGTGAGGGAGGGACTCTGCACCAGTCGCTCTTCGCTCTCAAACCCTGAGTCCGTTTCCAGAAACGTCGTGACGGGGTCGTACCGGTAACTGAGCAGCTCGCCGCCCACCGACACGCGGTACTGATTGCGGACCCCATACGTGATGCCCGCGCCCCCGAGGGCGTAAATGGTGTGGGAGGCTTCGGCCGCCTCCGGGTCGATGCGGAGGGCCCCCGTCCCGGCCGTCAGGTACGGCTGCACCTGCCCGCTCGACAGATTGACTCGCATGCGGCCGCCGTAGCGCCGGATATCCACCGAGCGATCCACCAGTCCCTCCAGCCCATCGACGCGGGACAGGTCGGCCGTTGCCCCCGTATTCACGAGGTACTCCCCGCTCAACTCAAACGAGCGGCCAAAGCCGAGCCCCAGGGCGCCCCCGTACAGCGGCGAGTCGTGAAAGGCGGCATTGTCCGCCGCAAACACGTTGACAACCATCGGCTCAAGCGTGTATCCCAGGTCGCGAAACTGGGCCTCCGCGTTCTGGAGAGGGCCGATCAGGAGACAGAGGGCGAAAAGGAAGCCGGCGATCCATCTCGGGATGCGGCGTGCGGAGAGTGTAGACAAGAACATGAGGGGCAGGAGAAAGAAGAAAGAGGCTGTGAAAGGGAGAAGGGCCTGCGGCGGTACCTACTGGCGTTCAAGTCGGAGGCGCAGGGTCCCATTCACATTTTGCGAGAGCCCCCCGTACCGCCCCGGGGCGTATTCCCGTAGGTTGACGTCATCGACCGACTGTTCGGCCACGAGGACCGATCGGTCATTCTGCAACTGAAACCGAACCACGGTCGGCAACAGAAGCTGGAAACGATCCTCCTCACTCGCCTGGCTGAAGTCCACCGTCACCCGATCCGGCCGGGTCGAAAACTGCCCCGGGATAAAGGAGCTTCCGTCACTGTTCTCGATGCGATACACGAGGTTCGCGGTCGCATTGCCCCCAAAAAACTCCATCCGGGGCGAGTTTTGGGACTGGACGAGCGTATCGGCCAGAAGATCAAAGTTGTCGACTCCCTGCACCGTAAACTCGAACCGAGTAAAGACATAGGTCCCCTCCAGATCCGACGGCGGCGGGCCCTCCCCCCCTCCATCACAAGCACTAACGATCGTGCCCCCAACGATCAGAGCGACAACAATACCGGCCCATTGAACGGTGCCTCGCAGAACGGTTGGCAGGTGGGAGCGAAGCAGTTCTACGGGGGACAAGAAAGACATAGAAAAGAGTCTGAGTGTGAGAGAGGAGCGTGGGTCCACCGAACAGATCGGCGTCGCCAAACTCCCTGGCGACGCCCGACCGACGGTAACAAATCCGGCTGCCTTGCGTCGCAAGAAAGCGAAGAAACCCGCAGATGTGCCTCAGATTTTGGTCCGTATGAGATGAGCTTGAGGCTCATTGGGTTCCCGCTGCGGCCCCTCCGACGGGCAATGAGCGGCCGTGGGGGTGAAAAAATCGCCGCTCAGGCCCGATACGAACCGAGCTTCAGGAGGCGGTGCCCGGCCCCCGATGGCCGTTCCGATTTCCCCCCCACTACGCCGGCCGGGAGCGAGACACTTACTCCCCGCCCAGATCCCCCGAGGGGCCCGTCGCCGAGCCGTCGTCGAGGGCAAAGGTGGCTCGGGGGCGGGCCGCCGCGAAGAGCAGAAGCCCCGCCGCGACCGACACGTTCAGCGACTCCGCCGGCCCCCGCATCGGGATGGCGGTCCGCTCGTCGCAGGCCTCGGCCACGGCGGGCGCCAGCCCCTCGCCCTCGCTGCCGACGACCACCACCAGCGGGCGGTCCCAGTCGACCGACCAGTACGGCGTATCGGCCGCCCCGTCGGCCCCCACGACCCAGTAGCCCCGCTCCTTCACCTGCTCCAGCACGCGGGCGAGGTCGCTCGTCCGAGCAATGGGGATGCGCGGGGCGGTGCCGGCACTGGCCTTGATGGCCGCGGCGTTGAGGGGCGCCATCTCGCGGTCCGGAACGATGACGCCGTCTGCCCCGGCGGCGACGGCACTCCGGAGGATGGCGCCGAAGTTGCGCGGGTCGGTTACGCGGTCGACGGCCAGGAGGAACGGCTTTTTGTCCTTGACCACGCCCCAGGAAGGGGCAATCTCGGAAAGCATCTCGTCGACCTCCCGGTACCGGAGCGGGGCCGTGATGGCCACGACGCCCTGGTGTGCCGCGCCCTGCGCCTCGTGACGAAGGCGGGCCGCGGGCACGTACTGCACCGGCGCGCCCCGCGACTGGGCCGCCTGCCGGATGGCGCCAATCTGTTCGCCACTGGCGCCCTGTTCCAGCATCACCTTTTCGATGCCAAGGTCGTCGCGCTCAAGCGCCTCCAGCACGGGCTGGCGGCCTACAAGGGTCGAGGTGTCGTCGTCACTCATACGAAGGTCGGGACTAGAAAGAAAATCGAATCGATGGGTCGGGCAGGGGCGGCGCCCAGCAGGGCCTCCCGGCGGACGCGATGGGGAGGCAAGCGGGACGTCCCGGGTGGGGCCTTCTCGTTCCTCCATGCAACGGGCCGGGCGGGCATGCGTTTAGGAAGAGCACTTCATTTTCATCACGTCCCCCGCAATGTCTTCTCCTGCTCCCCGGACGGCCGTGCTCGTCGACGGCTGTCGTCTTCCGTTCCAGCGCTCCGGCACCGGCTACGAGGACCTGATGGCCTACGACATGGGCCGGATGGTGCTCCGGGGCCTTCTGAGTCGTACCGGCCTCTCCCCCGAACGGATCGACCGGGTCGTGATGGGATCGGTCATCCAAGACCCGGAGACGAGCAACGTGGCCCGCGAGTCGGCCCTCGGCGCGGGCATCCCCCACTCGGTGCCCGCCTTCACGGTCACAATGGCCTGCATCTCCAGCAACCAGGCGTTCACCAGCGGGATGGATCTCGTGCGCACCGGCCTGGCCGACGTGGTGGTCGCCGGCGGCACCGAAACGCTCAGCGATCCGCCGATCCGGGTTGCGCGCCCGCTCCGCAAGCGGCTGTTTGAGGCCCGCAAGGCAAAGGGCCCCGCGGACTACGTGGAACTGCTGGAGGGCCTCCGCCCCTCGGACCTGCTCCCGGAATCCCCGGCGATCGCCGAATTTTCGACGGGCGAGGTGATGGGCGAGAGCGCCGACCGGCTGGCGGCGATGTTTGGGGTGTCGCGGGAGGAGCAGGACGCCTACGCCCTCCGCTCGCACCGACGCGCGGCGGAGGCCCGGGACGCCGGACACCTCGGCCCGGAGCTCCATCCGGCCACTCCGCCCCCGCACTGTGAGCCGATCACGACCGACAACGTGGTGCGCGACGATACGTCGATGGAGAAACTGCGATCCCTCCCCCCGGCGTTCGTGGACCCCTACGGCACCGTTACCGCCGGAAACGCGTCCGCCCTCACCGACGGGGCCTCCGCCACGCTCCTGATGGCGGAGGAGGTGGCCGACGCCGAAGGGTTCGCCCCACAAGCTGCCCTCCGCGACTATACGTACGTGGCCCAGGACCCCGGCACCGAGCTCCTGCTGGGCCCTGCCTACGCGATCCCCCAGGTCCTGGATGCCGCCGGACTTTCCCTCGACGACATCGACGTGGTGGAGCTCCACGAGGCGTTCGCCGGCCAGGTGCTGGCGGTGCTGGAGGCGCTGCAGTCCGACACCTTTGCCCAGGAAAACTTGGGCCGCGGCTCGGCGGTCGGAGCGATCGACCCGGACCGCCTCAACGCCTGGGGCGGGTCGCTGTCGCTGGGCCATCCCTTCGGCGCGACGGGCACCCGCCTCGTCACAACCGCCGCCCACCGCCTGCACGTGGAGGACGGCCGGTGGGCCCTGGTCGCGGCCTGCGCCGCCGGCGGGCAGGGCCACGCCCTGCTGTTGGAACGACGCCCGTAGGACTGCTCGCGATTCATTTCCTCTCCTCCCCCCCACCTCATGAGCACTCCTCTCTCTCTCGATACCGACCGCCTCCGCCTCACGCTGGACGACACGGGCGTCGCAACCGCCTGGCTCGACGCCCCCTCCGCCTCCGTCAACAAAATCTCGCAGGCGACGCTCGACGGCTTCTCCGAGCTGATCGACACCGTCGAGGCCCACGACGACGTCCGCGGGCTCGTCCTCATCAGCGACAAGCCCAACTCGTTCGTCGTCGGGGCCGACCTGGACATGCTGTCGAGCTTCGAGATGCCCGCCGAGGCCCGCGCCGTGTCCCGACAGGCCCACCGGTTGGTCTCGCGCCTCCAGCACCTCGCCCTCCCCACGGTCGCCGCGATTCACGGAGCCTGCGCGGGCGGCGGCCTGGAACTGACGCTCGGGTGCGACTACCGGATCGCCACGACAGCGGACACCACCACGCTGTCCCTGCCCGAGGTGAAGCTTGGCCTGCTCCCCGGCGGGGGCGGGACGCAGCATCTGCCCCGGCTCATCGGGGTTCAGCAGGCCCTCACGCTCATCCTCACCGGCAAAAACACCTATCCCGAGAAGGCCCGGCGCCTCGGCCTCGTGGATGCGCTCATCCATCCCCCGGGCCTCCACCAGGCCGCGGTCCGGGCCGCCCGCGAGCTGGCCGACGGCACGCGCACGGTGGACCGCGACGGGCCCTCCTTCGGGGAGCAGGTCCTTGAAAGCAACCCGCTCAGTCGGCGCATCATCTACCGCCAGGCCGGGCGCCGAACCGAGTCGCGCACCCGGGGCAACTACCCCGCCCCGCCCCGCATCCTCGACGCCGTGCGGACGGGCATGGAGGAGGGCCTCGACGCCGGCCTCGACGCCGAGATGCGTCACTTTGGCGACCTCGTGTTCACGCCCGAGTCGAACGCCCTCGTGCAGGTCTTTTTTGCCAAGCAGGGGGGCGAAAAGAACCCCCTCGCCGACCAGGCGCGCCCGGTCGAGACGGTTGGGGTGCTCGGGGCCGGCCTCATGGGGGCCGGCATCGCGCAGGTCACGGCCGAGAACGGACTGGAGGCCGTCCTAAAAGACCAGACCCTCGACCTCGCCGCCCAGGGCAAACGGCGCATCTGGGCGGCCGCACATCGGGAGAAGGAGAAGGGCATCATCAACCGGTTTGAGCGCGACCAGCGGGTCGAGCGCGTGGTCCCCACCGGCGACTACGACCTCCTCCACTCGTGCGACCTGGTCATCGAGGCCGTGCCGGAGGATCTGGACCTGAAACACCAGGTCCTCTCGGACACCGAAGCGGTGATTGCCCCCGACACTGTCTTCGCCTCGAACACGTCCTCCCTGCCCATCAGCGAAATCGCCGCGGCCGCCGAGCACCCCGAACGGGTGGTCGGAATGCACTACTTTTCTCCGGTGCCCGACATTCCCCTCCTCGAAGTCATCGCGACCGACGCAACCTCCGAGGCCGCCCTCGCCACCGCCGTCGACGCCGGCCTCGCCCAGGGCATGACCGTCATTGTGGTGAACGATGGGCCGGGCTTCTACACCACCCGCATCTTGGCACTCTACATGAACGAGGCGCTTCACCTCCTCGACGCCGGGGCCGATGTCCCGACCGTGGACACCATGATGAAGGACTTTGGCTTTCCGATGGGGCCCTTCGAGCTCTTCGACTTCGTGGGCCTCGACGTGGCGGGCAAGATTACCGAGGTCATGCGCGACCGCCTCCCGTCGGACCGGCTCGACATTAGCGACACCGCCGAGCGCCTGGCGGACGCCGACCTGCTGGGCCAAAAATCCCACGAGGGCTTCTACCACTACACGCCGACCGCGGCGGACGACGAGCCGGAGCGGGGAGACTTCAACGAGGCCATTTACGACGTGGTGGCGCCCGCCAACGGGTCGACCCCGTCCGCCGACACCGTCCAGAACCGACTGGCGCTCATGATGGTGAACGAGGCCGTGCGGTGCCTGGACGAGGGCGTCCTGCGCTCCCCCACCGACGGCGACCTGGGGGCCGTCTTCGGGCTCGGCTTTCCGCCGTTTCGGGGCGGGCCCTTCCGGTACGTCGATCAGGAGGGGGCCGGCGCGATCGTCCATCGCCTCCGCGACCTTGCCGAACGGTACGGGGATCGGTTTCGGCCCGCCGAGTCCCTCCAGGCCTGTGCCTCCGACAATCGCTGCTTCTACGAGTAACGCCTCTCTCGATGCCGATTTCGACGCGAACCCTGCGCGACGCCCTCACCACTCCCAGCGCGTACCCCCACGATCCGGACTGGATCGAAATCGAGCAGACCCATATCTCCCTCGTCGCCCTGGCGCCCCCCTGGGCCTACAAGGTGAAAAAGCCCGTCGACCTGGGCTTCCTCGATTTCACCACCCTCGAGCGTCGGCGCCACTTCTGCGAGGAAGAGGTGCGCCTCAACACACGCCTGTGCCCCGATACCTACGAGGGCGTGGTGCCCATCGTGGCGACCGGGGACGGACTGCACATCGACGGCGACCCGGCCGCGGGGGAGGTGGTCGAGGTGGCCGTCAAAATGCGGTACCTGCACCCGACGCAGTTCCTGGATGCCCGACTGGACCGAGGCGAGGCCCCGACCGCCGACATTGATCGCGTGGCCCGTCGCCTCTGCTCCTTCTACCAATCCCGCGCCCGCACGCCCGAGGTGGCCGAGGCGGGATGGATCGACCAGCTCCGCGTGAGCACCGAGGAGAACTTCGAGCAGACGGCCGATCTGGTGGGGACGGCCCTCTCGTCGCCCGCCTTCGAGGCGCTGCGGTACTATACCGATCGGTTTTACGACCAGCACGCGGCCCTCTTCCATCGTCGGCGGGCCGAGGGCCACTTCGTGGACGGCCATGGCGACCTGCGCCTGGAGCACGTGCACATCACCGACGATCGGGTCGCGATCTACGACTGCATCGAGTTCAACGAACGGTTCCGGCACCTCGATGTGGCCAACGACGTGGCTTTCCTCTGCATGGACCTGGATCGGAGCGGGTACCCGGCGCTGGCCGCCCGACTGGCCCACCACGTGTCCGACGGTCTCGGCGATCCGGACCTGCACCGCCTCCTGCCGTTCTACAAGTGCTACCGGGCCTACGTGCGGGGCAAGGTGGAGGGGATGCAGGCGGTCGACGAGGAGGTCGCCTCCCCCGAGCGGGAGGAAAGTCGACAGCAGGCCCGGCACTATTACCAGTGGGCCCTCCGATACGCCGTCTCCGGCGGCGCCCCCCTCGTCGTGGTCGTGATGGGCCAGTCCGGGACCGGCAAGAGCACCCAGGCCGCCGCCCTGTCGTCTGCCCTCGGCTGGGCCCACGTCTCGTCCGACCGGGTGCGAAAGGAGCAAGCCGGCGTGCCCCTCCACGACCGCCCGGACCCCGAGACCCGAGAGCAGCTCTACAGCGAGGATCGCTCCGATGCCGTCTACGAGGCGCTCCGCCACCGCGCGGTGCAGCGCGGACGCTCCCACCAGGGCACCGTGCTCGACGCCACCTTCAGCGGGGCTGACCGACGGGAGCGCCTCCGATCGGCGCTCCGGGCGGCCGACCTCCCGCATGTATTTATCGAGTTGACGGCCCCGCACGACACCCTCCGGGCCCGCCTCGCGGCACGGGACCACACGCCGGACACGGTGTCCGACGCCCGACTCGACGACTTTGAGACCCTGATGGCCCGCTACCAGGCCCCCGACGCCCTCGAAGACGCTCGACACGTCCGGGTTGGGACCGACCGGAGCGAGGACGACACGACCCTGGCCATCCTGAAGGCCCTGATCCGGCTGGGCGGCTAGGCTACCGTGCGGCCATGTCCCGGGCCGCCGCCGAGGAGATGACCTGCACGCCGGCGTCGTTCATTTCGTCCCAGGCCTGCGCCAGCGAGCCGTCCTGGTCGATGCCCCGCGTGGCGTCCTCAACCACATACACGTCGAACCCTTCCGACCGGCCGTCCAGGGCCGACCACTTCACGCAGAAGTCGGTGGCCAGGCCGCAAATGTACAGCGTGTCGATGCCCCGCTCGCGGAGATACCCCGCAAGCCCGGTCGGGGTCTCGCCGTCGTTTTCGTAGAAGGCCGAGTAGGAGTCAATCTCGGGCCGAAATCCCTTCCGGATGACGAGCTCGGTCGGCGTGGTGTTGAGGTCCGGATGGAACTCCGCCCCCTCCGTCCCCTGCACGCAGTGATCCGGCCACAGGACCTGCTCGCCGTAGTCCACCTCAATCACGTCCATCGGATCATGCTCGGGGTGCGACGAGGCAAACGACTGGTGCCCGGGCGGGTGCCAGTCCTGCGTCTGCAGCACGTGGTCGAACTGGTCGGCGAGGTCGTTCACGGTGGGGACGATGGTGTCGCCATTCGGCACGGCGAGGGCCCCTCCGGGACAGAAGTCGTTTTGGAGATCGACGATGAGGAGTGCCTGCATATCGAGGTGAAACGGGTCGGGAAAACACAAGAACGAGCGAGGCGGCTGTGAGGCGTGTGTTTTACTCATAACACCGCCAGAAATGAATACGACGCACCGCCCCCCGTGTTTATCGATCGACCGGGATCACAGGCCCAATCCGGAAGGTTCGATTTCTCATAACATCTATGCATCTCTCCCGCCTCGCATGTCGATTGCTCTCTCCTCCCTTCCCGCGCACGACGCCCTGTCCAGCTCGCCGTCGGACGTCGGCCCCATCGTGGACCGGCAGCGGAACCATGCCCCCACCGTCCGCTCCACCGACGCGGCCCAACGAAAGGCCAAGCTGCGGCGCCTCCGCGATGGCCTGTTGTCGAATCGGAGCGCCGTCCAGGAAGCGCTCCACGCCGACCTCCAAAAACCGCCCGTCGAGACCGACCTCACGGAACTGAAAACCACACTCGACGAGATCCAGCACGCCATCGATCACCTCGACGAGTGGATGGCGCCCACGCGTGTAGAGACGCCCCTCCTCTACACCGGCACCCGGTCTGCGATTCACTACGAGCCCAAGGGCGTCGTGCTGATCCTGGCCCCGTGGAACTACCCCCTCAACCTGACGCTCGGCCCCCTGGTGAGCGCCATCGCCGCGGGCAACTGCGCCGTGCTCAAACCCTCCGAGCACGCCCCCCGCACGACGGCCCTCCTGCATAACCTCACCGCCGAGCTCTTCGACGAGCGCGAGATCACCGTCGTCCCGGGCGGGCCCGACGTGGCCGAGGCGCTGACCCGAGAGCCGTTCGACCACATCTTCTTCACCGGGAGCCCCACAATCGGGCGCCGCGTCATGAAAGCCGCCGCCGAGCACCTCACGTCCGTCACGCTGGAGCTGGGCGGCAAGTCCCCGGCGCTCGTGGACCGCACGGCGTCCCTGAAGCGGACCGCCCGCCGCATTGCCTGGTCGAAGTTCGTCAACGCCGGGCAGACCTGCATTGCCCCGGACTACGTGCTGGTCGAGCGGGGGGTCCACGATGCACTCGTCGACCACCTTCGCAACGCGATTCATTCCTTCTACGGGGCCTCGCCCGACCAGCAGAAGGCCAGCGACGACTACGCCCGGCTTGCCTACGACGGGCACTACGAAGCCGTGGTCGAGCTCCTGACGGACGCGCTCAGCGCCGGCGCCCGCGTGGCGACGGGCGGCCACCACACCGCCGGGGACCGGTTTGTCGCCCCAACCCTCCTCACCGACGTCCCCCTCGACGCGGCCGTCATGCAGGAGGAGATCTTTGGGCCGCTGCTGCCCATCATCTCCTATCACACGCTGGACGAGGCCCTTCGGATCGTGAATGAGCGGCCGGCGCCCCTGTCCCTCTACCTCTTCACCGAACGCGACGCCACCATCGACACCGTCCTGTCCCGAACGACCGCCGGAAGCACCTGCATTAACGAGGGCTTCCTTCACTTCAACAACCCGGCCCTGCCCTTCGGCGGAAAGGGCGAGAGCGGCATCGGGCGCGGCCACGGCCGCCGCGGGTTCGAGGCCTTCTCCAACGAACGATCCGTGCTCCGGCGATCGTACGGCGCCCGCCTCATCGAGCCACTCTTTCCTCCGTACGGCCGCCTCGCGGAGCGCGTCACGGAGTGGCTTCTGGGACGCTCCTAGGCAGCACTCAGGCGGAGCCCCCCTCCAGGGCGTCCAGGGTGTCAAGCAGCCGCTCCCGATCCGCGGTGCTCAGCTTTCCGTCGGCGTGCAGTCGCTCCAGGGCCCGCCGGACGGCGGCCGGGTCCGTTTCGTCCCCGCCAGGGTCCGCCAGTTGCACGCCCCGGAGCAGCGCCGCCTCCAGGAAATCCGCCACGTAGGAGGCCGCCTCCGGCGCGCCCGAAAAGTCCATCCGAAGCTCGAAGGTCGCCCGCCCGCGGTTGACCGTTAGCTGAACGAACTTGCCCCCGAGGCCGAGCCACCGGCGTTTCGCCTCCACGTCCACAAGGTCGGCGTACCGAATGGTCTCGACCGCCTGGAGGTCGTTGTTTTGAAAGACGACCCGATCCGTCGTGAAGACGGCCCCGTCGCCGCCGGTTCCGGTGAGGGTGGCGTCGTACAGAGCCACCACTTCCTCCCGGGCGACCGCCGTGGCGTAGTCCTCCAGCGCACGCCCCAACCGATTCGACGGGATGTCGGGCGCCACAAAGAGGCCCATCTTGGGCGCGTGCGGGAGCCGGTCCCGAATCAGGTCTTCCATGGGTACAGGGCCGGGGCGAACGACCGCCCGGAACGATCAGCGAAATGAGAGAAAGCGTCCCGGCACTCATCCGACGGCACAGCCCCGAAGGGTCGTCCCGCCCCCGCTTAGGGCGCGGCGGCCATGGCCGAGACGTCGAAGAACGCCGCCGTGGTTTCGAGCACTCCCCCCGCAAAGACGCCGAGAACGAGCAGGGCCAGCGCGCACACCACGAGCGTGCCCACCGCGCCCGAGGTGGCGCGGGGCAGCGCCGAGTCGGAGAACGTCGAGGCGGCCTCCACGTCCGCCGCCGACTGCATCCAGAAGACGTAGACGACCCGCAGGTAGTAGTAGGCACTCACCGCGCTCATCAGCACCCCCACGATCGCCAGCCAGGTCATGCCGGCGTCGATTGCGGGGGCGAAGACGGCCCACTTGCCAATGAAGCCGCCAAAGGGCGGGAACCCGATCAGGCTAAACATGAAGACCGCCATCGCGACGCCGAGAACGGGGCGCCGGGTGCCGATCCCGGCCAGCGAGTCTAGCGTTTGCTCGCGCCCCTGCTTGCCGTCCCACTCCAGCAGCGCCATGACCCCGAAGGCCCCGATGTTCATCACGGCGTAGACGAGCAGGTAGAAGAGCGCGCCCGAGTACCCCGCCGCGGTGCCGGCCGAGAGGCCGACGAGCACGTAGCCGGCATGCGCAATCGACGAGTAGGCGAGGAGGCGCTTGACGTTGGACTGCGCGAGGGCCATCACATTGCCCCCCACCATCGTCACCACCGCCACCACGGCCAGCACCAGCGACGCCGGCCCGCGGGGCACGGCGTGGTACAGGACCAGGATCAGGGCCGCAAACGCCGCCGCCTTGGAGGCCGTCGACATGAAGCCGGTGAGGGGCGTGGGGGCCCCCTGGTACACGTCCGGCGTCCACATGTGGAAGGGCACCGCGCTCACCTTGAAGAAGAAGCCCACCAGGAAGAGGCCGAGCCCGCCCCAGAACATGAGCTGCGCGCTGGTGGTGCCGAGGGTCGCCTCCGCCATTTCGGGAAGGACCATGGTGCCCGTCGCGCCATACATCAGCGCAATGCCGTAGAGGAAGAACCCGGTGGAGAACGCCCCCAGCAGGAAGTACTTGAGCGCACTCTCCACGGCCCCCTCATCCTCGCGCACCAGGCCGGTCAGGATGTAGAGGCAGACCGACATCGTCTCCAGGCCCACGAAGATGCTGATCATGTCGTTGGCCGTGCCGAGGAGGAGCATGCCCACGGTGGCGTACATGATGAGCGCATAGACCTCCCCGTACGCCCGCTTCAGGTCGTTCAGGTAGGGGGTCGACAGCAGAATCGTAGCGAGGGCCGACAGGAGGACGATGAGGTTGACGAACGCGGCGTAGCCGCCGGTCCGCACCGTGTCAAAGAAGGCCGTGCCCTGCGACGCCCCCAGTTGCGAGAGCTCCCACCCGGCCGCCACCGCGAGCCCCGCCGCCCCCATCCAGGGGATCGACGGGTGGTCGTTGCGAAACGCCTCAACCCCCAGCATCACCAGTCCCATAAAGGCCACCACCATCATCGAAACGACGGCGGGCAAATCCCCAGCCATGGCGGCGTACGCGTCGGCGAGCTCCATAGTCAAAACGGTTGGTCCTTGTCAACGGCGCCTGCGGTCGAGATGCCCCTACGTCCACACGAACTCCTCGATTTTCGACGCCAGCTCCACGTCGATCTCCGTGACCTTCCCGCCCGCGTCATGCGTCGTGAGGGCGATGGACACGGTGTTGTAGACGTTTTCCAGCTCCGGGTGGTGGTTCATCTCCTCGGCGTAGAACGACAGGCGGACGATGAAGCTAATCGCCGCCCGGAAATCGGCAAACTCGTAGGTGGCCTTCAGCTTGTCGTCTTCGTAGGTCCACCCCTCCAGATCGTCGAGGGCCTCGTGGATCGCGGCGTCGGAAAGTGGGGTGCGGTCAGGCATAGGAAGTGGAATCGAGAGGTGTGGGAAAAGCGAAACGGAAGTTACGGCTGCGCGGAAAGGGCCTCGGCGTCGAGGCGAATCTCGCCCGCCCCCTCCGGCGGCGCCACGGGCACCCGCCCCGAGGCGCGGGGCGTCTCGGCCGCCTCCAGCGCGGCGGCCCGTTTCTCCTCAATGCGATCCAGCAGGAACTCGGTCGTCGGCTCCGTCTGGCGCAGGAAGGGCGCCGGGTAAAAGCCCATCACGAACATGAGTACGATGAGGGGCGCCATGAGCAGGAACTCTCGGCCGTTGACATCGGCCATCTGTGCATTCGCCTCCACCGTCAGTTCCCCGAAGAAGGTGCGATACACCATGTAGAGGAGGTACATCGCCGCCAGGATGACGCCACTGGTGGCGAACGCAACGAGCAGGACGCTGTCGAGCACGGTGCTCTTGAACGAGCCGAGCAGGATCATGAACTCGCCCACGAAGCCGTTCAGGCCCGGCAGGCCGGCCGAGGCGAGCACGCTGATCACCATGAGCGTCGTGAGCACGGGGACGGACGAGGCGAGCCCGCCGTAATCGTCCATCAGGCGGGTGTGGCGCCGTTCGTACAGCATCCCCACGAGCAGAAAGAGCGCCCCCGTCGAGAGGCCGTGGTTAATCATCTGAATGACGGCCCCCTGCATCGCCTCCGTGGTGAACGCAAACAGCCCAAGCACCACGAACCCGAGGTGGCTCACCGACGAGTACGCGACCAGGCTCTTGGCATCCTCCTGCACGCGAGCGATGAGGGCCCCGTACACGATGCCAATGACGGCAAGGATGCCGATCACGAGCGCCGCGTTCTGGGCGGCATTCGGGAAAAAGGGCAGGCAGAAGCGGAGCAACCCGTAGGTGCCCATCTTCAGCAGCACGCCGGCCAGAATGACCGAGCCGCCGGTTGGGGCCTGCACATGAGCATCCGGCAGCCACGTGTGCAGCGGAAAGAGGGGCACCTTGATGGCAAAGGAGAACGCAAACAGCGCAAACAACCAGCCCTGCGTGGCCAGCGGCACGTTGTACTCCAGCAGCGTGTACCAGTCGGTCGTGAACACGCCGTTGTTGACCGCCGCGCCCGCCTCGTACCCCAGAAACAGGATGGCCACCAGCATCAGCAGCGAGCCGACCAGCGTGTAAATCACAAACTTGACGGCCGCGTAGATGCGGTCTTTTCCGCCCCAGACCCCGATGATGAAGTACATCGGGATGAGCGTCAGCTCAAAGAAGATGTAGAAGAGGAAGAGGTCGAACGAGGTAAAGACGCCGGTGACGCCGGTCTGCAGCAGGAGCAGAAGGGCATAGTACCCCTTCTGCTTCTCCTCGATGTAGGTCCACGACGAGAGCACAACGATCGGGCCCAGGAGCGTGGTCAGCATCACCAGAAGCAGGCTGAGCCCATCAATCCCGACGAAGTACTTGATGTCGAACGCATCGGGGAACCAGGCACTGGACATGTCCACGAGCTGGGGCGCCTGCGCCGTGCTCACCGACGGGTCGTAGCCGATAAAGAGCCCGATCGACAAAAGGAACGTGAGCGTGGTGGTGCCCAGAGCCGCCCAGCGGATGGACGACCCATCCCGCAACGCCAGCGTCAGGAGGGCACCGACGGCCGGGAGGAAAATGACCAGCGACGTGAGAAACGGAATGTCCATGTAATGCCAACAGCTACACCGAAAAAGAATCCGTCGGATCGTCGGAGCGGGCTACACGCCGACGAGGAGAATACCCACCACGAGCACAACGCCCAACACGAGGGCGAGGGCATAATTCTGCACGATCCCGGTCTGCGTCCGCCGGAGCACCTGACTCGCCCCCTGGGACAGTCGGGCGATCCCATTCACCGCCCCGTCCACCACCCGCGTGTCGAAGGCCGCGAAGGCCTTGCGCCCAAGGCCGTCAATCACCGTCTCCACGACGACGTTCTCGTAGAAGTCGTCCCAGTGGTACGCGTCGCCCCAGTTCTGATACATCCCGCCGAACCGATTGGCCAGAATGTCATCGTAGGCGAGCCCTTCGGTCCGGTAGACCGACCAGGCGTAGTACACCACGCCCAGCGCAATCACGGAGCTAAGGGCAATGAGGCCCCACTCCAGCGCCAGCGGCACGTGACTTTTGATAGAGGCCTCCGCCACCGGCCCCCCGTACTTGGCCCCCAGGTAGTGGTGAATCCAGTTCCAGTCGCCGCCCTGGATGACCGCCGGCAGCCCGATGAAGCCCCCCACCATCGAGAGGCCCCCGAGCGTCCACAGCGGCACCGTCATGCTCGACGGCGACTCGTGCGGCGTGTGGGTGTCCGGGTCGGGCCAGCGCGGGGTCCCTTCAAAGGTGAGCACGTAGGAGCGGACCATGTAGAAGGCCGTCAGCGCCGCGGTCAGCACGCCGACAATCCACACGGCGTACGCGTACGTCTCTCCCCCCGCATAGCCGTACTCGAAGGCCTTAAACAAAATCTCGTCTTTCGAGAAGAAGCCTGCCGTGAGCGGGATGCCGGAGATGGCGAGCGTGGCGAGCAGGTAGGTCGTGCGCGTGGAAGGCATGTAGTCGCCGAGCCCGCCCATCGTCCGCATGTCCTGCGGGTCAAAGTCGCTGACGTCGTGGCCGTCGTGCTCCAGGCCGTGCTCCACCTCCTCCATGCCGTGAATCACACTGCCGGAGCCGAGGAAGAGGCACGCCTTGAAGAACGCGTGCGTCACCACGTGGAAGATGGCCACGAAGAAGGCCCCCACGCCCGCCGCCATAAACATGTAGCCCAGTTGCGAGACGGTGGAGTAGGCCAGGACCCGCTTGATGTCGTTCTGCGCAATGGCAACCGTGGCCGCCATGAGCGCCGTGACCGCGCCCGTGACGCCGATGATGGCCATCACAACGGGCGCATTCAGCACGAGGCCCGAGAGGCGCGCCAGCAGGTAGAGGCCGCTCGTCACCATCGTCGCCGCGTGGATGAGGGCCGAGACCGGCGTCGGGCCGGCCATGGCGTCCGGGAGCCACACGAACAGCGGAATCTGGGCGCTCTTGCCCGTCGCCCCAATAAAGAAGAGGAAGACAATCCAGTTGAGCGTCTCGGTCGGAAGCGACGGCCCCTCACTCAGCACCACGTCGAAGCTCAGCGAGCCCAACTCCTGGAAGACCAGAAACATGCCCAGCAGAAAGGCAAAGTCGCCAATGCGATTGACGATAAACGCCTTGTTGGCGGCTGTGCTGTTGCTCAGGTCCGTGTACCAGAAGCCAATCAGCAGGTAGGAGCAGAGGCCCACCCCCTCCCAGCCCAGAAACAGCACCGGCAGATTGTTCGCCAGCACCAGGTTCAGCATGGCGAAGATGAAGAGGTTGAGGTAGGCGAAGAACCGCCAGTAGCCCTCATCCCCGTGCATGTACCCGATCGAGTAGAGGTGGATGATCCCGCCCACGCCCGTCACCACCAGCGTCATGATGAGCGACAGCTCGTCGACCCGGTACGCAAAGCTCAGGTCCAGGTCGCCGGCGGCCATCCACGAGAAGAACTCCGCGACGAAGGGATCGCCCCCGAAGGTCACAAACAGATAGAGCGTGAGCGCGAAGGGGATCGCCACGACGGCCGTCCCGAGGGTGCCGATCACCGTCTCACGGGTCCGAAACTGCGGCTGGAACAGCGGCACGACCCCATTGAGGACGGCCCCGGCCAGCGGCAGGAGCAGGATGAGACGCACGAGCACATCGGGATTCATCGGCGCGACGAAAGTCCATTCACGAAAACGATGGAGACCTGCAGGCTTCGGGGGCTACCCCTTGAACAGGTCGATCTCAGTAATATCCACGGTCACCTTACTCCGGAAGATGGCAATCACGATGGCCAGCCCGACGGCCGCCTCGGCCGCCGCGACCGCAATCGCAAAGAAAACCAGCATCTGCCCGCTGGCATCGCCCATCGACTGACTCAGCGCCACCAGCGTCAGGTTCACGGCGTTGAGCATCAGCTCGACCGACATCAACACCACGATGGCGTTGCGCCGGAAGAGCACGCCGAGCGTGCCGATCGTAAACAGCACGGCGCTCAGCGAGAGGTACCAGTTGAGGGCAACTTCCATGGCGGACCGACAGGATGATCGAGTGCAAACAAGCGTTCCTTCCTACTCGAACCGGCGCTGGGCCAGCATCACCGCCCCCACCGTCGCCGCAAGAAGAAGAATGGCCGCGACCTCCAGGTGCAGGGCGTAGCGGGTGTACAGCATGAGGCCGAGCGACTCGGCCGAGCCGGAGGTCGCCGCCTGTTCGGCCGAGACCGGCTCCACCCCCAGGTCAAACTCCAGCGCCACCATGTACAGCAGCTGGCTCAGAACGCCAATGCCCAGCACAAAGGCCGCGCCCCACGTCCAGTTAATGTCGCTCAGCTCCGGGAGGGCCGATAAGTTCAGCAGCATGATCACGAATAAGAACAAGACCATGATTGCCCCGGCGTACACCAGGATCTGCACGACCCCGATGAAGGCTGCATTCAGGGTCAGGTAGAGCCCCGCGATGCAAAACATGGTGAGCACCAGCCAAAGGGCGCTGGAGACAGGGCTGCGCGCGACGAGCATGCCGATCGACGCTGCGACGGCGAGGGTCGCCAGCAGAAAGAACATGAAGGGGGCTGCCATGAGCCATGCGTCCTGGATGCATCCAACACGAAACCTCGTCCCGACGCCCGGAAGAGGTAGAAAATGTCCCTGCTCTTCGCCGCCGAGTCATCTCCGGGCGGCACGTGAAGCGTGAGCGCAAAGTAACGCGCCTTGCTCGTAGGGGCAAGATACGCCGCGGTTAATCACCGATGAACTCCCCATTGGCCGGGCCCGTCGCCCGCCGGGGCGGTGCTACGACGGGGTCGCATGTGTCATCGCAGGCTCCGGCTCTCCCCCTACGGACGCGTCCATCGCCTTCGGCTCCACCTGGATGTCCCGATCGAACACCGACGAAAACAGCGCCCCCTCCTCTTCCCCGGACCACACCTCCAGCTGGGGGTCGCCCTTCGTCGCCACCTGCAGATGCAGGGCGTCCCCGTCCAATCGAACGCGCAGGGCCGTGACGTTCTGGAAGTGGCTCCGGTCCAGTCCCTCGGCAATCCGGAGCAGGGCCGCCAGCTGGCGGACGCGCCGCTGCTGTGCGGCCGGGAGGGCGGCGAAGGGTGGGTCGTCCGCGCTCGGGGCGGCCCCGCGGTGGTAGCGCGCGACGAGCGACATCATCCGAATCTCTTCCCTCCGGAAGCCCTGCAGGTCGGCGTGCCGAATCAGGTAGCCAGAATGCTCGTGGTGCTGGTCGTGGCTCAGGAGATAGCCCACGTCGTGCAGAAGCGCCGCGTACTCCAGCAGCTCGGCGTCCGTGGCGGGGCCCTCGTACAACGGGCGGCAGACGTCGAACAGAAACGTAGCCGTGGCGGCCACGTGCTGGGCGTGGCGCTCCTCCCACTGAAACCGATAGGCAATCTCGTGCACGCTCCGCCGTCGGGGGTCCCGGAAGGGAGCGATCTGCTGAATACGGGTGTAGTTCGTCTCAATGAAGTGGACCACCATGCCCTCCCGGAGCGCGTTGGGCGAGACCTGGAACGACTCAACCGCCGGGAGCACATCGAACAGGGTGTTGAGGAGGACCGCCCCGGCCCCAATCTGGTCGACCCGCTTCGGGGCGATGGCCGGATGGGCCACCCGCTCGTCCGCAGTCGAGGCGAGCACCCAGTCCAGGGCCGTCTGGACGGCACGCGTCGCCAGGGTGTGCTGAAACACCGTTTCGTGGTCGCCGCCCTGCTCCTCCAGGGCCACGCGGGCCAGGCTTTTCAGGGTGCCGGAGGACCCGACGACCGCCGACACGCCGTGCTCCCGACAAGCCGCCCCCACCGGCGCGAGGGCCTCTTCGATGTGGGCCCGGAGCGCGGCGTGATCGTCCGCCGAAAGCGGGTCGGACGACACAAACCGCTCCGTCATCCGGGCCGCCCCCAGCTTCAGGCTCGTCGCAAACACGTTGTCCCCCCGCGCCACGACGATGAACTCGACGGACCCGCCGCCGATGTCCACCAGCAGGGCGGGGTCCGGCAGGTCCACGGCGCGCTGCACGCCCTGCCGAATCAGGTCGGCCTCCTGCTCGCCACTGATCGGCCGGATGCGGAGCCCAATCTCCTCCCGCACGCGCTGGATGAATGCACCGCCGTTCGTGGCCTCCCGGATGGCACTCGTCGCAAAGGCCAAAAACTCGCGCGCATCCCACCCCCGCGCCAGCAGATGAATCCGCTTGAGCGCCCGAAGGCCCCGCTCCATGGCGTCCTCGGGCAGGGTCTGGGCCGACAGGCCGTGCTGGCCGAGCCGCACCATCTCCTTCATCCGATCCACGACCTGGAAGCTGCCGTTGGGGTGGGCATCCACGATGACCGCGTGGAAGGAGTTGGTTCCCAGGTCGATCACGCACACCCGGACCGGCGCGGCACTCTCTTGGGCTCGATAGGTCGTCTCGGGGACGCGAATGCAGGCGGCGCGCTCAGTGACGTCCGGGGGCGAATCGATCATGCAACACGGGACACAGAAAGAACAGGACGGAGGCCGGCCGGCAGGGAGCCTTCGCCGGTTAGACGTGATCAAACCGTCGGCCGACGCAAATAGTTCGGATCGGGCCCGTGCTACGCGTCCGGAGCGTCGGGGGCCCCCGCCGGCTGCGGGAGCGCCTCCAGAATCCGATCGCCGAATGCATCGGGGGCCTCGCCCGCCGACCAGCGCACCACCGACAGCTCGTCGCGGTGCGCATAGGCCCAGTGCAGGACGAGGCGGATCTCGGTCGCGTCCCGCTTCGACAGCGACTCCGGCGCCGACATCTCCGGATCGAACAGCGCCCGGCACCGCGCCCGGAGCTGCTGACGATCGGACGCCGTCAGGGGGCGGCTGCAGACCACCGCGTCCTCCAAGCGGCCGAACCGGATGAACAGCACCTCCACCCGCCCGTCGGAATCGGCTACGGGGTGCAGAAGCGCGGCGTGGTACCGTCGGATCGGCGCCGCGGCCACCCGCTGCTTCTCCAGAATGGGGTCCAGCTGCTCGATGATGTCCCGAAACTCGGCCGCCCGCTCGAAGTCCCGCTGCTCGGACGCCTGGCGCATCCGGTCGCGCAGCCGCTCGACGACCGACGGGTCCTGCCCCGTGAGGAACGCCCGCACGTGGTCGACGACCTCGGCGTAGGCGTCCCGATCGTCCGTCTCGCAGGGCGCGGTGCAGCGGTCCATATCGGCGTAGAGGCAGCGCTGCCCCAGGCGCAGGCGCTGGTCGTCGCACTCCCGGAGCTCGAAGAAGCGCCCGACGACATCCACCACCATCTCCGCCTGGTCGGTATTGCGCACCGGGCCGTAGTATTCGGCCCCGTCCGCCTCCAAGGTCCGGCTCCACGAAATGGTCGGGTACTCGTGGCTCGTGTCGAGGCGGAGAAACGGCCGGTTGTAGTAGCGCCGCTGCGCTCGGTTGTAGCGGGGCTTGTCGGCCTTAATGCGGCGCGACTCCAGGAGAATGGCCTGCAGCTCCGTGTCGGTCGCGGTCCAGTCCACCGCCCGCACCTTCTGCAGCATCTTGCGCATGCGGGCACTCTTCGACTCGACCGCCGTGAAGTGGCTCCGGAGGCGGTCGGGAAGGCACTTGGCCTTGCCGATGTAGATCGGGGTGCCGCTGCTGTTGTGCAGCTCGTAGACCCCCGGCGCCTCCGGCACCTCCGGCAGCGTCTCCTGCCGAATCTCCCGAAGGTGCGACGGCGTCGTGCGGACCTGCTGGTACTGCTGGTGCTGAAACGACAGCAGTCCGTCGACGGTGTCGATCTCGTGCTCGAAGGCGAGCTGGCGAAGGAACCGGGTCAGGACGTGACCCGTGGCCTCCGCGTCGCCCAGGGCCCGGTGCCGCCCGTCCACGTTGAGGTCGTAGAACTGCGTGAGGCGGCTGAGGCCCTTGGAGTCGAGCCCCGGCAGCAGGCGGCGGGCCAGGCGCAGCGTACACAGCGTCTCGTTCGAGAGCGCGTCGTGCCCGGCCCGACGACATTCCGCGTTCAGGAAGCCCTGGTCGAAGGTCAGGTTGTGGGCCGCAAAGATGCCGTCCCCCAGAAAGTCGAGGTAGTCCGGCAGGACCTCCGCCATGGGCGGCGCCTCAAACACCATCCCCGTGGTGATGCCGGTCAGCTTCGTGATGCGCCCCGGCACGGACCGCTGGGGGTTGACGAGCTGCTGGAAACGATCCACGATGTCGCCGTCGCGCACCTTTACCGCCCCGAGTTCGATGACGCGGTGCTTCTCGGGCTTCGTCCCCGTCGTTTCCGTATCGGTGACGACAAAGGTGGCGTCCGAGACGTGCATGGGCGACGGTCAACTGCGCAGACGGTGGGCACTGGCATGTGTAAACGGTAAGCTACGGCCCCCGGAAAGTCCACAGAACGCCGGGCTCCCACTCGGCATTAGTCACGGTCTTGTTTCGTCTCCAGACGCGATCGCTTCTGGCGCAGCTGGTCGAGGGGCGAAAGGCTGTAATCGTAGTCAAACAGCGCCCCCTCCCACGACCCGTACTGCGGGTTGGGGAGCACAATCCATCGGGTGCCCCAGAACCGATCGTAGCGGTCGGCCATCTGGCGTCGGGCCGTGAGGGACGTGTCGGCCGGTTCTACGAAGTCGCCGAGGTTGTCCCCCATCAGAAGCAGGATGCGGTACCGGTCGGCCACCCACGCCCGGCGCGGGGCCTTGGGCTCCCAGCCGGACCGCTCCCCCTGCGTGAGCACCGCGTCGGGGGCGTCGCGGACGGGAAAGCCCAGCTGCTCCAGGTTGTCCCGCGTGGCGTCTTCCAGGGACGCGTCCCGGTTGGTGAGGTAGATCACCTGCACGCCCATCGAGTCGGCCCGCTGCGTGAAGGCGCGGGCCCCGGGCACGGGGTCGGCTGTTCGCTCGCGGGTCCAGGCGGCCCAGCTTTCAGAATCATAGGACGCATCCTGCCGAATGAGTCGGGCCTGGTAGGGGCTGTTGTCGAGCACCGTCTCATCCACGTCCAGCACCACGGCCGGCGGCTTGTCACGGTATTGCGAGGGAGGACGATTGGCCTGCTCCGGATCGGCCGACCACGACGAGTCCGCCAGTGCGCGGGTCAGCATCTCCTCGGCCAGCTGGTAGGCGCTGCGCGTCACCCCGTCGTACTCGACGGCCGTCTGGGTCCAGAGGGTCGCATCCAGCAACGGATTCCGGAGCTGCGCCTCCGTCTTCCACCGCTCGGCCTCGGCCTTCAGGCTGTCGGCCGCCCGGGCGAGGCTGTCGGCCTGCTGCCGAAGGGCGGTGGGGGAGTCGCCGGTGGGCGGGCGGCTGGTGCCACACCCCACCATGAACAGAACGATGAGTCCGGACGCGAGATATTTGTGGCACATACGACCAATGTCGAACTGTGAGGGCAGACGGGCAGGCCCCAACAAAGGGAGACGCGGCGTCGGTGTCTGTCGGCGCGTCCCCTTTTCGCACAAAATTGCTGGCAAACAGGTCCGAAATCGCCTTCGTTACAATGCGTGTCCATCTCCTTTTTCTTGCTCATCAATCCCCCTCTTCCCCATGAAAGTTACTGTCATCGGCGCCGGCAACGTGGGAGCCACCGTGGCCGACGCGGTTGCCCAGAAAGACATGGTCCAGAATGTGGTCATGGTCGACATCAAGGACGGCATGCCGCAGGGCAAGGGCCTCGACATGCTGGAGTCCGGTCCGGTTCACGGCTTCGACACCACAGTGACCGGCACCAACGACTACGGCCCCACCGAGGACTCGGACGTGTGCATCATCACCGCCGGCCTCCCGCGCAGCCCCGGCATGAGCCGCGACGACCTGCTGGCCAAGAACACGGAGATTGTGGGCGGCGTCACCGAGCAGTTCGTGGAGGGCAGCCCGGACAGCACGATCATCGTGGTGGCCAACCCGCTCGACGTGATGACCTACGTCGCCTACGAGGCCAGCGGCTTCCCCTCGAATCGCGTGATGGGCATGGCCGGCGTGCTCGACACGGCCCGCTACCGCGCCTTCATCGCCCAGGAACTCGACGTGTCGGTGCGCGACATCCAGGCGCTCCTCATGGGCGGCCACGGCGACACGATGGTGCCCCTGCCCCGCTACACCACGATCGGCGGCGTTCCCCTGCCCCAGTGGCTCGACGACGAGACGATCGACGAGATTGTGGAGCGCACGAAGGGCGGCGGCGGCGAAATCGTGGACCTGATGGGCACCTCTGCCTGGTACGCCCCCGGCGCAGCGGCGGCCGAGATGACGGAGGCCATCATCAAGGACAACAAGCGCATTCTGCCCGCCGCGGCGTACTGCGACGGCGAGTACGGCGTCGAGGACCTCTTCATCGGCGTGCCCGTCAAGCTGGGCGCCAACGGCGTGGAAGAGATCATCGAGGTGGAGCTGACCGAGGAGGAGCAGGCGCAGTTCGACACCTCCGCCGAGCACGTGCACAGCAACCTCGACGACCTGGAGCGCCTTCGGGCCGCCGGGGAAATCGGATAACCCCCCGCGCCTATCCGGAGAAGGTGTGCCGGAGCGGGTCGGCCGGCTCGCGGTGGCCGTCGGGGTGCGCCTCGTCGTGCCGCCGGGGCTCCAGGTGGGCCGTCACGTAGACGGTATCGTCCGGGAAGAGGGCATCCACCCGGTCCTCCACGGCGTGGGACCGGGTGTGGGCCTCCCGGATCGAAATGTCGCCTGGAAACAAGAGGTGGTACTCGACCCACACCTGGTCCCCAGCGCGGCGGTGCCGTACCTGATGAAACCCGGCAATCGTGCCCTCGTCGCGGGCCTCCCCAAGCTCGTCGAGCAGCGCCTGCGTGGCGTCCCGGTCGGCCTCGTCGAGGAGCCCGTAGACGGAGCGGCGCAGCAGGTGCTTGGCGGTCCAGAGAATGTTGGCCGCCACGAGCAGCGCCACCAGCGGGTCGAGCCACGTGATGCCGGTGAGGCCCACGAGGCCGACCCCGGCAATCACGCCGAAGCTGGTCCACATGTCGGTCATCACGTGCTGCCCGTTCGAGACCAGCACGAGGCTGTTGGTGCGCCGCCCCACCCGAACCAGGTACTGCCCCAGTGCCAGATTCACCACCGTGAGCCCGCCCAGCATGTAGAGCCCAATGTCGATCCGCTGGAGGGTGGCCCCCGCCACCAGGTCCTGAATCGCCGTCCACCCGATGATGAGGGCCGCAATCAGAATCAGCGTCCCCTCGACGGCGGAGGCAAAATACGAAATCTTGCCGTGGCCGTAGGGGTGATCGGGGTCCGGCGGGGTCGCCGCGTACCACAGACTGAACCCCGCAAACCCCGTCGCAAAGAGGTGGATGACCGACTCGGCGGCGTCCGACAGGATGGCGGCACTGCCGGTGAGGTAGGCCGCCCCCACCTTCCCGCCCAGCATCACAAACGAGACCACGAGGCTCACCGCCATGGCCCGCTTCCGGGCCCGGTCGATTGCCGCGCGGTCGGATGTGTGTTTCTGGGTAGTCATGACGAGAATCTGTACTCGACCGACGGCGGTTCAGTTCGCACTGCTTCTTTCGTTTTCCCCAAAGCCCCATGCCTCGACTCGAACACATCGGCATTGCCGTCGACGAGGTGGCGGCCGTCCTCGATCGGTTCGAGGACCTACTGGGCGAGCGCCCCTACAAAACCGAACCGGTCGCCGACCAGGGCGTCCGGACCCACTTTTTGAACGCCGACTCCGCCAAGTTGGAGCTGCTGGAGGCGATGGGGGAGGCATCGCCGGTGGCGCGGTTTGTAGAATCCCGCGGCGAAGGGATTCACCACTTGGCCTTCGAGGTCGAGGACCTGGAGGCCACGATGGACCGCCTCCGTGCGGCCGACCTTCCCCTTCTGAGCGACGCGCCCCAGCCCGGCGCCGACGACAAGCGCATCTGCTTCGTCCACCCGAAGGCCACCCACGGCGTGCTGGTCGAGTTTTGCGAGACCCCTCCCGTGGCGGACTGGCCCCCGCACACGGTCGCCCATGGCGACGGGTCCCTCGCCGTGTACGAGCGCGGCCGTCGCTCGCGGGAGACGATCCTCTGTCTTCACGGGGCGGCCGGGTGCGTGCGCCACGACCTCGCGCCACTCATGCGCCGCCTGGAGCCCCGGGCGCACGTCGTCGGGGTCGATTTGAGCGGACACGGCGCCTCGTCGATGCCGCCCAATGGGCCCCTCACGCTCGATCGCTTCGTCGACGATGCGCGGGCCGCCCTCGACGCGGCAGAGACCGAGTCGGCGCACGTCTTCGGCTTTTCGCTCGGCGCCTCGGTGGCCCTCCGGCTTGCCCAGCGCACCCCAGAGCGCGTCCGACGCCTCGCCCTCCTCAGTCCCCACCTCGACTGGACGGAGGCCCAGTCGGAGACCCTGCAGTCCCGCCTCGACCTGGACGCCCTCCGCGCAAACGCCCCCGACCGGGCCGCGTCCCTCACGGCCCGCCACGAGGCCCCGGACCGCCTGCTCTCGCGCCTCCGGGCCTTCGTGGCCGCCCTTCCCCAGGCGACGGAGGGGACGCTCGACTCGCTGGCCCAGATCACCGCCCCCACCCTGGTCGCGGCCCTCGACGACGACCCGCTCTTTCCACTGGACGCGACGCGGGCCGTTCAGCACTCCCTCCCGGACGCGCGGTGGGCCGTGCTCCCCGGTTCAACCCACGCCCTCTCCGCCGTCCCGCTCGACGTGCTGGGGCCCCTCCTCCGCCGCCACTTCGACCTCTCGTAGCCCCGCCTTTCGCCCACTGCTCCCCATTCCGCTTCCACAATGCCGCTCCCCGACACCCGTTACCTCGGCTCCACCGGCGTCAAAGTGTCCCCGCTCTGCCTCGGCACCATGTCGTTCGGCGACGAGGCCGACCGGGCCACCGCCGCGGCCCTCTTTCGGCGCTGCCGCGACGCCGGCATCAACACGTTCGACTGCGCCAACGTGTACGCCGACGGCCGCTCCGAGGAAATTCTGGGCGACCTGATTGCCGACTGCCGCGACGAGGTGGTCCTTACCACGAAGGCCTACTTCCCCACGAGCGACGCCCCGAACGCCCGGGGCGCCCACCGCTACCACCTGATGCGGGCCGTGGAGAACAGCCTGCGCCGCCTCGGCACCGACCGGATCGACGTGTTTTTCGTTCACCGCTTCGACGAGCAGACCGCCCTCGACGAAACGCTGCGCGCCCTCGACGACCTGGTGCGGCAGGGCAAGGTGCTGTACCTCGGGGCCTCCAACTATGCCGCGTGGCAGGTGATGAAGGCCCTCGGGCGGCAGCGCGCCGAAGGGTGGACGCCCTTCCACGTCCTCCAGCCGATGTACAACCTCGCCAAGCGCCAGGCCGAGGTCGAACTGCTCCCCATGGCCCGAAGCGAAGGACTGGGGGTGCTGAGCTACAGCCCCCTGGGCGGCGGCCTACTGACCGGCAAGTACGGCGTCGACGAGCGACCGGACGAGGGCCGCCTGGTCGACAATCAAATGTACCAGACGCGGTACGGGGCCGAGCGGCATTACAAGGTGGCGGACCGCTTTGCGACGTTTGCCCGGGACCACGGGTACGATCCCGTCGCCCTCGCCGTGGCGTGGGTGGCCCACCACCCGGCCGTCACCGCCCCGATCATCGGGGGGCGCACGGTGTCCCAGATTGAGGGCTCGCTGGGCGCGCTCGACATCGACATGACCGACGCCCTGTACGACGAGATCAGCGGCCTCGCCCCCACGCCGCCCCCGGCCACCGACCGCACCGAAGAACGCTCCGAACACACCTACGGCTCCCGATAGCCCCCCACCCATGCAGTACTTTGCCTCCACGTCCGGCGACTGGACGGCCACCGATGCCGTGCCCGACGCGTCCCCCTACCTCGCAATCGACGAGACCGCCCCGGCCGTCCGCTTTACGGGCGCCGCCGGCACGGGGTACGCGCTGACCGGCGCCCCCGTCGACCCGTCCGCCGACACCCTCCACACCGTGGCCCTGGTCGACCTGGAAACCGGGCGGGGCACGCCCCTCTGCGCCATCTACGTGCACGACCGCACGCTCGACCTCGAGGATCGCCGCGCCCCGGATGCGCCCCCCGCCCACGCCGACCTGCTCGATCAACTCCGGTCGGCCCTCGACGAGATCCTGATCCCCGTCTACATCGACGACGCGCTCGAAGAAATGAGCGAGAACACCGATGCGGCCGCCGCCCTCCACACCGTTCAGTACGCCGACGCCTCCGGGGCGCCCTCGTACTTCCGCACGGCCGTCGTGCAAAACGGCGACCTGTTGCTGGAAGCCGAGTGGGGGGAATTGTAGGCGCGTCCCGTCCGCCGGACCGAACAAAAAAAAGCGCCGGGCGGCCGAAGCTGCCCGACGCTTTTTATCACCTCCGCCCTCTGCCCGGGCCGGAGGGAATGCCTACGACAGAAGGACCCGGTCGATGACGTGCACAATGCCGTTCTCGGCCTCCAGGTCCGTCTGCTGGATCGTCGCGTCGCCGATGCGGACACGGGTTCCCTTCGCCCGCACGGGGACGGCGTCCCCACTCATCGGGGAGAGGGACGACTGGCGCGATACCTCCTTGGCCATGCGCCGGCCCGAAACGACGTGGTGCTTCAGGACCTCCTGCAGCCGGGACTTGTTCTTCGGGAGCATGAGGTCCTCCAGCGTCTGCTTCGGAAGACGGTCGAAGGCGGCGTTCGTCGGGGCGAAGACCGTGAACGGGCCGTTGCCCTTCAGCGTGTCGACGAGGCCGGCGGCCTGAAGGGCGCCGACCAGGGTGGTAAAGTTGTCGTCGCTCGTGGCGATGTCGACGATGGTTCGGGCTTTTTTCTGGACTTTAGACATCTGTTTGCAGGTTGGTGTGATGGAGAATTCCGGAGCCTGTCTCGACTGGGCATCCCAGCCGGCCCTCCGATGGAAGGAGTCCTCGCGGTTCGCATGGGGGGACCCCGGTCCACTCCCTCCCGGACGGCCATCCCCCCACGACTCGGCGCGAAGTGCCCCCATGATAGCATCCCCTCAGCCCGAGCGCCGGGGGGTCTTCTCCCCGGCAGTTGTGATCCAACGGTGCGGTGTTCGTATCGCCTTCCCCTTCTCGTCGATCGCGCCACGGCGCAGCCGGGAGGCCCTACATCTCTGTAACGCATCGGTCCCTCCTGCAACCAAACTGAATCACGGGCGATAAAGAAACTCGATACAGTCGTCGCCCCACGTAAGCGTTCTCTCCACTCCCTACGCGTCCCCCGTCTATGCCTCGCCCCCTCCCCTCCTGGGTTCCTGCCCTCCTGCCCGGGCTCCTCATCCTCGTACTGCTGAGCGTCCTGGGATGCACCTCGACGGACGCCGACGGCACGGCCCCGGCCCCGCCGGACACCACCCTGCCCGCCGCCGTGGCCGACACCGCCACCTTTGCCGGCGGCTGCTTCTGGTGCATGGAGCCGCCCTACGACAAAATTGAGGGCGTGGCCTCCACCATTCCGGGGTTCGCGGGGGGCGACGTCAAAAACCCAAGCTACGACCAGGTCACCACCGGCACCACGGGGCACACCGAGGTCGTGCAGGTCATCTACGACTCCACCACGGTCGACTACGAGCGCCTCCTCCGCGTCTACTGGCACAACGTCGACCCCTTCGACGACGGCGGGCAGTTCTGCGACCGCGGCTCGTCCTATCGGCCCGTCATCTTCGCCCACAACGCCGAGCAGCGGCGCCTGGCCGAGCAGTCGAAGGCCACCGTCGCCGCGCGGTTCGACCAGGAGATCGTCGTGCCGGTCCAGTCGCTCGACGCGTTCTACGCCGCCGAGGAGTACCACCAGAACTTTTACCAGAAAAACCCGGGCCGCTACAACAGCTACCGCGACGGCTGCGGCCGGGACGCCCGCCTGAAAGAGATCTGGGGCGAGGCGGCCATGACCGACGCCTCCCTCGATGGTGGAGCATAATCTTTTCCCCCTCCGCCGTCGCCCCGTCCATGGGTCCCAGGGGCATTGATCCTTTTCGGGGGCGACCATATCTTTAGAATACGCACGGTTCGCCCGTCGCCAAAAGAGGCAGTGCGATGTCCCATCGATCCGGCACCTCGTGCGGCCACCGTGGAGAACTTTTCGGGCCCCTCATCCCCCGTTCGCCGGCAGACCCTGGAATCCCGCCTGTCGGAAGTGATCATCGAACGTGAGCGCACGGTCCAGGTCCCTCCGGTTCATCACGACAAACGACAGGCAATCCGTGAGCGAATATCGCTTGTCGGGCCGATTGCGGAAGCGGGCCCATCCGGCCTCCAACAGCGGTCGTGTTTCCGGCACAACCTCAACCCGCGGGCTTGTGCGAAGTCGCTCCCCAATCTCCACAGCCTTCGCGTGGTGCCCGCGTCCGTTGAAGAAGGTCACGCACTCGTCGAACACATAGGTCGTCGTGACAATCGACGGATACTCCGGGCCGATGTGGCGCCAGTGGTCAATCGCGCGCCGATGATGCTGGTCATCAGCAGCCTCCAGCGCAATCACGTACCCGGTGTCCAGAAAGAGCGCCTCACCGGTCATAGAGATACTGGTCGTGATGCTCCGACGCGTCGGGGGGTTCACAAGAGACCGGATTCCGACCGAGTCCCTGAAGGGGATCCTCCTCCGGTGCGCCGTCTCGCTCGTCCGCCTCCCGGACCGGTTCGAGAATGATCCGCCCCTCCTCTTCCCGCACCTCAACCTCCTTCACATTCCCGAGCATGCGCCTGGGAATCGTCACGCCGTGCGTTCTGACGGATAACTTTATGGCGGTATAAAGAGGACATGAGACAGTGCCTTGCTTTTGCAACGCAATATCGCAAGCGAGGGTTCGTTTTGGCGACCCCCAGGGCACCCCCTACCGTCACCGCGCCTGGCTCGGAACGCCATCCACAACCCATCGGAGGAACCTCGCCGTCCGTCTGATCGGCCCAAAATGAGCTGAGCGCGACGGCTTTCCCTGCCCATTACTTGACGGTCGACGCCCGGCCCGGCGCAAAAGAGTTCGGGGACAGTGGCCGGTTTCGGACGCCACAGAAATCGACGTTGCCTTCGCCGGTGCTCATTTGTAGTATCAGCAGGAGAGTTGCCGTCCCCTCGCACCGTTCCCGCAACGTCGTTTCGCCATGGCCTCCGAGTCTCCCTCCACCGACACCGCCCCCACCTGGTCCGATCGCTGGCTCAACCGCATCGAGCGGACCGGCAACGCGCTCCCCGACCCCGTCACGCTCTTCTTCATCTTCATCGCCATCGTGATGGTGGCGTCGTGGATCGCGCACACCGCCGAGGTGAGTGTGGTGCACCCGGGCACCGACGAGACGATCGCCGCCGACAACCTCTTCTCGTCGGACAACATCCAGCGCCTCTTCACGGACATGGCGGAGACCTTCGCCGACTTCCCGCCGCTGGGGCTGGTGCTGGTGGTGATGCTCGGCATCGGCGTGGCGGACAAGACCGGCCTCATCAGCGCGGCCCTCAAGTCGTTCGTCACGAGCGTGCCGGACGTGCTGCTGACCGCCGCCCTCATCTTTGCGGGCGTGATGTCGAGCCTCGCCGTCGATGCGGGCTACGTGGTCGTCATTCCGCTGGGCGCCGTGCTGTTTTACGGCGTGGGGCGGCACCCGCTGGCGGGCCTGGCCGCCGCCTTTGCGGGGGTCTCGGCCGGCTTTAGCGCCAACCTGCTCCTGACCTCCCTCGACCCCCTCCTCGCCAGCTTCACCGAGCCGGCGGCCCAGTTGATCGACGAGGACTACAGCGTGCCGGTGACGGCCAACTGGTACATTATGATTGCGCTCACCCCCGTCTTTATCGCCGTGGGCAGCTACATTACCGAAGCCATTATCGAGCCCTACCTCGGCGACTACGAGCCGCCCGAGGACTTCGAGGCCGAGGACATCGACGACGGCGCCCTCTCCGACACGGAGCGCCGCGGGCTGCGTTGGGCCGGGGGCGTGACCCTCGCCGCGATCCTCGGCGTGGTGCTGATGGCGGTGCCCGAGGGCGCCCCGCTGGCCGAGTTCGAGGCCCTCATCGAGAGCATCGTCGCCCTCATGGTCTTCCTCTTCTTCCTCCCCGGCCTGGCCTACGGCATCGTGGTGGGCGAGATTGAGGACGACTCCGACGTGGCGGACATGATGGCGGATACGATGGCCGACATGGGCGCGTACATCGTCCTGGCCTTCGCGGCGGCCCACTTCATCGCCATGTTCGAGTGGTCAAACCTCGGCTCCATCATCGCCATCAGCGGGGCCGACCTGCTGCAGAACATCGGGTTCACCGGCATTCCGCTCCTCATCGCGTTTATCTTCGTCTCCGGCCTCATCAACCTGTTCGTCGGCAGCGCCTCGGCGAAGTGGGCCATCATGGCGCCCGTCTTCGTGCCGATGCTCATGCTGGCGGGCGACCCCGGCTACTCCCCCGAAACCGTGCAGGCCGCCTACCGCATCGGCGACGCCTTCACCAACATCCTCACGCCGCTCCTGCCCTACTTCCCCCTCGTCATCATCTTCGCGCAGCGGTACGACGAGGACGTGGGGATCGGGAGCATCATTGCCCTCATGCTGCCCTACTCCATCGCCTTTGGCGTGGTGAGCACGCTCGTCTTTCTGCTGTGGGTGCTCTTCGGCCTGCCGCTCGGGCCGGGCGCGGAGCTGTACTACATGGGATGACGCGCAGGGCCCCTTCTTAGAGCCTGTCTCAACGCCGTGTCCGAACGTCGCGCTGAGCCCCGTGCTGAACCCGCTTCAGTATTGATTCAGAGCCCATCCAGCCAATCGATGAGGTTTTGGCCCGCGGATGGATAGGCGCCACACGAGCGAAGGGCGGTGACCAGAGGGAACGAGTGCTCGTGGGCCGCGACTGATGCAATAGATCACGTCTGGAGCGACGACGGAGCGTGTTTCAGAGCAACAGTGCTGGTCTTGGGAAAGACACTTAGTCGCGCCGGTGGTCGAGGATCGTGAGAAGCTCCCGCGGGGTGTGCACCGACAGGGCGGCGCCGCTGAAGTCCGCCGCGTTGCGGGTCACAATGCCGTCCGCCCCGGCCCTCCGGGCCGCACTGTGGAGAACGGCGTCCTCGTAGTCGGCAAATCCCGATTGGGTCGCCCGCAAGAGCACGTGGCGATTCACCCCCGCGACATCGAAAAGCTGGAGAAGCACTTCCACCTTCTCATGGGCGACGGTGGATCCACGGTTGCTGTCGAGAAGGTAATAGATCGTCGTGACGGTGGTCGCCCCAAGGAGTCCGTCTACCGTCCCGTGAGCATTTGCGTCGAAAAGGCGCGCGGCGGGCTCGACGAACGGTTCTCGATTCAGAAAAACGTCGAGGACCATGTTGGTATCGAACAGGATCCTCATGTCGGTTCCTCCAGGTGTTTCTCTTCAAGATACTGCTTGTAGTCGGCCTCATCGGCCCCTTCCAAGAGCCCGACAAACTGTCGGGTGGTTTCGGAGATCGACGTCTGCGGTTGCTCCCCCTCGTTTTCCGTCACGGCGGCAAAATACTCTTCCACAAGCCGCGACACGGACGTGTCTCGCTCCGCCGCGTAGGCCTTGGCCCGCTCAATCACGTTTTCGTCCAGCCGCAGGGTGAGTTTTTTGGACATGGCGGCACTGCTCATTATGGATGCGACGTACATTTTCAAAAACTCTATACGTCCCGCCGCACCCCAGGTTCGGCCGAATCACGCCCCCACGCCGCGGCGTTACTCTCGTGCACGACTTTGGGCGCCATCCCTCCGGTCCATGACAGAGATTCTCGACGACAAGCCCGACGCGCTCCGGCAGAAGCTCGACTCCCTCCCCACCGAGCCGGGCGTCTACAAATTTCTGGACGACGAGGGCGCTGTCCTGTACGTGGGCAAGGCCAAAAACCTGCGCAGCCGCGTCCGCTCCTACTTCCAGAGCAGCCGCCAGCGCGACGGCCGCATCGAGGTGATGGTGAAAAAGGCCGTCGACGTGGACCTCATCGTGACGGACACGGAGGCGGAGGCGCTCATCCTGGAGAACAACCAGATCAAGGAGCTGCAGCCCCGCTACAACGTCAACCTGCGGGACGACAAGACCTACCCCTACATCTGCATCAAGAATGAGCGCTTCCCCCGCGTCTTCAAGACGCGCACCGTAAAGCAGGACGGCTCCGACTACTTCGGGCCGTACACCAACGTGTCGAAGATGAACGACATGATGGACGCGATCCGGTCCGTCTTTCAGCTGCGCACCTGCTCGCTCGACCTCACGGAGGAGAAGATTGCGGAGGGAAAGTACGACGTGTGCCTGCAGTACCACATCGACAACTGCCAGGCCCCGTGCGTCGGGAAGCAGTCCGAGGCCGACTACATGGAGACCATCGAGCAGGTGAAGTCGCTGCTGAACGGACAGACCCAGTCGCTCATCGACCGGCTGACGGACGAAATGGAGACCGCCTCCGAGGAGCGCAACTTTGAGGAGGCCGCCCGCCTGCGCGACCAGATTCAGGCCCTCAAGGAGTACTCGCAGCAGCAGAAGGTGGTGAGCCAGGACTTCGAGGACCGCGACGTGTTTGCCCTGCACGTCGACCGCGACGAGGGCATCGCCTGCGGGGTCCTCTTCCAGGTGCGCGAGGGCAAAATGATTGGCGAGCGGCACACCTACCTGAAGCGCATCGACGGCCGCACGGACGAAGAACTCATGCTCTCCTTCGTGGAGACCTACTACGCGGACGCCAACTTCGTCCCGGAGGAGGTGCTTCTCTCCCACGACCCCAACGACCATCCCGCGCAGGACACCCACGCCCTGGAAGCACTGCTGCGGCAGGCGAAGGGCCATCAGGTGCCGATCAAGGTCCCCCAGCGCGGCGAAAAGGCCAGCCTCGTCCGCATGGCCCAGTCCAACGCCAAGCTGAAGGTGGGCGAGTGGAAGACCCAGCGCATGAAGCGGGAGCGCGACCGCATCCCCGAAAGCCTGAAGGCCCTGGCCGACCAGCTGGGCCTCGACGATCCGCCGCGCCGCATCGACGGAATCGACGTGTCGCACCACGGCGGCAAGGAAACCGTCGCCTCCTGCGTGGTCTTCACGGACGCCACCCCCCGCAAGAGCGACTACCGCACCTACAAGATCCGGTCTACCGACGAGGGCACGCCCGACGACTACCAGGCCATGCGCGAGGTGGTGCGCCGCCGCTACCGACGCATGATCGAGGAGGACGGCCCCTGGCCCGACCTCGTCGTCATCGATGGCGGCAAGGGACAGCTCTCCAGCGCCGTCGAGGTCCTCAAGGACGTGGGGGCGTTCGACCGGGTGCCCGTCATCGGCCTCGCCAAGCGGCTGGAAGAGGTCTTCCGCCCCGGCGACTCCGACCCGGTCTTCTTCGCCAAGGACAGCCCGGCGCTCCAGGTGCTGCAGAAGGTGCGGGACGAGGCGCATCGGTTTGCGGTCACCTATCAGCGCAAGCGGCGCAAGAAGCAGACGCTGCAGTCCGAACTCCTCGACATCCACGGCATTGGGGAGAAGACCGCGCAGACCCTCCTCAGCGAGTTCGGCTCGGTGGCCAAGGTAAAAGAGACCGACGAAGACGCCCTCGCCGACGTGGTGGGCCCGGCCAAGGCCGAAAAGGTGACGTCGTACTACGCCGAAAATGGCGACTGACTCCCCGTACCGGCTTCCCCCTGCCATGACGCGATGCCCCAATTGCGACGCCCACCGGGAGAAGGACGACGAGTACTGCCCCGTGTGCGGCGAAATGTTTACGGGCCCGACGATCTCGGAGCGGACCGGGCCGCCCTGGTACCGTCGGTCCGATTTCATGGTCGCGTACGTCCTGCTCCTCTGGCCCGTCGCGCTCTACGGCCTGTACCGGCGCGATGCGTGGAATCAGAATGAGGACCAGTGGATGTTGGCCGGCTGCCTGCTCATGATGGGCGTGTGGGCGCTGTTGCTTCGGGGGCTGTAGCCTGCAGAGGTCCCTCAGTCGCATCGGCCCCATCAATGTCCGGTCTCCGCCTCCCGTGCGGCGGTGTCCGGAGCCCCCACCGTGTCCCCTCCGTCGGACCTGCGGAGAGGGGCCCTCGTTTTGGGAGACTGCACTGCTCCTTCTCCTTTCTTGCAATAACGGAACAGATCCCCATGGCGCTTGATGACCAGCACATCGTCGTCCTCCTCGACAAATCCTTCGAGGACCTGGAATTCTGGGTCCCCACCATGCGCCTCCGCGAGGAAGGGGCCGACGTGGTGATCGCCGGGCGCGAAGCGAACCGCACCTTCACCGGCAAGCACGGCCTCACGGCCACAACCGAGGTGGCCGCCCGCACCCTGAGTGCCGACGACTTCGACGCGGTCGTGGTGCCCGGCGGCTGGGCGCCCGACAAGCTGCGGCGCGACCCGGGCGTGACGGACCTCGTGGCCGACATGGACGCGCACGACAAGATCGTCGCGCAGATCTGCCACGCCGGCCTGGTGGGCATCTCGGCCGGGATCGTGGAGGGGAAGCGCGCCACGGGGAGCCAGGGCATCAAGGACGACCTCGTGAACGCCGGGGCCACGTGGGTTGACGAGGCCGCCTTCCGCGACGGGAATCAGGTGTGGGGCCGGGTGGTGAAGGACATCCCCGCCTTCTGCCGCGTGCTCGTCGACGCGCTTCGGTCTCAACGCGAGTAGAACGTGCCCGCCTGCATCCTGGGCGGCCTGCCCTCCCCGCTGCTCTATCCGTTGAGGTGTACGCGTCGTGACGTGGCCTTCTCCTCTTGACCGCGCCCTGCGGGAAGCCGTAACGCTGGGCATCGTCCTGCTGGCGGTCCTCCTGCTGGGGCGCGGGCTGGAGTTTCTCTTTGTGGCCCGTGCGCACTCGCTCGGGGTGCCCCTCTGGCGATACGAGGCTCTCGGCCTCCTCCAGGACCTCGACCTGGGTCTTCTGCTGGCGGCCGGGGGCACGGCCCTGTACCTCGGACTCTCCGCCCTCAGCCGCCGACTGGCGGTCGGGCTGTACGGCGGGGCCCTCCTCGGTACGGGGCTTCTCAGCGTGGGGCTTGCGCGGTACTACGCCACGACCCTCCAGCCCCTGGGCACCGACCTCTGGGCCTACAGCCTCCCGGAGGTGACCAGCACCGTGCAGGCCTCCACCGCCGCCGGCCCGCTGTTCTGGCTCGGCGCCGTCGGAATCGCCGTCCTCGCGGTCGGGGGGCTCGTCGCCGCCGTCCGGCGCCCGGTCCCCTCCCGCGTTTCGTACGCGGGCGTGGCGCTCATGCTCGGGGGCCTGGTCGCCTCCCCGCCCCCGCCCGGAGCCGACGCGCCCGGCACCGAGCATCTTGCCACGAGCAAGGTCGGCTATTTTGCCGCGGAGACGCTGTCGCTCCTCTCCTCGTCGCCCCCGTCCGCGGCGTCCCTGGCGTCGGCGTCCGATGCCGACTCGTCGCAGCGCCCCTACCCGTGGATGCATCGGCCGTCGTCCGCCGATGTGCTGGGCCCATTTTTTGAGGACGCAGCCACCGGGGAACCCGCCCGTCCGCCGAATCTGGTCTTCATTATCTTCGAGGGGCTGGGGACAACCTTCGTCGGGGACGACGCCCGCTACGGCGGGTTCACGCCCTTTGTCGACTCCCTGGCGCAGGAGGGGCTCTACTGGCCCAACATGCTGAGCACCACCGGGCGCACCTTCGGCATCATGCCGTCCCTCTTCGGGTCGCTCCCCTACGCCGAGCGTGGCTTCATGGCCCTGGGCGCAGACATGCCCCGCCACCAAACCCTCATCCGGCTGCTCGGCGAACGGGGCTACGACACCCACTACTACAGCGGGTTCGACCTCTCCTTCGACAATGTCGACCAGTTCCTGGACCGGCAGGCGGTGGACCACGTCGTCGGCCGGCAGGGCCTGGACGCCCGCTTCGGGGGCGATCCGGGGGTGGAAACGCGCTACTGGGGCTACCCCGACAAGGAGATGTTCTCCCTCGTGTCGACCCTCCTGGATACGGTGGGCCGGGGGCCGCGGCTCGAAATCTACCACACCCTGCAGACGCACGAGCCGTTTGAGGTGCCGACCCCGGCGGCCTACCAGAACCGTTTCGAGCAGCGCCTCCGCACGCTCGACCGGCGGCCGGAGGTCCGGGAGCGATACCGCACCTACCAATCGCAGCTCACGACCTTCCTCTACACCGACGACGCCCTCCGGGAGTTTTTTGCCTCGTACCGGCAGCGCCCCGAGTTCGACAACACGATCTTCGTGATCACCGGGGATCACCGGCTCATTCCGATTCCCCAGCCCAACCAGATCGCCCGGTACCACGTCCCCCTCATCGTCTACTCCCCCCTCCTCGACCGGCGCGCGACCTTCCGGTCCGTCTCCACGCTGGCCGACGTCCCGCCCACCCTGCTTTCCCTCCTGGGCGACACGTACGGCCAACCGCTCCCCGACCGGGCCCACTGGCTCGGCAGCGGCCTCGATACCACGCGGCAGTTCCGCAGCACGCACGCGATGCCGCTGATGCGCAACAAGAACCAGCTGATCGACTATCTACACCGGGACTACTACCTGTCCGGCGACCAGCTCTACCGCCTGACGGAATCGATGGGCCTGACGCCGGTGGACCAGCCCGACACCCGGCGCACGCTGGAGGGACGGCTGGCCCGCTTCAAACAGGTCAACCGGTACGTCACCCAGGAAGACAAACTGTTCGACCCGGACGTCCCCCTCGCCGACCTGCCGACGGCCCCGCCCCTCCAGCCCGCCGATTCGGGTGCCGTCCGCCCCGACGCAGAGGCCGTGCTCGCCCGGATCGAGGAGCAGGCGATGGCGCCCGACGAGCAGTTTCAGCTGGCCCGCCAAAACGCATTCGCGGGGAACTACGCCGTCGCCCGCGCGATTGCCCGCCGGGTGCTGGACGCCCACCCCGAGTACCACGACGTGCGCCTGCTGCTGGGCCGCACCTACGCCTGGACGCACCAGTTCGAGACGGCTCGTGCGCACTTCCGGGCGGTTCTGGACCGCGAGGAGACGTATCTCGACGCCTACAACGCGCTGGCCGACGCGGAGCGGTGGGCCGAACGGCCCCGGACCGCCCTCCAGGTGCTCGACACCGGCCTCCAGCACCACCCAGAGGCCCCGTCCCTCCTTACCAAGAAGGCCGAGGTCCTGCTGACCCTGGACCGGACCGCCGACGCCCGCCCCGTGGTCCGCCGGCTGGAGCAGGTGGCCCCGGGGTCCGACGCGCTCTCCACCCTCAAAGAACGGGTTCGCTCGTAGTCGCCATGCCCCGGTCGTCCGTATTCGTTGCGTTGGCCGCTCCACTGCTCGCAGTGGCCCTGGTCGTCCCGCCCCCGGCCGCCGGGCAGTCGGTTGACTCCCTCTTCAGCCGGGCCCGGGCCGTGGCGTTTCAGGAGGGCGACTACGAGCAGGCCCGCGCCCTCGCCTACCGCGCGCTCGACCGGAGCCCCGACTACCACGGCATCCGCGTCTTCGCCGCCCGGACGTGGGCGTGGGAGGGCCGCCGCGACACCGCCCGCACCGAACTCCGGTATGTACTGGAGCGGGCCCCCAACCACTACGAGGGGCTCAAGGCCATGATCGACGTGCAGATGTGGTCGGACCAGCCCAACCAGGCCCTCACCTACGCCAATCAGGCCCTTGAGCACTACCCCGAGGACGCCGACTTCCTGAACAAGCGGGCCAGCCTCCTGCGCTGGCTCAATCGTCCGGCCGCCGCCCGGCGCCAGCTTCTCTCTCTTCTCGAACGGAATCCTTCCGACGAGACCGCCCGCCGCACCCTCCAACAGGTGCGGGCCGAGCAGCGAACGTACACGGCCACCGCCACGTACCAGCGCAGCTCGTTTACGAGCGGCCTCGTCCCCTGGCACGTGGGCAGCATATCGGTGAGCCGCCCCACCCCCATCGGGACCCTCATCGGCCGGGCCCGCTACGCCAATCGATTCGCGAGCAGTGGGCTGCAGTTTGAAGTCGATGCCTATCCCTCCCTCGCCTCCGGCCTGTACGCCTACCTGAGCGCCGGGGCCTCGGCCTCCGCCATCTTCCCCGGGTATCGGTTTGGGGCGTCCCTCTACAAGAGCCTGCCCCGGAGCCTCACGGGCGAACTCGGCACCCGCTACCTGAACTTCGGCGGGGGCGGGGTCTTCGTGCACACCGCCTCCCTCACAAAGTACTACGGCAACTACCTCCTTCGGGCCGGCACGTACGTCACTCCGTCCGGAAGCGGCACGTCGGTCTCCGTGAACGGGACCGTCCGTCGGTACCTGGGCGGGGCGACAACCTACGTGGGCCTGAGCGGCAGTGTGGGCTCGGCCCCCAGCGACCCCACCTTTCAGGACGACGTGGAGCGCCTCCGATCGTGGGGCGTCTCCGCGGAGGGGCAGACGCCCCTGGGCGCGCGCACGCTGCTGAGCGGATCGGTCGGCTACGACTTTGAGGAGTTCGCGGCCCGCTCCCGGGGCCAGATCAGCGTCAGCCTCTCTGTGAGTTATGACTTTTAGCCCCGCGGGGTCCTGCTGTCCCCGTCCTCAGGAGTCCGCCGTACGAAACCCACTGCGCTCCATCACGCCCCATCCTTCCTTGCTCCGGAAGTACGACCAGAGCCCCTTGATGCGCCACCAGGCATTGAGTTGCCGGTAGCCGAACATTTCGACCACCGGCAGCGCCAGGAGCTGCAGCAGGTCGGCGGTCGACTCGTACCGGCGAAAGGAGAGCTCTTCCAGCGCCACCGCGCTGAGGGACAGCGCCATCCCCAGCACGAACGCCACCAGAAAGAAGGCAAGGGCAAACGGCCCGGAGATCGCGCCCATCGAAAGGGCAATCACGAACATCACGTAGCCGAGCGCCTCCACGATTGGGCCGAACGTCTCCAGGACGTAGAAAAATGGGTACGCCCCGAGCCCCACGCGCCCGTAGCGGGGATTGGCCAGCATGCGCTGGTGACGAACCATGGTGTCGGCGAGGCCTCGCTGCCAGCGATCCCGCTGGCTGCCCAGCACCCGGAGGGTCGACGGCACTTCGGTCCAGGCCACCGGGTCGGGAACGAAGCGAATCTGGTAGTCGCGGTCGTCCTCCCGCATGCGGCGGTGCATGCGCACCACCAGCTCCATGTCTTCGCCGACCGTGTCGGTGGCGTACCCACCCACGTCGACCACCGTCTCGCGCCGAAACAGCCCGAACGCACCCGAAATGATGAGCATGGCCCCGAGGGCGTCCCATCCCACCCGGCCAAAGAAAAACGCCCGGAGGTACTCCAGCACCTGCAGCTTGGGCAGCCACCGGCTCGGCATGCCCACCTCCTGTACGCGTCCCGCCCGGACGCTGCACCCGTTCGCCACCCGCACGATGCCCCCCACCGCAATCGTCGATCGGTCCTCCAGGAACGGACGGATCATACGAATCAGCCCCTCGCCCTCCACGAGCGTGTCGGCGTCCATGGCACAGAAATAGGGCGTGTTGCAAAAGTTGATCCCCGTATTCAGGGCGTCGGCCTTGCCGCCGTTGTCCTTGTCGATCACCCAAAGATTGGGGTGGATCTGGCTCTGGTAGACCTCCCGCACGTCCGCCGTGGGAAGCGTCGCCGTGGGCGGGCGGCTGGCGGGGGCGAGGTCGAAGGCCGCGTGGAGGCGCTCCATCGTGGCGTCGCCGGACCCGTCGTTGACCACCATCACCTCAAAATTCGGGTAGTCGAGGCTCAAAAAGGCCCGGGTAGACTCGATGCAGGTGGCCTCCTCGTTGTAGGCCGGCGCGATGAGCGTGATGGGGGGAAGCGCCTCCGAGGTGAGCGCCTCTTCGGGGCTGTAGGCCGAGAGCAGGTGCCGGTACCGGACCAGCGCCCCGAACGTGACCAGGGTCATGACCAGGTAGCCCGAATTGAGCAGGACGAAATACCCCAGAAGGAGATAATTCGTCCACTGCAAGATCGTCTGTATCATGCCGGGGCGGGGAGCACGTCCGAGGCGAGGGCGGCGCGAGGGTGGTCTGATTGGCGGATGCGGTGCAGGGGGCCGGGGCGTCCCAGTTCGAGAAGGCTTTTGGCGGCACTCAGCGCGACCCAGCGGGAGTCGTCCCCGCGGACAAGGGCGGCGAGCAGCGGCTCTTCCGCTCGGTCCCCCAATCGGCCGAGCGCACGGGCGGCGTGGATGCGAACGAACGGCACCTCCGACGCCAGGTAGGGCCGCACCTCATCCACGTGGCGCGACTGACCGACCCGCCGGATCAGCCGGAGCAGCCCGGCCACCAGCTCGGGCTCGGGGGCCGACGAGGCGTCGGGAGCGTCCCGCAGGAGGCGTGCGGCCCCCGCCGCGGCGTCGCTATCGCCCAGCCAGCGCAGCGTTTCGGCCGCACACACCCGCACAAACGTCGACCGCTCGTCGTCTGCCAGGGCCGCCCGAAAGGTCGGCGCCGCGTCCTCCCCGAGCTCCAGGAGGGCCGAGGTCACCTGCCGGCGGTCCATGTTCTGGAGCCGATCGAGCACGCCCAGCAGCCGCTCCGCATCCTCCGGATGCCCCAGCTGCGCGAGGCGACGCAGTGCCATGCCCACAACCCGGCCCGACGGGTCGTCGAGCCGCTCCCGGAGGGCGTCCGCGTAGGCGTCTCCTCCCAGAAGGCCCAACCGCTGGACGGCCTGGGCCCGGACCAGCGGCCACCGGGCGGTCAATGTGTCCGCCACGGCGTCGAGGAAGGGCGCGGCCACGGCGCGAATTTGGCGGAGGGCCTCCCCCCGCACCGTCGTGGCGTACGGCACCAGAAACGACAGGAAGGCCGTGCGCTGGGCCCGCGACACCGACTCCGCAAAGGCATCGGGCGACCGTTCCCCGGCCAGCACGTCCAGCAGCCCCTCCCGCCAGGCCGTCCGGCGCGCCCTCTCCGTCCGGGCCTGGCGCCGGGACCAGAGGTGAAGCCCCAGGGCCACCACGGCAAACACAAGAGAGAGGGCCGTCAGGATCAGGGTCGCCCAAATGAGGACGGTGAGGACGGGGGACGCCTCCGATACGAAGGGGACGGGGCCAGAAAACATCCGGCACAACGGGGTGAGGGAACGAATTACTCGGTGCTCAGGGCCTCCGGAACGCTCGACGGACGCGCGGCGGCCCGAAACTGGAGGCATCGCTGGATGCGGGCCACGGCCACCCGGGGAGCGAACGGGCGCGTGATAAACTCGGCCGCCCCCATTTCGAAGGCGCGCACAATCTCATCGTCGTTGCCGCGTCGCCCTAGCAACACGACGGGCGGGCACATGGGAGGAAGCGACCGCAGGAGCTCAAGTCCGGTCCGGCCGGGGAGGCGCACCTGAGCCACGACCACGTCGATGTCGGTCTCCTGAATGCGTTCGTGTGCCGCCTCGCCATCCTCGACCCGTGGCACCTCAAGGCCGGCGCGTCGGAGCCGGTCGCCCAGAAGATCGGCACTGGGCTGATGCTCTAAAGCCAGGAGAACCGTGGTGTGGGTGGCGTCTACATCCATGCCGGGGCACATCGTCAAGAAGCAAAACGGTGGGGGGCCTAGGAGGCGTCGCGGGTGTTGATCGCTGATTCAGCGCCCCAGAGGCTACGCCAGGGCGGATGTGCAATCATGTTTTCGACCGCATCGGCGGCCACAGGGGGCGACAGAAGATAGCCCTGCCCGTAGGCGCACCCAAACGACCGGAGGAGCGACAGCTGCTCTTCCGTTTCAATGCCCTCGGCCGTCACCGTGAGATCCAACTGCCTGCCCAGATTTAGGACCGACCGCACGAGTGCCGTCCCCGCCTCGCTCTCCGGGACTTCGTCAATCAGTCCCCGGTCCAGCTTGAACCCGTCCACCGGGAACTTGAGAAGGGACTGCAGCGAGGAGTATCCGGTGCCAAAGTCATCAATTTCCATGCGGATGCCGAGGGACTGGAGCTTTTGCACCTCCGCCCAGCGGGTTGTCTCCCCCGTTCCGACGGCGCGCTCCGTGATCTCCATCGTGAAATCGGACGGTCCGATGTCGTATCGCTGCAGCACCGTCGCCACAAAGTCCTTGGTGTCCGGCTGGAAGAACTCCTGGCGGGAGAAGTTGCCACTGAGCGAGAGCTCCCACTCCCGGTTGAAGGTCGACCGGAGGTCGTGCAGGACGGCACAGGCGGAGTCAATCACCTGGTGCCCAATGGGGACGATGAGGCCCGTTTCCTCCGCCACATCGAGGAACGCCCCGGGCGATACCAGCTCGCCGTCGGGACGGCGCCACCGAGCCAGCACCTCAAACCCGAAGAGCCGCCCCTCCTCCAACCCCACGATGGGCAGGAAGAACGGCTCAAACTCCTCCCGCTCCACGCCGCGGCGGAGGGCCGCATCCATCCGAAGCCGCGTGTCGACCTTCTCCGTCATGGTCGGCTCGTGGATGGCCACGTCCTGGGTCATCGCGTCCTTGGCCTCGTACATCGCCACGTCGGCGTCCCGCAGGGCGGCCTCCGCCGACTCGTACTGCGAGAGGTCCGGCACAATCCCAATGCTGGCCCCCACGAACACCTCCTGTCCGTCAATGTCGAGGGGCGTCCCGATTGCCTCCAAGATGCGGTGGGCAACGTCGGTGGCCTCGGGTTCCGTCTGCCCCGATCGCAGCCACACCACGAACTCGTCGCCCCCCAACCGGGCCACCACATCCCCGTCCCGCACGGCCGACCGGAGCCGACGGGCCACCACTTGGAGCAACCGATCGCCCGCGCTGTGGCCCAGGCTGTCGTTGACCTCTTTGAAGCGGTCCAGGTCCATGAAGAGGAGGGCCCCGGACGCAGGGTCGGCGGCCGGGTCATCGGCGTCCGCGTCGTTGGGGGCAAGGGCCGCGTCCAGTCGCTGGTCGAGGGCCTCCCGGCCCAGCAGACCGGTAAGCTGGTCGTAGGTGGCCCGGTGCTCCAGCTCATCTTCGCGGGCCCGCCGCTCGGTCACGTCGCGCTGGGCAGACACCCAGTGGGTGAGGCGCCCGTTCGCGTCGCGGACCGGGGTCACGGTCCACTCCACCGTGTACGGCGTGCCGTCCTTGCGGTAGTTGACCGCTTCCACTTTCACGCTCGTCTGCGCCTTCAGGACCGAACGCACCTGATCCAGCGTCTCGCGGTCCGTTTCGGGGCCCTGGAGCATTCGCGGGGTGTTTCCGACCAGTTCCTCTCGCTCGTATCCGGTGAGCTCGAGGAACGCCTCGTTGACCCAGACAATGCGGGGGCCGGGGGGATCGATGGGCTCCCCCTCGGTCACCACCACCGCCTCTTCAATCTGCTCCAGCGCCGAGGTCAAATACCCCACCTGATAGGTCCGCTGGCGCGACTCCAACAAGCCGGACACAAGATCCGCGAGGCGACGAAGCAGAGTCCGATCGGCGTCGCTGAACGACCGGGGCGTCGGGCCGCTCACGCACAGCGTGCCGACCCGATAGTCGTCCTCGACGGTAAGCGGCGCCCCGGCGTAAAACCGAATGCCGTCCGTCTTCAGCGCAAACGGGTTGCCCTTGAATCGGTCGTCGGCCCGGGCATCCTCCACCACCAGGACCTCGGCCCCGTCAATGACGTGGGCACAAAATGAATCCTCCCGGGGCGTTTCTGAGATCCCGAGCCCGCAGGTGGCCTTGAACCACTGCCGATCCTCATCCACAAACGTCACGGCCGCGTTTGGGACGTCGAACACCTGTTGCGCAACCCTTACCACACGATCGAAGGCCGCCTCAGACTCGGTATCCAGGATGTCGAGCCGATGGAGGGCCTTAATACGGTCGGCCTCGTGTTCGGGGACGGGGTAGCTCATCGGGTGGGGGATTTGGACAAGAGATACGGGCAAACCTCTCCACTCGGTGGGGGAAAGGCAAATCCCGGAACGTGGGCCCGGCGGAAAACGACGGGGGGCCCCTGCCGTCCGCCCGGGGGCACTGGGACGGGGCCGACGGGCAAACAGGCGCCTCTTGGGCTGCGCCGATGGCGCAAATCGAGGGCCGCCGACGACGCAATCCGTTCCGGTCGGGAGCCCCGTCCGGCCCGGCGCATAGGAGGGGCGTTGCGGTGCTCCCACACGGCCCGTGTGGCCGGGAGCCCTCTCCCACGCATCCTACCCCTGGCGGTCCCCACCCAACGGGACCCTACTCCCCCGGCCCCAACTCCTGTTGCCCCTATGATCGTCCGCTCCCTCCTTTTCCTCTTCGCCGCGTGTGCCCTTGCGATGGGCCCCGCCCCCGTCCTCGCCCAGTTTACCGTCGAGGGAACGGTGCTCGATGACGTGTCCGGCGACCCGATCCCCGGCGCCAACGTCCTCGTCGTCGGCACCTCGACCGGCGTCGCCACCTCTGCCGACGGCACCTTTGAGGTGAGCGTCGACGGCGAGTCCGGCACCCTGCGCTTCACATTCGTCGGCTACCGGGCCACGGAGCGGGAGGTGACCCCGTCGTCCGGCGCGCTGGAGGTGCGCCTGCAGCCCGACGTGTCGAACCTCGACGAGGTGGTGGTCACGGGCCTGGCCTCCTCGGTGCAGCGGCGCAACCTGGCCAACGCCGTCACCAAGATTGACGCCGAGGACATCGCCGGGGCCGTCGACCCCTCCACGCTCGACAACGCCCTGCAGGGCAAGCTGCCCGGCGTCAACATCGTCTCGCAGAGCGGCGCGCCCGGCGGGGGCAACAACGTGCAGCTGCGCGGCATCAGCACGCTCGGCGCCGGCTCCTCCCAGCCCCTCTACATCATCGACGGCGTCTACCTCAACAACAGCCAGATCTCTGTGGGCCGCTCGGTGGCGGACCAGGCCGGCGGTCCGTCCCAGGACAATACCGCCAACCGCCTCGCCGACCTCAGCCCCGAGGACATCGAGAGTGTGGAGGTGCTGAAGGGCCCCTCCGCCGCCGCCATCTACGGCCAGCGCGCCAACGCCGGCGTGGTCATCATCCAGACGAAGCGCGGCCAGGCCGGCCGCACCACCGTGTCCTTCTCGCAGGACCTCGGCGCCAACACTGCGCTCAACCTGTTGGGCCCCGCCGACTGGAGCGAGGACAAGATTGCGCTGTTCGAGGAAGAGGGCACCGCGAGCTTCCAGCGTGAAATTGAGCGCTTCCGCGAAGGCAATCGCTTCGACTACGAGGACGAAGTGTACGGCGGCACTGGGCTCACGACCAACTCGCAACTGAGTGTGGGCGGCGGCACCGAGGACACACAGTTTTACCTCTCCGGCGGGCTGCGGGACGAGGAGGGCATCGTCGAGGGCACGCAGTTCACTCGGAAGTCGATCCGGGCCAACATCGACCACGCGGTGAGCGACCGCCTCCGCCTCACCTCGCAGTCGAACTACATCTACACCGACAACAACCGCGGCTTTACCGGCAACCAGAACAGCACGGGCGGCTCCATCGGCTACAGCCTGGCCTACGCCCGCAGCTACGCCGACTTCTTCGCCCGCGAGGACGGCACCTTCCCCGACAACCCCTACTTCGCCGAAAACCCGCTCCGCATCATCGACGGGGCCACCAACAACCAGGAAATCAGCCGGTACATCCAGTCGTTCTCGGCCGACCTCGACCTCTGGTCGAGCGACGCCGCCTCCCTGACCCTCCGCGGGCAGGGCGGCTTCGACTACCTGAACAGCAACAGCCTCGTCTACTTCCCGCCGTTCTTCCAATTCCAGCAGGCCCAGCCCGACCCCGGAGATGCCATCCGCGGCAAGCAGGACGACTTCAACACCAACGCTCAGGCCTTCCTCGTCTACAACCAGACGATCGACCGCGGCATTGGCGAACTGAACCTGACCACGCAGGCCGGGTTCTCGCGCTTCACGCAGGACACGAACCGCCAGCTCATCCGCGGCCGCGGGCTGCCCCCCGCCCAGACGAACCCAATCAACGGCAGCATCCAGGAGATCGTCAATCAGACGGCCGACGACGTGTACAACACGGTCCGCATCCGCGACATCGGGTGGGTGGGCCAGCAGGAGGTCAACTGGGCCAACCGCCTGATCGGCACCGCCGGGGTGCGCCTCGACCGCTCCACCCTCAACGCCGCACAAGACGACTACTACGTCTACCCGAAGGCGTCCCTGGCCCTCAACCTGCACGAGTTCGACTTCTGGACGCTCCCGCAGGTCGGCCAGTTCAAGCTCCGCGGCGCCTACGGCGAGACCGGCGGCCTCCCACAGTACGGCGTGACGTTCGAGGCCCTCACCAGCCAGAACATCGACGGCAGCCTCGGCTCCACCATCGCCACCCGGGGCGTCGATCCCGACCTGACCCCCGAACGCGCCCGCGAGTTCGAGTTCGGCCTCGACGCCAGCGCGCTCGACCAGCGCCTGGGCCTGGAGCTCACCTACTACCGCAAGACCGTGTCCGACCTCATCCTGGACCGCGAAAACCCGATCTCGACCGGCATCACCGAGATCGCCGTGAACGCCGGCACGCTCCGCAACACCGGGTGGGAGCTCGGCCTCACCGTCGCGCCCTTCCAGTCCGAGCGCTTCGGGTGGAACTCCAAGACGTTGTTCTGGACGAACGACTCCGAAATCACTGAACTCAACATCCCCCGCTTCACCACGGGCGGCTTCGGCGCGGCCCTGGGCACCTACCTCATCCAGGAGGGCTTCTCGCCCACCACCATCGTGGGCACCCCCGCCACGCCGGACGCGGAGAGCCCGTTCACCGTGTACGGCGACGCGCAGCCGGACTTCCAGATGTCGTTCTCGAATGACTTCACGGTCTTCCGCAACTTCCAGCTCGGCGTTCTTTTCCACTGGAAGCGCGGCGGCGAAAACATCAACCTGTCCCGCCTCCTCGGCGACATTGGCGGCACGACGCCCGACTGGAACGAGGACGAGGACGGCGACGGCGTCCCCAACGGACGCGACCGGGTCGACCAGTTTGGCCCTGGCGCCGCGCAGTTTATCGAGACCGCCTCGTACGTGAAGCTGCGCGAAGCGTCGCTCCACTACAACGTGCCCTCCTCCTTCCTCGAAAACCAGCTCGGGGGCGCCCTGAGCCGGGCCCGCCTCGGGATTACGGGCAACAACCTCCTGCTCTTCTCCGACTACTCGAGCTACGACCCGGAAGTCTCCGTCTTCGGGACGCAGGCAGTGGCCCAGTCCGTGGAGGTAACCCCGTACCCCAGCGCTCGCAGCGTCACCTTCCAGCTCCGGCTCACGTACTGACCCGATCCCCGTCGTCCCCGCCCGTCCCTCCCTCCTGCCTTCTGCCCGAATGACCATGCCCCTCCTCCGCCTCGCGGTCGTCACCGTCGCCCTCACCCTCGGCCTCACGGCCTGCGACTTTTTCGACCCGGACCCCATCACGAACGCCGACAGCCCCTCCACGGAAGCGGTCTTGCAGAACGCAACCCGGGCCGAACTGCAAAACCTGGTCTCCGGCCTCGAATTCCAGCACCGGAACTACACCGACGGCACGGCCGGTGTCACGCAGCTCTACGGCTCCTTTGGGCGCGAGGTGTACGCGGCCTACGCCTCGGACCCCCGCTTCATCACCAACTGGCTGGGCAAAGGGGGCGTGACGCCCGACCCTGAGTTTTTTGCCGACGCGGCCTCGTACGACTCGCCCTATGAGGCCATCAAACAGGGCAACACGCTGATTGAGGCGGTCAACAACACCGACGCGGTCACGGAGGCCGAGCGGGCCGGGTACGTGGGCCTGGCCCAAACCCTCCAGGCGTTTCAGTATCTGATTCCGCTACAGGGACAGTACCGAAACCCCGACGGCGCCATTCGGATCGACGTGTCCGACCCGCTGAATCCCGGCCCCTTCCTGCCCTACGACGAGGCCCTGGCGCGCATCCGCACGCTGCTCGACGAGGCGAACACTGCGCTCGGGCAGGCCGGTGGCGACTTTGCCTTTACACTCACGAGCGGCTGGAATGAGTTCGGCAGTCCCGCCGGGGTGCAGGAGGTCAACCGCGCCATTGCGGCCCGCGCCGCACTCTACGCTGAGGACTGGGACGGGGCCCTCGACGCCCTCGACGACTCCTTCCTGTCGCTCACTGCCGGCGCCGAAAGCATGAACACGGGGGCCTACCACCCCTTCGGCGCCCCGCCCGACCTCTTCAACCCGCTCTTCTACCCCCGCAACGCCAACACGAGCCAGATCCTGATGGTGCACCCGTCGATGATTGACGACGCCCTCCCCGGCGACGAGCGGGTGCCCCTGAAGTTTTTCGAGCGCGACACCCCCATCACGAACGGCGACCTCCCTGGGGTGGAGCTCTTCTACCAGGACAACCGGTACGACTCCAACACAGCGCCCGTGCCCTTCATCCGAAACGAGGAACTGATCCTCATCTACGCGGAGGCCCAGGCCCAACGGCAGGAGTTTGGGGCCGCCGTAGACGCCATCGACCTGATCCGGACAACCTGGGGTCTCGACCCGTACGCCGGCCCCGAGACCACCGACGCCCTGATCGACGAGATTCTCTTCCAGCGGCGATACTCGCTCTGGGCCGAGGGCGGGCACCGCTGGATTGACGCCCGGCGCTACGACCGCCTCGACGAGATCCCGACGGCCCTGGACGAAGGGCAGGTGTTCGAGCGCCTCGTCCGCCCGCTCAGCGAAATCTCGTAGCGCGCCGCCCGGGCCCGGGACCATGATTTGAGGGTCTGGTTGTCCATGGAGAGACGATGCCTCCCGAGACCGCATCGTCTCTCCGTGCTCGACGCGCCCGCCGTCCACCGGCTCGTCGGTCTCCTCTTCGATGCCGGCGTACAGGCCCCCAACACTCGGCCCCCCCTGAGAGGGTGGCGCCCGTTTGCCCGCCCGCGGCGGACTGGTGCCCGCGGTTCCCTGCTGTGGAAAAGCCCCTCATTGTCCGCCTGCTGCCTTCCCGGCGTCCGCTCGTCTACCGACGGTCCCATTCATCTCTCCGTTGCGCCATCCATCGAACGGGCGTGGACAGAGCGGGATCGCATCCTTACGCTGTAAGTGCCGACGCGTCTGGATCGGCCTCTGTGCCTGGGATGCCGCTGCGGGAGGCAACTGCCCGCCGTTCGGGATCCCGAATTCGCGGGACGCCGTCGCGTTGCTTTCGGATCAATGCCGGACCGCCATGCTGAGTCGACGCCACGCCTACTGGCTCTGCCAGATCGCCGGGTGGGGCAGCCTGAACGCCATCAAGGTGTTCATGATCGGCCTCCAGTCGACGTTTACCCTGGCCCAGGTGGCGAACCCCGTAGCGCACGCCGCCCTCGGCATCGGCCTCACGCATGCTTTCCGGCACTACGCAAAGCGCCAGGACTGGCTGCGCCTCCCGCTCCGTGCCCTCCTGCCCCGCATTCTCGGGGGCACGCTGGCCCTGTCGGTGCTGTTCTTCGTGTGTTTCTTTGCGCTGTGCCAGTACACCCCCATCGACCCCCTCGTCCCCGACGACCTCTCGGCGTGGTCGTGGACGTACCTGGTCTCGGCCTTCCTCAACTCGATCATCTTCCTGCTCCTCTGGTCGACCCTCTACTTCGGCCTCCACTCGTTCTGGCGATACCGGCAGGCCGAGATCGACAAGTGGAAGATGGAGGCCCGCGCCGAGGCGGCCCGGATGGAAGCCCTCAAGCTGCAGCTCAACCCGCATTTCTTCTTCAATAGCCTCAACAGCCTGCGGGCCCTGATCGCGCAGGACCCGGACCGCGCCCAGTCGATGGTGACGCGCCTGGCCCGCCTCCTCCGGCGGACCCTCATGGCGAGCGACGAAAAGACCGTCCCCCTCCAGGAGGAGCTCTCCACCGCCCGCACCTACCTCGAACTCGAAAAGGTGCGCCTGGAGGACCGCCTCCGGTGCGACATCACAATGGACGACGGGACGGCCGACGCCCTCGTGCCCCACCTGCTGATCCAGACGCTCGCGGAAAACGCGATCAAGCACGGCATCGCGGCGCGGGCGGACGGGGGATGCCTCACCATCACCGCCACGCGGGAAGACGAAATGCTCGAGATCCGGGTCACCAACCCCGGCAGTCTCGCCCCGGCCGGCGGCGGCGTGGGGCTTGAAAACGCCCGGGAGCGGCTCCGCCTGCTGTTCGGGGAGGCCGCCCACCTCACGCTCGAGGAGGCCGACGGAACCGTCATCGCCACCGCCCGAATGCCCTTCCGAACCAGCCCGCCGGACCTCAGCCCCCGCTCGGCTTCCCGGGCCGATGGCGAGGCCCCGCAGCCCCAGGAGGTTCCTCAGCACGTATAGCCCGCCATGCCTGCCCCCCTCCGCACCCTTATCGTCGACGACGAACGGCTGGCCCGCGACGAGCTGAAGCGCCTGCTGGCCCCGCACGACGCGGTTGAGATCGTCGGCACGGCCGCCCACGCGGACGCCGCGGAAGAGGCCATCGCGGCCCAGGCCCCCGACCTGCTCTTCCTGGACGTGCAGATGCCCGGCGCCAGCGGCTTTGATCTCCTGGAACGCCTCGACGCGGTGCCCCACGTGGTGTTCGCCACGGCCTACGACGAGTACGCCATCGAGGCCTTTGAGGCCAACGCGCTCGACTACCTCGTCAAGCCCATCGAGCCGGACCGCCTAGCGGAGGCCATCGACACGGTGCGGGCCCGCACCCCCGCCGACCCCGCGGCGGCCGACGATGCGCCGCCCCTGACGGCTGAGCAGCAGGTGTTCGTGCGGGATGGGGACCGCTGCTGGTTCGTCCCGCTGGCCGACGTGCGGCTCTTTGAGTCCGCCGGCAACTACACGCGCCTCTACTTCGGCGACGAAACGCCCCTCATCGACCGATCGCTCCGCTACCTCCAGGATCGGCTGGACCCCGCCACCTTCTTTCGGGCCAGCCGGCAACACATCCTCAACCTGCAGTGGATTGAGGACGTGGAGTCGGCCGGTGGGGACAAGCTGCGGGCGATTCTTCCCAACGGACGAACCATCGGGCTGTCCCGCCGCCGGGCCCGGGCCTTCGAGGAGCAGATGCGTCTCTAGCCCCCGGGACGCCGCCCCCATCCCTCGATTCTTCAGGCGGACCGGATGGACAGCGACGGTCCGAATTGCTATACTGGACGGGTCCGGACGCCGTCGCGTCCGGTGCACGCGTTCTCCTGACCATCCCCCTCCCTGTCCATGCGCCGCCTCTGTGTCGCGACCCTCTTCCTGCTCGCCGTTCCGCTCCTCGCCGTCGCCCAGGCGCCGGAGATCGACCGCATCGACCCGCCCTTCTGGTGGACGGACATGGAGCGGCCCACCCTCGAGCTCATGGTGTACGGCGAGGACATTGGCGAGGCACGCGTCCAGGTCGCCGACTATCCGGGCGTCTCCCTCGACCGGGTGACCCAGGTCGAAAACCCAAACTACGCCTTCGTCCGCCTCCGCATCGCCGACAGCGCCGCGCCCGGCACGCTCACCCTCCGCTTTCAGCACGCGGACGGCACCCTCACCCGCGACTACGAGCTCCGGTCGCGACGAGAGCCCGGCACCTACGCGCAGGGCTTCTCCAGTGAGGACGTGATCTACCTGCTGATGCCGGATCGCTTCGCCAACGGAGCCCCCGAGAACGATTCCATCCCTGGCTTTCTGGAGGGCGTCGACCGCTCCGACCCGAACGCCCGCCACGGCGGCGACTTTGCGGGCATTCAGGAGCACCTTGGCTACATCGACGACCTGGGCATGACGGCCCTCTGGATGACGCCCATCTTCGAGAACGACATGCCGCCCGAGTACGGCGCCTACCACGGCTACGCGGCGACCGACATGTACCAGGTCGACCCGCGCTTCGGGAGCAACGACGAATTCCGCGCCCTCGTCTCCGCCACCCACGACCGCGGAATGAAGGTGATCATGGACATGATTCACAACCACGTGGGGCGGCAGCACTGGTGGATGGACGACCTGCCGACGGACGACTGGGTCCACGACCTCGACACCTACGGCACCACCAACTACCAGGGCGCCCCCATCATGGACCCCTACGCCTCGCAGCACGACCGGGAGAAGCTCACCAACGGCTGGTTCGTGCCCAACATGCCGGATCTCAACCAGGACAATGAACTGCTGGCCACCTATCTCATCCAGAACACCCTCTGGTGGATCGAGTCGACCGGCATCGACGGGATTCGGATGGACACCTACTTTTACGCCGACAAGGAGTACATGACGCGCTGGACGTCCGCCGTGCTCGAAGAGTATCCCGACTTCAACATCGTCGGGGAAAACTGGGTCTCCACCGTTCCGCACGAGGCCTACTGGCAGGACGACTTCCGCGGCTACGCCGACGACTACGACTCCGACCTGCCCAGCACCACGGACTTCCCGCTCAGCTTTGCCATGCAGGAGGCCTTCTCGGACGAGGGCGACGGCCTCTACGCCCTGTACGAGACCTTGTCACAGGATCACCTCTACTCCGACCCGAACGACCTCGTCACCTTCCTCGACAACCACGACCTGAACCGCTTTTTCTCGGAGGTCGGCGAGGACGAGGCCGCGTTCCGGCTCGCCTATACGTTCCTCATGACGACCCGCGGCATCCCGCAGGTCTACTACGCCACGGAGCTGATGCAGCCGATGCTGGACGTGGAGGGCGACGGCGCCAAGCGCCCCGACATGCCCGGCGGCTGGCCCGACGACGACCGGAGTGTGTTCACCGAAGAGGGACGCACGGCTCGCGAGAATAGGGCGCACGACTTCGTGACGACCCTGACCACCTGGCGCGAAGACGCCGACGTGATCCACGACGGGGAGCTCACGCACTACATTCCGCAGGACAACACCTACGTCTACTTCCGCCACGACGCGGACGACAGCGTGATGGTCGTCCTCAACAACGCCGAGGACGAGCGGACCCTCGACCTCGCCCGCTTCGAGGAGCAGCTGGAGGGATTCCCCTCGGGGCGCGACGTCATTAGCGGCGAGACGGTCCCCCTGAACGATTCCCTCACGGTGCCGGCGACGACGCCCAGGGTGCTGGAACTGCGTCAGTAGCGGTCGTCCGTGGCAATCGGGGCGGCGAGGCACGCGTCCGGAATGCCGAAGGCGTCGACCAGCGCCTCGGCCTGCGGGCGCACCTCGTCGCAGAGGGCGTTCACCTCGCCCCGAATCGCTTTCGACTTGCTCCCCTCCACCACGCCCGCCTCCAAAAACCAGTCGAGGTTTTGCTCGATGCGATAGAGGCCAAACAGTTGGCGGAGACGAGTCAGGGAGTTTCGAAGGGAGTCCTCGTCGAGCTCCTCGGTGGCCGCCACGAAGCGGTCGTACACGACCCGCTCCGCTTCGGCGTGCGCGAGCTGCACGAGGTGGTCCTGCACGTCGGTGAAGGCGTCGAACGGGTCCATGTCTTCGTTCTCGATGCGGCGCCGGAGCCGCTGCCCCGCAGACAGCAGCATCCGGTCCGCGCGGTACTGAAAGGCGAAGCGCTGGAAGTCGCGGCTCCGCAGGTGCTCCGGATCCGTCGTCCGCGTCACCACGGGGTTTAGCTCCGAGAGTCGCGTCGCCACCTCGTCCACCACGAAGCGGGCCATGCCCAGCAGGTTCATGTCGCGGAACTCACGGCGGAAGTCCGAGAGGAGCCCCTTCGCCACCTGCAGCAGAAGCACCGTGTTGTCGCCCTCGAACGTGGTAAACACATCCGTGTCGGCCTTCAGGGCCCCGATGCGATTGTCGGCCTTGTACCCCTGCCCGCCGCACGCCTCCCGGGCCTCCTGGAGCGTGTCGGTGGTGTGCCAGGTGGCGTACGCCTTGAGCGCGTTGGCCTCGGCCTCCACCTTTTCGAGCGGCTCCTCGGGCCCCTTCGCCGCGAACCGCTGCGTAAGGTCGTCGAGGGCAAAATGGAGCGCGTAGGTGGTCGCCAGCTTCGGCAGCAGGCGGCGCTTGTGGGTGCGGTAGTTGAAGAGCGGCACCTCCGCCTCGTCCTTCGGGCCAAACTGCCGCCGCCGGGCGCCGTAGCGCACCGCAATGGTGAGGCCCGACTTTGCGGCGCTCAGCCCCGCCCGCGCCACGCTAATCCGCCCCCCGATGAGCGTGCTGAGCATCGTAAAAAACCGCCGGCCGGGGCTCGGGATCGGACTCTCGTAGGTGCCGTCGGGCTGCACCGTGGCAAACCGGTCGAGCAGATTCTCGCGGGGGATGCGCACCTCGTCGAACCAGAGCCGCCCGTTGTCCACGCCGTTGAGCCCCATCTTTTCGCCGCAGTCCTCGATGCGGACCCCGGGCGCCGGCGTGCCGTCCGCGGAGCGGATGGGCACGAGAAACGCGTGCACACCGTGGTGCGCCCCGTCGGTGTGGAGCTGGGCAAAGACCGTCGCCAGCTGCCCGTGCGCCGCGGCGTTGCCGATCCATTCCTTGTGCGCCTCGTGGCGGGGCGTGTCGATCACAAACGATTCCGTGTCCGCGTCGTAGTGGGCGGTCGTCTCCAGCTCGCGCACGTTGGAGCCGTGGGCGCGCTCCGTCATGGCGAAGCAGCCCGGCAGGTCGAGCGTGCCGGCACGCCGCAGGTACTTCTCGTGGTGCTTCTCCGTGCCCAGGCGGTGGATGCTGCCGCCGAAGAGGCCAAACTGCACGCCGAACTTGATGACCATGCTGAGGTCGTGCTCGGCCAGCGTCTCGAAGGCGGCAATAAACTTCTCCATGTCGCCCTCTCCCCCGTACGCTTCGGGGTAGCCGAGCGCACCCAGCCCCTGCTCGGCCAGCCGCTCGCACCACGCCAGCACCTGCTCGCGATAGGCCTCCGTGCGGGGCGCCTCGGGGTACTCGAAGACGGGATCCTGCAGGAGCGTGCGGATGTGGGTGCGGAGCTCGGCGTGCGGACCGTCGAGCAGCGCCGTCATCGCCTCCACGTCGAACGGGGCCTCCCGGCGCGGCGGTTCAGGCTCGGGCCGCTCCCCCAGCAGGTCCGCCACCAGCTCTTCGCCGTCCACCCCCAGCGCCGCCTCGATGTCCGCCAGCGCCCGCCGGGAGGCGTCGGGCAGGGTGGAGCCGTTGCCCGCCGCGGCCATCTGCACCCCCAGCTCGGCGAGGGAGCAGCGCGCCGTCACGGGCGCGTGGGCCGCCCCCTCCCGCAGCGCTCGTATCCAGCGGAAGTACTGCGTGGCGGAGGGCGGCGACTGGGGATCGAGGTGGGCACAGACGGCCTCTCGGACCTCGTCGTCGAGCCAGTCCTGCGCCCGAATTTGGGCGTGGAGCGTGTCGGCCTCGGAGGGGGTCAGGACGCCGTCGGCCCAGGCCACGTAGAGCAGCGGAAGCAGGGAGCGAACCTGGGGGTGGGCGGTGTCAAGAGACATGGGGGCAGGGGGACCTGGGAAGAAGGACGTGAGCGAAGCGGCGACGGGACGCTGCCCTCCCCCGAACGGGCGGTCGGCGAGGGCCTGGGCCCCCGCAGCTCAGACCGTCCGCATCTGCTCGGACTGCTCGTGGACGGTTTCGACGAAGACCCGAGCGTGCTCGGGGTCGTGATCGGGCAGCATGCCGTGGCCCAGATTTGCGATGTGGTGGTGCGGCCCAAAGCCCGCCAGCATGTGCTGCACGCGGCGGCGCAGCGCATCGGGCGGGGCGTAGAGCGCACAGGGGTCGAGGTTGCCCTGCAGGACCGCCCGGTCGCCCACCGTGTCGCGGGCCGCGCCCGGGTCCATCGACCAGTCCAGGCTAATCACGTCGTAGTCGGTGTCGGCCAGGGCGTCGAGCGCGTAGTGGGCGTTCTTGGCAAACACGACGAGCGGGACGTCCGGGCAGGCCGATTTGACGCGCGACGCCACCTCGTCGAGAAACGGGTAGCAGAAGGCCCGGAACGTGTCGGGGCCGTGCAGCCCGGCCCACGAGTCGAACACCTGGAGCATCTGCGCGCCGGCCTCCACCTGCCCGATCAGGTAGTCGACCACCACGTCGGTCGTGCGCCGCAGGAGGTCCTTTGCGGCCTCGGGGTGGCGGTAGAGCCAGGCCCGGGCGTGGCGGTACGACTTGCTCCCGCCCCCTTCCACCATGTACGCCATGAGGGTCCACGGCGCCCCCGAAAAGCCGATGAGCGGCACGCGCCCCTCCAGCTTCTGACGCGTCACCGTGAGGGCCTCGAACACGTGCCCCAGGGCGTCCCCCACGTCCGGCTCCACGAGGCGCTCCAGGTCGTCGGGCGTCTCCAGCGGATTGGGGAAGGTGGGTCCCTGCCCCGACACCATCGTCACCTCGAGCCCCATCGCCTGCGGCACCGTCATGATGTCGCTAAAGATAATGGCGCCGTCCACCGGCAGGCGCTCGACCGGCTGGAGCGTCACCTCGGCCGCCAGCTCCGGCGTTTCGACGACCTCGAAAAAGTCGTGTTCGGCCCGCACCTCCTGATACTCCGGCAGGTAGCGCCCCGCCTGGCGCATCATCCAGACGGGGGTTCGGTCGGTGGTTTCGCCGCGGGCGACGCGGAGGAGACGATCGTTCTGAAGAGGGGGAAACGAGGCCATTGAGCAGAGCGAAAGAAGCAAGGACAGCGTGCCCTGCCTGAACGGGGGCCCCGCAGTACGGGTTCGCGCCTTATCCTCCCTCGGAGTAGAGGTGCGTCCGGAGGAAGTCCGTCGTGCGCTTCCACGCCTGCTCGGCGGCCTCTGCGTCGTAGCGCTCCCCCGACGGATTGGCGAAGGCGTGTCCGGCCTCGTACTCAAAGTACGAGAGGGCCTTTCCGGCCGCCTCTGCGCGATCGCGGAACGAGCGGGCCGCCGCAATGGAGACCGCCTGATCTTCAGTCGCGAAGTGGGTCATCACCGGCGTCTCCAGCGCCTGAAGGGCCTCGTCCGAGAGGGGATCGGGGGTGCCGTAGTACGCCACCGCGGCGTCGTACTCCGTCGGGGTCTTGGCGAGGGTGCGGAAGGTCATCCCACCCCCAAAGCACCAGCCCAGCACGGCGGTCCGCGGGGCCCCCGTCTCAGACGTCAGGTAGGCCCGCCCCGTGTTTACGTTGGCGACGAGCCGCGACGGGTTCTCCATGGCGCGCCCCATGAGCGCCTGGGCGGAGTCCGGGGTCTGAGCCACCGCGTCGTTGTAGAGGTCGACCGCCAGGACGCGGTACCCCTGCCCGGCCAGCCGTCGGCTCGCAGCCCGGATGTTGTCGTTGAGCCCCCACCATTCGTGGATCACGACGATGCCGGGCAGCGCCTCCACGCCCCGGGCCGCGAGCACCGAGTCCACATTGGCCGGTTCGGCAAGGTATCCCGTACGATCGGTTTCGTCCTGTCGGCCATAGGAGACGGTCCACCCATTCACGGGCATGGCCGGCGCCTGGGCCGCCTCGGTGGCCGTGGGGGTGTCGCCTTCATGTTCTTCCGCCATTTGCTCGGCCTCGGATGTCGTCCCCTCATCCCCGCCACAACCAGAAAGGAGAAGAGCGGCACCGAGAACCAGAAGACCGAGCCACGATCGAGAGAGGATGTATGTCATGACGGGGCGAGGGGTGTTCAAGGAGGAGAGGAGATGAAACAGGACCCTGTCGGGCCCCTGGGCGTTTCGGCGGATGGAACACGTGGCTCGAACTTCCCGCCTTCGTTAAAAGTTCAGAGGCCGGCGCACCTCCCGTATTGCTCGTCTATTCTCGTCGTGACGTCCCCCGCTCCCCCCTCCCTATCCTACACCGGTGAGGTCCAGCGGAAAGCCCTCCACCTCCTCGCCCTCGTCATTCCGCTGGGCATGGCCTGGCTCGGCTCCCCCGTTGCGCAGTACCTCGTGGGCGGGTGTGCCCTCCTGGCCGTCGGGGCGGACCTGTTGCGCGCCTACTCGGCCTCGTTCAGTGCGTGGATTCGCTGGATCTTCGGTCCCCTGATGCGAAACGAGGAACTGCCGGATGTCGGCACCCGGGTCAGTTTCAACGGGGCCACCTGTGTCCTGGTCGGGGCCGCCCTCCTGGCGCTCCTGTTTCCCCTCCGCGTGGCCGTCCCGGTGCTCACGATGACCATGCTGGCGGACGCGGCCGCAGCGCTGGTCGGGCGGCGCTGGGGCCGCCATCCCTGGGGGCGCCTCTCGTCCACGGTGGAGGGCTCCGCGGCCTTTCTGGTGACGGGGGCCGGCGTGATGCTGGCCTTTGGGTCGTTCGGGGTGCTCCCGGCCGCGGCCGGGGTCGGGGGCGCCGCCCTCGTGGAGGCCCTGCCCCTGCCCGTCAACGACAATATTCGCGTGCCGATCATTGCCGCGGCCCTGGTGGTGGCCGTCGAGATGCTCGCGGCGGGCTCGTTTCCACCTGCGTAGGCCGCGCCGGGAGGGCTGAACCAGGGCCCAGTGGCGTGGGTATCAAGGCCCGCAGTCTTCGACCAACGGATGTTCTCCACTGATGGCCAACACTTTTTCGGCGGCCGCCCTTCAGCGCCTGACGGGGCTGGAGCCGTTTCCGCAGCCGGCGCTCATTCCCACCGAGCACCCCGTCGTGCTGATGCACGGGTTCGGGATTGGCGCCTCCCTTCGCCGGGGCGGGCACCTCCACAACCAGGCCCTGCACCTCCGCTCGCGGGGCGTGCGCGCCGTGGCCCCCAACGTGTCGCCGTACAACACCGTGCGGGCCCGCACCCAGATGTGGGACGACCGGCTGCGCCGCGTCCTCCACGACACCAACGCGGACACCCTCACCGTCATTGCCCATTCCATGGGCGGCCTCGATGCGCGCTACCTCATTCGCCGCATGGGGTGGCACGAGCAGATCAAGGTGCTGGTCACGGTCGCCACCCCGCACCGCGGCTCGTCGGTGGCCCGCCTCATCCTCGAACAGCCCGAGGCCGTGCGCGACTGGGTCACGGACATGGCCAACTGGCTGGGCCGTCACGTCCTGGAGGACGGCACGGCCAATATGCGGGAGGCCCTCCGCGAACTCACGCCCGACTACGTGGAGAACACCTTCAACCCCAAGGTGCCCAACCACCCCGACGTGACCTACTACTCGTTCGGGTGCCAGGCCGGCAAAGGCACCACCATCCCGGTCTCCCCCATCTTCCGGTACTTCAACTCGTACCTTTTTGAGCACGAGGGCGTGAACGACGGCATCGTGAGCGTAGATAGCGCCCACTGGGGCACGTACCTGGGCACCGTCGACGCCGACCATGCCCAGCAGGTGGGCATTACCTCCCGCCTCGGCGCCCCGTTCGACGCCGACGCCTTTTACGCCGCCGTCGCGCAGCGGCTGGCGGACGAGGGGTGGTGACGCCCCCGAGCGCAACTGTCTGTCCCCGCCCGCCC
>NCRC01000020.1 GCA_002894685.1 Salinivenus lutea
GGCTGTTTTCTGGGGAATCGGGGCGAGGAGGTGAACACTGTCTCCCCGGGTGCGTAGGGGACTGTCAGTTGCGATCCCAAATACTTTTTGCACCAAACCGACACAGCGTCGTGGCAGAAGCGAAAGAAGGAGACGAGGTACAGGTCCATTACACGGGAAAGCTCGAAGACGGAACCGTGTTCGACACCTCGGAGGACGGTGAGCCGCTCAGCTTCACCATTGGAGAGGAGCGGGTCATTCCTGGGTTTGAGGAGGCCGTGACGGGCATGGAGCCCGGAGATTCCAAAACCACTGAGGTCGATCCGGAGCAGGCCTACGGAGAGCACCGCGAGGATATGGTCATGGAGATGGAGAAAGACCAGATTCCGAGCGAGGTGGATCCGGAGGTTGGGCAGCAGCTCCAGCTCCGGCTCGAAAACGGACAGACCGTCCCGGTGCTGATCACGGCGCTCGGGGAGGACACGGTGACGATTGACGCCAACCACCCGCTGGCTGGCCGCAAGCTCATCTTCGAAATTGAAGTCGTAGATGTGGCGGAAGGCGACGGCACGGCCGGAGGCGAGGGCGGCAACATCGTCACGCCGTAGCATTTGTCCGGTTGGGTGTGGGCGGGCATGGGTCCGACCGACACACCGGCATCCGATTTGTGAGACGCCCCTGTGCGGCCCGGCCGGGCAGGGGCGTTTTCTCTGTCGGCGGGCCCGGCCGAGGGGGACTGCGTTTGTACGTTCGATTGCATCGTTTTGTCGATTATGTCCGGTTCTTCGTCCAGGCTCGATTCCACTACCGTCGACCGCAGCGAGCGGCAGTACAACTTTTCGGCCGGTCCCGCCACCCTGCCCGAGGAGGTGCTCCAGGAGGCCAAGGACGAACTCCCGGTGTACGACCACGTCGGGGCGTCCGTCATGGAGATCAGCCACCGCTCGCCGGCCTACGACAAGATTGAAGAATCGGCCCGAGAGCACCTCCGGGCCCTGCTGGACCTGGGCGACGACTGGCACATCCTCTTTCTGCAGGGCGGGGCCTCGATGCAGTTTCACCAGGTGCCCCTCAACTTTCTCCCCGAGGATGGCGTGGCCGACTACGTGGTGACCGGCCGCTGGGGGACGAAGGCGGTGAAGGAAGCGCGCCTCCTGGGCGACGTCCACATCGCGGCGTCCAGCGAGGACGACGATTTTCGCTCCGTGCCCGACGTGGCCGACTGGGATCTCAGCGACGACGCGGCCTACGTCCACATCACGACCAACGAGACGGTCAATGGCAACCAGATGACCGACGACCCGGTGCTCGATGTGCCGGTGGTCACCGACGCCTCCAGCGAGTTCCTGGGGCGGCCGATGGACCTGGAAGGGTACGGCCTCGTCTACGCCGGGGCGCAGAAGAACCTCGGGCCCGCAGGGGTGACCGTGGTGCTGGTGCACGAGGACTTTCTGCAGCGGCGCACGCAGCCGCTCCCCACCATGCTCGATTACGGGACGCACGCCGAGCGGCGCTTCAACACGCCGCCCGTCTTCCCGATCTACATGGTAGAGAAGGTGACCCGCTGGCTCCGAGAGCGGGGCGGGGTCGACGCGATTCACGCCATCAATCAGCGCAAGGCGGCCAAGCTCTACGACCGCATCGACCAGAATGACTTTTACCAGGGCACCGTGGCGCCCGCGGATCGCTCCATCATGAACGTGACGTTCCGTCTCCACGACCCCGACCTGGAGCCGGTCTTTCTGAAGCAGGCCGAGCAGCGCGGGCTCATGAGCCTGAAGGGGCACCGAAGCGTGGGGGGCATCCGTGCGTCCCTCTACAACGCGATGCCCGAGGCCGGCGTCGACGCCCTCGTGTCGTTTATGGACGCCTTTGAGGCGGCCCATCGGTAGCCCTGCTTGGGGGACCCCGGGGCCGGGGGGCGACCGGCGGCTTGCACGCGGGCTCCCTTCTTCGTTTCTTTGCCGGCCCGAGACGGATGCCGTAACGATGGTGTTGGCCCGAAAACGAGAGGGATCCACACCAATTCACCGTACGGCACGCGGTATTCAATCCCCTCACCCCAGCCCTCGACGCGATGGCGTTCACGATTGGCATTCCTCGCGAAACCGCGGACGGCGAGACGCGCGTGGCCCTGATTCCCGACGTGGCCGAACGCCTCCAGCAGACGATGGACGGGGCAACGGTTCGCGTCGAAGACGGGGCGGGGCGTGGGGCGTACCACGCCAACGCCGATTACGAAGCGGCGGGGTGTACGGTGGTCGACCGCGACGCCGTGTTCGACGCCGACCTGGTGGCCAAGGTGGCCCCGCCGTCCGACGACGAGGTGCAGTTGCTTGCCGACGGGCAGGCGTACATCGGCTTTCTGGACCCGCTCAACCGCCCCGAAACTGCGCAGGCGCTGGCTGAGCGGGGCGTCACGAGCCTCGCGATGGAGCTTGTGCCCCGCATCTCACGGGCGCAGAAGATGGACGCCCTCTCGGCGATGAGTTCACTGGGGGGGTACCGCGCCACCCTCCGCGCCGCCGAACGGCTGCCCAAGTTTTTCCCGCTTCTCACCACCGCGGCCGGCACCATCCGGCCGGCGCGCGTGCTGGTGCTGGGGTCCGGCGTGGCGGGGCTCCAGGCCATTGCGACCGCCAAGCGGCTGGGCGCCAAGGTGTTTGGGTACGACATCCGCGAGCCGACCCGCGAGGAGGTGGAAAGCCTGGGCGCGAACTTCGTGGAGCTGGAGGTCGACATTGAGGCGGACCAGGACGAGAGCGGCTACGCCGAAAAGCTGGAAGAAGAGAAGCAGGAGCGACAGCCGGAGCTCCTGAAGCCGCACATCGCCGAGGCCGACGTGGTGATCACCACGGCCCTCATCCCCGGCCAGCCCGCGCCCCTCCTCATCAACGAGAATGCGGTTGAGGCCATGGACCCCGGCTCCGTGATTGTCGACCTCGCCGCGGCCAACGGCGGAAACTGCGCCTATACCGAGGCGGACGAGGCCGTCACGAAGCACGACGTGCAGATCCTGGGGCCCACCAACCTCCCGGCCGAGATGCCGGTGCACGCGAGTCAGCTCTACGCGAAGACCATTGCGGCGATGGTGGAGGAGGTTGTGGAGGACGGCACCGTCACGCCGGACTTCGACGACGACATCTTTGCCGGCGCCTGCCTTACGCACGACGGCGACGTCCGGAACGAGCGGGTGCGCGGGCTCCTCGGGGAGGACGCACCGGCGACGGAGGACGAGACATAGACCGTGAGGCGTGCCCCGGGCGTGGGGAAACGCTCAGGCTCCCGCGTCGCACCGCATACATCCCTCAGTTTTGCCTCCCGGCAGAGGCGCACTCATCAGTCCGTTCCAGTCTTTCAGACGGCCATGCTCGACAACCTGATTATTTTTGTCCTCGCCGCCTTCCTGGGCACCGAGATCCTGAGCCGGGTGCCGCAGACGCTTCACACCCCGCTGATGTCGGGCGCCAACGCGATCAGTGGCATCACCGTTGTGGGAGCGCTCGTGGCGGCGGGCATGACGCAGGGGCCCTGGTCCACGTGGCTCGGCTTCGGGGCGCTCGTGGTGGCCACGATCAACGTGGTGGGCGGCTTTCTCGTCACCGACCGCATGCTCAAGATGTTTGGCCGAAAACAGGCGTCCCCTTCGCAGGTCGATGCGTCGGCCGCGGCGCAGCGGACGGACGGCACGGCGGGCTGAGGCGCGTTTTTGTGTTGCGTACTGCATATTGCGTGTTGCGTATTGCGTGTTGTGTGTTGCGTCCCGCTTCGTTCGAGTCCCATCGTGTGCACGGCGCGGTCTCCGTGAGTGAACAGTAGGCCGTTTTCGCGAAGCATCCCCCCGATATTTTCTCCACCGCACGGTCTTTCCCATGAAAACCGCGATCATCGACCTCACGTACCTGCTTTCAGCGGTGCTCTTCATCTTTGGGCTGAAGCGGATGCAGTCTCCCGTGACGGCCCGGACGGGCAACGCGCTGGCGTCGCTGGGCATGCTGGTGGCGGTGGTGGCGACGCTGTTTCTGTACGAGATTCTGTCGTGGCCCCTCATGATTGCGGGCGTGGTGCTGGGCGGGGCCATTGGGGTGGCGCTGGCACGCACGGTGGAGATGACGGCGATGCCGGAGCTGGTGGCGATCTTTAACGGGTTTGGGGGCCTCGCCTCAACGCTCGTGGCGGGGGCGGAACTTGCGCAGTACGTGGGTGGGGGGCGCCTGGTGGATCCCGAGGGGTTCGGCATCGTGTCGGCCCTGACGATTTCGCTCTCCATTCTGATCGGGACGGTTACGTTCTCCGGAAGCGTGGTGGCGAACGGCAAGCTGAGCGGCTGGGTGACGGGCAATCCGATTTCGTTTCCTGGCCTGCGGGTGCTGACGGGGCTTCTCCTGCTGGGGGCCGGCGGGGCGCTCGGCACCATGCTGGCGGCGGCGCCCGGCTTTCCGGCCGTGCCGGGGGCGATGATCTGGGCCGCCGTGGGGCTCGGCGGGGCGGCCTTCCTGCTCGGCATCCTGCTCGTCATCCCCATCGGCGGGGCCGACATGCCGGTGGTGGTGTCGCTCCTCAACTCGTACTCCGGGCTCGCGGCGGCCGCGACTGGCTTCGTGCTCGACAACACCGCGCTTATCGTGAGTGGGACGCTGGTGGGGGCGGCCGGCATGATCCTGACCGTGCTGATGTGCGACGCGATGAACCGGTCGCTGGCGAACGTGATGCTCGGCGGCTTTGGGGGCGGCGATGGGGGGTCCGGCGGACTCGACGTGCCGGAGGGCAAGTCGGTCAACGAAACCTCGCCGGACGACACGGCCATTCTGGCGCGCTACGCCGACTCCGTCATCATCGTCCCCGGGTACGGCCTGGCGGTGGCGCAGGCGCAGCATGAGGTGCGCGAGATGGCCGACCGGTTGGAGGCCCAGGGCGTAACGGTGAAGTACGCGATTCACCCGGTGGCGGGGCGCATGCCGGGCCACATGAACGTCCTGCTGGCCGAGGCCAACGTGGACTACGAGAAGCTCTACGAGCTGGAGGAGATCAACTCCGAGTTCAAGTCCACGGACCTGGCCATTGTTGTGGGGGCCAACGATGTCGTCAACCCGGCGGCCCGGACCGACGAGGGCAGTCCCATCTACGGCATGCCCATCCTGAATGTGGATGAGGCGGAGACGGTCGTGGTCATCAAGCGCAGCCTGAGCCCGGGCTATTCCGGCGTGCCCAACGAGCTCTTCTACGCCGACAATACGAAGATGCTCTTCAGCGACGCGAAGGAGGCGGTGGCGGGCATCACCGAGTCGGTGAAGAAGATGCAGGAGGCGTAAGGGCCCGAGCGAGAAGAGGCCGTCGTGCCTGTTCAGGCGGGGTCGCGGACGCGCCGGTCCTCCAGCATCGGGCGGAGGTATTCCCACACGTTGTTGGCCACGACGCGGTGGCCGGCGGCGGTGGGGTGGATGCCGTCGTCCTGCATGAGCGAGTCAACCGTCGCCACGTCCTCAAGGATGAACGGGATGAGGGTGACGCGGTCGTACCGGTCGGCAATGGACGGATACAGGTCGCGGAATTGCCGGGTGTAGTCGGCGCCCAGGTTGGACGGGATTTGCATGCCCGCCAGCAGCACGCGGGCGTCAGGGTAGGTGGAGAGGGTGGTGTCGATGATGGCGGTCAGGTTGTCGCGGGTCGAGGTCAGGTCGACGCCCCGCAGGCCGTCGTTGCCGCCCAGCTCCAGCAGTAGAATGTCGACCGGTTCGTTCAGCAGCCAGCCGATGCGGCGGAGGCCGCCGGCGGTCGTTTCGCCGCTCACGCCGGCATTCTGGACCGTGACGTTCCAGTCCAGCGAGTCGACTGTCTGTTGCAGCCGGGCGGGAAACGCCTGCTGGGGCGAGACGCCGCTGCCCGCGGCGATGCTATTGCCCAGGACGAGCACGCGGACGCCGCCGTCGGTCGTGGTGTCGGGCGCCGTCCGGGCCGTGTCCGCGGCGCCCGGGGCAGGGGCAGACGCCGCGGTGTCGGGGGAGGATGTGTCGGAGGCGGAACGATCGGCCCCGCAGCCGGCCAGACTCAGAACCCCGCAGAGCAGAAGCAGGTATAGGCGGGCGGTCGTCATGGAGAGAAGGCAAAAGACGAGAAAGACGATCGGACGGCCCAACCGAGGGCTGAGCGGGTGGGTTTCCGCCCCGGCCCGACGGCCCCCTGTGTTCACCAATGCTGTTACGCACGAGATTTGCACATGAGCGACACCCCGGTCCTTCAGGTCGATGCCCTCACCAAAACCTTTGACAGCGGGGGGCGCACCCTCACCGTCATCGACGATGTCTCGTTCGAGGTCGCGGCGGGCGAGACGTGCGCCATCGTCGGCCCGTCGGGCAGCGGCAAGACGACCCTGCTCGGCCTGTGCGCCGGGCTCGATCGTCCCACGAGCGGGTCGGTCACGCTCTGCGGGGTGGCCCTCAATCCACTGACGGAGGACGAACGGGCCGAGGTGCGCAACCAGCACGTGGGCTTTGTCTTTCAGACCTTTCGCCTGCTGCCAACCCTCACGGCCCGGGAGAATGTGATGGTGCCCGCCGAGCTGCGCGGCACCGTCGACGCGCGCGACCGGGCCGAGTCGTTGCTGGAAGACGTGGGCCTCGGCGACCGGCTCGGCCACTACCCGTCGCAGCTGTCCGGCGGTGAGCAGCAGCGCGTGGCGATGGCGCGGGCCTTTATCAACGAGCCCGACGTGCTGTTTGCCGACGAGCCCACGGGCAACCTCGACGCCGACACCGCGGAGCGGACCGAGGATGTACTCTTTCGGCTCAACGAAACGGCGGGCACGACGCTCGTGCTCGTGACCCACGACCGCGAGCTGGCCGGACGCACCCGCCGCACGCTCAGCCTCCGCGGCGGCCAAGTTGTTGACGACGAGCGCCGGTCCGCGCAGGAGGATCCCGCGACGATGGCGTAGGGGAGGAGGGGGGCAAAAGAGCGATCGGCGACGTCCCCGGGGGGGAACGCCGCCGCGCCCTGTATCTCTACATCCGTCGACAGCCCTTGATCACTCGTCGAGGCCGAGCTGACGGGAGGCATCTTTCACCAGCGCCTCCGCGGCCTCGGGCGACTCGGCTTCCGAGTACACCCGCAGCACCGGCTCGGTGCCGGAGGGGCGGATGAGGAGCCATCCCTTGTCGGTCACGTGCTTGAAGCCGTCGAGCGTCTGCACCTCCGTCACCTCGTGGCCGTCCACCGTGTCGAGCCCGCCCTTGTTGTCGAGGCGGTCCAGCACGTCGGCCTTCTGGTCCTCGCGGATGTGAATGTCGTCGCGGTAGTTGTAGTGCGGGCCGAACTCCTCCAGCAGCTCGTCCACGAGCGCCGAGAGGGGCTTGCCCCGCTCCACCATCATTTCCACGATGAGCAGGCCGATGTAGATGCCGTCGCGCTCGGGAATGTGGCCGGCGGCTGCGATGCCGCCCGATTCCTCGCCGCCCACGAGCACGCCGCCCTCGGCCATTTTGGTGGCGATGTGTTTGAAGCCGATGGGGGTGGTCTCCAGCGGGAGCCCGTACTGCTCGGCCATGCGGTCGAGCATGTGGGTGGTGGAGAAGGTTTTGACCACGGAGCCCGAGAGGCCGCGCTCCTCGTGGAGGTATTTGACGAGCAGGGCGAGGAGCCGGTGCGAGCTGACGAAGTCCCCGTTCTCGTCCACCATGCCGATGCGGTCGGCGTCGCCGTCGTTGGCGAGGCCCACGGCACAGTCCGGGTCCGCGGCCACCGTGTCCGAGAGGGTTTGCAGCCGGTCGGCGATGGGCTCGGGGGCCACGCCGTGGAAGCCCGGGTTCAGGTCGTGCCGCAGCGGATGGACCTTGTCGTCGCCCAGCAGGTCGATCACGAGGTCCTGTCCGGCGCCGAACATCGCGTCGTGGGCGATGGTGAAGTCGGCCGCCGTGATTGCGTCGATGTTGAGGGTCTCGTGGAGGGCGTTCAGGTACCCGGAGCGCACGTCGTGGAGGGCAACGTGGCCGTCCGACGTCAGGTCGTCGAAGGATGGGAGCGTGTCGGGGAGGGCCGAGGCCGACGGAATGGCGTCCTCCACGGCGGCAATCATGGGCGGGGGCGCGGGCCCGCCGAAGTGCGCCTTGATCTTGTAGCCGTTGTACTCGGGCGGGTTGTGGCTGGCGGTGATGACCACTCCGGCGTCGGCCTCCATCGCCTGTGTGGCCCAGCTCACGGCGGGGGTGGACACCATCGTGTCGGCAAAGGTGACGTGCACGCCCGCCGCCGCGAGGACCTGGGCGGCCCGTTCGGCGAAGGAGCGGCCCAGGAAGCGGGGGTCGTGCCCCAGTACGACGCTCGGGGTGTCGCCGTAGTCGTCGTGCAGCCACGTGGCCGTGGCGTGGGCAACGCGGGCGAGGTTTTCGAAGGTGTAATCGTCGGCAATGACGGCGCGCCAGCCGTCGGTGCCGAATGCAATTGAGGAGTCGGACATGGGAGAGGGCTCCAGTCAGAGTGGGACATGACGGTGAGCGGCCCGTGAGGGCCGCCCATAAGATAAGGGAGCCGCACCCGAAAAAGCCATCCGGCGCTGAGCGCGTGCTCCCCACGGGAGGAAGCGAGAGCGGGCGCGCCGGGGCGCGAACGAGTGGGACCAGGCTGCGTAAGGGAAGCCGGATAAATCGTTCGCTTCCTTACACCTGCACTGTCTGAGTCCATGCGCATCCTGCAGGTCCTCGGGTGCTGTCTTCTCGGCGCCGGTCTTTTGCTCCCCACCCTCTCACACCACCACTCCGCCCAGGCGCAACAGGTCCGGATCGGGGCCGGCGGCGGCTGGGCCCCGGCCGTCACCGAGGTGACGTATTCCGGAATCTTTGAGGGCCCGCAAGACTCTGAGGAGGTGGAGGCGGATGCAAGCACCACGTTTGGGCGTCACGTGTACGTATCGGCGGGTTTTGTTCGGGGGATCTCCAGCAACTTCGATCTCGGGGTGCGCCTCCGCGCCCAGGAGTCGCGGTTTGAGGGCGACGGATCGGACCTCACGGCGGGCTGCAGTGTGGACTGCACGCTCTCCAACTCTCTGGATGGGCGCCTGCGGGCATTGACACTGGAGGGCCGAATCGTCCTGACCTCCCTCGGGCGCATCGAGCCGTATCTGCTCGTGGGGCTTGGCGTCGTGCACACGACAATGGATGGGGCCACGGTCAATTTCGTGAACGACCCACGGCAGGTGGCTTTCTCGGACATTGAGGTGACGGATGCAGGGGGCGACGTGGGCCTGGGGGCCTCCATGCAACTGGCCGGGGGGCTGTTTTTGGACGCGGAGTTTCGCACCACGGGGAGCCTGCCGGGCGGAAAAGAGAATGCTGTTACAGTGTTGCCGTTATCCCTTGGTCTCGCCTATCATTTTGGGCGTCCGTAGCTGCTTCTTCTCGGGTGCGTGGCGCGTCGGTCATGAATGAGAACCCGTTTTGTACGCTTTTCCTTCGTTGACGTCTTTCAAATCTCGTGATGTCTTTTGTTCGAACCGCCGCGGCACTGTGCGTCGGCTTGTGTTTGTTTGTGTTTGGAGCGCCCCCAGCCGCGGCCCAACCGGCGTCCTGGGATGTGGTCGATCGCATGTCGTACGAGCAGGCCCTGGCCACCTACCAGGACTGCGGGCTGCGGAAGCTTGATCTGGACATGTTCGTCGAACGCTTTCCGGAAGGGGCCCTCCAGCGGGCGCCCGCCAATCAGACGGCCACCATCGAGGTGACCTACAGTGACTCCTTCCCGGCGGATGCCCAGGCGGCATTCCAACGGGCGGTGGACATCTGGGAGACACACATCTCCTCGCCGGTGCCCATTCGACTGAATGCGCAGTGGGAGCCGCTTGGGGGGAATACGTTGGGGGCCGCGGGGCCACGGCTCGGTCTGATCGACACGAACGACGACGGCAGCGGCGACACGATTATCGGATTTCCGCTCCTGGATGCGTTGACCGAGACCGACCAATCGGAGGGCGGGTTTGACATGGTTGCCCGATTCAACAGTCAGCGGAGCGACTGGCACTTCGGGGAGGGGCCCGCCCCGGCCGGCACCATCGACTTTACGAGTGTGGTCCTGCACGAAATTACCCACGGCCTCAATTACGTCGACGTCTTCAACTACAACAACGGGACGGGGGGGTACGGGCTTGATTTTGACAGTGATGGACAGATCGACGGCGAGGAACGGTCGCCCGGGCCGTTTGGGCGTCTCCTCGTGGAGGACCCCCCGAGTAGCCCGATTCGGGTCCTGACGAACGAGGACCAGTTTCCCAATCCGTCGGAGGCCCTCGGCGATGCCTTGACGAGTGACCGTCTCTTCTTCGACGGGGAGCAGGCGATCCGGGGGGCGGAGCAGGGCGACGGCCCCGTCCCTCCGATGATGTACGCCCCGCTCTTTTTTCAGGCCGGATCGAGCATTGCGCACCTGGACGAGTCGGCCTACCCCCCGGAGTCCCCGAACGCCCTTATGACCCCGCAAATCGGGACGGCGGAGACCAACCGGCTCCCCGGCGCCGTCGTGTGTGGGCAAATGAAGGACATGGGGTGGCCCCTCGGCACGGGATGTCAGCAGTTCTTCCGCGATGTCTTTGCTCTGGACCTACAGTCGGCGAATACGGCCGACGGCAGCCGCACGCTCTCGTGGAGCGTGGGGGCGGACGCCAACATCGACGAGTACCTCGTGGATCGGATGTACTTTGACGGCGAGTTTGAGACGATCCGGGAGATTGACGCGTCCTCGCTGGAGGAGCCGTCGGTCACGCTGGACAGCCTCGGCCTCGGGGTGTTTTCCTTCCGGCTCCGCTGGGTACGCTCGGATGGGTCGCAGGGCACCTCCCTCGAAACGGTACGGGACACGGTCAACGTGGACAACGTAGCGACGGAAGTCGCGGGGCGGGACGAGCAGGGGCGGGGCACCGTCTCCTTCTCGTGGACGGAGCCGCCGGGCACGCCGTCGTCCGTGCGCTACCGGGTGGAGCGCCGGCTGGGGACGAGCGGGTCGTTTCGGCCGGTGACGACGACCAATCAGACGAGCTATACGGCCGAGCGGCAAACGCCGGGCCGCTACCAGTACCGCGTGCGGGCGGAGGACGGGCAGGGCAATTCCATTGTGAGCGCGTCGGAGGACGTGGAGGTTGATTTCGACGGCGACGTGTACGCGCTGGGGCCCTATCCAAATCCCGTCCGCGACCGGGCGACCTTCGAGCTGACGGCCCGCGAGACACAGTCGGTGACGGTGGAGGTGTTTAATTCCCTCGGCCAGCGTATGTACTCGGAAGACCGGACCGTGGACGCGAACGTCCCCACCCGGATTACCATTGACGCCGACACGTGGGGGAGCGGGCTGTACGTGCTCCGAGTGCAGGGCGAAAGCGGCATCACGGAAACGCAAAATATGCTCGTCGTCCGGTAGCGATGGGCCTCATCACAGACACGATCACAACACGCTTCTCGTATGCTTCGCGTTGGGTCTTTTTGCATAGCGGTCGTCTTGGCTCTTGGACTCCTGGGGCCGGCGGAGGCGCAGGCGCAGACGGAGGGCTTTGCGACGAAGTCGGTGGGAATGCTTTCGGTAGAGGCGGTGTCGGACGAGGTGCGGCGGGCGGCCCGCCAGGCGGTACGAGGGCCGGACGACGCGACCAAGAACGGCCCCATGTCGCGGCTTGGGACCGAGCTGGCGCTGCTCTACCATCAGCACGAGGCGGGCGGCCGGGCCGCGGTGCAGTCGCTCCGGGGGGACCGGTCGGGCCAGGCGAGTGTGCAGGGCCCAGCGGACCCGGCCCGGGGGGAGAGCCGGGTGTATTCGCCGGTCGCGGCGGACGGGCGCACGGTGGTTGTGGACGCGGTCGCCGCGACGGATGCTGCGACCCTGCTTGACGACCTGCGGGCCCTCGGGCTGGAGGACGGGGCCACGACCGGGGCCGTGGTGTCCGGGCGCCTTCCGATTGGGGCGCTCGAAGAGGCGGCACAACTCGCCTCGCTGCGCGGCATGTTGCCGTCGTACATGCGGGTCCACGTCGGGAGCGTGGAGTCGGAGGCGGACACGTCTCACGGAGCATTCCGGGCCCGGATGGAGAAGGGCGTCGATGGGGCCGGAGAAAAGGTGTGCGGACTCTCCGACAGTTATGATACGGCGAGCGGGACCATCACGTCGGCCTCCGACGATGTGGAGTCCGGGGACCTGCCGGGCGAAGGAAACCCGGAGGGGCGAACGGCACCGGTCGACGTGCTTGCGGACTACAACGGGAGCGACCCGTCCCCCACCGACGAGGGCCGTGCCATGCTCCAGCTCATCCACGACATTGCCCCGGGCGCCACGCTGGGCTTCCACACGGCGTTCGGGGGCATAGGCAACTTTGCGTCGGGCATCCGCGAACTCGCCGCGGCCGGCTGCGGCGTGATTGTCGACGACGTCGGCTACAGCAGCGAGCCGTTCTACCAGGATGGCCCCGTGTCGAACGCCGTCGACGAGGTCGTAACCAGCGACGGGGCGGCGTACTTCTCGTCCGCGGGCAACAACGGCCAGGAGTCGTACGAGGCCCCCTTCCGCAACTCGGGGGAGCCCGGGGTCATCAGTAGCAATTCCACGCGCCACGACTTCGACAGCTCGACCCTGTCGACCGATACGGAGCAGCGCGTGACGGTAGAGGCCGGCGGCACCTTTCAGGTGTTTTCGTTTCAGTGGACCGACCCGTCGGCGCAGGTGGAGGGATCGGCGGGGCCCGATACGGACCTCGACATCGCGCTGGTGGACCAGGACGGAGATATTGTGGCGGAGTCGAGCACCGACAACATCGCCACCGGGGTGCCGTCCGAGACGATGGAGTACACCAACAGCACCGGCAGCGCCCAGTCGCTCGACCTCGTGATCGAGAAGGCCGCCGGTCCCGATCCGGACGAAATCAAGTACGTCTACTCGGGAAGTGACTTTACGGTTGAAGAGTACGACACGCTCGGGCCCACCCTCTTTGGGCATCCGATGGCGGAGGGGGCGATGGCGGTGGCCGCCGCGCCGTTCTACAACACCGCAGAGTACAATTCCAATTCCGATCCGGCGGCGCTAGAGCCCTTTTCCTCGAAGGGGGGAATTCAGATCCGGTTCGACCAGAATGGGAATCCAACCACGGAGGATCGTGAAAAGCCCGATGTGACCGGCGCGGACGGCATCGACAACACGTTCTTCGGAAATGACATCGACGACACCTTCTTCAATGGGGTGGACGCTGATCCCCATCCGAATTTCTTCGGCACCTCGGCGGCCGCCCCAAACATCGCAGCGATTGGGGCGCTCATCCGCAGTGCCCGTCCGGATCTTTCTCCTGTGGAGGTGTACGACCGCCTGGAGTCGACGGCGGCCGACGTGACGGTCCGACAGAACCGGGAGGGCGACTTCGTCCAGATTGCGTCGGGGGTCGACCCCTGGAGCGGCCACGGGTTCGTGCAGGCCAACCAGGCCGTGCCTGTGCCCTCAGGAGTTCAGATCACTAATCTTCGAGGAGAAGCCGCTCCTTCTTCAGGGGAAATCACTTTGGATTGGCAGTTAGTTGGTACGGATAGTATAGGGGTGGATCGATTTGAAATAACCCAGCGATTCTTCGGAGGTGAAGATGCGAATCAGTTTCAAGTAAGAAGTGAAGGGATCGGTCAGTATACGCGACAAATTAGCAATCTGCCAGCTGGGAGTCACCATTTCCTTGTAGAGGCATTTTCAAAAATAGATACTGATGGAGATGGTGAGACCGACTCTGATACTCTTGTAGCGGAGGCGGAAGGTACTTTTACTTTGCGAAATCAAGAAGTGGACGTAAAAGTGTTTCCTAATCCCTTTAGTGAACAGACGAGTTTGTCTGTAACGCTACCTGAGAAGTGGCAGGACCGTGAGATTGCAGTACAAGTACAAGTTTATGATGCGCTGGGACGGCGGTTGGGTACCCCTGTCCAGTCCACAACCATTAATAACGCCAAGTCCTTTACTCTGAGTTCGAAGATGAATACGGAGAAAGGCATACCACTGAGCAGCGGCATATATTTCTTCCGTGTGATCGGGCAGGGAGCGGACGGCACCGAATTCACGGAGACGGTGCAGGCGATTCACGTCCGATAGCGCAGGGCCCCGATTGGCGTTCGGGGCTGCGCGCGGCTTTAGCGTTGGACGGAGGCCATGGCGGGGCTACTCCGCGTCGTCCACGGCATCGGAGGCGGCCTCTTCGTCCCACTCGCCGTTACTGACCGCGGCGTCGGCCGCCTCGTCTGTCTCGTCCTCCTCCTCGTCCGCCTCCGGAGCCGCCAAGGCATCGGGCGCCACGCAGCTCACGTCGGCAATCGCGTCGCCGTCCTTGAGGTTGATGACGCGCACGCCCTGCGTGTTGCGGCCCATCTGGCTGATCTCCTCCACCCGCGTGCGAATCATGATGCCGTTCTCGGTGATGATCATCAGGTCCTCGTCGCCGGCCACGCCCTTAAGGGAAACGAGGTCGCCGGTGCGGTCCGTGCGGTTGAGGGTGATGAGGCCCTTGCCGCCGCGGCTCTGCACGCGGTAGTCGGTGAGGGGAGTGCGCTTGCCGTAGCCGTTCTCGGCGATGGCGAGCACGTCGAGGGCCTCGCGCCGGTCGGGCGAGACGGAAATCATGCCCACCATCGTCTGGTCCCCCGGCAGTCGCATGCCCCGCACGCCGGCGGTGTTGCGGCCCATGGGGCGGGCATCCTCCTCGTGGAAGTGCACGGCGCGCCCGCCCGACGAGGCCACCACGACGGTGTTGTCGCCGCCGGTGAGCGACGCCTCGATGAGCTGGTCGTCGTCCTCCACCTTCATGCCAATGATGCCGCCGCGGCGCGGGCGGCTGTAGGATTCCAGCGCCGTCTTCTTGACCTGGCCCTCTCGCGTGGCGGCCAGCACGTAGTGGCTGTTGAGGAAGGCCTCGTCCTCGAAGTCCTCCTTGCCGACGCTGATGACGGCCCGCACGCGGTCGTCGCGGTCGATGTCGATGAGGTTGCGGATTGAGCGGCCCTTCGCCGTGCGGCTGCCCTCCGGAATCTCGAACGGCCGCAGCCAGAAGCACTGGCCCTTGTCGGTGAAGAGGAGCAGGACGTCGTGCGAGTGGCAGACGTAGAGGTGCTCGATGAAGTCGTCGTCCCGCTTGCCGGTGCCCCGCATGCCAACCCCGCCGCGCCCCTGCGTCCGGTACGTGTCGATGGGCGTGCGCTTGGTGAGGCCCTGGTGCGTGATGGTGACCACCACGTGCTCGCGCTCGATCAGGTCCTCGATGATGATGTCGTCGCCGCCGGTCTTGTCGATCATCGTGCGGCGCTCGTCGTCGAACCGCTCCTTCACCTTCAGCAGCTCTTCCTTGATGAGCTCCATCCGGCGCTCCTTGCTGTTCAGGATGTGCTGGAGGCGCTTGATCTCGTCGATGATGTCCTCGTACTCGCCGATGATTTTCTCGCGCTCCAGCCCCGTGAGGCGGCTGAGGCGCAGGCGCAGGATGGCGTTGGCCTGGTCCTCCGTGAGCCAGTGGCCCTCTTCGGGCTGTTGGACGAGCTCCTCGTACTCGTCGCCCAGCAGCTCCTGTACGGTGTCCTGCTCGCGGTCGGCCTCGACAGGGGGCGTGAGCGGGACGTTGATCTCGCGCAGGTCCGCCTCGCTGAGCGTGTCCGGGTAGCGGCCCTCGCGCAGGCTCTGGCGGGCGGTGTCGGTGTCGGGCGAGTGGCGGATGATGGCGATGACGGCGTCGAGGTGGTCGAGCGCCAGCGTGAGGCCCTCCAGAATGTGGGCGCGGTCCTGCGACTGTCGCAGGTCGTACTTCGTGCGGCGCACCACAATCTCGTGGCGGTGCTCCACGTAGTGCCGGATCGCGTCCTTCAGGTCGACGACCTGGGGCCGCCCGTTGACCAGCGCCACCATGTTGACGCCAAAGGTGTCCTGCAGGCGCGAGTGTTTATAGACCTGATTCTTGACGATCTCGGCGTTGGCGTCCCGCTTCAGTTCGATCACGATGCGGAGGCCGTCGCGGTCGCTTTCGTCGCGCAGGTCGGCGATGCCCTCGATGCGCTCCTGGCGCACCCGATCGGCGATGCGCTCCACCTCGCGGCTCTTGTTGACCTGGTAGGGCAGCTCAGTCACCACCAGGGCGCGCCGCCCGCTTTGCACGTCCTCCTCGTGCATCTTCGCGCGCATCACCACGCGGCCGCGCCCGGTGTGGTAGGCCTCGTAGACCCCGGCGTAGCCGTAGATGATGCCGCCGGTCGGGAAGTCGGGGGCCGGCAGGTGCTCCATCAGCTCGTCGATCTCGATGTCCGGATCGTCGATGTAGGCCACCGTGGCGTCGATCGTCTCGCCCAGGTTGTGCGGCGGGATCTTGGTCGCCATGCCCACGGCGATGCCGTCGGCCCCGTTGACGAGCATGTTGGGGAAGGCCGCCGGCAGCACCGTCGGCTCCTCCATCGTGCCGTCGAAGTTTTCCTGCGTATCGACGGTCTCCTTGCCGATGTCCTGGAGCATTTGCTCGGCGATGCGCGTCATGCGGGCCTCGGTGTACCGCATGGCCGCCGCCGAGTCGCCGTCGACCGAGCCAAAGTTGCCCTGCCCATCCGCCAGCGGGTAGCGCATGGAGAAGTGCTGCGCCATGCGCACCAGCGTGTCGTACACCGAGGAGTCGCCGTGGGGGTGGTACTTCCCGAGCACCTCCCCGACAATGCGGGCGCTCTTCTTGTAGTTGGCGCCCTGGGTGAGGCCGAGCTCGTGCATGCCGTAGAGCACGCGGCGGTGCACCGGCTTCAGGCCGTCGCGCACGTCGGGCAGCGCCCGGCTCACGATGACCGACATCGAGTAGTCGATGTACGAGGACTTCATTTCGTCCTCGATGTTGATGGGAATGACGCGGCTATCGTCCGCTTCCATACTCCGAAGAGGCGTTTGTGGAGGAGACCTACGAGACCAATCGCGCCTGCGCTCGCGCGAGAAGTAACGTCAACGTAGAAAGTGAGAGGCCCAAGTGCTACCGATCCGGCGGGATTGACCGACTCTCTGCACGCTCTTGAAACGAGCGGCGGGGTCCCTTCGCCGCCGGGCCTCCGCGGGTCGGGAACGAGGCGGGCGGGCGTGGGTGTGGGCGTCCGGCTGTTCCCCTCCCCGCGCGTCGCTTCCGCCGGTCCGTTCGTGCCATGCCGCCCAACGCCCCCCATTCCATCCGCACGCCCGAGGGGTTCGACCTGCAGGGACACCGGGGATGCCGCGGCCTGGCCCCGGAGAACACGCTCCCGGCCTTCCGGCGTGCGCTGGAACTGGGCGTGACGACGCTGGAGATGGACGTGGTGGTGGCCGGGGACGGAACGATCGTCGTGTCCCACGAGCCCTGGATGGCCGCCCACATTTGCCGGACGCCGGCGGGGGAGCGCATTGCGGCGTCCGACGAGCGGGCGCACAACATCTACGCGATGGACTACGACCGGGTGGCGTCGTACGACTGCGGACGCCTGCAGCATCCCGACTTTCCGGAGCAGGCCCCGCAATCGGCGTCGAAGCCGCGCCTCCGCGACGTGTTCGACCTGGCGGAGGCGTACGTGGAGGCGCACGATCGCCCCCCGGTGTTCTACAACATCGAAGTGAAGAGCCGGCCCGAGTGGGACGGGACGTTTCATCCCGACCCCGAGGCGTTTGTCCAGGGCGTGGGGGCGGTGGTCGCGGAGGAAGGCGTCGCGCCCCGCACGACGATCCAGTCCTTCGACCCACGTGTTCTGGAAGAAGTCCACCGGCAGGGGGCTGGGGGACGCGTGGCCCTCCTTGTGGAGGAGATCGGGGAGGAGGGCATTGGGCCGGCCCTGGGGGCGCTGTCCTTTCGGCCCGAGATCTATAGCCCCCACGCAGGGCTCGTGGATGCGGACCTGGTGGCCGCCGTGCACACCCGCGGCCTGGCCCTGATTCCGTGGACGGTCAACGACCCCGACGAGATGCGCCGCCTGATCGCGCTCGGGGTCGACGGCCTGATTACCGACCGTCCGGACCGGGCCCAGGACGTGCTCCGCGCGGCGGGCCGGTGAGGCGGGGGACGGCCACTGCGAGGGAAAAATGCCGGACGGGCCTTGCCATCGGTTGTCTGGAATGATATGCTTTTGTGAAGAGAGGGGAGCGAGATACAACGGACCGGGCCCGTTTTGTATTGTAGAAGACTCCCCCCGCCGCTTCTTTCTCACGCGACCCGTTTCTTTTGCCTTGAGTCTCACCGTCGTAGCGAACCGGGTGCCCATTCGACAAACCGATGACGGGTGGGAAACCTCCGTTGGCGGCCTCACCACGGCCCTGCTGCCCGTGCTGGAAGAGCAGGGCGGCGTGTGGGTAGGCATGGGAGAAGATCCCGATCTGCCGGAGCGACAAGAGTACCCCGCCGACGACCCCGACTTTGTGGTGCGGCGCGTGCCCCTGAGCACGGAGGAGCTCGACGGCTACTACTACGGGATGGCCAATCAGATTCTGTGGCCCCTGTCGCACTACCTCGTTCAGCACCTGGAGCTGAACGATGCGTTTCTGGAAACCTACCGGCAGGTGAACCGGCGCTTTGCCGACGCCGTCCTCGAAGAAACGGAGGAGGGCGCCGACGAGACCATCTGGATTCAGGACTACCACCAGATGCTCTCGCCGGGCTATATCCGCGAGGACCGGCCCGATGCCACCATCGGCCATTTCTGGCACATTCCCTGGCCGGCGATGGAGGTCTTTCGGATCCTTCCCTGGTCGCGCGAGCTGCTGCGCGGCATGCTGGGCTGCGACCTCATTGGCTTTCACGTAGAGGAGTACGTGGACAACTTCCTGGAGAGCGCGGAGACGCTGCTCGACGCCGAGGTGGAGGGCAACGTCATCCACTACGAGGGCCGGGAGATCCGCGCCGAGGCCCATCCCATCGGCATCGACGTGGAGCGGTTCAAGAGCATGGCACACGACCCGTCCATCGAGGAGGAGGCGCAGAAATTTCGGGATCGCCTCGGCACCGATTATGTCGTGATCGGCATCGACCGGCTCGACTACACGAAGGGCATTCGCTCGCGGATGCTGGCGTTCGAGAAGTTTCTGGAGGAAAATCCGGAGTACCACGGAAAGGTCAGTTTTTTCCAGATTGCCACGCCGAGCCGCACGGAGCTCGAATCCTACCAGCAGATTCGCCGGGAGGTGGACGAGGTGGTGGGACGCATCAACGGGCGGTTTGCGCAGGAGAGCTGGGTGCCGGTCAACTACCGCTACCGCACCTACACGCAGTACGAGCTGTGTGCCTTCTACCGGGCCGCCGACGCGGCGCTCATCACGCCCCTCCGTGACGGCATGAACGTGGTGACGCAGGAGTTCGTGACCGCCACGCAGGACGGCGTGCTCATTCTCTCGGAGCTCACGGGGGCGGCCTATCTGCTCCCCGAGGCCGTGCAGGTCAACCCCTACGACCACGGCGGGCTCGCCCGGGCCATCAAGACGGCGCTGGAGATGCCCCACGAGGAAAAGGTCGAGCGCCTGCGGGGCCTCAAGCGAACCATCGAGACGCTCGACGTTCACAACTGGGCCGACGGCTTCCTGGAGGCGCTCCACCGGTAGGCCGCGATCCTGTCATCCGGTTCATTTCACCCCCCGCCCGGCCATGCTTCCCGTCGTCGATCGCCCCCTCTTCTTCCTCGACTACGACGGCACCCTGGCGCCCATCGTGGACGACCCGTCCGCGGCCGTGCCGCACCCGGACATCCCTGACCTGCTCCGGCGCCTCGAGGCGCAGCACCCGTTGTGGATCGTCACGGGGCGCGACATCGAGGCCCTCTCGCAGTTTCTCGACCGCCCGTATCGGGCCATCGGCCTGCATGGGGCGCAGGAGGGGACCGTAGGGGGCGAGACGCGTCAGCTCCTGCCCGAGGAGGCGGTGCGGGCCCTGCGGCGCCTCCGAACGTCCGTCCCCGCCCTGGAGGGGCTCCAGGTGGAAGAGAAAAACCAGACCTTTGCGGTCCACTACCGCGCGGTGGACGACGAAGAGGCCGCACGGGAGCAACTGGCGGACTGGCTCGCCGACCTTCCCGATGCGCTCGACGCCGTGTGGGGCAAAAAGGTGGTCGAGCTCCGCCCGGCGGGGCTTACGAAGGGAACGGCCGTCGAACGCATCGCGGGGGAGCACCCAGACGCCACGCCGGTGTACCTGGGCGACGACACGACGGACGAGGATGCGTTCGAGTCCCTGCACGCCCTCGACCGAGCGGCCGTCACGGTGAAGGTGGGGGAGGGGACGACGAGCGCGAGTCATCGCCTGGCGGGCCCCGACGCCGTGGCCGACTATCTGCGTCGGTATCTTTGAGCAACCGGCTATTCGGGAGGGCCGGCGTCCTCGACGAGGGCCAGCAGTTCGGCCAGCATCATCGCCGTGGCGCCCCACACCGTGCGGCCGGCCACGTCGTAGTACGGCACCTCCACCGCCTGATCGTGTAGCGTCCACGTCTCGACCACGCGCGTGTCCGGATCTAACAGGTGATGGAGCGGCGCGTGGAGCACCTCGGCCACCTCCCGGTCGGTGGGGCGCAGCGGCGGGGCGGGATCGACGACCCCCACGAACGGGTGGACGCAGAAGTTGGACGGAGGAATGTAGAGGGGCGTGAGCCCGCCCAGGAGGCGGACGGACTGCGGAACCAGGGCAATTTCCTCGTGGGCCTCCCGGAGCGCCGTGTCGCGGAGCGATTCCTTGTCCTCGCGCTCTCCCCCCGGAAACGAGATCTGCCCGCCGTGGTCCGGCAGGTCGTCGCGCCGCACCGTGAGGATCACCGACGGGAGGTCGTCGGAGGGCAGGAGGAGGGCCAGCACGGCGGCTTCCCGGCAGTGCCGATCCTCTACCGAGAGGGCGTCCCGTCGCAGCTCGTAGCGCGGGGCCATGCGGCGGTGCGCCTCGTGGCCGGGGAGGGGGCGCTGGAGGCGCGAAGAGAGCCGGTCGAGGAACGAAACAGGGAGCGTCATGGGCATCCACCGAGAAGCCGGCACGCGGGCGGAGGTTCCGAGCAGGGGACGCGCCACAAAAAACGCCCCCGACCGCTCAATGCGGCCGGGGGCGTTGAACGTCCACGAGGTTTCGTGGGGGCAGACTACTGGATCTCGATCTGACGGGGCTTCACGTCCTCCGTCTTCGGCACCGAGATGGTCAGCACACCGTTCTCGTACGTGGCCTCAATGCCGGCCGCGTCCACCGTCTGGGGGAGCGTGAAGGCGCGGTGGAAGTGACCGAACGGGCGCTCGACGCGCACGAATTCGGCATCATCCCCGGGCCGGTCGTTCGTGCGCTCGCCGCTCACAGTGAGCTCGTTGTCCTGATAGTTGATCGTCAGGTCGTCTTTGCTCATGCCGGGCACGTCGAGGCGGATGCGGTACGCCCCCTCGGTCTCGAGAAGGTCCATGCGCGGGGCCCAGACGGACTGCCGCGACGAGCGGTCGCCGTCCTGATCCCGCGAGGGGGAGAAGCGGCCAAACAGGCGGTCGATTTCGCGCTGAAGGTCGCCAAGGTTGCGGGTGCGGCGGGTCATACCAGTCATGGGAGGGTGGGAATCAATTCAGAAGAAGAACGGAACGAGAGCGAGGCGACGGCCCGTGGCCGCCGGCCCTCGCACAAGCACTCGCTCATTCTTCGTTACAACACCCGTACCAGACCGGACCCGAGGCCCTGCAAAACTGTCAGAACGGCGGGGCGCCCGACGAGATGGCAATTCCGTCTTCGCCGGACGGAAAATGTGGCAATCGCCTCTGTCCGGGCTCTGCCACAGTTTCGAGTCGCCTGACGGTTCGCCAGTTTTGCCGCGGAGGGGGGCGTTTTACTGACAGGAGGCGGGACGGACGGTGCCTTCGACCGATCCGAATCCGATCTGATAGTCGTCGCCGTCCGCGTGTCCGCGCATCACCACGTGGTCGCCGTCCTCCAGGAACGAGCGCGTCTCGCCCCCGGGGAGCTCCACGGGCTCCTGCCCGCGCCACGACAGCTCCAGCATGCTTCCGTAGCTGTCCTTGGTGGGACCGCTGATGGTGCCGGAGGCCATGAGGTCGCCGGGGCGCACATTGCAGCCGTTGACGGTGTGGTGGGCCAGCTGCTGGCACACGGTCCAGTACATGTGGCGGAAGTTGGTTTCGCAGACGGTGTGCGGGGCGTCCATCGACGGCGTCTGGAGGCCCACCTCCAGGGCCACGTCGAAGGTCCAGTCCGCGTCCTGCTGCAGGTAGTCGAGCGGGGCGGGGTCCTGCTCCGGCCCCGGTACGCGGAAGGGCAGCAGGGCCGCCGTCGGCACGATCCACGGCGAGATGGAGGTGGCGAAGCTCTTGCCGAGGAACGGCCCGAGCGGCTCGTACTCCCAGCCCTGAATGTCGCGGGCACTCCAGTCGTTGACGAGGCAGAAGCCGAAGATGTGCTGCGGCGTCTCCTCGATGGGGATGGGCGTCTCGCGCGGGTTGCCGGGCCCGACGAAGAAGCCCACCTCGAGCTCAAAGTCGAGCAGCTGGGAGGGGCCGTACACCGGGGGCTGGTCGGCGTCGGGGCGCGTCTGGCCGCAGGGGCGTCGCACGTCCTCGCCGCTTAGGATGACGCTGCTGGCGCGTCCGTGGTAGCCCACCGGCAGGTGCTTCCAGTTCGGTTTTAGGGCATTTTCGGGGTCGCGAAACATCGAGCCCACGTTGCGGGCGTGGTGCTCCGAGGAATAGAAGTCGGTGTAGTCGCCCACGTCGACGGGCATCCGCATCGTGACGGACGCGCGCTCGTGGAGGGCCCGCTCGCGGAGGGCGGCATCGTCTCGCAGGTCGGCGGTGTCGGCGCGGAGGAGGGTTTGCAGCCGCTCGCGCACGGCCGACCAGGCGTCCTGCCCGAGGCCCATGAAGGTATTGAGCGTGGCCTCCGAAAACGGCTCGGCGGCCTGCACGTCGGGGTGTTCGAAGTGGCCTTCTTGCTGAAGCACGGCGAGGTCGAGCACGTGGTCGCCAATGGCGACGCCTACGCGGGGCGACGAGGCGGCCGGCGGCACGAACACGCCGTACGGCAGGTTCTGGATGGGGAAGGGGCTCTGGGCGGCCCCGTCGAGGAAGGAGGTGAGGGACGAGTCAGCCATGTAGGGAGGAGGGTCGTGTTGGTGTGTGAGAAGGGCGGGAGGCTACAGCAGGTCGAGGTCGCGCAGATGGTCGATCGGCTCCTCGAAGCTGCAGCTGCCGAAGGAGAGGGCGAGGGCGTTTCGGGCGTGTTCGATGCCGTCGAGGGGGACGGCGGCGTTCCGCCAGGCAAAACGCTCCTTCAGGAACTGAAAGTTGGTCGCGTCCTCGTCGCGCAGGACGGGAATGAGGTCGTCGGCGTCGAGCCCGTGCTCCGCGGCGAGAGCGGCGGCCCCGAAGATGTTAAGGAAGCCGTGCATCTCGGTGTCGAATCCGTCGTCGTAGTGGCGGAGGGGGTGGTGAAGGCCCGCCGTGGCCTTGAACGAGACGCCGGCGTCGCGGCAGGCCACGATGAGGGCGGCCACCTGTTCGACGCTGGGAATGTCGCTGGGCTCGGCTCCGCCGCACCGGAGCTTCAGGCCGAGCGTGGAACGGGCGGGCACGGCCTGCCGGCTGTTGTGCCCGGCGACGGCGGCGCAGAGGGGGCGCAGCCCTTCAATCGTGTCCGATGCGGTCGAGACCTCGAAGAAAAAGTCGAGCTGCGCGGTGCCGTCGGCCACCAGTCGCTGGTGTACGCTTTCGAAGAAGGAGCGGAGATCCGCCTGGGAACTCCCGATGAGCGACGTGGGAAGGGGAACCTCCATGAGGTCCACCGTGGCCCGCCCGCCATATTCCTCGTCGAAGGCGTCGATCACGTCCAGGTCGCGCCCGAGCGCATCGAGGAAGGTGTCCGGGGTGTCGCCCCCCGTGCCGAGGACCGAAAACTGGTAGGGGTCCCCGGCAGAGAAGGAGCGGTGGAAGGGGCTGAGGTCCGGCAGGCGGCGGACCGGGAGCACGAAGCGGGACAGCATCCACGCCTCCGATTCGTCTCGGTAGTCGGCGTAGTTCTGGAGGGCCCGACGGAGGGACAGGTCGGCCGGCGGGAAGAGGCCGGCGTAGTCCACGATCTTGTGGAGGAGGGCCTGGAGGCTGGGGGGGAGCGGCGTGTCGGCGGGTTCGGTAGACTCCATGGAGGGAGACGGGTTGGGGAAAAGCCACGGGCCGGGTGGCAGGAACAGGTGATAGCGCTTCCAAGAAAGAAATCCCGGCGCTCAGTTACAACGGGAAACACCGACGGTGTTCTGAGTTCACGAAGGCATGACGCGATCGATTTTGCATCGGCTGGTGCTGCCTTATAGATTGCGAGCAGCATAAAGCACGCTCATCCGGGGCACTGGGCTGTACTGCAGGACCGAGCGTGACGCAGGGCCTGAGGCCCTGCCCGGCCGAGGCCCCACAGACGACCGTCACGCACACGACCTGTTTTTTTGGACCGATTCTGAACCCATGATGACGACACGACGCCCCTTTTTCGCCTCGTTGCTTGCCGCTGCGCTGGTCCTGGCCACCATGGCCGGCTGCTCCGGCGGCAATCCCTACATGAGTACGGCTGAGAGTGCCATGGAGGAAGAGAACTACGAGCGCGCCCTGGCCAACATTGACTCGGCCCTCGCACAGGATTCGGCCAATGTATCGGCCTACCAGATGCGGGCACAGGTGCTCCGCCAGATGTCCGACACCACGATGGACCCGGACGAGTACCGCGAGCTCTGGGTCCGTGCCCGAGAGGCAGAGGAGCAGGCCATCCAGTTCAACCCGGGAGCGCGGAGCGACATTCAGGGACGCCGCCAGCTCGCGTACTTCAATGAATTCCAGCGCGGGGCCAACGCCTTTAACCGAGCCCAGCAGGAAGGAGACACGACGGCCTTTCGGGTGGCGGCGCTGTCGTTTGGGGCCGCCGGGGCGACGTACCCGGACTCGGCCAGCACGCATCTGAACGAAGCGTACGCCCGCATTAACCTGGGCGAACGGGAAGAGTCCATCCCCGTCCTGGAGCGGTACATGGAGGCGGCCGATACGGCCGACACGAACGCCTACGCCATCCTCGGCCGGTTGTACATCTCGAACGACCGGATGGACGACGCCATCTCGCTGCTGGAGAAGGGCACTGAGGTGCACCCGGACAATGAAGAGATGCGTTCCCTTCTGCTAAACGCCTACCAACAGTCGGGCGACACCGAGCGAGCCATGGAGGCCTACCGCCAAGAGGTGGAGGAGAATCCGGACAACGCCACGTACCGCTACAATTACGGCTCCATGCTTCTCAGCGCGGATCGCCTCGATGAAGCCATTGAGCAATTGCAGGCGGCCGTGGACCTTGAATCCGACAACGCGAAGGCGCAATACAACCTGGGCGCGGCGTACGTCAACAAGGCGGTGGCGACGAACGACAGCATCGCGACCATTGAAGACCGCGTACGGGAGGAGGACCGTGAGGCGACGGAGCAGGAGAGCCAGCAGATTCGGACGCTGGCCAAGCAGCGGCAGCAGGCCTTCCAGAATGCGATCCCGCCCCTCGAGCGGGCCCGCCAGCTGAGCCAGCAGGGCGATAGCGGCTACCTGGAGGACTCCTGCCGTGCCCTCTTCCAGGCGTACGTGCAGACGGAGCAGACGGACAAGGCCGCCGACGTGGAGCAGTGCGCCGGCTTTGAAGAAGGGCGAGCCGAAGAGATGACCGAAGAGCCGGGCGGCGAGAACTAACGCCTTCCCCCCTCTCGCCGGGGCTCCCCATTCGATCCGACCGTGCGAGCCCGGGCCCTGCAGGGTCCGGGCTCTGGTCGTTGGGGCGTCCTATCGGAACGAATTCCTTCTCAGTACACCCCTTACAGCACCCACGCATCATGTCTACTTCTGACGCCTCCGCCGACTACGACATCCCGTCGGGGTTCGGCACGCGCGCCGTCCACGCCGGGCAGGAACCGGACCCGGCCACCGGGGCGGTCATGACGCCCATCTATCAGAGCTCCACCTTCGCCCAGTCCGCCCCCGGCGAGCACAAAGGCTACGAGTACTCCCGGGTGAGCAATCCCACCCGCACGGCCCTGGAGGGCAACCTGGCGGGCCTCGAAAATGCGGAGCACGGCATTGCCTTCGCCTCGGGCGTGGCCGGCATCGACGCCATTCTGAAGGGCGGGCTGCGCCCGGGGGACCACGTGGTGACGACGAACGACCTGTACGGGGGGACCTTCCGCCTCTTTAAGGAGGTGTTTGAGCCCTACGGGCTGGAGTTTACGTTCGTCGACATGACGGACCTGGAGGCGACCGAGGCGGCCCTGCGGCCCGAGACCGAGCTCCTCTGGGTGGAGACGCCCACGAACCCGCTCATGCGCATCGCCGACATCGAGGCGCTCTGCGACCTAGCCGCGGCGAACGATGCCGACGTGGCCGTGGACAACACCTTCGCGTCGCCCTTTTTGCAGCAGCCGCTGTCCCTGGGGGCCGATCTGGTGCTTCACTCCGCGACGAAGTACCTGGGCGGCCACTCCGACCTCATCCTCGGGGCCGTCTGCACCGACTCCGATGAGTGGGAGGAGGCCCTCCGCTTCCAGGTCAAAAGCGCCGGCGCCTCGCCCGGCCCCATGGATTCGTTTCTCGCGCTCCGGGGGACCAAGACGCTTCACCTCCGCATGGAGCGGCATTGTGAGAATGCGCGCCGCCTCGCCGACTTTCTGGACGACCACGACAAGGTGGGGCGCGTGCGCTACCCCGGCCTCGCCTCCCACCCGGGGCATGACATCGCCGCCCGGCAGATGGAGGACTTTGGGGGGATGATCTCATTCGAACTGACGGACGACCGGATAGAGGCCGCCAAGACGGTGCTCTCGGGCACCGACGTGTTCCTGCTGGCCGAAAGCCTGGGCGGCGTGGAGAGCCTCATCGAGCACCCCGCGTCCATGACGCACGCCTCTATTCCGCCGGAGGAACGCCGCGAGATCGGCCTCACCGACTCGCTCATCCGCCTGTCGGTGGGCGTCGAGGACATCGACGACCTGCGGACGGACCTCGACCGGGCGCTCGCGGCGGTGTAAGGGGCGGTCGGGGCGTCACCAGCCGATCGTGCCCGCCCCGCCCTTGAACGGCCCGACGATGTCGTCCGTGATCCATCCGCCGTAAAAATCCCCCTCCTGGGCGCGAGCCTGCTCCTCGCCCACAAAGCACGCGTCCATTTTGCTGGGATAGAAGGCGAGGTGATCCGCGAGGGCCGCGTAGCGATCGGTGGGGTTTGGGTAGCCCCATGCGGCCTGCCGGGCCGAGCGGTCCCCGACCGTGGCCGTGTAGTACACGGCGCGCCCCTTGAACTCGCACATTGAGGTCCGCGACTCCCGCTGAAGGTGCTCCATCGCCACGTCGGCGGGCGGGAGGTAGTAGACCGGCGGGTGGCTCGTTTCGAGCACGCGCAGGGCCTCGGTCGTATCGGCGAGGACCGTATCGTTGAAGACGACCCGGATGCGCCGTTCCTCTGGCTTCAGGGCCGGCGGGCGCGGGTAGTCCCACACGGATTCCTGGTTCGGGCCGGGGTCGGGACGAGATGTGGGCGACGGCATGTCGGAGGTTTGGGCTATGAGGGGGCGGGGAGGCGCCACTCTTGGGCGAGGGCGTCGATCTCGGCGCGGAGGGGCCGGTCCTCCACGATCGGTTCTACGGAAGGCATCCAGTCGGGGGGCGGAGGCGCGGGGCCGTCCGCGCAGTCGGCGGCCCGCAGGTGGGTGAGCTGGGCGAGGCTGAGGCCGAGGACGGCCAGGATTGGGGCGAGGCGCTCGGTTTGTTCGTGGGCCGTGCGGGCGGCCAGGGCCCCCATCGACACGACGTCCTGATTGTCGTTGTTGGTCGGGATCGACGAGGTGGCCGCCATCTGTGCGTTCTGTCGGAGCTCGGCCACCAGGGCCGTGGCGGTAAGCTGCGCGCCGGCGAGGCCGCTGGTGGGGCCCGGCGTCCAGGCGAGGAGGGGCGGTGCCCCGCCGTTCTGATCGGGCGAGAGAAGGACATCGAGTTGACGCTCGGCCAGCACCCCGACCTGGGTGAGGGCTTCGTTCAGCGCATCGGCGGCAAAGGCGATCTGCTGCCCCTGAAAGTTGCCGCCATGCAGGGCCGCGGGCCCCTCGGGATCGATCACGGGGTTGTCGGTCACCCCGTTCAGCTCTGTCTCAACTTGATTTCGGGCGTATCGAAACTGATCACGGGCGGCGCCGAGGACCTGCGGGGCGCAGCGGAGGGAGTACACTTCCTGGAGCGGGCGACTGTCCTGCTCGGCGGCCCCATGGCGGGTTGCCTCCGCCCGGATGGCGGCGGCGCTTGCCTGCTGGCCGTCGTGGCCGCGGGCGGCGTGGAGGCGGGGCGCGAGGGCCTCCAGCGAGCACCCGAGCAGGCGGTAGGCCCATCCGGTGAGGGCCTCGGCCCGCTCCAGCAGGCGGCGCCCCCGGGCGAGGGCCAGCGCGGCGGTCCCCGTCATGAACGCGGTGCCGTTCACGAACGCAAGCGCGTCGCGGGCGTCGAGTGAGACGGGCGGGAGATCGGCGTCCTGCAGGGCGGTCGCGGCGTCCACGAGCGTTCCGTTCTCCTCCAGCATGTGCCCCTGGCCGGTGTACGCCCGGGCCGCGTGGGCCAATGGGGTCAGGTCGCCGCTCGCCCCGAGCGATCCGATTTCGGGGACGGCGGGCGGCGGCGCCGCGTTCAGCAGACGAAGGAGGGACCGGACGGTCGAGGGACGAATCCCGGAGTGGCCCTGCGCCAGCGACTGCAGGCGCGACAGGACCATCGCCCGCACGATGTCGGGCGCCGCCCACTCCCCGCTCCCCGTGCTCAGGTGGGCGAGCAGCTGGTCGCTCTGGGCGGAGGCGTCCTCCGCGGCCGAGTGGTCGAGGAGGGGGCCGAACCCGGTCGTGAGGCCGTAGATCTCGTCCCCGCGCTCGTGTACGTCGGCGAGGGCGTCGCGCGAGCGCGGAAGGGCCTCGTCCGCGGCGGTCGTGAGCGACCCCTTCGGGACTGGGCGGCGGGCGGCCCGGTCGACCGATTCGCAGGTGAGGGAGGCGTCGGGGCCGAGGAGAAGGGGCGAGGCAGACATGAGGGCGACCTAGGGCGACGAAGGAGTTTTGGAGCGGTAGGCCTCCGACAAAGAGGCACTCATCGCGCGGCGGTCGACGGTGCCCTTGGACTGCGTCTGCCAGGCCTCCGGGGCCACCGTGGTGTGCCAGACGAGGCGGCTGCCAAGCGAGCCGAGGGTGGCTCGGAGGGCGTCCAGGTCGGGCACCTCGGCGGTGGGCGACTGGGGACAGAGGGCGACCGCTACGTTGTCGCCGTCGGGGGTGAAGAGCAGCGCATCGCGAAGGGTGGCGTACGTCGTCTTGAGGGTCGACTCCAGGACGCCGGCCGGGACGAAGCGGCCGTTGGAGAGTTTGAAGGACGCGTCCTTCCGCCCCCGAAAGACAAGGCCGTCGTCACCGCGCTCCACCAGATCTCCCGTATGGACCGTGCGGGTCGGGTCGAGGCGTTCGAGGCGGCCGTCGCGCCAGTAGCCCACGCAGGCATTCGGGCCGTCAAACAGCAGTTCTCCGTCGTCCGCAATTGTGACGTTGCAGCCGACCGGGCGTCCCAGGTAGTGGGGGCCCCACTCGCCGCGCGCCCCAAGGGCAATGCCGGGCGAGGCTTCCGTTTGTCCGTACCCGGCCCGCAGGGAGGTGTCGGCGAGGGTGGTGGCGAGGGGGGCAGATACCGGCGCGCCGCCCACAATCCCGCCCTGCAGGTCGCGCACGAGGGCCCGGCCCGCCGAGTGGTCGAGCAGGCGCTGGATGGTGAGGGGGACGGCCGACAGATGCGTGGTGCCCCAGGCGTCCCGCAGGGACACCAGTCCGTCAGGGTTGCGTCCCCCGTCGGGGTCCCGGATCAGTTCGGCGTCCGCCAGAAGGGCGGGCAGGAGGTCGAGGACCAGCCCGAAGGCGTGGGTCCAGGGAAGAACGGAGAGCACCCGGGCGTTGCGGAGCGCGAGGTGCGGCAGGTGACTGGCCAGTACGGAGAGCACGTTGCGGTCCGAGAGGGCGACCCAGCGCCCGTGGTGGGTGCCGGAGGTCCGGAGGAGGAAGCGGACGTCGGGGGTCGGCTCTTCTCGGGGGGACCGCAGGGCCTCGGGGGTGGAGCGCGGACCGGCGAACTCGTCGGAGGCCCAGGCGTGGGGCCCGCCGTCGGGCGTCACCGCGGCGCGGGCGTCGAGCGGAGAGAGAAGAGACTCGGCGTCCGTGTCCGGCGGGGCGAACGCCACCGTGAGCTGCTCCCAGAGCGCGGCGACGAGGACCTGAACGAAGGCTGTGGAGGGCGGAAGGCTAAGGACGAGCCGGTCGCCCGGCTGCAGGTCGTGTGCGCGGAACGTATCGACCCAGAGGCGGGAGCCCGTCCAGAGGGAGGCGGCCGGGGTGATGGTGTCGTCCGCGATGAGGGCCGGGAGCGGCTCGTCGCAGAGGCGGTCGTGGAGCAGGTCGTGCCAGGGGTTGGGCGAGGCGGGGGCCGGTGTGGACGTGGGCGGGGGGCACTGATCCAGGGCCGCTCGGACGGCCGCCACGGCGTCGGGGGCATCCGACGTCTGGGGAAGGCCGGTCGACTCCGACGAGTCCGAGGTGCCGTTCATCCGCATTGAGAAAAAAGGAGAGTTATCACACAGAAAAAAGCACCGTGCGCGAGCGACGCCGACACGTTAATACTTCTGGACCAGAATCCAATTGTTGCCCGCCTCGTCGCGATACAGGTGCACGTCCACGAGCGTCGGTCGCATCTTGTAGGTGTACGTGTAGCTGAACACCTCGTCGAGGTCGCCCCGCCGCACCCCTCGCTTAAAGCGTCCCCAAAACAGGCGGTTGTTCGTACACGGGGCCACCTGCGTGAAGAAGTTGCGGTCGATGGCCTCCTCCGGGGGGACGCCGCTCAGCTTGGACTCATAGTCGTTGAAAAACTGCACGACCCCGTCGTCATCAATCCGAATGATGCCAAACGACACGGCATTGAGTTCCTCTTCGGGGACGTGCCGGAGCTTCTCGCCGAGAGCGTCGTCCTCAAACTGCAGATCGTCCGCGGAAAGGCCATCTGCGGGCTCCTCAGACGACTCCGCCGGATCCGAGTCGAGGACCGAGGCGTCGTCGGGCGTATGCTGTGCGTCGTTCTCAGACACAGGGTCGGGGGAATGAGTGAGGGGGAAGCGTGAAAGACGGCGATCCACTACGTCGGCCGAAACAGAATCCAGTCGCCGGACGCATCCTGGGGGCGGTACAGTTGAACGAGCAGGGTCGTGGTGGTGTCCGCTCCCGCGTAGGTGTACAGAAAGCAGGTGTTGGCGGGGGTGTCGTCCTGGGGGAAGCGGCGGAACAGAGCGGTATCGGACCCGGGCGCGGCGCGGTCGTCGAATGGGCGGCCGGCCAGGGCGTCGGCACGATCGGCCGAGAAGCCGGGCCACTGAAGGGCCGCGCGGTTGGCGCGTTGAATGATGCCGTCGTCGTCCACACGGAGGGCGCCCGCCGGTACGGCATCGAGGGCGTCGTCGTCCATGTCGTCGAGCCGGTGGAGCGTGTGGGGAGGGAGCAGCGGGTCGTCCACCGTGTGACGACGGCGCTCGGCGTACAGATCCACCAGTTGGTCCTCCATACGGTCGATCAGCTCGAGCGTACGGTCGAGGTCGTCGATCCCGTGCGCGGCCAGCTGTTCTCGGTCGGCAGACAGCGCATCGAGCTGTTCGGAAAGGCGGCGGACCATCGCAAGAACGGCGTCGGGGTCCGAGGCGTCCAGCTCCGCCTGCGTCCGCTCAGATTGGGAATTAGAACCGTCGAGGAAGGCGTCCGGGGACGGGGGGGCGTCGGCGTCTCGTTCGGCGTACAGCACATCCAGTTGGTCGGTCAGGCCTTCCACCATCTCTACGACGGCGTCGGGCGAGCGTACGCCGAGGGCCCGCTGCAGCTTGTCCTCGCGGGCCAGGAGGAACTGAAGCTGCTCGTACGTGTCCTGGTCGTGTTCGTCCTCCGCGGCGGCCCGGGCGGTGGAGGCTTTTTCGGTGTAGAGGTCGTCCAGCTGGGCCTCCATGCTCTCCATCGCCTGCAGGGCGTCCTCAAAGCGACTGAAGTTAGAGTGCGAGAGTGCGGTCTGCAGGGTTCGCATCCGGGGCACCACCGCCTGCGGCTCCGACACCGACAGGAGGTCCATGAGGTCCTCCCACTGGTCCTGGTACCAGGAGTCGTCGGGCCGGTCGGGGGACTCAGTCATCGCAGGGAGAGGGGGGGTGGGAACCCTCACGTTGGATTGAGCAGACAGTTATCACTCCGTGAAATCAGCGAGCCCGGACAACCGTTCCTGCTCAGCGACCGAATTCCGCAACCGTTACACCGGACGTGCGGCGCTAGGCCGGGGTGTCGAGCGACTTGAGCAGGTCCTGGAGCTCGTCCTTGAAGCGATCGGCGAGGGCCTGCGCGTCGGCGTCGGTGGGCGCCTCGGTGTAGACGCGGAGGATGGGCTCGGTGTTGGAGGGGCGCACGTGAACCCAGGAGTCGGAAAAGCTAATCTTGAGTCCGTCGATGGTGGAGGTGTCCGCGTCCGCGTACTGCTCGGCCAGTGCAGTTAGCAGGCGGTCCGGCGACTGGTCGGGGAGGGGCAGCTGGTCCTTTGCCATCGCGTACTGCGGGAGGTCGGCGTGCAGGGCGCTGAGGGGGCGTCCCGTTTCGGCGAGGTGCTGGAGGAGGAGGGCGGTGCCCACGAGGGCGTCGCGGCCGTAGTGGAGGTCGGGCAGAATAACGCCGCCGTTGCCCTCGCCCCCCAGCACGGCGTCGACCGCCTTCATGCGCTGGACCACATTGATCTCGCCGACGGCGGAGCGGTGGACGGGTTGGCCGTGGCGGGCCGCGACGTCGTCGATGGCGCGGGAGGAGGATAGATTGGTAACGAACGGGCCGGATCGGTGGCCCCACACGAAGTCGGCCGCCAGCACCTGTGTGAGTTCCTCGAGAATGAAGGTTCCCTCGTCGTCCACCAGGGCGAGGCGGTCGGCATCGGGGTCCACCGCCAGCCCCAGGTCGGCCCCCACCTCGGGCACGGTGGCGGCGAGTTCCGTGAGGTGGGCGGGGCGGGGCTCGGCCGGGTGGGCAAAGCGGCCGGTCGGTTCGCAGTTCAGGCAATGGATGTTCTCCTCGGCCACGCCCAGGCGATGGAGGAGGCGCGGCAGGGCCTCCCCGCCGACCGAGTTGACCCCGTCCACGGCGACCGTGAAGTTCTGACGGGCAATCCGGTGCGGGTCAATCAGGTCGAGCCCCAGGATGGCGTCGATGTGGGGGCCGATGACGCTTTTCGTCGCGTACGTTCCCATCTCGTCGTGACGGACCGGCGCGGCGGTGCCGGCCTCGGCCCGGTCGATCACCGCCTGTCCCTGCTCCGGCGTCAGGAATTCGCCCGACTCGTTGAGCAGCTTCAGGGCGTTCCACTCCTCCGGGTTGTGGGAGGCCGAGAGCACGATTCCCCCGATGGCCTTCTCGAACAGAATTCCCATCTCGACGGTGGGCGTCGGCGCTGGGCCCACGTCGATTACGTCGCACCCCATGCCGCGCAGCGTGCCCGTCACGATCTGGGCGCAGGCGTCGCCCGTGGTCCGTGCGTCCCGCCCAACAACGACGACGGGCCGCCGCCCCAGGGCCTGGGCGCGCTCGCGGCACCACGTGCCGTAGGCGCCGGCGTACCGCACCAACACTGAGGGGTCGAGGCCGTCCCCTACGATGCCACGGATGCCGGAGATGGAGGCGATGAGCGTACCGGAGGAAGACATGGACGCAGGCTGTTCGGGAAAAAGTCGAAAAGGCCCGGAGTGACGGGACGTCGCAGGGTAGCGAAGGGCTCCCAGATGGTTCCGTTCGCGCCCTCTTAATGGAACCGGGAAGGCCCCCTGCCGTGCCAAAAATCAGGAGAAAATACAGTCCTCACTCTCCCCCTGCGGCGCATGGCGTTTCCCAACGAAGCACATTCGACGACCGAGCGGCGATGGCGTCGTCGCTTTTCCGGACTTACGGTGTTCACCACCGTTCTGCTCATCTGCTGGGGCGGGGTTGTGACCAGCATCGGGGCCGGCATGGCGTTTCCGGACTGGCCCACCTCGCTCGGGTCGTACAACCTCATCAACCCGGTCGATGAGTGGTGGGCCGTGCCCGCGTACCTGGCCGAGCACGGGCACCGGCTTATTGCCAGCCTGGTGGGGATGATGACGGTGGTGCTGGCCGGGTGGACCTGGTGGGCCGACCCGCGCCGGTGGATGCGATGGCTCGGCGTCGGCGCGGTCGTCCTGGTTATCGCACAGGGCATCCTGGGCGGACTGCGTGTGCTGTGGGTGTCGATTGACCTGGCGACGGTGCATGCCTGCGTGGCGCAACTGTTTTTCGCTATCCTTGTGGCAATGACCCTGTTTACGACCGACACGTGGCAGCAGGGGCGTGGCGTCCTTGCGGACACGGACAAGGCGCGCCGGCTGCGCTGGGTCACCTACGCCACGACGGCGACGGTGTACATCCAGATCGTGCTCGGGGCCTTGCTCCGGCATGCGGGCGGAGGAATCTCGGGCGGGTTTACGGCCGTCCACGTGACGGGGGCGTTCGTGGTGGTCGGGCTGGTGATGGCTGCGTTTGTGATGGCGGAAAAACACTTTGACGAGAATCCCGTGGTGCGCCGGGCGGCCTGGGGACTCCTCGGGACGATGGGGCTGCAGTTTGCCCTGGGGCTCGCGGCCCTCGTCGTGATGCTTTACGAGCAGGCCCAGCCGGGCCTGAGCCTCGCCCCGGTTCTGCTGACGGTGGGGCACCTGGTCGTCGGGGCGCTCCTGTTCGGAATGTCGATCGTTACGACCCTGTTGGTGGCGCGCCCGCAGCTCGCAGAATCGTCTGACGGACGGGCTCGTTCGTTACCCTCCGAGCCTGTACTTGCGAACAGGTCGTAATTCCTCCGCTGCCCCTGCACGTGCTCCCACTCCGCACTCTCCTCCTCTATGTCGAACGCTCCTGAACGCTCCTCATCGGACGCCCCGGCCGCGGTGTCGGTGGCGCGAGAGGCCGGGGGCGTTCGGTCGCCATCGCGATCCGTGACGGCGGTGCTCCGCGACTACCTGGAGATGGCCAAGCCGGAAATCTCGTCCGTCGTCACCCTGTCGGCTTTTGCGGGGTTTCTTGTGGGGTCGCCGGCGGGGCTGGACGGCTGGACCCTGTTCTGGACGATGGTCGGGGTGGCCCTCTGCGCGGGAGGGGTCGGCATGCTGAATCACGTGTTGGAGCGCCGATACGACGCACAGATGAAACGCACGACGTCGCGCCCGCTTCCGGCCGGTCGGGTGTCCCCGGGGCGGGCCCGCACGGTGGGCGTGCTCATGGTGTGCGCGTCGGTGGGGCTTCTGTGCCCCCTCGTGAACGTCCTGACGGCCGTCATCGCGGCGCTCACGGCGGTGCTCTATCTGTTCGTGTATACGCCGCTGAAGCGGGTGACGAAGTGGAATACCCTGATTGGGACGGTGCCGGGCGCGCTCCCGGCCCTGGGAGGGTACACGGCGGCGACCGGATCGCTGGGCGCGGGCGGATGGGCTGTGTTCGGGGTGCTGGCCTGCTGGCAGATGCCCCACTTCCTGTCGCTGGCCTGGATGTACCGGAAGGACTATGCCCGCGGCGACTACGCGATGCTTCCGGTGGTGGAGCCGGAAGGGGACTCGACGGCGCGGCAGATGGTCGGCTTCTGCGTGCTTCTCCTTCCGCTGAGTGTGGTTCCGACACTGGTGGGGGCCGCGGGGTGGCTCTACGGCCTTGGGGTGCTGCCGATCGGGCTCTGGTTCCTGTGGACGACGCTCGTGTTCTACGGAGAGCGGACCGGCCGAAACGCCCGCCGCGTACTGAAGGCCTCGGTCCTCTACGTGCCGGCCCTCACGGTGCTTCTGCTGGCCGACTGGTGGATCTGACTCGGGCGGAGGGGACGCCGCTCGCCTCTTTTGTTTCTCTAGACTCGATTGCCCGTTTATGGCTGACCCCGCCGTCGACATTCAGGGGGTTACGCATCAGTACGGAGAGCACACCGCACTCCGCGATGTGTCGCTGCGCGTGGAGGCCGGGCGGCTGTACGGCCTGCTCGGTCCCAATGGCAGTGGAAAGACGACGCTCTTCCGGATTCTCTCGACCCTGATGCCCCCGACGGACGGCACGGCCCGTGTGTTTGGGACGGACACGACGTTGGATCCCGTGGCGGTGCGCCAGGCGCTCGGGGTGGTCTTTCAGGAGGCGGCGCTGGATGGGGCGCTCACGGTGCGCGAAAACCTTCGGTTCCAGGGGGCGCTTTATCGCCTGCGCGGCGCGGCCCTCCAGGACCGGATCGACGAGCTGTTGGCCCGGTTCGATGTGGCCGACCGGGCGGACGACCCGGTGGAGGAGCTGTCCGGTGGACTGCGTCGGCGGGTGGACCTGGCCCGCGGGCTGCTCCACCGGCCGCGCCTGCTGCTTCTTGATGAGCCGACGACGGGGCTGGACCCGGCGGCCCGCCGCTCGTTCTGGAGGGCGCTTCGTCGCCTCCAGGAGGCGGAGGGCACCACGCTCCTCATGGCCACCCACTTGATGGACGAGGCCGAGCGCTGCGACCGCGTCGGGATTCTGTCGGAGGGAGCCCTCGTGGCGGATGGGTCCCCGTCGGCCCTGAAGGGAGAACTCGGCGAAGAGACGCTGTGGCTGGATGCCGATGAGCCGCGCGCGCTCCGGGACCGCATTGAAGCGCAGTTCGGCGTATCGACCCGCCTCGTCGGAGCGCGTGTGCAGGTGGCACCGCCGGACCCCCCTGCGTTCCTGGCGTCGCTGTACGAGGCATTTGGCGAGTACATTCAGAGTGCCACCATTCGCACCCCGACGCTGGAAGACGTGTTCATGGTCCATGCCGGCACGTCTCCGGAGGCGCCCCGAGGGCGGGTGCTCGCCCGCGGAGGCCAGACGGACGAGTCTTCCTGACCCCGCAGGCCCCTCGTCCCCGTTGGTTCTTTTCCGTCCCGTTTTCTTGTCTGCTCGACCGTACGTCGCGATGCACGTTCTCCGCACCATTGGCGCCCTGACGGGCCGTGAAATTCTGAAGTTTGTGCGCGACCGGAGCCGTGTGCTTGGGGCCGTTGCGCAGCCGCTGGCCCTGTGGGTGCTTCTGGGGCTGGGGTTCCAGGGGACCTTTCGCCCGCCGGCGGGGATGGACGTGGAGGGGGGATACGTGGCGTTTCTGTTTCCCGGCATTCTGGCGCTCGTCCTGCTTTTTACCGCCATCTTTTCCACGATCTCGGTGGTGGACGAGCGCACCTCGGGGTTCCTCCAGGCCGTGATGGTCGCCCCTACGTCCCGGACGGCCCTGGTGCTGGGGAATGCGCTGGGGGGCACCGTCCTGGCGACGGGCCAGGCGCTGCTGTTTCTTCTGGCCCTCCCGCTTCTTGGGGTCCGCCCCACCCTCGAAGGGATGGCCCTGGTCGCTGGGATCTGTGTGCTGACGGGGATCGGGTTTACGGCCCTCGGGTTTGCCATCGCCTGGCGGATGGACACCACGCGCGGCTTTCACGCTGTCATGAACCTCGTCCTGCTCCCGCTCTGGTTTCTGTCGGGGGCCATGTTTCCGGTGGAGGGGGCCGCCCCCATGCTCCGCGCGCTCGTGTGGGCGAACCCGGTGTCCTACGCGGTGAGCGGGCTCCGGCACGGGCTCTACACCGGAACGGAGGCCGCCCTGGCAGGGCCCGTCGTGTGTCTCCTGGTCACGACTGCCTTTGCGGCGCTCATGCTCGCCCTGGCCGTGTGGCAGGTGCGGCAGCCCTTCTTCCGCACGTAACCGTCGGCGGGACGGCTCGTATCCGTTGTGCATTCCTCTTGCAACGGCACGCCGGGCCATGTCCATCCTCGAGTACCTCACCGTCCTCGTCTCCATCGTCGTGGGGCTCGGGGTGACCGACCTCGCGGAGAGCGTTCGGTATCTCATCAATCCGGACCAGTCGGTGCGCTGGCACTGGCTCCCCCTGACCTGGAGCGTCGCGGCCCTCCTGATGGTCGTGGCCTGCTGGTGGGGCTTCTTCGACTTCCTGAAGGCGGAGGTGTGGCGGAGCCCGGTCGCGTTCATGCTCATCCTGTTCACGTCGCTGAGCCTGTACCTGCTCTGTGCGTTTGCCCTGCCGGACATCGACTGGAAAGAGGACGTGCTTTCGTTTCCGCCGGAGGGGGAGGAGCACCTCGACCTGAAAGCGTACTACTTCTCGGAGTCGCACCGGATGCTCTTTTTCGGGACGGCCATCGTCTTTGTCGTTCTGTTCGCCGTCGTCGCGCACGTTCAGCACGCAGCCGAGCAGAGCGCATCCATTCCGGGCGCCCTCTGGTCGGCCACGCGGACGAGCCTCCCCTTCGTGGCCACCTACGGCCTGCTCATTGTGACGGACCGCCGGTGGGTGCATGTGGTGCTCACCATCGTGGGGGTGGGGCTCGCGTTCCTCCTGCTCTTTGCGCTCACCCCGATGCTGGCGGAGGGATGAGGGCGATCGCCCCCGCATCGCCGCCCGGCGAAACGTCGGAAGAGGGTGGAGCGTTCGACCCCTTGTTATGCCCAACGCACCCACCGCCTCCCATACTGTCGGCACTGCGGACGACCGCGTGGACCTCAAAACCATGGACCGCGCGGGTCTGGAGGAGTTTGTCGCCGCGCACGGCGCGCCCCGCTACCGGGGCGAGCAGCTCTTTCACTGGATCTACGGAAAGGGCGTGTCCGACTTCGAGTTGATGTCGGACCTCCCGAAGCGGATGCGACAGGGCCTGCGGCGCGACGCCACCGTGGAGGACATTGAGGTCGTCGAGCAGCAGCAGGCCGCCGACCAGACGGTGAAGACGCTCTTTCGGCTGCCCTCGGGGCGCCAGGCCGAAACCGTCCTGATCCCGGCCATCGACGAGCGCGGGGAGGCCCATCGGCTCACGGTCTGCGTGTCGAGCCAGGTGGGCTGCGCGATGGGGTGCGAGTTCTGCGCGACCGGCCGCATGGGCTTTCGCGAAAACCTGACGCCGGGCGCCATCTTCGACCAGGTGTGGCACATGAACGAGGTCGCCGAGGCCCGCTTCGGGCGGCCCGTGACGAACGTCGTGTTCATGGGCATGGGGGAACCGCTCCTCAACTACGACGCGGTGCTCGACAGCATCGACATCCTCACGGACGAGGACAGCCTCAACCTCTCCGCGCAGAAGATCACGGTGTCCACCGTCGGCCTCGCCCGTCGCATCAAAGACCTGGCGGACGACCAGCGGCGAACCAACCTCGCGGTGTCGCTCCACGCGCCGGACAACGAGACGCGCAGCCGCATCATGCCGGTGAACGAGGCCGAAAAGACGAGCCTCCCGGCGCTCAAGGAGGCGCTTCAGTACTACTCGCGCACGACCGGCCGCCAGATCACGTACGAGTACTGCCTCTTCAAGGGCGTCAACGACCGCGAGGCGGACGCCCGCAACCTGGCGGAGATCACGCGTTGGGCCCCGAGCAAGGTGAACCTGCTGATGTACAATCCGGTCGAGGGCCTCAACTTCGAGCGCACCTCCGAGGAGCAACTCGACCGGTTCGTCGAAGTGCTTGTGCAGGAAGGTGTGACCGTGACCGTGCGTCGGAGCCGGGGGCAGGACATCGACGCGGCCTGCGGCCAGCTCGCCGACGACTGATGCCCCTGTGGTGCCCGACGACGCGTCTGCCTCTCCTCCGTTCCTATCGGATCATCTCTCCAACGTCTCATGTGGAACTCCAACGCGCCGGACTGGCTGAGCCGCCTCCTCCAAGGGGTGCTCGGCATTCTCGGCTTCTACGCCGCCGTCCGGTTTCTGCCCCGTGTCCTTAAGAGCATGACGCGCCGCTTCGTTTTCGGGCTCATCGGCGAAATCCTGCTGGTGGCCCTTGGGCTGTTCCTCACCCGCCGGGCCACCGAGCGCCCTCCTCGCGACGGCCCCGCTCCGGCGGGCACAAACGACCGCGGGACGAGGGGGAGCGGAGGCGCCTAAAAGAGCCGGGGGAGGCCCCTCCGCCTCCGGTTCGCGTTCGTGGCCGCCCGGTCCGAGAGACGATTCCTCCGCATCCGCGCCGACTCTGCCTGATCCGATGCCATCATGTTTGAGGATTCTCCCTTTCGTGCCGAGCACATCGGCGTCATCACGCACGGGTCGCTGAACGAGGGGATCGAGATGAAGCTCGACCCGAGCGAGTCGGTCGAGGACGTGGTGGCGGGCACGTTCGTGGTCATTCAGGGAGAGAAGCACGACTTTTTCTGCATGATCACGGACGTGGAGATCGAGGCGGCCAACGAGCAGATTCTGCTCAATCCGCCCGATCCCTCCGACGACCTCCTCCGCGAGGTGATGCAGGGCAGCGGCACCTACGTGACGGTGCAGCTGAAGCCGATGCTCATGATGCCGAACGCCGACCACCCGGAGCTGACGGAGGAGGAGCCGGCGTCGGTCAATACGATCCCCGCTCATTTCTCGCCCGTGGCGCAGGCCGAGGCCGACGACGTGGCGCGCGTCTTTGGGGACGAGACCCGTGGCGACGGGCGCACGTACTTCCACGTCGGCCACCCCATCGGGATGGAGGAGAGCCCGGTCTGCATCGACCTTTCGAAGTTTGCCGAGCGCTCGAACGCCATCTTCGGCAAGACGGGGACCGGCAAGACCTTCCTCACGCGCCTGCTGCTTGCGGGGACGATCGTGACGGGGCGGGCCGTGAACCTCGTGTTCGACATGCACTCGGAGTACGGCTATGGGAGCCAGGCGGAGGGGGAGAACGGACAGGCACAGTTCGTGAAGGGGCTGCGCGACCTGTTTCCGAGCAGGGTGAGCCTCTTCTCGCTCGACCCGTCGACCACCCGCCAGCGCGGCCACACGCCGGACCACGAGGTGCACCTCCACGCCGACCAGATCCAGCCGGCGGACATCCTGCCGCTGCGCGACACTCTCAACCTGAACGCCACCGCCGCCGAGAGCAGCTACCTCCTCCGAAATCAGTACGGCGACCAGTGGCTCACGACGCTCCTGGAGGCGCAGTCCACCGAGGACTTCGAGCGGCTGGCGGACGAGACCGGCGCGCACAAGAATTCGATCGAGGCGCTGCGCCGCAAGCTCGCGCCGTTCCAGGAGTACGACTTCTTTACCACGCGGCCCTCGCCGGACGACTACGACGTCCTCGACGCGCTGCTCGAAAACCTGGAAGGGGGGACGTCGGTGGTGCTGGAGTTTGGGCGGTACGACGACCTGCGGGTGTACCTGCTGGTCGCCAACGCCCTCACGCGCCGCATCCGGCGGGCCTACGAGCAGAAGACGAACCGCTACCGGCAGACGAAAAACGAGGCCGACAAGCCGCGCCCCCTCATGATCACGATTGAGGAGGCGCACAAATTTCTGTCGCCCGACATTGCGCAGGAGACGCCCTTCGGCAAGATTGCCCGCGAGATGCGGAAGTTTTTTGTGAGCCTGCTGGTGGTGGACCAGCGGCCGAGCGCGATCGACGAGGAGGTGCTCAGCCAGATCGGCACCAAGATGGTCGCCAAGCTGAGCGACGACAAGGACATCGGCGCGGCCCTCGTGGGCACGAGCGACGCCTCGTCGCTCCGCGAGATTCTGGCCTCCCTCGACGTAAAGCAGCAGGCGCTCCTGCTGGGCCACGCGGTCCCCATGCCGATCGTCGTCAAGACGCGCACCTACGACCAGGACTTCTACGACGCGCTCCGCACCCACCCGGCCACGATGGGGGGCTCCGACGGCGACGCCGATCCGGACGAGGAGATGGACGACCTCTTCTACTGAGCCGCTCGTCCGGCGGGGCGACGGGCGGGGCGGACGGGCCCGTCGCCCGCAGGCTACTCCATGTCGGGCGTGTCCGTCGTGTCGGGCGTTTGGAGGAGCCGCTCAGGAACCGTTTCGGGCACGGTCCAGACGAAGACGAGCTCCAGGTTCGTGGGCCCATCCTCGCCCATCTCGATCTCCTGGTCCGGTTCCCAGTCGCCCATCCGGAAGTCGTGCGAGACGATGCGGTCGCCTGGATCGAGCTCGCGGAGGAGCTTCGGGCGCAACTTCACGTTGATTTCGGGCCACAGGTAGAGGGCCACCACGGTGGCCTCGCTGAGGTCGGTCTTGAACAGGTCCTTCTGTCGGAACTCGACCCGGTCGGATACGCCGGCGTCTTCCGCGTTTGCACGCGCCTTCTCGACCAGGTCGGGGTCAATTTCGACGCCGACGGCCCGCGCGCCGAACTCCTGAGCGGCCATGATGGGGATGCGCCCGTCCCCGCTCCCAAGATCGAAGACGACGTCGTCGCTCGATACGTTGGCGGCCTCCAGCATTTGCCGAACGACCCGATCGGGCGTAGCCACGTAGGGCGCGTCCTTCTCGATCGAATCCGAGGGCGCCGTGTCGGGCGCCTGGGCGCTCGCGGACAGAGGGAGGGCAGTTGCCACCAGGAGGCTTAGCGCAAAAATCGGAAGGACGCGGGACATAGGCGGAGGGGAGGCCCGTTCGAGTAAACAGAAGAAAAGTCCGTCCGGGAGAAGGAGCACCGGCGCACTTTAGTTCCCGCCTCTTGGTGTCCGGCCCGGAAGGAGGGGTGGGGGCGCTGTGGGGAAGTTTCGCAAAATCGTGTGGGGCCGGGGGGCGGAATTGAAATGAACCGCTCCGCGCCAGTATCTTTTTACTCTCTAGGGCGCACTCCAATCCAGCGCTCTGTCCCTCCATTCATATCACCTCGTCCCCCTATGGCCGATTCCTCGGCATCGTCCGATACGACCCCTACGAGCGATCCGTCGTACGACCTTATCGCATCGGGTCGTCAGCCGCTCGACGCGATCTTCCGCCCCGAAAATGTTGCTGTGGTTGGGGCAAGCGAGTCGCCCGGCAGTGTGGGCCGCACGCTGCTCTGGAACCTTGTGAGCAATCCGTTTGGCGGAACCATCTATCCGGTAAATCCGAAGCGCGACAGCGTGCTGGGCATCGAGGCGTACGATAGCGTGTCGGACATTGAGGCGGACGTGGACCTGGCCGTCATCGCCACGCCGGCGCCCACAGTGCCCGGCATCGTGGAGGCGTGCGGGGAGGCCGGGATTCGGGGACTCATCATCGTCTCGGCCGGCTTCCGCGAGGTGGGGGAGGAGGGGGCCGAGCTGGAACGGGACATCCGGCAAATCGCCCGCGACTACAACATCCGCATCGTGGGGCCGAACTGCCTGGGCGTGATGCGCCCCCCCAATGGCCTGAACGCGACCTTTGCCGGCGCGATGGCCAACGAGGGCAACGTCGCCTTTGTGAGTCAGAGTGGCGCCCTCCTCACGTCCATCCTCGACTGGAGCTTTCGCGAGAACGTGGGCTTCAGCGCGTTCGTCTCCATCGGGTCGATGCTCGATGTGGACTGGGGGGACATGATCGAGTACCTGGGCGACGACCCGAGGACGGACAGCATTGTCCTGTATATGGAGTCGATCGGCAACGCCCGGTCGTTCCTGTCGGCGGCGCGCGACGTGGCGCAGAGCAAGCCGATTATCGTCATTAAGGCGGGGCGTACCGACGCGGCGGCCGAGGCGGCGGCGTCCCACACCGGCACGCTCACCGGCAGCGACGACGTGCTCGACGCGGCCTTCCGCCGGTCGGGCGTGCTGCGGGTCGACGACATCAACGACCTCTTCTACATGGCCGAGGTGCTGGGCAAGCAGCCCCGCCCCGAAGGCCGCAACCTCACCATCCTCACGAACGCCGGCGGGCCCGGCGTCCTGGCGACGGACGCGCTGATTGGGGGCGGGGGCGAGCTCACCCCCCTGTCGGAGGAGGCCCTGGACGACTTCAACGACATCCTCCCCGCGGCCTGGAGCCACAGCAACCCCGTCGACATTCTGGGCGACGCCGACCCGGAGCGCTACGCGAAGTCGCTCGAGGTGGCGGCGAACGATGAGAACAGCGACGGCCTGCTCGTGGTGCTCACCCCCCAGGCCATGACGGAGCCGACGAAGACGGCCGAGCACCTGCGCCCCTACGCCCGCGACAACCGGAAGCCCATCCTCGCGAGCTGGATGGGGGGCGACGCGGTGGCGACCGGCGAGAAGATTCTGAATGAGGCGGGGCTGCCCACCTTTGCGTACCCCGACACGGCGGCGCGCGTCTTCAACCACATGTGGCGCTACAGCTACAACCTGCGCGCCCTGTACGAGACGCCCAGCCTGCCGGCCGATGAGGAAGGCATCCCGGACCGCGACACGGCCGCCAACATCGTCGAGGAGACCCACGAGAGCGGGCGCGTGCTCATGACCGAGTACGCCTCCAAGCGATTGCTCTCGGCCTACGGCATCCCGACGGTGGAGACGCGCATCGCCGAAACGGCCGACGAGGCGGTGGCCGCCGCCCAGGAGATTGGCTATCCGGTCGCCGTCAAGATTCACTCCACGTCCATTACCCACAAGTCGGACGTCGGCGGCGTCAAGCTGGGCCTTGGCACCGACGAGGCCGTTGCGGACGCCTTCCGTACGATTGAGGGCAACGTGACCTCCGACGGTTTCGACGGGGTGACGGTGCAGCCGATGATCGACCGCACGGACGGCTACGAGCTCATCATCGGGAGCAGCATGGACGAACAGTTCGGCCCCGTGTTGCTCTTCGGGTCCGGCGGTCAGCTGGTGGAGGTATACAAGGACCGGGCGCTCGGCCTGCCCCCGCTCAACACCACGCTTGCGCGGCGCATGATGGAGCAGACCGACATCTACGAGGCGCTAGAGGGCGTGCGGGGGCGCGACCCGGTGGACCTCGACGCCCTGGAGGCGATGCTCGTGCGGTTTAGTCAGCTGGTGGTGGAGCAGCCGCGGGTGAAAGAGATCGACGTCAACCCGCTCCTGGCCCGGCCCGGCGAGGACGGACTGCTGGCCCTGGACGCCCGGGTGGTGCTCCATCCCTACTCGACAGACGAGGACGATCTGCCCACGCCCGCCATCCGGCCGTACCCGCGGCAGTACATCGGCACCCATACGATGCTGAACGGGGAGGAAGTGACCGTGCGGCCCATCCGGCCCGAGGACGAGCCCAAGCTTGTGACCTTCCACGAGCGGCTCTCCGAGCGGAGCGTCTACCTGCGCTACGCCAGCCTCATGAAGCTGGAGCAGCGGGTGGCCCACGAGCGCCTGGCGCGCATCTGCTTCATCGACTACGACCGGGAGATGGCCCTGGTGGCCGAGGACGCGGACGGGCGGATCATTGGGGTCGGGCGCCTCACGCAGCAGCCGGGCCGCAACGAAGCCGAGTTCGCGATGCTCGTGATCGACGAGTACCAGGGCGAGGGGGTGGGAACCGAGCTTCTGCACCGCCTCGTGCAGGTGGGCAAAGACGAGGGCCTGGACCGCATCACGGCCGACATCCTACAGCAGAACCAGGCCATGCAGCGCGTCTGCGAGAAGCTCGACTTCCAAATCGTGCGGAGCGAGGACCCGGCCGAGGACATGGTGAAGGCCGTGAAGTCCCTCGACGCGTAGCCCGGCGGATGGGACGGAGGCACATTGTCTCCGTCCCGTCTCCCCAAGCGTCCTTCTTTGTGGGGGAAACAGGAAGCCAAATAAAAAAGCCGCCTTCTCCCGGATGTCGGGAGAAGGCGGCTTTTCGTTTTCCGTTGGCGTTGTGCGCCGGGTGGGCGCGAAACGCGCGGGGGTGGAGTTACATCATGCCACCCATGCCGCCCATTCCGCCCATTCCGCCGGCACCGGCCGGCATGCCGCCGCCCGCACCGGCAGCGCCGCCTCCGCCGCCACCGTCATCGTCGTCCTCGCTGTCGAGGTCGGCGATAACGGCCTCGGTGGTCAGCAGCATGCCGCCGACAGACGCCGCGTTCTCGAGCGCGGAGCGCGTGACCTTCGTCGGGTCGAGCACGCCCTGGTCGAGGAGACTTCCGTACTCCTCGATGCGCGCGTTGAAGCCGAAGTCGTCCTCGCCGTCCTTCACCTTCTGAACGACGATGGAGCCTTCGTGGCCGGTGTTCTCGGCGATCTGGCGCAGCGGGGCCTCCAGGGCCTCGCGCACGATGCCGACACCGATCTCCTGGTCCTCGTTCTCGACGTCCACGTCCTCAAGGGCCTCAAGGGCGCGGAGGTACGCAACGCCGCCGCCCGGGAGCACGCCTTCGTCGACGGCTGCACGGGTGGCGCTGAGAGCGTCCTCGACGAGGGCCTTCTGGGCCTTCATCTCGGGCTCCGTTGCGGCGCCCACGTTCAGCACGGCCACACCGCCGGCGAGCTTGGCCAGGCGCTCCTGGAGCTTCTCCTGGTCGTAGTCGGAGGTGGAGTTGGAGATCTGCTGCCGGATCTGGTTGACCCGCGCGTTGATCTCTTCCTGCGAGCCTTCGCCACCGACGATCGTCGTGTTGTCCTGGTCGATGGTGATGCGGTCGGCCTGCCCGAGGTAGTCGAGCGTGGCGTTCTCGAGGCGGTAGCCCTTCTCCTCGCTGATGACCGTGCCGCCGGTCAGCACCGCGATGTCTTCGAGCATCGACTGGCGACGGTCGCCAAAGCCCGGCGCCTTCACGGCGGAGACCTTCAGCGTGCCGCGCATCTTGTTCACCACGAGCGTGGCGAGGGCCTCGCCCTCCACGTCCTCGGCGATGATCAGCAGCGGGTTGCTCGTCTGCGACACCTTCTCAAGGATCGGCAGCAGGTCCTGCATGTTGCCGACCGTGTCGTCGTAGATGAGGATATAGGCATCCTCGAGCACCGCCTCCATCTCCTCGGAGTCGGTCACGAAGTAGGGCGAGAGGTAGCCGCGGTCAAACTGCATGCCCTCGACCACGTCGAGGTACGTCTCAATGCCGCGGGCCTCTTCGACCGTGATGACACCATCCTGTCCCACCTTTTCAAAGGCGTCGGCGATGAGCTCGCCAATGGCGTCGTCGTTGTTGGCCGAAATCGTGGCCACCTGCTGGATGCGGTTCTTGCCCTCGACCGGGTCGCTCTGCTCTCGCAGGTGCTTCACCACGTGCTGGGCACCGGTCTCGATGCCGCGCTTCACGTCCATCGGGTTGGCGCCGGACGTGACGCTCTTCATGCCGGCGTTGATGATGGACTCGGCGAGAACCGTCGCGGTGGTGGTGCCGTCGCCGGCGTCGTCGTTCGTCTTCGACGCGGCCTCTTTCAGCACCTGGGCCCCGATGTTGGGGAGGCGCTTCTCGAGTTCAATCTCCTTTGCGACGGTGACGCCGTCTTTCGTAATCGTCGGGGCGCCGAAGGACTTCTCCAGCACGACGTTTCGGCCCTTGGGGCCGAGCGTCACCTTCACGGCGCGCGCCATCTGATCCACGCCCTCTTGAAGGGCGTTGCGCGCGTCAGTATCAAACTTAATCTGTTTGGCCATAATTGCTCGGTTGTGTTGGTTGAGTTCGTGTGCAGCTCAGTACAGGGTGTCCGCAACCGCGGTCGTCGCGGAAGGCTACTCTTCGATGATGCCGAAGATGTCGCTCTCACGCATGATGAGGTACTCCTCACCGTTGAGCGTCACCTCGGTGCCGGCGTACTTGCCGTACAGGACTTCCTGTCCTTCCTCGACCGTCATGTCAATCTTACTGCCGTCTTCGACGCGGCCAGGGCCAACTGACTTGACGGTGCCCCTCTGCGGCTTTTCCTTCGCCGAATCCGGGATGTAGAGACCACTGTCGGTCTTATCGTCCGCCGGTTTCGGCTGGACGACGACGCGGTCGCCGAGAGGTTTGATGTTCGTCATAATGCGTTCGGGGGGACTTGTGAGTGATGTGCAGATGAGAATTCGCAGTTGTTATCACTCGCCCGTGGTGAGTGATAACAACGCCGGTATAGGCAACATGAGCGGGGGGGCTGTGTTCCAGTCGAAGGCACGAGAGGGGTGAAGATCGTTTAGCGACTGCCAGGGCGCCGGGCACCCCCCGACCGGGCAACGGCTGTCCGTCCACAACACAACACAGGCGAATGAGCAGCCCCGATCGCACCGACTCTCCGCATGGGTCGTTTCCTACGGGGGCGTGGCTCGCAGGCGTGGCCCTCTTTGGGGGCCTGGTTGTCGTTGTCCTGCTGCCGCCCGTCGTGCCGCCGTCGCTGCGCGCCGTGCTCATGGAGGGCTTTTCGTCGGTATGCCACCAGCTGCCGGGCCGGTCGCCCCACCTCCACGGGGTGCAACTCGCGGTCTGCGATCGATGCCTCGGCATTTACGTGGGGCTCGCCTTGGGCAGCGGGGCGACCCGCTGGGGCCGGACGATGTGGCACCGGGTGCGGGCGTGGGGGCCGCTTCCGCTCGCACTGGTTCTCGTGCCGGCTGGGGTCGACTGGGCGCTCCCCGTGCTGGGCCTGTGGGAGAGCGTCCCCCTGAGCCGAGGCCTCACGGGATTCCTGGCCGGACTGGGGGGCGGCGGCCTTGTGGTCGATCGGATTTTCACGTCCTGGGGGGCGGCCCCTTCGTCGACCGGCGGAGGCTGAGCGGCCTTTCGGTTGCGACGCTTGTTCTATAGGTTGCGGACAGCGCCTGGGGCGCCACGGACTCGGCGTCCCGCCCGTTCATCACGTCGACTGGTTTCGTCTATGACTCCACGTCAGCAGTCCATTCTCGTCGGTGCGGTCGTGATCGGTGTTCTGAGCACGTCGTACCTGAGCTTTATCAACGTCATCTGCTGTCTCGGCGTCATCATTGGCGGGGTCGTGGCGACGCAGCAGTACGCCACTCGGGCGTCCGCCGCGGGCAAGAGCCCGGCCCTGACGGCCGCGGACGGCGCGGTTCTCGGGTCGCTGGCCGGAGTGGGGGGCGCGGTGCTCGGGCCGCTGTTCGACCGGGCGCTGCGTCCGCTGGGGCTGGATTCGCAGACCATCTCGCGGGACATGGTGGAACAGTGGATGCAGGGCATGGAGGAGCAGCAGGGGATGTCCCCGGAGATGATGCAGCAGCTTCAGGGGGAGGGAAGCATGATGATGTTCATCGGGGGCCTGCTGTTCAACATTGTGCTCTACGCCATCTTCGGGGCGATCGGCGGGGCGATTGGGGCGTCGCTCTTCGGGAACGATGCGTCCGACGGCTCCGGCGGCGTGCAGACGGTTGAGGCCGAGGTGGTCGAGTAGGAGGGTCTTCAGTCGAACAGGGACGGCTCGGTCTGGCGGCGCTCCAGCTCTTCGATCAGGCGCCGGTTGGCGCGCGGAAAGGCGTAGTCGTCCAGTTCGTCGAGTCCGACCCACTGGAAGGGTTGCCCCTCGCGGGCCTCCGGCGTGCCCTCGTCGATGCGGCACCGGAAGGCGTGGAGGGTGATTTTGAAGTGGGAATAGGCGTGCGAGAGCGTATAGAAGGGCTCCTCCACGGCGACCTCGAGTCCAAGCTCCTCCCGCACCTCGCGGCGGCAGGCCGTGGCCATTGACTCGCCGTCCTCTTGTTTGCCGCCGGGAAATTCCCAGAGCCCCCCGAGCAGTCCGTCGTCCGGGCGGCGCTGGATCAGGAGGCGGTCCCCGTCGTCGTTAAAGACCAGGCCGACGGCGATGTCGTGGTGGGGCACGGGCGTCGACTCGGGCGTGATGGGGTAGTCCTCCTCGGTGCCGGCCGCGTGGGCCTGGCACACCTCCTGCAGCGGGCACCGGTCGCAGAGGGGCGTGCTCGGGGTGCAGACCAGCGCCCCCAGCTCCATGAGGGCCTGGTTGAAGTCGCCGGGCTGGTCCGGATCGAGCAGGTCATTGGCAAGGGCCCGGAGCGCGTTCTGGGCGGCGGTGGAGGTGGCGTCTTCTTCGACCGCGAACACGCGCGACAGCACGCGCGTCACGTTGCCGTCGAGGACGGCGTGCGGTTTTTGGTAGGCAATGGAGAGCACGGCCGCGGCGGTGTAGGGGCCGATGCCCTTGAGCTCTTTGATGGCGTCCATCGTGTCGGGCACGGTGCCGTCGTGGGCGTCCACGACGGTCTGGGCGGCCTCGTGGAGGTGGCGCGCCCGGGCGTAGAAGCCGAGGCCCTCCCAGTACTTCAGCACGGTGTCGCGGTCGGCGGCGGCGAGGGCCTCCACCGTGGGAAAGGCCTCCAGGAAGTGAGGGTAGTAGTCGCGCACCGTATCCACGCGCGTTTGCTGGAGCATGATCTCCGAGACCCAGATGCGATACGGATCGTCGGTGTTGCGCCAGGGCATCGAGCGTTTGTGCTCGTCGTACCAGTCGAGCAGCCTGGTGCGGAAGGCGTCGCGCTGGCGATCGGTCGGGGAGAGGGCGTCGAGAGACACGAGTGGGGGAGGCGTCGGGAAAAAAGCGGCGGGTGGGGATTAGGAGGGCTGGACCTCCACGCGCAGGACGAGGGTGTCGGGGGCGGCATCGGGCCGTTGGGCCTGCAGGTGGAGCCGGTAGGTCCCCGGTGCGACCCCGCGCGTGATCCAGGTGAGGGAGCGCCCGGCGACGCCGCTGAGGGCGGGGCCGCGGAGCATTCGGTAGGACCCGGCGCCGTTTTCGTCGCCGCCCGGCAGCGTGTGGATCAACGTCTCCCCGGCAACGACGCGGGCCTCGAGGGTGTCGGGGAGGGAAGGCTGTGCAACCCACGGCTCGGGCGCGGGTTCGACCGTTCGGAGCGCCGGACGGGACGACGCCGCGCCGAGCAGGCAGAGGCAAATCCCGAAGGCAGCGGTAGCGACGATGGGTCGGGACATGCAGCAGGGGAGACGCAGCAATGAGCAGTGAGCACACCATTCTATACCCGACGATCGGGGCCGTGTTGCTCCTTGCGATGGGCGCGGGGCCGTGCCCTGTGCGGGCCCAGAGCGGCGCCGCCGGCGCCCCGTCCGAAGCGCCAACCTGGGCGCTGCGGGTGGAGGGGGAGCCGGTCGACTGGCCGGGGGCGCGTCCGAGTGCGCCGGTCGACAGCGTCCGGGCCGTCGCCCAGCGGACGCTGCGCCGGATGCGAAAGAACGGCTACTACTACGCCCGCATCGATTCTGCCGTCGTGGACACGAGCGGGCCGTCGCCGACCGTGCGGGTGCACGCCCACCGCGGGCCGCAGGTCACCCTCGCGTCGATTCGGATTGACGGAGCGGAGGCGGTGCCAACCGCAGAGCTGCGTCGGCTCCTGAACACCGAGCGGGGCGACCCGCTGGTGCCCGACGTGCTCGAAGCCGACATCCAGGCGCTGCTCGATCGATACGAGCGGGCCGGGCACCCGCTGGCCGAGATTCACGTCGACCGGGCCGCGATCGACTCTACGGCCCGCTCGCAGCTCCGCCTGATCCTCCGTGTGGACGAAGGGCCGTCCCTGTGGCTGAAACGGGTTGTGCCCGCCGAGGAGGAGACCCGGACCACTCCGGCCCTGCTGGCGCATCTCGCCGACCTGCCCGTTGGGGCGCCCCTCACCGACTACGATCCGGAGGCGATTCGGGAGCGGCTGGCGCAGAGCGCGCTCTTTCGGGACGTGGGGACGCCCGACCTGCGGGTGGGGCCGGACGGGGGCGCCACCCTTCGAATTCCGGTGGAGGAGGCCCCGCCCGGGTCGTTTGATCTTGCACTCGGGTACCTGCCGGGGGCCAGTCCCGGCCAGCAGGGGCAGGTTGTGGGGAGCGGCCATTTGTTGCTGGAGCACCTGTTCGGGGGCGGTCGGCGCGTGGACCTGACGCTCGATCGGCGCCCGGGCCGCGCGAGTCTCTTCGACCTTGTCGTGTCCGATCCGTTTGTGCTTGGCCTGCCCCTCCGAGTGCAGGCCGACTTTCGGGGCGAACAGCGCGACTCCACCTTCAGCAAGCGGCGCTACGGGGGCGAGGTCGGGTACCGGTTCGACAGCGGGCTGGAGCTGGTCGGCAGCCTGCGCCGGGAGGTCGTGCAGCCGGGCCCGGCCGGCACCCAGCTGCGGGGCGACCGGCAGCGCATCGCGCGGTCGCGCACCGTCTTCTATGGGGTCGGGGTGCGCTACGAGAGCCGGACCCGCCCGGTTACCCCCCGCCGCGGCCTTCGGCTCGACGTGCACGTGGAGCAGGGGCGGACGGAGCGCACCGTGCGGCGGCGGACGGCGGCGGGGGACACGACGCGCACCTCGCGGGAATTGCGGCAGGAGCGGCTGCACGCCACGGTGCGCACGTACTGGCCCGTCGCGGGGCGGCAGGTCGTGGCGCTCGGGGCAGACGCGTCCGTGCTCCGCAGCGACACGTACGACCGGAGCGATCTCTTCCGCTTCGGCGGGGCCACCTCGCTGCGGGGGTACGATGAGGACCGCTTCCTCGGCAACGTGACCGCCCGTGCTCTGGTCGAGTACCGACTCCTGCTCGACCGGCGGTCCTATGCGTATGCCTTTGGCGATCTGGGCTACCTTCGCCGTCCGGCCCTCCAGGAGGCGGAGCGCCGGCAGTCGTGGCGGCCCGGGTACGGGGTTGGGGTGCAGGTGCACACCGGCATTGGCCAGGTGCGCGCCAGCTACGCACTAAACCCGGAGGTGGCCTCGCCCGCCGAGGGGCGTGTGCACGTGGGGCTGTCCGTCCAGCTGTAGGCCCACGCCCGACCGTGATTCGCATGTGTTCTGCTTTGCACCAGAAGACCGTGTCCATGACGACGAACTTCTACGCGCCGCCCTCTGCCATTCGCGGATCCCGCGTGGTGTTGCCCGACGACGAGGCGCGCCACGCCCGGGCCGTTCTGCGTGCCGCCGTCGGAGACGAGCTGACGGTCGTCGATGGGGAGGGCGGCTGGTATCGGGTGGAGGTCCAGCACGCAAGCACTGACAAGCTCGTCGGGACCATCGTGGAGCGACGGCGCGGGGTAGGGGAGCCGGCGGTGGACGTGACGGTCGGGCTCGGCCTTCTCAAGAAGCGGCAGCGGTTTGAGACGTTTGCCGAAAAGGCGGTGGAGCTGGGGGTGCGGCGAATCGTGCCCCTCCGCACCGCCCACGTCGAAACGGACACCTTCCGCCGTGAGCGCGTGCGAAAAGTCATGGTGGCCGCGCTCAAGCAGTGCCGCCGGAGTCGACTGCCGAAGCTTGACCGGCCGCGCACGATGGACGAGGTGCTCGAGGAGGCCGTCGCGGACCGGCGGTTCGTGTGTCACGGGGCCGGGGCCGAGAGCACCCTGCACGGTGCGTTGCGGGCCGGATCGCAGCCGGAGTCTGTCCTTGCGCTTGTGGGGCCGGAGGGGGGCTTCCACGAATCCGAGGTGGCGACGGCCCGGGCGGCCGGGTGGAACGTGGTGTCCCTCGGGGCGCGGCGCCTTCGGGCCGAGACGGCCGGGCTCCTGGCGGTGGCGGCGGCGGTTTACAGCCCGGGATCGGGCGGATCGAATCCTGACGTATGAAAAACGAGCACATGGGGAGCACGCCCTCCCCCGTCTCGTTCAGTCGGTCGCTTTTTCCAAGTCCCTTTCCGATCCGTGCCCTCGCTCGAAGAAACCCAACTGTCCTCCGAGCAACTGGTGGACGGTGTACTGCTCAAGGCGTTTCGGGATGAGGTGCGCCTCCCCGATGGGGGCACCTCCGTCCGCGAATGGATCGACCACCCGGGCGCGTCGGCCATCGTGCCGATTTTTGAGGACGGCCGGACGCTTCTGATCCGTCAGTTTCGCTACCCGCCGCGCCGCACCTTTCTGGAGGTGCCGGCCGGGAAATTTGATGCCTCCCACGAGGCGCCGGCGGACGTGGCGGCGCGGGAGCTCGAGGAGGAGACCGGGTGGCGGGCGGACCGGTTCGAGCGGCTGGGGGCGGCGTATCCGTGTATCGGGTACAGCAACGAATGCATTCACGTGTTCGCGGCCCACGGACTGGAGCGGGGCGAGCAGGATCTGGCCGCGGGCGAGTTCGTGGAGGTCGTCCCCATGGACCTTGCCGAAGCGGTGCGGCGGGCCCGGCAGGGCGAACTGAAAGACATGAAGACCATTACAGCCCTCGTCTACGCCGCGGCCCACGCGAACGATACGGGACCTGCATCGTAGACACACTCAGATTTTCCTATTGGGCTCCGGGACGTGCGCCACGCCGACCGGACGCGTTGATTGTTCTCACAGAAGCGGACCGCAGCGTTATGTTCACGTTTACAGTTGTGCTCGTCGCTCTCATCGCGGCGGTGCTCATTCTGGTGATTCTTCTCCAAAGCGGCCAGGGGGGCGGCCTGTCCGGCATCGCGCAGAGTGGCGGGGCCCGACAGGTGCTGGGGACGCGTCAGGCGCCGGACACGCTGGAAAAGGCCACCTGGACCCTCGGCACGATCTTCATTACGCTCTGCGTGGTGATGAACTTCTTCGTGGGCACCGAGGAGGAGCAGCGGAGCGTGATTCAGGAGCGGGCCCAGCAGCAGGGACAAACGCAGCAACAGCAGCCGTCCCAGTCGCCGGGCGGGGGACAGGACGCCGCGCCGCTTCCGGGAGGGGGCGGAACGCAGGGCGGGCAGGGCGGCAGTGGACAGCAGGGCGGCGCCTCGGGGAATAACTAGCGCCCCCCGACCGAGAGGGGGGGGAGGCAGGCGCCGCGCGGCGCTCCCGGCGCCCACGTACGACAAAAATGACGAACGGCAGCCCCCGTCTGGAGGCTGCCGTTCGTGTGTATACGCGGGGTGTGCAGGTCGGTAAGCCGAATTTGGTCGTCTGTGCCGACGCCGCGTCGACGGGCACAGGACGGACGTCATCTATCTGGGACGGTCGTCGCCGACCGCCTCGAGCGGCCTACCTGCACCGATGGTTGGCGGGCCACCTCCGCGCCGGTGGACCCGGCGCCCGGTGCGACTTGGCCTTTCACCCCGTGGGGTTTGCCGGGCCGCTTCGGTCACCCGAAGCGCCGGTGCGCTCTTACCGCACCCTTTCACCCCTTACCGCGGCCGAGGCCGTGGCGGGACTGCTCTCTGTTGCACGTGCCGTCGCGTTGGCCTACGCCAACACGCCTTCCCGTTAGGAAGCACGGTGCCCTGTGGTGTTCGGACTTTCCTCACCGCCGGCCCGAGAGGATCGGGACCGACGGAGCGACATCCAAACCTGCACACTCATCTCATCGAACGCCCGAAGGCGTTCCGAGGTTCGTGCGCTGGCCGGGGAACCGCAAATAAAAAAGCGCAGCGGCCGGGGGGCCGTCTGCACGCTGGGGGAGGCTTAGAGGTCGACCTTCTCTTTCATCTCGTCGATCGTTTCGTTGTATAGGTCCTGATCGACGATGATGCGGCCGGTGTGCTCGCAGGCGACGATGTTCTTTCGCTTGCGAATCTCGACCTGTCGCTGCGGCGGCACGGCAAAGCCGGCGGCGGCGCCGCGCTTGAGGGGGACGACCGCGCGTCCGTCGCGGAGCCGATCGCGGAGCTTCGAGTAGGCTTTCAGGTAGCGGGAGCCGACCTCCTCCTCGGCCTCCTCGCGGATCTCTCCGAGTTTGGACTCTTCCTCCTCGGTGTCCTGGCGCACCTCTTCCAGCTTGGCGCGCTTCTCGTCGAGCACCTTCTCGAGTTCGTCGAGCCGCTCCTGCGTCTCCTCGATGGCCGCCTCGCGAGATTCGATCGTTTCTTCGGACTCCTCGATCGTCTCCTCGGCCTCTTCGATGCGCTCCTTCTGGCTCTCGATCTCTTTCGTGAGCGCGTCGTACTCGCGGTTGTTGCGGACTTCGAGCTGCTGCTCTTCGTACTTGTCGATCAGGCCCTCGGCCTCTTTGATGTCGAGCTCGGCCTGCCGCTTGGCGACCTTGCTCTCCTGCATCTCCTCCTCGTAGTTCTCGAGGCGCGTTTCGAGACCGGCCTTCTCGTCCTCAAGGTCCCGAATCTCTTCGGGCAGGTCGCCGCGCAGCTTGTGAATCTGGTCGATGCGGTTGTCGATGTGTTGCAGCCGGACCAAGGCGCGAAGTTGGTCCTCCACGGAGGGTCGTTTTTTCTGGGCCGTTGCCATAAATTATGTGGGTGTTGGAATCGTTCGAACGCCGGTGAACGCCATTTAATGAGTACATTTCGGGGGAACGAAAGTTCGTACCTCTGTTCCCGGATCCTTCCATTTCGTGCAAAGATACATCGGAGAACGATTGTAGGGCGGGCCTAGGGGCGGGTGTGGGTGCGCATGGGGCTGGTTCGCGTGTCGGTGCGCCGCCAGTCTACGCCCGCAAAGCGGTCGGCGAGCCAGTCGCGCAGGAGGGCCTCGGTGAGGGCTTCGGTTTCGTAGTGGCCGGGGTCTACGAGCGCCATGTCGGGCGTGCCGTCCCGGCCCAGCACGTCGAAGAACTCGTGGTACGTGACGTCGGCGGTTACGTAGGCGTCGGCCCCGGCGCTACGGGCCGTGCCGATAAAGTCGCTGCCGGCCCCGCCGCAGACGGCAACCCGCTCGACGGACGCGTCGTCGGCGCCGGCGTAGCGGAGGCTCTCGGCGTCCAGGCGGTCGGCCACGCGGTCGAGGAAGGCGGGAAGTGGTTCGGGGGCGGGGAGGTGCCCCAGGGCGCCCAGTCCGGCCCGGGTGTTTTTCTGGTGCACGGGGTACAGGTCGTAGGCAACCTCCTCGTAGGGATGGGCGGCCTCCAGCGCGCCGAGCACCGGGCCCAGGTTCCAGCGGGCGACCTCTACTTCCAGCTTCCGCTCGTCGGCGGATTCCACGTCGCCCCCGGCCGTGCCGATGTGCGGGTCCGTGTCGTCGCCGGGCTTGAAGAAGCCGGTGCCCGCCACGGAGAAGGCGCACGCCTCATAGTCCCCAATCCGGCCCGCGCCGGCGTCCGCCAGGGCCTCGCGCACGGCATCGAAGGCGCCCTCGGGAACGAACACCACGAGCTTGTAGAGGGTCTCCTCGAACCCGTCCAGAAACCCGACGTCGGTGAGGTCGAGCCGGTCGGCGAGGGCAAAGGACACCCCGTCGGGGGCCGCGTCGAGGTTGGTGTGGATGCTGTAGAGCCCGATCTCCGCCTCGGCGAAGCGGAGGGCCAGATTGGACACGTAGCTGTCGGCCGTCACGCCGTCGAGGGGACGGAAGAGGAGCGGGTGGTGGGTGACGACGAGGTCGGCGTCGTGCGTGCGGGCTTCTTCGAGCACCTGCGGGGTTGCGTCGAGGGCCAGCAGGGCCGTGTCGACCGAGCGGGCGGCGTCGCCCACCTGCAGGCCCACGTTGTCGTAGTCCTGCGCCGAGCCGGGCGGGGCCCAGGCTTCGAGGGCGTCGGCAATGTCGGCGATGGCGGGGGCGGAAGCCATGGACAGGGAACAGGTTGGTGAAAGGGGAGGCTTACATCGATTCCAGGTACCGGAGGTTTGAGACGGTGTAGCGCCGGGGCGAGAGGCCGAAGTCCCGGAGGAAGGCGGACGCGTCGCCGGTGTTGCCCTCGACCAGCATCTCGAACTGGGTGGGCGAAATGGGGAGGAGGCCCAGCCGGCCGACGGTGGAGACGCCCAGGCGGGCGAGGGGCAGGGGCACGTGCACCGTGGGCTTCGGCTCCAGTCCCGCGCCCCGGGCGATCCGATCAAGCACGTCGACGTAGGGCAGGCGGTCCGGCCCGGCGGCGACGTAGATCTGTTCGTGGGCGGCCTCGAGCGTGAGGGCCTGCACGAAGGCGTCGGCCACGTCGGTGGCGTGCACGGGCTGCAGCTCGTAGGTGCCGTCGCCGAAGACGGGGAGGAGGGGGAAGGGACGGATGAGGTCGCGCAGGAGGCGCGAGGAAAACTCGGGCCGGTCCGGGTCCGGGCGCCCGAAGAGAAGGGCGGGGCGGAAGATGGTCCAGTGCGCGAACGCGGCCCCCGAGACGACCTGCTCCGCCTCCCACTTCGTCCGCTGGTAGGCCGTGCCGCCGGTCGGGCGGGCCCCGTTGGCACTCATGTGAACGAACCGGTCGACGCCGGCCTCCTGGGCCGCCGCGACCACGTGTTGCGTGCCCTCGACATGCAGCCGCTCGAAGGTGACGCCCTGGGCCGGCCGCTCGTCGATGATCCCCACGAGGTGGATGACGGCGTCGCAGCCGTCGAGCGCGCCGGCGAACGAGGAGGGATCCGTCACGTCGCCCTGCACGGGCTCGATGGCGGGGTCCGCCACCGCCAGGTCGGCCGCCGATCCCCGCACCAGGCAGCGCGGGGTGTGGCCGCGGTCGAGCAGCGTGCGCAAGATGTAGGAGCCAACGTACCCGGAGGCTCCCGTGAGGAAGACGCGCATGGGGGAGAGGGACAGGAGTGGTTATTCGGCCGACGAGGGGGCCGTCTCCACCTCGCGGTCGAAGTCGGAGACGCCCAACGAGGTTCCGACCTGCCGGGCCGCCTGGATGAGCGGGTCGTCGAGCGGCACGGTCCGAATGTTGTCCGCGACGTCGGACAGGGGAACCTGGGTGAATGTATTTCCCTGCAGGGCCACCATCACATCGTAGTGCTGTTCGGCGACGAGGGTGGCGGCGCGCGTCCCGAAAATGGTGGCGAGGTTGCGGTCGTACGAGGTGGGGGTGCCGCCGCGCTGCATGTGGCCGAGGATGGTGGTGCGCACCTCACTGTTGATTTCGTCCTTGAGTTGCTCCGCCAGCACGCGCCCGATGCCGCCCAGGCGCACGGGGTCGGTGCTCGCCTCGATGCGCTCGCGCACGGCCCGTTCGCCCCCAATTGGCTTGGCCCCTTCCGCGATGGCGATGATGGTGAAGCGCTGGCCGCCCTGCTCGCGCTCCTCGCACACCTCCGCGACGGCCTCCACGTCGTACTCAACCTCAGGAATCAGAATGACGTCCGCGCCGCTGGCCGTTCCGGCGTGTAGGGCAATCCAGCCCGAGTAGCGGCCCATGGTCTCCACGATCATCACGCGGTGGTGGCTCTGGGCCGTGGTGTGAATGCGGTCGATGGCCTCCGTGGCGATGGACACCGCGGTGTCGAAGCCGAAGGTGCGGTCGGTGCCCACCAGGTCGTTGTCGATGGTCTTGGGCACGCCCACGATGTTGAGGCCGAGGTCCGAGAGGCGGTTGGCGATGGACATCGTGCCGTCGCCCCCAATGGCCACCAGGGCGTCGAGGTCGAGGTCGCGGTACGTCTTGACGGCCTTGGCGGAGACGTCGGCGCCGCCGCTGGGGTGGTAGTTGAAGGGGTTGGCCTTGTTGCTGGCGCCCAGGATGGTGCCGCCCCGCGTGAGAATGCCGCTGACGTCCTGGTACGAGAGGGACTGAATGTTGCGGGAGATGAGGCCGTGGTAGCCGTCGCGGATGCCCACGACCTCGGAGTTGTGCTGCAGGATGAGGGTTTTCGTGACGGCACGGAGCGCGGCGTTGAGGCCGGGGCAGTCGCCCCCGCCGGTGAGAACGCCGACGCGCATCGGGTGGGAAGGCATGCAGAGAGGCGAGACGATCAGGGGAAAACAGAGGGTGTTATAATGACCACTGGGAAACTGCTCTGCAAGGCATTCGGGCGGCCTCATCCGAAAACTCCGTGTGGTGTCGACGTCGTCGGCCGGGCTGTAGGGGACGAGGAGACGGCGACGGTCGGTCGAACGTCCGGGATCGGACGAGCAGAAAGGATGATGACCGTCGTCGATCCGGGCTGTACTCTCTGGTCTCCAGTCCCCTCGGCGGAGGCCCCGCCGGTTCCCTCCCTTGCCCCGGTCCGTTTGTGCCATGTCGCCGCTCGTCAGTGTCGTTCTGCCAGTCTTCAACGAAGAACAACGGGTCGGGGCTGCCGTCCGCAGCATTCTTGCCCAGTCGTTTCCCAACTTCGAGCTCCTCGTCGTAGACGACGGCTCGACGGATGCGACCCCGGCCCGGCTGGCAGAGATTCGCGATCCTCGGCTCCACGTCCTCCGGCTCGACCCCAACGGGGGGCGGGCGGCGGCCAAGAACCACGCGCTGGACCGGGCGCGGGGCACGTACGTGGCGTTCATGGATGGCGACGACGAGGCGGTCCCGCACCGGTTGGACGTGCAGGTGGCCTTCCTGGAGGCCCACCCAGACGTCGACATTCTCGGGTCGGCGCTCCGCACGATGGGCGGTCCCCGATCCGAGGTGTGGCGCCCGCGCCCCGACCACCCGCACATTCAGGCCGAGTTTTTGATCAGTTGTGCCGTCTACGGGGCCACCGCCATGGTGCGCCGAGCGTTTCTGGAGCAGCACGCGATTCGGTTCGTCCCCGGGCACTACGTTGAGGACTACGAGATGTGGACCCAGGTCCTCCACACGGCCCGGTTTGCCAACCAGCCCGACGTGCTCCTGAATCACCACTTTGTGCCGGAAGACCGGGAAGAGGACACCCGCGCCAAGCAGGAGGCCATCGCCCCCGTGTCACTGGCGCAGCTTCGGGGCATGGGCCTCGCCCCCACGGCCCGGCAGCAACAACTGCACTCGGCGCTCTGCCGCCCCGCCGGGTACCACCTGGAATCGGACGCAGACGTGCACGACTGCATTGAATGGGTCGACACGCTGACGGCGCAAAACCGAGCGCAGGGGGGGTACGACGACGCGGCCCTCGCCGATGTGCTCGACCAGCGGATGGTCGAAATTCTGGCCCCCGTGCCGGGCCACCGCCGCGCCCTCGCCCGCCGGGTGGTCGACAGCCCGTTCGTGCGGCGTCGACTGCGACACAGCGTGCAGGTGCGGGCCCGCGACACGTGGACCCGGATGCGGCGCGCCCTGCGATAGGGCCCGGGCGCGTCCGCCGCAGGGGTTAAAACGACACCGACAGCGCGGCGCCCGTGGGGGCCACGTGAACGGAGAGGGCCGCCGTCGCATCGAGCAGGGACGAGAGGCGCGCCCGCGAGGCCAGGAGGGCGATGCCGTCCAGCACAAAGAGGCCGACGCCCTGCAGGATGAGGGCGCTCCCGAACCCCCGCCAGCGGGCTGCCGCATCGAGGCCCCGGTAGCCCGCCGCGAGCATGGTGCCGCCGACGGCGGAGTACGCCACGTTCAGGCCCAGGTTGAAGAGCAGGATGTCGTGAAACTGACGCTCCGCCGCGAGGGCGGCCGCCGGGTCCGTGCGGGCGGTGTCGGCGGCAGTCGCGAGGCCGACCGCCGCGATGCCGATGTTAACGGCGCCCCACCCGGCCGACATGGCCCCGGCGTTCCACCGCGCCGCGGACGCCCCGGTGCGGGACGAGGCCCCGACCAGGGCGAGCCCGCCGAGCACGTTGGCCCCGCCCCAGGCCGCTACGCGCCACAGGTGGCCCCGCTGGGCCGAATGCAAATCCGTGGAGAGGGCTTGCACGGCGTCCAACGACTGGGCGACGGCATCGACGGTGCCGAGGAGGCACAGTGCGGCGACGAGGAGGGAGGGGACACCCCAGCGGAGAAGCATGGCGCAGAAGGGAAGGGAAAAGAAGGGGGCGCTATCCAATCTCCAGCATTCGTTCAACGGCCGCGAGGGCCCGCCGCCGCGTGTCCTCGGCGACATCAATCTCGTACTGCCCCGCCGCCAGGTTGCGCCGGGTGTCCTGGAGCGTAATCTGATTCATGTGGGGGCATCGCTGCCAGCACATGCGCAGCAGGTTTTTGTCCGGGTTCTCGCCCAGGATGTTGTCGCCCATCGAGCACTCGGTAAGCAAAAGATAGCTCTCCGCGTCGGTGTTCTCGACGTAATCGATCATCGACGAGGTGCTGCCCGAGTGGTCGGCCGCCTCCACAACCTCGGGGCTGCACTCGGGATGGGCGAGCACCACCGTGTCGGGGTGCTCCTGGCGGGCCTGCTCGATGTCCTCCACCTGAAACATATCGTGGACGACGCAGCGGCCCTCCCACCCGATCAGGTCGGGATCGCTCGGCGCGCCGTCGCCCCCCGCCGGCGCGGCCTCCGCGTCCTTGCGTTGCCGCTTCTGGGGAAAGAGGATGTCCTTGTCGGTCTGCTGCGCCACGTTCTTCGCCAGGTACTCGTCCGGAATGAAGATGACGCTGTCCGAGTCGAGCGACTCGACGACGGCGGCGGCGTTGCTGGAGGTGCAGCAGATGTCGCTCTCGGCCTTCACGTCGGCGTAGGTGTTCACGTAGGTCACGACCGGGACGCCGGGGTAGCGCTCGCGCAGCTTTCGCACGTCCGCCGCGCTGATGCTTTCGGCCAGGGAGCACCCGGCCTCCTCAGCGGGCAGGAGAACCGTCTTGTTCGGGTTCAGGATCTTGGCCGTCTCGGCCATGAAGCGGACGCCGCAGAAGACGATCGTGTCGGCTTCGGCCTCGGCCGCCCGCCGGCTCAGCTCCAGCGACGAGCCGGTATAGTCGGGGATTGTATGGAAGAGGGCCGGCTCCATGTAGTTGTGGCCCAGGATGACGGCGTCCTGCTCCTGTTTTAGCTGGTTGATCTCTGCGGCTAGCTCGGCTTTCTCCTGCAGCTCGCGGTCGCTGGGCCGGTCTTCCAGTCGTTCGGCCAGCACGTCGCGCAGGGCGGCGGGAGTGGTGAGGCGGGCGGTCTCGTGTCGCATTGGGAGGGAAGAAAGGATCGGTCGGGGGGAGTGCGAGGCGGGACGGTCAGTCGGTGCGGAGGCTGAGGTCCAGGGCGGCGGCCGAGTGCGTGAGGGCGCCCACCGAGATGCGGTCGACGCCCGTCTCCGCCACCGCGGGCAGAGTGTCGAGGGTGATGCCGCCGGAGGCCTCCAGGGCGACGGCATCGGGGGCGCGCGCCACGGCCGTCCGGATCGTGGGCACGTCCATGTTGTCGAGAAGCACAATGTCGGGGGCGTGGGGGCAGGCCGCGTCAAGTTCATCGAGGGACGTCACCTCAATCTCAATGGGGTACTGGTCCCCATGCGTGTCGCGGGCCTGTTGGAGGGCCGCGGCGACCCCGCCCGCCGCGTCGATGTGATTCTCTTTGATCAGCACCATGTCGAAGAGGCCCATCCGATGGTTGGTGCCGCCGCCCTGCCGCACGGCGTACTTGTTGGGCCGGCGCAGGCCGGGCACGGTCTTTCGGGTGTCGAGGATGGCGGCGTCGGTGTGGGCCACGGCCTCTACGTACTGGCGGGTGAGGGTGGCGATGCCCGACAGGTGGCCCAGCAGATTCAGGGCGGGGCGCTCGGCGGTGAGGAGGCTCCGCCCCGGGCCCTCGAGGGTGGCCACGAGGTCGCCGGCGGAGACGACGGCGCCGTCCGTGCGATGGGCCGTCACGGTGAGGTCCGCGTCCACCAGCCAGCAGAGGGCCCGGGCGAGGGGAAGGCCCGCGACGACGCCGTCCGCTTTGGCAATCAGCCGTCCCCGCAGGCGGGCCGCGGCGGGGACCGTGGCCGCACTCGTCACGTCGCTCCGGGCGAGGGGCCTGTCCACCGGAGGCCACGTGCCCGCGGAAGAGCCGTCCTCGGCCAGGCACTGCCGCAGGAGCGTGGCGACGGTGGGGTGTTGAAGGCTGGGCGGAAGGCCGGGGGCGGGAAA
>NCRC01000003.1 GCA_002894685.1 Salinivenus lutea
GGAGCAAGAGGCGGGCGGGCGCACCGGGCGAGACGGGGGCGAGGCGACGGACGGAGAGCAGACGAGTGATTCGGGGGAGGGCGCCCGGTCGAAGGGAGACAAAAGCGAGGATGACGATGATGATGATGTCCCCGATCTCCGCGGGCCCGCCCTCGTGGCGGCCGGGGCGGTGGCGCTTACCGCCGTGATTGGCGGGACCGTTGGGGTGTACGTCACGGGCGACACCCCGATCGGGCTCGCGGCCGGGTACACGCATCCGAAGGGCGGGGTGCACCTCCAGGCGGCCGTGAACGCCGCGGTGCTCGAGAACGACTCGGACCAACGCCTGACGGCCAAGGCCCTCGGGTTCTACGACGTGTTTGGCGCTCCCGTCCAGCCGGCGGTGGGGATGGGCGTGCAGGTCGATGCCCAGCGTGATCCCGAGGTGCGTCCCGCCGCGTCGGTCGGCCTGGTGGGCAACCTGGGCCGGTGGGTGCTCTACGGAGGCGTCGATGTCGTACAGCAGACCCCGGAGGTGGGGCTGACGTACAATTTTCGGTTTGGAGGCACCGACAGCGAAGGCGGCGACTGACTCCCGGTCCGGTCCTCCACAGAAAAGGGGCTGAACCCGGTCGGATTCAGCCCCTTGTGATTCGTCCCCGACGTGTATGACGACGGCCCTTACGGTTTCTCCGTCGCCACGAAGTCCGCTCGCTCGCCCGACGGCGTGCTAATCACGTCGGTGATTTCCACCGAAAAGCTCTTCTCGCGCTCGCGGCTGCGGTCGTACAGGATGCCCTCGAAGGTTGGCTCCTCCTCGTCGTCGACGATCTTCTCAATCTCGTCCTCGTCTTCTCCGAAGAATACGCCTTTGTACTCCTTGCCGTAGACGGTTTTCTCGGAGTAGGCGAACCCCTCGCCCTCCATTTCATTCAGCTTCGCGTTATGTAGATCGTACAGACTCATGGTCGTGAGGATTGCGTGGACAAATCGTGTGCGTGCGGAGCGCCGGAGGCTGCGGGCCACGTGCATTCCCTCGCGGTCCAGGCGGCAGGGCAATCCGGGCCGTCTCCCCCTCTACGGCCCCCGAAAGGAGGCCTGAGCAACCTATTCACTCCGACACTTGTACGGTGGGACGGGCAGTCAGTTCTCTTCCGGGCAAAGGGGGCTGTCCATCGTTCGTTCGTGCTCGTCCGTTCTGTTTCCGCGTCACCCATGGCCACCCCCGAATTCGATCCGGCCCACGTCCGTCGGGCCCAGGAGGGCGATGCCGATGCCCGAAACGACCTCCTGAGCCGTCTGGAGCCCATTCTGCGAGGCTACTTTATCAAGCGGATTGGCAAAGAAGCCGACGTCGACGATCTGGTGCAGAACACCCTGATGCGGGTGCACGAGGGGCTCGAGGCGCTTGAAAAACCGGGCAGTCTCAAGTCGTTTGCGATGAAGGCCGCGCTGTTCGAGCTGCAGGACTACTACCGCGGGCGCTACGACATGAAGGAGCGCCTCTACGATCCGGAGCTGCCCCCGCAGCGCACCACCGCCCCGGATGACCGCAGCGCGGAGGTGGACGTGGAGAAGGCCCTCGACGTGCTGACGCCCAAGGCGCGCCGCATCATGGAGCTCCGCGAGTACGGATACATCTACCGCGAGATTGCGCAGATGCTCGATACGACGGAGGCGGCAGTGAAGATGCAGGTGAAGCGCGCCTTCGAAAAGATGCGCGACGCCCTCGGGGTGGTTCTGGCGCTCCTCTGGGTCGGCGGGCTCTGATCGCGCGCCGAAACAGGTGTGTTACCTTTCGTGAGCACTCCGCGGCTTACCCGACAGACACCGCGCACAGGAGCTGAATTGACATTCGATCACCGCGGCGCGGCCCCCTATTATAGTGGCGGGGGCGCGGGGTTATGGATGCAACAACCGCAGCCTCATGGAGGACATTTACGATACCTTACTGTTTGACGACACGCCCACGGAACAGCCGTCGGTGCGGCGCACACTGGACGAAGACCCCGAACTCGCGCGGGCCTGGGCCCACTGGTGCGCCGTGCGGGCCCGCATCCGCGATCGCCTGAACGACCAGGTCCCGGAGTGCCGCCTCCTTGTGCTTTACGCGCTGGAGACGGCGGGCCGCGACTCGGCCCTGAGCGAGGCCGAGCGAGAGGCCCTCGCGGCGTCGCGGGACGAGATCGAGCGGGCCCTCGAGGCCGTGCCGGCCCTGGCGCAGGTCGTGGAGTCCATTCAGGACGATCAGGAGGCATTCGACGCGGCGTGGGCGACGCAGATGGACGGCGCGGGAGCGACACACCGCGGCCCGGAGGCGACGTCCCGTTCCGCCGAACGCACGGAGCGCGCCCCGCGTCCGTCGGGGCGCCGCTCCCGAAGCGACCTGTACCAGTGGACGCGCCGAGCGGCCGTGGCGGCTCTGCTCATCGGCGTCGCCGTGCTGGCCACGATGTACTGGCCGCAGGACGAGGCGTTGACCACGGTCACGGTCGACGAGGGCGAGAGGCGCGTGGTAGACCTCGCGGACGGCACGACGGTGCGGCTCGCCGGCGGGGCCACGCTGTCGTACCCCTCCAACCTGTCCGACGCGGAGGCCCGCCGCGTTACCTTGCGGGAGGGACGGGCGTTCTTCGACGTGCAGCGCCGGGCCGAGGGACGCTCCTTTGCCGTCGAGACGCCGACCGCCACCGCGACCGTGCTCGGCACGCAGTTCGGCGTCCTCACGGGGGCGGACACCACGGCGGTCGTGCTTGCGGAGGGGCAGGTTGAAGTGGGGACGCGAGACGAGCCCTCGGCGTCCGTGACGCTGGAGCCGGGACAGCGCAGTCGGGTGCAGCGCGGCCAGGCGCCGGCGTCCCCCACCTCGGTGAACCTCACAACCACGCTGGACTGGACGGGCCTGTTGGTCTTTCGCTCCACGCCGATGGGACCCCTTGCCGAGCAGTTGCAGCGGCACTACGAGGGCACCATTTCGGTGGCGTCGGTCCTCCAGGACGAACCGGTATCGGGCACCTTCGAACAGGAGCAGTCGCTCGAAGAGATCCTCGGCACGCTGGCCAAGACCCTTAACGCGGAGGTGCAGTCGACCGCAGAGGGGCAGTATCAACTCGTCCCGAAGCGGTAGGGCGGGCGGAGGCGGCCCGTCTCTGCCTTCGCGGTCCTTATCGAACAGAGTCCCCCGCTGCGTGTAGGACGTTGACCGTTGTCCTGTCGTTGGTTGAGGTCCGCCCGTTTCGTGCCTGCACGCCTGTTTGTACTGCTCATCCTGGGGGGAGCGCTGTGGGGGATGGGAGGCCCCGCGGGGCAGGCACAGGACGTCCCGATCCGGGTGGCCGCTGCGGACGACTCCTTGCGTGCGGTGCTTGATCGGCTCCGGGGGCGCGGGGGAATTGATCTGGTCTACGCGGATCGGCTCGTGCGGGGGCGGACGGTCACCTGCTCCTACGAGGGACAAGACCCCGAGGCCGCCCTTCGATGCGTGCTGGCGGGCACCGACCTGCGGGCCGAGCGCGTGCGGCGTCGCCAGTACGTTCTCGTGCGGGCGTCGGGGAGTGCCGACGCGGCCCCGGCCCGCCGGGTCTCGATCCGGGGGCGCGTAGCGGATGCCGCGACGGGCGAGCGCCTGCCAGGGGCGCACGTCTACCTGACGGAGCTGAAAGCAGGGACCGCAACCAACTCGGACGGGCAGTTTGTCTTCTCCTCTCTGCCCCCTGGGCCGTATGAGGCGCGGATTTCCTACCTCGGCTACCGCGTCGTCGATACGACGCTCGTGGCGGGGCAAGACGCGGGCACGATTGGCCTTCCCCCGGCCCCGATCCAGTCCGAGGGGGTCGTCGTGTCGGCGGGATCGACGCGGGTGGGAGAGGGCGCGAGCCGGCCCGGCATGCTGTCGGTGCCGCTCGGGCAGCTGGAGCGACTGCCCTCCTTTAGCGAGCCCGATCTGTTTCGGGCCCTTCAGTGGACCCCCGGCATTCGGAAGGCGGGGGTGTTTCGCGGCGGGCTGAGCGTGCGGGGCGCCGATCCCGATCAGAATCTCTACCTGCTCGACGGCGCGCCGGTGTATCATCCGTGGCACGCCTTCAACCTGATCTCCACCTTCCAGACGGGCACCCTCAAGTCGACAAACCTGTACCGGGGGAGCTTTCCGGTGCAGCACGGCGGGCGACTGTCGGCGGTCCTCGACGCGCAGATGAAGGACGGCAGTCGCGACCACCCGACGGCCGAGGCCGCCTTTGGGGCGCTCAGCGGCCGCTTTCGCATTGAGGCGCCGGTGACGCCGCGCACGTCGTTCATGTTCTCGGGGCGTCGGTCCTACATCGACAAGCTGGTCGGGCGCACCCATCCGGTCTCCGACGCCAGCGGCCGCCGCGACACCCTGCGGACCGGCTATTTCTTCTACGACACGAGCGCGAAAATTGCCCACCGCGCCAACGACACGCACCGATTTACGCTAAGCTACTACTTCGGACGCGACAATTTGGACCTCCGCCTCCCGTTCAACTTGTCGCTCGACTTTGATTCCTGGCTCCGCCCGGCGGATCTCTTTTTCGAGGTGGATCAGAACTGGGAAAACCGGGTCGTGAGCGCGCAGCATCAGTACCTGCCTACCGACAACGTGTTTGTGACCACCACGGCCTACTACTCGGGGTATCGGGCCGAGGAGGGGTCCTTCGTGCAGCCGACGACGACCTCGTCGCTCACGTCCGATTACCAGGTGCGCCTGCACGACATTGGGGTGACGGTCGACGCGACGTACCACCACTCCGTGGCGCACGAGGTGTCCGCGGGGCTTGAGGTGTCCACGCTGCAGTTTGAGAGCGAAATCGACAGTCGCCTGCAGCGGTCCGTTGGCGTCGCGCAGCAGCGGGATCAGAACAGCACCCTCGGGGCGGTGAAGGTGGCCGGGTATCTCCAAGACAAGTGGACCCCGACGCCGCGGTGGACGGTGGAGCCGGGCGTGCGGGCGAGCTTCTTCAGCAACGGGGAGTACCTGCGCGCGGCGCCCCGGCTGGGCATGCGGTACGTTGTCCACCCGCAGCGGCTGGTGCTGAACGCGAGCGCGGGGGTTCACGTGCAGTACCTGCATCGCCTGCGCGATCGCTACTCACTGGCGTACGACCTGGTCTCGAGCCGGTGGGTGCCGTCGAGCCCGCAGGTGCGGCCGGCGATGGGAGGCCAAGTGGGGCTGGGGGCGCAGAGCCAGCTGGGGGGCGGCGTCACGCTGGACCTGAGTACGTACCTGCAGGGCGCGCGGCGCGTTCTCGTGCCGGCGGATGTGTTTCAGGAAAAGGATGGCATCGAAGGGCCGGGGATTGAGGTGGGGGCGCTCGTGGGGCAGTACACCGTGGGGGAAAAGCGCTCACTGGGCGTAGAGCTGAGTGCCGTGTACGATGAGGGCCCGTGGAACGCCCGGCTGGGGCTCAGCAGCGGGCGCACGTTTCTCCGGGCCCCGGGACAGGTGCAGACCGGAAACCGCTGGCGACCGGCCGACCTCGATGTGCCCTACACGGCCCGCGGGGCGGTCAGCTGGGACAACGGCCAATGGAGCGCCACGGTGGCCTCCGAATGGCGCAGCGGCTACCCGATTACCACCCCTGTGGCCCGCTACCGCGTGGGCGATCCGCTTGAGGGCGGGACCCAGTCGTACCTCTATCGCCCCGAGGTGAACAACGACCGGTTGTCGCCCCACTTCCGGGTCGACGTGATTCTCGGCTACGCCTTTCAGTTTCTGTCGGCAAACTGGACGGCACAGATTAACCTGTACAATGTACTCAACCGTGCCAACGAGGTCGACCGGACCTACCGGCCCACGCCGACCGGCGTGGAGGTGGAGTCGCAGCGGGGCCTGCCCATTTTGCCCCTCGTGGAGATCGAAATGAGCCTCTGAGGGCCCGGACGCCTCTTCTCACAGCAGGGACATCGATATGCGGCGGTTCCTTCTTCTTTTGGCTCGTGGTGTGGTGGCGCTCGGGCTGTGTGTGGGGCTCGTACGGTGCGACTGGGGGCCGGAGCCGGCCGATCGTCAGTCGCTCGTCGTAGAGGCGTTTGTGGAGACAGGGCGTCCGGCGCCGGCGCTTCTGTTGCGGCAGACCCGTCCGCTGGGCGCGGGGGAGGCGGGCGACGCGGCGACCGGGGCGCAGGTGATGCTCACGGTCGACGGGGAGTCGGTGCCGTACGACGAGGATCCCCAGCAGCCGGGGCGGTATACGCCCACCGCGACCGACACGCGCGTGCCGGGCCGCGTGCCCTGGGCGCTGGAGGTGCAGTGGAACGGGGAGCGGGGCCGGGCGCGCGGCGTCACGCCCCCATCGATCCGGGCCGCGGAGGTGTGCGTGGCCGTGCCGGACGAGCCGGTTCGGGCCGTCCGCGTCGACTCCCTTCGCCGCGACTCGCTCGACATTCCCGCCGAGCGCGGCTACATCTACCTCATCGACGTGACGGCGCGGTGGACGTCCGCCGAGACCGGTCCGGGGGGGCGTCCCGACACCACGCAGTGGGTCCGGGCCCAGTTGCGGCCGGACACCTCCCAGTTTTCTTCCCGCCTCGTCGATCGCTTCCTGCAACCCGCGGAGGTCCGGCGCGAGGACCGCTACCGGGACGTTGGGGGCACCCGGCAGTGGACCGGGGTGTACGCGGTGCCCGTGGACAGCAGCACGGCGCCGCTGCCCCGGCACCGCCTCACGACGGCTGTGGTGCGCGGGGACTCGGCGTTCGGGGACTTTGCCCGGAGCCGGACGGATCCGGACCTGCGAGAGCCCATCTCGAACGTCGAGGGCGCGTTGGGGATTGCGACGGCTGTGGCGGTCGATTCGCTCGTCCGGGTCGTGACGCCCGGCACGGAGGGGTGTCAGGCGCAGGACTCGACCCGCACGCGGAGAATCCAGTCGGCGGCACGGCCGTACAACCGACCATAACTGCTCACGAACCGCACCATCTGGCATGTCCGAGACGTCTTCGTCGGCGACGATCACGCGCCTTGAGGCGCAGACGCACAACGACGACCGCGTATCTGTTTTTCTCGACGGCGAGTTCGCGTTTGGGGTGCACGAGGACGTGGCCGCCAAGCACGGCCTACGGGAGGGGCGCACCCTCTCGCCCGACGAGCAGCGCCGGGTGGAGCAGGACGAGGCCTACGTCGAGGCCAAGCACCGCGCCCTCGAGTACCTGGCGCACAAGCCGCGGACGGAAGAGGAGGTGCGCCGCAAGCTGCGCCGGCAGGAGGTCGGGCGGGCACTCATCGACGACGTGGTGGCGCGGCTCTACGAGCTCGACTACCTGGACGATGAGGCCTACGCCCGCGACTACGTGCGCAACCGGTTTGCCAGCAAGCAATACGGGCCGGTTCGTCTCCGGCGGGAGCTGGTAGAGCGGGGCGTCGACCGTTCGCTTGCGGATCGGGCCGTCGACGACTTCTTTGCCGACGAGGATCCGGTGGCGGCCGCCCGCGAGCACGCCGAGAAGCGCTGGCCGCGCCTGGCCGACGAGGAGGACCCCCGCCGCCGGAAGCAAAAACTGTATCGGTATCTCCGGCGTCGCGGGTTCACGTCCGATACCATCTACCCCATTCTCGACGAACTGGAACGCCGCGGGGTCTCGCAGTAGTGCGAACGCCGACGGTGCCCCGCACGCCTCGCTTGTCATGGCCGACTCCGACGCCTCGTCTTCCGCCGCTTCCTCCTCGGGCCCTCCCGAGGCCCCGCGTCCCGCCCAGACGGACGAAGTCGACCGGGCCGCGCGCTCCGGCCCGCCTCCCGGGTCCCTTCGACGTCCGGTGCAGACGCGGCACGCCTCGGAGGAGCGCAGCCCAATCACGCTGGACCGGGTGGTGCGCTTCCTGTTTGGGGCGGCCGTGGTGGGGGCCGTCGGATGGGGGGTGTGGTACTTTGCCGGGCTCGTCCTGTACCTGGTGATGGGCGGCATTCTGGCGTACCTGCTGCGGCCGGTGGTCGACCACCTGCAGGGATGGGGGCTCGCCCGGGTTCCCGCGATTCTGCTGACCTTTGTCGCGGTGGCGGGCGGCATAAGCGTGGCCGTGACGTCGGTCGTGCCATTTTTGGGCCAGCAAGTCCAGGAGCTCTCGCAGCTGGTGAGCATTGAGGCCGCGCGCGACGTGGCCGGCTATCTCGAGCGCCAACTGCAGCGCGTGGCCCCGCTTGAGGACGGAATGCTCGTGCGCAATGTGGAGCAGATGGCGGCGGCTCTCATGCAGGGGGATCTGGTGCAGGGCGACCGGGTGGCGCAAACCGTGTCCTCGGTCGTGGCCGTCTTTACGAACATCGTCTACGCCGTCATCATCATTCCCTTCGTCACGTTCTTCCTGCTCAAGGACGGCGTACAGATCCGAAAGGGCCTGCTCGGGTTCGTGCCGAACCGCTACTTCGAGGTCACGCTTGCGATCCTTGACAAGGTGGAGGCCAACATCGGCCGGTACTTCCGGGCCCTTCTGATTCAGTGTACGTCGATTGCCATTATCGCCTCCTTCCTGCTGTGGCTGGTGGGACTGCAGAGCGCCATTGCGATTGGCATTTTTACCGGCCTGGCGAACACGATTCCCTACTTTGGGCCCTTCCTCGGCTTCGTCTGCGGCACGCTCGTCGGCATCGCGCAGACGGGCAACATGGCGCTGGTGCCGGGGGTCGCCCTGGCCATGGCCCTCACCCAGCTGGCCGACAACGTGCTGCTGCAGCCGATCATCTTCTCGAAGGCGGCGAAGACCCACCCGCTCGTGATCCTGTTCGTGGTGCTCGTGGGAGCCCAGCTGGGCGGCATCGTCGGCATGCTCATCGCCATCCCCCTGACGACGACGCTCCGCGTGGTGGCTGAGCAGCTGCTCTGGAGCCTTCGCAACTACCGCATCCTGCGTGCGCCCTCCTAACGGGTTGGCATCTGCCCCCGGCATCGGCTATCCTATACCGCTCGTCCTCGCTTTCCTCGCATTCGACGCGTGTCCAATGTTCGTTCGGTCCGACCCGACTGCCCGCGACGCTGCCCTCACGCCCGCCATCGACACGGTTCGCGAGCATACGTCGCTCGAGCCCCAGATTGCACTCATTCTGGGGTCCGGCCTCGGGGCCCTCGCCGACGCCGCGACCGACACGACGGTCGTGGACGGCCCGGAGATTCCCGGCTATCCGGCCTCTACGGTCAGCGGGCACCACGGGCGTCTCGTATTCGGCCGGCTGGAGGACACCCCGGTCGTCTTCGTGCAGGGGCGCGTGCACCTGTACGAGGGCTACCCCGTGCAGAGGCTGACGATGCCGGTGCGCCTCGTCCATGCCCTGGGGGCCGAGCGCATGGTGGTCACCAACTCCGCGGGCGGCATCAACCGCACCTTCCATCCCGGCACGCTCATGTTCATCACCGGGCATCTCAACATGGCATTCGCCGCGCCGGGCGTGGGGAGCGACCGGACCCCGCGCCCAACGGGGGGCGACGGCGGCGGGCGGCGGCACCGCCCGTACTACGACGCGGCGTGGACGGACCGGGCGGAGGACGTGGCGCGGGCGCTCGACGTGGATGTGCGACGGGGCGTGTATGCCTGGACGCTGGGCCCCAGTTACGAGACGAAAGCCGAGGTGGAGGCGCTGGAGCGGCTGGGGGCCGATGCGGTGGGGATGAGCACCGTGCCCGAGGTGTTGCAGGCGCAGGAACTGGGGATGGACGTCGTGGGCCTGTCCACGATCACCAATCCGGCCGCGGGCCTCGCCGACGGAGCGCTCGATCACGACGAGGTCCTGGAGGTGGGCGCACAGGTCCGTGGCCCCCTCACCACACTGGTGCGCGGCGTCGTGCGGGTGGCGGAGGATGGGTAGGCGAACGGAAAACGTTCCAAGCTTTCAATGCTCGGCCCCGAACACGACCCGGCGTCGGAAATTGATCGTGGTGGTCCGGTTTTGCTTCCTCTGAGCCTCAGACGTTCCCTCCTCCATGATTCCTCTTCTCACCCCCGACGACACCGACCGCCTCGACGCCATTCGGCGCCGCGGGGGCACCTTCAGCGATGAGGTCGACGCGACCGTCGACGACATCCTGAGTCAGGTGCGGGCCCAGGGCGACGACGCGGTGCGCGCCTACACGGAGAAATTCGACGGGGTGCGGCCCGACCCGGTGAAGGTCCCCGCCGACACCCTCGAGACGGCCGCCACGGCGCTCGACGACGACCTGCGGGGCGCGCTTGAGCGGGCCGAAGACAACATCCGCCGCTTCCACGAGAAGCAGGTGCGGGAGTCCTGGTTTGCCGAGGACGGCGACGGGGTCGTGCTGGGCCAGCGCGTGGTTCCGATGGAGCGTGCCGGGCTGTACGTGCCGGGCGGCACGGCCTTCTACCCGTCCAGCCTGCTCATGAACGCGATTCCGGCGCAGGTGGCGGGCGTGGACGAGATTCACCTCGTCTCGCCCCCCCAGGACGACGGGCGCCCGCATCCGCTGGTCCTCGCGACCGCCGCGCTCCTGGGCCTGGAGCACATCTACGCCATTGGGGGAGCACAGGCCGTGGGGGCGCTCGCCTACGGCACCGAGACGGTCCCGGCCGTCGACACGATTGTGGGGCCGGGCAATGCATACGTGGCCGCGGCGAAGAAGAAGGTGTTCGGGCGCGTGGGCATCGACTCCGTGGCCGGGCCGAGTGAGATCGGGGTGCTGGCCGACGCCACCGCCGATCCCGAGTTCGTGGCGGCCGACCTTCTCTCGCAGGCGGAGCACGACGAGCGGGCCTCCGCCATTCTCATCACGCCCCACCGCCCGCTGGCCGAGGCCGTGCAGGACGCGGTCGAAGAGCGCGTGCCGTCCCTCCCCCGGGCCGACGTCATCGAGCAGTCGCTGGCCGACTACGGCGCGTGCATCGTGGTCGACACGATGGACGAGGCCGTGGACCTCATGAATGAGCTCGCCGTGGAGCACCTGGAGCTCCACGTGGACGACCCGTGGCGCACCATGACCCAGATCCGGCACGCCGGGGCGCTCTTTTTGGGCGCGCACTCTGCCGAGCCGGTCGGCGATTACTTTGCCGGCCCCAACCACGTGCTCCCCACCGGCGGCACGGCCCGTCACGCCTCGGCCCTGGGGGTCGACGACTTCGTGCGCACCCAGTCCGTTCTGTCCTACACCGACGATCGATTGCGCCAGACGGGCGACGACATCATGACCCTCGCCGAGGCGGAAGACCTCCAGGCCCACGCCGAGGCCATCCGCGTGCGGCTCGATCGGGCCGAGTCGAGCGACGCCGCGTAGCGCCGGTTCGAAAAAGCGGTGACGGCGGAGACATTGCGCGGTCGCCCCGGTATGTTGCCCCTGCAGGCGAGACGGCTCACGATCCCGCTCGCGTTTTCGTTCTCCTCCCATGGCTGCTGACTTTCCCGCAATGTCCATCGACGACGTGCTTTCGCTCATCCGGCCCGCTGTGCGCAACCAGGGCGAGTACGTGGTGGACCATCCGAGCGGGATCGACGTGAAGCTCAACCAGAACGAGAGCCCGTTCGACCTGCCGGACGAGATCAAGGAAGAACTCCTGGACGCCTTTGGGCAGGTCGACTTTAACCGCTACCCCAGCGAGCAGCCGCAGGAGCTCCGCCGGGCCCTCGCCGAACACGAGGGCGTGAGCCCGGAGCACCTCATCGTGGGCAACGGCTCCAACGAGATTACGTACACCTTCGGGCTCGCCTTTCTCGATCCGGGCGACCCGGTGGTGCTGCCCCGGCCCATGTTCTCGCTGTACGAGAAGGTGGCGCACTTGCAGGAGGCCGACCTGACCGAGGTGCCGCCCCGCGACGACCTGCGCTTCGACACCGACGGGCTTGTGCGGGCCGTGCGCGAGACGGAGGCGACGATGACCGTCCTGGCCACGCCCAACAACCCGACCGGACGCGCCCTGCGGATCGACGAGATTGAACGCATTGCGGCCGCCTCGCCCGGCATGGTGGTGGTCGACGAGGCCTACGTCGAATTCAACGACGAGCCCAGCGCCCGCACGCTCCTCGACGACTACCCGAACATTATCGTCCTGCGCACGCTGTCGAAGGCCTTCGGGCTGGCCGGCATCCGCATTGGATACCTCGTGGCCCGCCCCCCGGTGGTGACCGAGCTGATGAAATCGCGCCTTCCGTTCATGGTCGGTCGCTTTGCGGAGCAGACGGCCCTGTCGGTGCTCCGCCGGCCCACGCTCATCGACGAGCGGGTGCGGCAGATGCAGGTCTCGATTACAGAAGTGGCCGAGGCCCTAAAGACCATCGACGGAGTCGAGGTGGTGCCCACGCAGGCCAATTTTGTAATCTTCACCACGCCGATGGATGCGGACCGCCTCCAGGACCACCTGACGGACCACGGCGTGCTGGTGCGCAACATGGGCGGGTACCCGGAGCTGGAAGGCTATCTGCGGGTCAGCGCCGGCACGCGAGCGGAGAACAAGGCATTTTTGACTGCGTTGGAACAGACGCTTTCCGCGCACGACCAGTAGACCCTCTCGGGCGCCGCCGATGCCCCCGTTCCTGCTGCGGAGCGGGGGATTCGTCGTGCGTCCTACGGACACGTCTTTTCGAATACACTGCGATCGCGATGGACTTTACTCGGGTTGACATTATCGGTCTCTCAACGAGCCCGTCCAGCGGCGGTGCGTACGCGCTGGTGCTGGGGGAGGTGGAGGGCAACCGCCGCCTGCCGATTATCATTGGCGCCTTCGAGGCGCAGGCGATCGCGCTGGAGCTGGAAAAAATTCAGCCGCCCCGGCCGATGACGCACGACTTGCTGCGCGACACGTTCGACGAACTGGAGGTGGACGTGACGGAGGTCGTGATCGATGAGCTCCGGGAGGGCACCTTCTTCGCCAAGATTCGCTATCGCCACAACGGCGACGAGCACCAGCTCGACTCCCGGCCCAGCGACGCCGTGGCCCTTGCCGTGCGCGTGGAGGCGCCCATCTTTGTGGCCCCCGCCGTGCTCGAAGAGGCGGGCATCGTGGCCGAGGACGAGGCCGACATCTCCTCGATTACCGAACAGGCAGAGGGGGCGTCCTCCGGGGGCGAAGAGGAGACGGGCGGCACGCAGCTGGAGCAGATGCAGAAAAAGCTGGAGGAGGCCGTCGAGAAAGAGGACTACGAAAAGGCCGCCGAGCTCCGTGACGAGATTGAACGCCTGAAGCAAGAGCAGGAGCAGAACCAAAACTGATGGCCCCGTCCGCCCGGCGCCCCGCTCCTCCGTTTCACGCGAAGCCTTGAGGCCCCCGCCTTCAGGGCTTCGCGTTTTTATTTGCCGGGACGCCCCGTGTCGTCTTGTCCCTCTCCCCTGAACGCGCCTCCCCCGCATGCCCTCCGTCGCCCCGTCGTCCATCCGCCGCGCCGCGCCCGACGCCCTTGGCGCCTTCCCCGACCTGTTCGTTGATTACTGTACCGACTACGACGCCGTCGCCGCGTTCTATCCGGGCGACTGGCGCGACCCGGCGACGCGCCAGGACGCCGCGGCCCGGGCCGCCCGCCGCCCCGCCGACCGGGCGGCGCTGGCCGATGTGCTGGCCGACCAGAACGAGCGCTGGGGCGGCTCCGAGGCCACGCAGGAGCAGATCGACACCCTTCGCGATCCAGAGAGCATCGCCGTGGTGACGGGGCAGCAGGTGGGGCTGTTCACCGGCCCGCTCTACACGATCTACAAGACAATTACGACGCTCCAGCTCGCGACGGAGTGGGCGGAGCAGACGGGCCGCCCCGTCGTGCCCGTGTTCTGGGTGGAGGGGGAGGATCACGACTTTACGGAGATTGCGACGGCCCACGTGCTGCGGCGCAACGAGGAGGTGCCGCTCGAGTACGCCCCGGGCGTGGGCGAGAATCCCGGCGCGGTGGGCCGCCTCCGCCTTACGGATGACATTGAGGCGGTGCTGAACCGGCTCGACGAGGCGCTGCCCGCATCCGACTTCAAGCCGGGCGTGATGGAGCAGGTGCGGGCGGCCTACCGACCCGGCACGCGCCTCGAGGACGCCTTTGCGCAGCTCCTCCGGTCCCTATTCGAGGACGAGGGCCTCGTCTTTATCAACCCGGACGACGCGCGGCTCAAGGCGCTCACTCGCCCGCTCTTCCGGAAGGAGTTGAACGATCCCCAGACGCCCGCGGCCCGCATTGAGGCCACGAGCCAGGCCCTGCGCGACCGCGGCTACCACGCGCAGGTCCACGCCCGGCCCACCAATCTGTTCTGGCTGGCCGACGATGGCCGCTACGCCATCGATCGGGACGAGGACGGCCGCTTCGGGCTCCGCGGCACGGACCGCTCGTTCACGGCCGATGAGCTCCTGGGGCACCTCGACGACACCCCGGAGCGGTTCAGTCCCAACGTGGTGCTGCGGCCGCTCATGCAGGATCACCTGCTGCCGACGGCGGCCTACGTGGCCGGGCCGGGGGAGGTCTCCTACTTTGCCCAGTACGGTGACGTGTACGACTGGGCCGGCCTCGACCAGCCCCTCATTCATCCGCGGGCCAGCGTGAGCCTCGTGGAGGGCAAGGTGCAGAAGGTGCTCGACAAGTATGACCTCTCGGTGGCCGACCTCCAGCCCGACGTGGACGCCCTCTTCCAGGAGGTCGTGGTGGATACGATGGCCAACGGCGTGGACGCGGCCTTTCAGGAGGCGACGACCGAGATGCACAAGGCCCTCAACGCCCTCAAGCCCGAGGTGGAAGGCGTCGACCGGTCCCTCTCCGCCTCGGTCGAGGCCACGCGGGCCGCGGTCGTGGAGGAGCTGAAGGACCTGAAGCAGCGCACGGTGCGCGCGGAGAAACGACAGCACGACGAGGTGCGCGCCCAGCTCTCCAAGGCACGGAAAAACCTGCGGCCGGGCGGCATCCTGCAGGAGCGACGGATCAACGTCCTGTACTTTTTGAACAAGTATAGCCCCGGCCTTCTGAACGACCTACGGGCGGCGCTGAGCACCGACACCTCCACCCACCAAATCGTTTCGCTGTAGCCGTGCCTTCCGATTCTCCTCCCCGCCGGTTCGACGTCGCGCCCGACGACGCGCTGTTTAGCCCGCTCATTGAGCACGCCATCGAGCTGTCGGCCCAGTGGCACGACGGCACCTACCGCAAGAGCGTGTGGCGGGACCCGGCCTTTGAGGTGCCGGAGGGGGAGGACATTCAGATTCCGGTGATGGCACACCTGGCGGCGGTCGCCTCAATTGTGCACCGCGCGGGGTGGGACGAATACACCGTGGCCGCGGCCTACCTCCACGACACCATTGAGGACATGAATCAGCACGGCCAGCGCCTGCGACGAAAGCAGCTCCGCGACGCCGTGGGGGCGGACGTGGCGAAGCTCGTGGCGCAGGTGTCGGAGCAAAAGCTCGACGAGAACGGGGAGATGCGACCGTGGCGGGCCCGCAAGGAGGACTACATCGAGAGCCTGCGGACCGGGAGCGCCCGGGCCGCGGCCATCAGCCTGGCCGATAAGATTCACAACCTGTGGTCCATCAACCAGAGCCGGGAGGCCGGGGAGCCCATCTTTGAGGTGCTCAGCGGGGATTGGGCGGCGCAGCGCTGGTTTCACCGGGCGGTGCTGGAGGCCTCCACGCACCACGACGACGCCCGTCTCGTCCCGATGCGGGAGCGCCTGCGCCGCGAAATCGACCGCCTCGAGGGAGCGGCAGAGGGAGGAGGCCCGACGGCACGACCGCATTAGGCGGCAAGCTGGTTCGTGTCCGTGCGGTCGAGGATGAGCTTGAGGGTTCCCACGAGCAGGACGGCGGCGATCGGGAGCAGCACCTGGAAGGCCGTGATAAAGAGGGACGACATCTGAAGCCCGAAGATCAGGACGACAGTGGGGGCACAACACGCCCCGCCGGCCAGCAGGGCCGGAAGGCTGGCGAGAATGCCGGTTGAGCGGTTGAAGCGGCAGGCGTGGGGGTGTTTGTAGGCGAGGTAGGTGACTGCGAGGTTGAGGCCGGCCAGGCCCGAGAGGAGCCCCCCAATGAGCACGTTGAGCGGGGACAGCAGGAGCGTGAGTCCGGGCAGGGTGAGCTGCAGGATGGGCTCGAAGGTCATCGTTCCCGTCCGGTCGAACATGCGGGTCCACTCCGTCGTGAGGAGGCGCACGCCCTGTCCGCTAAACGAGAGGTCCTGCAGGGCGATGAGAAACAAGAGCAGATACCCGCCGCCCAGCCCGATCGCGAGTCGGCGGTAGAAGGGGCGGGAGAGGATGTGGCGAAGCTTGTGCCAGGCAGACATGGGAGGAGTGCGGATGGGTGCGACGGAGAGCCGCGCCGGCTGAGCGAGCACCGGTATGCAGCCGGGCCCGTTACGGGCGCTCGCTGTCCGGGTAGAAGGCGTGCCAGGCGAAGTAAAAGGCCTCCACGGCGACCTGCTCCTCGAACGGGAGGGCGTCGGCTGCGTACCGGTCGCCGTTCACCGTGTACGTCCCGTCGTCGTGGGGCGTCACGTCCGCGTCGGGGCGGGGGTAGATCCGGCCCGTGTCCAGCTCAGAATCGTACACCGCGAGGAACGAGTCGGTCGTCAGCACCCGTTCGTCCTTGAGCGTCGACAGGAGGAAATAGGCGCTGGTGTCGCTCGACCGAACCCCGACGACCATCTCCTTCGGGTGGTGTCGGTCCGACTCGTGCATCAGGGGAAAGAGGACGTTGCGGGCCTGGTAGTAGCCCCCGATCGGGTTGTAGCGCCCGTACGGATCGTTGTTGTAGTTGCGCAGGTGGCCGGTCTCCTCACTCAGCACCTTCGTCTCGGGGTGGGCCGCCCGCCAGTTCTCCCAGGTGGTCCAGATCAGGTTCACCTCGTCGAGGGTGTCGCCCCGGTGAGAGCCGGTCAGGCCCGTTGCGGCAATCTGTGAGAAGTAGCTTTCCGTCTCGCGGTCGAACATCACGAGGTTGCTGTTCAGAAGTTGACCGGAGACGCCGAGGGTGGTATCGCCCCGTTTGAAGCCCTGCGCCGTGGCAGTGAGGGGGCAGTAGGTGATGGCCACGTTCAGGCCGCCGACGGCGTCGTTCACGATCTCGTGTTGAACGAGGATGCGTTGCGGGTAGGCGCGGGCCTCCCCGTTGTGGAGGAAACCGATCACCTTGTCCTCGGCCGACAGGCGGGCCTCGTCGGCGTCGAGGAAGCGGGCAGAATCAATGGACGGAATGCCGTCGGGGGGCGGCCCGCCCGACATCATGAAGTCGGCGTAGTCGTCAATGTCGTCGCCGAGGACGTAGGCGCTCGATGCGAGGGGCAGGTCCGGGTCCACGTCAGCCACATGGGGGCCGAGGCCGATAAGGGCAGCGGTGAGGAGGGCGAGGCCGGCAGTCTTAACGGAGAACATGGGAGCATAGACGGTCGGGGAGAACGTCGGGAACGAGGCTGGAGGCGACTTCCCGTGTGGGAGTGTGTCGCGGCCCCCCGGAATTTGTTACGCCGGGGCACTCGACGGTCGCTTCTCGCAAGAAAAAGCGCACACCCCGGCCGCAAGGGCTGCCTCCGGCCGAGACGACGGCACCGACCCTGGGGGCGGCCCGACCGTGTCCCCCTACGCCAGCAGCCGGTCGTACGCCACCTTGATGCAGCGATTGCGCACGTACGGGAGCTGGGCGTCCGCGGCCAGTTCCTCTGCCTCCGAACTCGACACCCCCAACTGCGTCCAGATGACGGGGCGCTGCCCGGTCTGCTTCGTCCGCTCGATGGCGGTGCGCACCATGTCGGCCGTGTGCTGCGGACGGCGAAAGATGTCCACCACGTCAATCTCGATGTCCGGTGGGATGCTGGGCAGGTCCGGGTAGCACGGTTCCCCGAGCACCTCGTCGTAGTTTGGGTTGACCGGCACGATGCGGTAGCCCCGATGCTTCATGTAGCGGGCGATCTTGTGGCTGGTCCGGTCGGGATTGCCCGAGCAGCCGACGACGGCGATCGCCTGGGCCGATTCGAGGACGGAGCGAAGGTCGGGAGACGGCGCCTGGGGCATGGGAGAGAGCGGATGGATGGGGAAAACAGCGGGCGAGGCGTCCCGGCGGGGGCCACGGACGGGCATAGAACGATTGAATTCCGCGGACGAGAGTGGAGAGAGCTTCTCCAAGTCTGTACCCTGTACTACTCGTGGCACGCCCAGATCCTGTCGATGGACGTGTCCCGTACACCCCCACGTCCGTTACTCGCATTCCTTCGATCGTCTCGACGCCCATGGCGTATCCGTTCCACGACATTGAACCGAAGTGGCAGCAGTACTGGGAGGAGCACCAGACCTTCCGCACCCCCGACGAGGTGCCGGACGAGGACGCGGAGAAGTGCTACGTGCTCGACATGTTTCCGTACCCTAGCGGGTCGGGTCTGCACGTGGGGCACCCGGAGGGCTACACCGCCACCGACATTGTGGCGCGCTACAAACGCATGCAGGGGGCGCACGTGCTGCACCCGATGGGCTGGGACGCCTTCGGGCTGCCCGCCGAGCAGTACGCGCTGAAGACGAACACCCACCCGCGCGAAACGACAAAGACCAACATCGCCCAGTTCAAGCGCCAGCTCAAGCGCCTGGGCTTCTCGTACGACTGGGAGCGGGAGATTAACACCACCGACCCCGACTACTACCGGTGGACGCAGTGGATCTTCCTGCAGCTCTACAAGAAGGGGCTGGCCTATCAGTCCGAGGAGCCGGTGTGGTGGTGCGAGGAGCTGGGCACCGTGCTGGCCGACGAGGAGGTGATCGACGGAAAAAGCGAGCGCGGCGGCTATCCGTGCGAGCGCGTCGCCACGCGGCAGTGGGTGCTCAAGATCACCGACTACGCCGATCGCCTGCTGGAGGGCCTCGACGACCTCGACTGGCCCCAGAGCACGAAGCAGATGCAGCGCAACTGGATTGGCCGCTCGGAGGGCGCCAACGTCTACTTCGACCTCGTCGATGTGGACGACTCGCTGGAGGTCTACACCACGCGCCCGGATACCCTCTTCGGTGCGACCTACATGGTGCTGGCGCCCGAGCACGACCTCGTCGACGCCATTACGACCGACGAGCAGCGGGCGGCCGTGGAGACGTACCGGCAGGAGGCCCTTCAGAAGAGCGACGTGGAGCGGCAGCAGGAGGGCAAGACCGGCGTCTTCACCGGCGGCTACGCCGTCAACCCCGTCAACGGCGAGGAAATCCCCGTCTGGGTGGCCGATTACGTGCTGGCCTCCTACGGCACCGGCGCCATCATGGCCGTGCCCGCGCACGACGAGCGCGACTACGCGTTCGCCCAAACGTACGACCTGCCCATTCGTGAAGTGGTGGAGGGGGGCGACATTGCGCAGGCGGCCTACGTGGACGATGGCCCGCACGTCCATTCCGCCAACGAGGACATTAGCCTAAACGGCCTGCACACCGACGCCGCCAAGGAAAAGATCACCGAATGGCTGGAGCAGGAGGGCGAAGGCGAGCACGAGGTGAACTATCAGCTGCGCGACTGGCTCTTCAGCCGCCAGCGCTACTGGGGCGAGCCGTTCCCGATTGTCTTTACCGAAGACGGCGAGGACAAGCCCGTCCCGGAGGACGAGCTGCCCGTCACGCTTCCCGACATTGAGACGTTTGAACCGAGCGGGTCGCCCGAGGGGCCGCTCTCCAACATCGAGGACTGGGTGCAGACCACCGATCCGGAGACCGGCGCCCCCGCGCGGCGCGAGACGAACACCATGCCGCAGTGGGCCGGTTCCTGCTGGTACTACCTCCGCTTCATCGATCCGGGCAACGACGAGCTCCCCGTCGACCCCGAGAAGGAAAACTACTGGATGCCGGTCGACCTCTATGTCGGCGGCTCGGAGCACGCGGTGCTCCACCTGCTCTACGCGCGCTTCTGGCACAAGGTGCTCTACGACGCCGGGGTGGTGTCGACCCAGGAGCCGTTCCAGACGCTCGTGCACCAGGGCATGATTCTGGGCGAGAAGGAGTACACGACCTACGAGACGGAGGACGGCGAGCGCGTCTCCGCCGAGCACGTCGACGACGGCGTCGACACCCGCACGGGCGACGCTGTGACGGCCGTCGAGGTGGACGAAGAGGACGTAGAGAAGGCGGGGGACGCGTTCGTGCTGGCGGAGCAGCCCGAGGTCCAGGTCGAGGCTCGCAGCCACAAAATGAGCAAGAGCCGGGGCAATGTCATCAACCCCGACGACGTGGTGGACGCGTACGGCGCCGACACGCTCCGCCTCTACGAGATGTTTATGGGGCCGCTGGAGCAGGACAAGCCCTGGAGCACCGACGACGTGGAGGGCGTCCACCGCTTCCTGAATCGCGTCTGGCGCCTCGTGATCGATGACGAAAGCGACACCCTGCGCGTGACCGACGACGCGCCGGACCGCGAGCAGCTTCGCGTGCTGCACGAGACCATCCAGCAGGTGACCGAGGACATTGAGCAGCTTGACTTCAACACGGCCATCGCGGCCATGATGGAGTTCGTGAACGCTGCCAACAAGTGGGAGGCCCTGCCGCGCGCCGTCGCCGAGCCGTTTGTGCTGCTCCTCAGCCCCTTCGCGCCCCACATTGCGGAGGAACTGTGGAGCCGCCTCGGGCACGACGCCTCGCTGGCCCACGCCGACTGGCCCGAATACGACGAGACGCTCTTGCAGCGCGAGGTGGTGGAGATGGCCGTGCAGGTCGACGGTACGGTGCGTGCCACCATCGAAATTGAGGCCGATGCCGACGAGGACGAGGTGCTGGCCGCGGCGAAAGCCGAGGACAACGTTGCCCGTCACCTGGAAGGGAAAGACATTCAGCGCGAGATCTACGTCCCCGGCCAGATCGTCAACTTCGTGACTGGATGACTGCGTTGCGGGGCGACAGCACGGCCCCAAGCCGCCTGCTGCCTGCCTGACTTCGAGATGCGTAAAGAGTGACGTGTGAAGAGTGATGCGTAAAGAGTGATACGTGGGGAGTGATGCGTGAAAGGGGGGCTCCGATCATAGTTCACGCGTCACACATCACGAGTCACGCTTCACGAGTCACGAGTCACGCAATACGAAATACGCAACACCTACTGCCCCTACTGCTCCGAACCCGGCAGTGCTCATTTCGACGTGCAATCCCTGAAGAACAGTCCGGTCCATGCCCACCCTTGATGTTCTCGCCCTCGCCGCCCACCCCGACGACGTGGAGCTCTGCGCCGGGGGAACGATGTGCCTCCTCGCCCAGCAGGGCTACGACGTAGGCATCGTCGACTTTACGCAGGGACAGCTTGGCTCGCGCGGCACGCCGGAACAGCGCATGCGGGAGGCCGAGCGCGCGTCGGACATCATCGGGCTGTCCGTTCGGGAAAACCTGGGCATGATGGATGGCAGCATCCAGAACACCCGCGAGGCGCAGCGCAAGGTGATCGAGGTGGTGCGCCGGTACCGGCCCAAGATCGTGCTCATCAACAGCGAAGAGGCCCGCCACCCCGACCACGCAGACGCCGCCGAGCTGTCGACCGACGCCCTGTACTACGGCGGCCTCCAGAAAATCGAGACGACCGGCCCGGACGGCACGCCGCAAGCCCCCTGGCGCCCACACCACGTGCTCCACTACATGCAGGCCGTCTCCTTCGAGCCGACGCTCGTGGTTGATGTGACGGACGTATGGGACCGGCGCCTGAAGGCCCTGCAGGCCTTCGAGTCGCAGTTCCACAATCCCGACTACGAGGCGGGCGAGGACGAACCGGAGACCTTCGTGTCCAATCCGGAGTTCTTCGAGTGGGTGAAGGCCCGGGCCCGTACCTACGGATACAAGGTGGGCGCCACCTACGGGGAGCCCTTCCGCTACCGGCAGGGCCCGTTTGGCACCACGGACCTGCCCGCCACCCTGAGCAACGAAAAGGAGTTTCGGTAGCCCACGCGGCGATCGTTCTACGTGAATTGTGGACTGCCCCGCCGGGGGCGAGCAACAAAGTGCCGCCGAACTGCTTTAGACCCGATTGGCCCCATTGGCCACGGCGCAGGAGCCCCATAATTGACAGCGCCGCCCGCGGGGCAGTATATTGCCTCTCGCAATTCCCCGTCGAACGAACCCCATTGCATCCGGCGTATGGCGGACACGAGTGATTTCCGAAACGGCATGACCTTCATCTGGAAGGACGATCTCTGGGAGATCGTGGACTTCCTGCACGTGAAGCCCGGCAAGGGCGGCGCGTTTGTGCGCACGACGCTCAAAAACGTGCGGGAGGGCCACGAGCTGGAGGAAACCTTCCGGGCGGGGGCGAAGGTGGAGGAGGTGCGCGTCGAGCGACGGCCCCACCAGTTCCTCTACGAGGACGATTACGGCCTCCACTTCATGAATACGGACACCTACGAGCAGTTTTCGCTCCCGCCGGAGCAGGTGGAGGGGCGCGAGTTTTTGAAGGAAGGGGGCGAGGCCGATATTCTCTTCCGCGCCGACACCGACGAGCCGCTCCGCACCGAACTCCCGCAGAAGGTTGAGCTGGAGGTGGTTGAGACCACGCCGGGCGTGAAGGGCGACACTGCGCAGGGGGGCGACAAGCCCGCCACGCTCGAAAGCGGCGTCACCGTCGATGTCCCGCTCTTTATCAATGAGGGGGACGTGGTGCGGGTCAATACCAAAAACCGAGAGTACGAAACGCGCGTCTCCGAAGCCGAGGGACCGACCGTGTAGTTCCTGTCCCACGAGTCCGACGATCTCACCGACCGATTCCGCAGACGCATGAAGCTCTCCAAGATTCAAGAACTGCTTCGCCTCGTCGCCGAGAGTGGCGTGTCGGAGGTTGAAATCGAGGAAGACGATTTCAAGCTGACCATCCGGCAGAACAGCCCGCAGGTGCTGATGCAGCCCACGGGCTATCCGGCCCAGATGCCGTACGGGGCCCCGCAGGGCATGGCCCAGCAGCCCCCGTCGCCCCAGCAGGCCCCGGCGCCGCAGGCCCCCCCGCAGCAGGGGCAGCAGCCGGCCGCCCCGAATTCGGCGCCCGCACAGGCGGCCAGCCCGGACGGCAGCGCCACGCAGAACAGCGCCGATGAGGCCCCGGCCTCCGAGGCGGCGGACGAGGACGAGGAGGCGGCGCCGAGCGAGGGCCACCCGGTGAAGGCCCCGATCGTGGGCACCTTCTACCGCGCCCCGTCCCCCGATGCGGACCCGTTCGTCGAGGTGGGCGATCACGTAGAGGAGGGCGACGTGCTCTGCATCATCGAGGCGATGAAGCTGATGAACGAGATCGAGTGCGAGACCTCGGGGACCGTGACGGAGATCCTGGTCGAAGACGCCGAGCCGGTCGAGTTCGACCAGCCGCTTCTCGTCATCGACGAAGATTAGTGCCGTCGTCCCGGCGAGTGTTCCTCTTCGCGTCCCCCGAGGCCTGTCTGCCCCAAACCGGTGAGTGATATCCAAAAAATTCTGATTGCCAACCGCGGCGAAATTGCGCTGCGGGTCATTCGCACCTGTCACGAAATGGGCATCCACACCGTGGCGGTCTACTCGACGATGGACCGCGACGCGCTGCACGTCCGATTTGCCGACGAGGCGGTGTGCATCGGCCCGCCCTCCTCCGCCGAAAGCTACCTGCGGCCCGACCGCCTCATTGCGGCCGCGGAGGTGACGGGGGCCGACGCCATCCATCCCGGCTACGGCTTCCTGGCCGAGAACGCCGAGTTCAGCCAGATCTGTGCCGACAACGACATCGAGTTCATCGGCCCCTCGCCCGAGACGATGCGGCTGATGAGCCAGAAGGACGTGGCGAAGGACACGATGGCGGAGGCCGGGGTGCCAATTGTGGAGGGCTCGGACGGCACGATCAGTGACATCGACGAGGCCCGGAGCCTCGCCTCGGACATCGGCTTTCCGGTGATGATCAAGGCGGCCGCGGGGGGAGGCGGCACCGGCATGCGCCTCGTGCGCGAGCCCGAGTCGTTCGACCAGGCCTTCAATGGGGCCCGCTCCGAGGCCGACGCGGCGTTCGGCGACCCCGAGGTCTACATCGAGAAGTTCGTGGAGAAGCCGCGCCACGTTGAGATCCAGGTCCTGGGCGACGGCAAGGGCAACGTCATGCACTTCGGCGAGCGCGAGTGCTCGATTCAGCGCCGCCACCAAAAGCTAGTGGAGGAGGCGCCCTCCCCGATTGTCGACGAGGACCTGCGCCAGGAGATGGGAGAGACGGCCATCCGCGGGGCCGAGGCCGTCAACTACGAGGGGGCGGGCACCATGGAGTTCCTGGTGGGCGCGAGCGGCAACTTCTACTTTATGGAGATGAACACGCGGATTCAGGTGGAGCATCCCGTGACCGAGGAGGTGACCGACGTCGACCTGGTCGAGGAGCAGATCCTCGTGTCCATGGGCAAAACCCTTGAGCGGACCACCGTGCCGATGGAAGGGCACGCCATCGAGTGTCGAATCAACGCCGAGAATCCGTTCAAGAACTTCAGCCCCGCGCCGGGCGACATCACGGCCTTCCACCAGCCGGGCGGGCACGGCATTCGCATCGACACGGCGGCCTACGGCGGGTACCGGATTCCGCCCACCTACGACTCGATGATTGCCAAGCTCATCGCCTACGGCAAGACCCGCGAGCACGCCATCCGCAAGATGCGCCGCGCGCTCGACGAATTTGTGGTGGAGGGCGTAAAAACCACGATCCCGTTCCACCAGCAGCTGATGCGGGACGACCGCTTTCAGGAGGGCAACTTCGACACCCGCTTCCTCGACGACTTTGAGATGGAGCCGGCCCCGACAACCTCGTAACGTCTCGTCTTTCGTTTCTTTCCCCGATTCCCCAACCCACGATGGACACGCCCGACGACCTGTACTACACCGACGACCACGAGTGGCTCCGCCTAGACGACGGCACCGCCACCGTGGGCATCACCGATTTTGCCCAGAGCGAGCTCGGCGACATCGTGTTTGTGGAGATGGAGCCGGAGGGGACCTCCCTCGGCCAGGACGACGTGTTCGGCACGGTGGAAGCCGTCAAGACCGTCTCCGAGCTGTACATGCCCGTCAGCGGCACCATCACGGCCGTGAACGACGAGCTGGAGCTCAGCCCCGAGGTGGTAAACGACGATCCGTACGGCGACGGGTGGATGGTCGAGATTGAGGTCGAGGACGAAAGCGAACTTGAGGACCTGATGGACGCCGACGCGTACGCGGAGATTACGTAGTGCTTCCTGAGGGACGACGAACGGGCCGAGCCAGTTTGGGCACGCCATGTTGAGCGGTGCGTAGTGCGCAATACGTATTGCGTGAGTGTGCTCGAACGACGCACCCGCGGATACGCATTACGACATACGCGATACGCAATAGTTATATGCACGAGACGATCCTAATTCTCGACTTCGGCTCCCAGTATACCCAGCTCATCGCGCGGCGGGTGCGGGAGACTGGCGTCTACTCCGAAATCCTCCCGTGCACGGTCGGGGTCGATGAGGTTGCCAAGCGGGACCCGCACGGGCTCATCCTGTCCGGCGGCCCCTGCTCAGTCTACGACGCAGAGGCGCCGCAGCTCGCCCCCGACCTGCTGGAGCTCCGCCGCGACGACGGGTCGCTGGTGCCCGTGCTCGGCATCTGCTACGGGCTGCAGGCAATGGCGCATGAGTTGGGCGGCCGGGTAGAACGGGCCGACCGGCGCGAGTTTGGCCGAGCGCGCATTGAGGTGGTAGACGGGGGGGGCGACGACCCGGACCTCTTCGCCGAGGTGCCCGACGGGTCCACCGTCTGGATGAGCCACAGCGACCACCTGACCGACCTGCCGGACGGCTACGAGGTCATCGCCCGTACGGACAACGCCCCCGTCGCCGCCGTCCGGAATACGACGGCCCCGCACTACGGCGTGCAGTTTCACCCCGAGGTGGTGCATACCGACTTCGGCCGGCAGGTGCTGGAAAACTTTGCCTACGATATCTGCGGCTGTCGCGGCGACTGGACGCCGGCCTCCTTCGTCGAGGAGCAGGTCGACGCGATCCGCGAGCAGGTGGGGGACCGGCACGTCATCCTCGGCCTCTCCGGCGGGGTGGACTCCTCCGTGGCCGCCGCGCTGCTGCACCGCGCCCTCGGCGACCAGCTGCACTGCATCTTCGTGAACAACGGCCTCCTGCGGAAGGGGGGGTGGACCCAGGTGCAGGACACCTTTCGCGGCCACTTCAACATGGACCTGCGCACGCAGGACGCCACGGACCGCTTCCTCGCCCGCCTCGACGGGGTGACGGACCCGGAGGAGAAGCGTACGATCGTAGGCAACACGTTTATCGAGGTCTTCGAGGAGCAGACCGAAGCCATTGCCGACGACCTGGGGCACCGCCCCGAGTTTCTGGCCCAGGGCACCCTGTATCCCGACCTCATCGAAAGCGTCTCGTTCAAGGGGCCCTCGGCCACCATCAAAACCCACCACAACGTGGGAGGGCTGCCCGAGCAGCTGGACTTCGAGCTCATCGAGCCGTTCCGCGAGCTGTTCAAGGATGAGGTGCGCGAGATCGGCCGCCTGCTCGACGTGCCCGAGCCCATCGTGGGGCGGCACCCGTTCCCCGGCCCGGGCCTCGCCATCCGCATCCTTGGGGCCGTGACGCGCGACCGCCTGGCCCTCCTCCGAGAGGCCGACGCCATCTTCATCGAGGAGCTGCGGGCGAACGACCTGTACGACGAGGTGTGGCAGGCCTTCGCCGTGCTACTGCCCGTACAGACCGTGGGCGTGATGGGCGACGAGCGCACCTACGAAAACGTGTGCGCCCTCCGTGCCGTGACGAGCGTCGATGGCATGACGGCCGACTGGGCGCACCTGCCCCAGGACTTCCTGGGCCACGTCTCGAACCGCATCGTGAACGAGGTGCGGGGCATCAATCGGGTCACCTACGACATAAGCTCCAAGCCCCCCGCCACCATCGAATGGGAGTAGGCGGCGCCCCTACACACCGACGACCGCCGCCCCCGTCCCTCGCCCCACCGTCGATACGCATCAACCGCACGCCGCCGTGACCATTCAGTCCGCTCGGACGGGTCGTATCGCTGCCCTCGTTGTCCTTCTGAGCATGGGTGTGGGCCTCGTGGCCGGAGGGCCGGAGGCGGCACAGGCACAGGAGCAGGAGGCGATCCCCCAAAATCCCGACGCGGAGCAGGTGTTTGAGGAGGCCCTGTCCGCCTACGAGCGCGGCGAGTACGACACGGCCCACGACCGCTTTCGCCGCGTCCTCGACTATCCCCTCAACCGCAAGACGACGGCGGCACTGCTCATGGGGGCGAAGGCGCTCGTGCAGATGGGGGAGTACCAGCGGGCCGCCGACATGCTCACCACCCTCCTCGACCGCTACCCCGCCACCTCCTATCAGGAGCAGGCGCGCCAGTTGCGCCAGCGGGCCCGGGAGCAGGCGGCCCGGGCCGGGGCCGCGCCCGACACGCTGCACGTCGGCATCGTCCTGCCGATGGACAGCGAGAACGTGACGCTGTCGCAGTCCCTCTTCAACGGCATCCGGCTGGCGGTGGACGAGCACAATGGGGTGCGGCGCCGCTACGTGCCGCCCTCGGGGCTGGCGCCGGCGGACTCGTTTGACGTGTACGACACCGCGGCGGCGGTGGGCGACAGCCTGGCCGCGGCGGAGGGAAGCACCACCGTGGCCACCGCCACGGACACCGTGCGGGTCGACTCGCTCCGCATCGTGACGGAACGGGTGAATCGACCCGAGTGGGTCGCCAAAATGCATTTCCGGGCGGCCAGCAGCGGCCCCGAATCGGCCCGGGCGGCGGTCGACTCGCTCGTGCGGATCGACGAGGCCGACGTCATCCTGGGCCCCCTGTACAGCCGGAATGCGCAGGCGGCGGGGGCGGTGGCCGAAGAGGCAGAGACGCTGCTGGTCCCCCCTCTCGCCAACGCCGAGAGTGTGTCGGCCGGGCGCGACTATGTCTTTCAGGCGAACCCCACCCGTCCGCTCCGGGGGCGACTCATGGCCCGGTTTGCCGCCGAGAGCCTGTTGATGGATCGCGTGGGAGTGATCTACGAACGCAGCAGCCGGATCAGCGAGCAGATGGCGATGAGTTTTCAAAAGGCGGCGGAGCGGCGCGACGTGGAGGTTCCGTTCATCCTGGGCCTTGAAAACGAGCGGGACTGGTCGCGCCTCCCCGACGTCGTGGAGTCGGACTCGACCCTCACGGATTCGGTGCTGGCGGAGAACGACGCCTTCTATCTTCCCATTTCGGGCCGCAACGCCGCCGGGAAAATTCAGGATGCCCTGACGGGGATCGGCCGCCTCAACGCGAACGCCCGGGCGCTGGGCAACGCGGAGTGGCACGATCTGCCCATCCGACGGCAGGCGAGCCGCTTCCAGGCGACGTACACAAACGATTTCTACGTTCAGCCCGGCCGGGCCGAGGTGCAGCGGTTCGTCCGTCGGTACCGCTTGCTGACGGGCAACACGCCGGCCGACCTGTCGGTGCGGGGACAGCGGCTGGCCTACACCGGCTACGATGTGGCGCATTTTCTGCTGCGCACCCTGGCGCCCGATGGGGGGCGTCCGGGGCCGCGGGCACTGCGCACCGCGTCGTCCTACGAAGGCCTCGGCGTTCGAATTAACTTCGAGAACACGAACGTGAACCGGGCGATGTTCTATCATCGGTACCGGGCAAACCGACTGGAACTGCTCCGGTAGCCGACGCCGCCCGTTCCACAGCGGCTTAACGCAGGGGGTGGAACAGACCCCCCACCAGGCACCGTTTCGCCCCGCGATACGCTGTCGCCCGTTCCCCAGAGTCGGCTTGTGCTCAGGCTCGGCCGAGTGACGGGTCCCCACTGGTTGTGTCTGTAACAGACGATCGTTCATGCGTACCCGTTCGGTCTTCGTTTCGCTTCTCGGACTGCTGCTCGTCGCCGGCCTCGTGGGCTGTTCGGGCGGAAATCGCATGAGCCATAGCGGCCCCGAGGAGGCGTACAACAAGGGGATGGCCGAGTACGAGGACGAGGACTACGAGGACGCCATCCGCTACTTCCGCGCCGTCTTCAATTACGGGCGGGGGAACGAGTGGGCCCCGGACGCCCAGTTTCAGCTCGCCATGGCGCACCGCGAGCGCGGGCAGTATCTGGTCGCAGCGAACGAATTCCAGCGCTTTCAGCAGCTGTACCGGACCGACGAGCGGGTGCCGCGGGCGCAGTACGAACGGGCGCGGGCCTACTATCTGCAGTCGCCGGCGTATCACCTCGACCAAAGCCATTCGGAACAGGCAATCTCGCTGTTCCAGCTCTTCATTGATCGGCACCCGAACCACGAGCTTGTGTCCGACGCGGAGTCGAAGATTGCAGAGCTCCGCGAGAAGCTCGCCCACAAAAAGTACGACGCGGCGGAGATGTACGAGCAGCGCCGGATGTGGCGGGCCGCGACGCGGACGTACGAACGGACATTTGATCAGTACCCGGACACCCGATGGGCGGACGATGCCCTCCTCGGGGCCGTTCGCTCGTACGTGCAGTACGCCGATCGGAGTGTGGAGAGCAGTCAGGGCGAACGGTACCAGCAGGCCATCGACTACTACGCTCGTCTCGAACAGCTCTTCCCCGATAGTCCGCTAGTGGAGGAGGCCAAGCCCCTTCGGAACGAGGCCCAGCGCAAGCTCGAACGGGTCCGTGAAGAGGAAGAGGGAGGCCAGTCGCTTGCTCAGGACGACCCGTCGGGAGACGCACGCTAAGCGGAGGATTGACGCATCATGGACATTGGTCTCTTTGGGGGCTCGTTCAATCCCCCCCATCTCGCGCATCTCGTGGTGGCGGAGGTCGTCCGCGATCAGTTTGATCTCGACCAGGTGTGGTGGATTCCGAACGCCACGCCCCCCCACAAGTCCGACGAGGGCCTGGCGGGCGTGAAGCACCGGCTCGCGATGACGCAGGCCGCCGTCGCCGACAATCCGGCGTTCGGGGTCTGCGATCTGGAAGTGGAACGGGCCGGGGTCTCGTACACGATTGACACGGTGCGGACCCTGCAGGAGGAGCACCCGGACACCGAGTTTGGGCTTATCATTGGAAGTGACAGCCTCGATCAGTTTGCCGAGTGGCACTGCCCGGACGAGATTGCCGAGCGGGTGGCGCTCATCGTGTACAAGCGTCCGGGGGGAATCAAGTCGGTCGCGGAGCCCCGGTTCGCGAATCGGGTGCACTACGTCGCCGCGCCGGTTCTGGAGATTTCCAGTACGGAGATTCGATCGCGGCGGCGGGCCGGGCGCTCCATCCGGTACCTCGTGTCGGAGCCCGTTCGAGAGTACATTGAGGCCCACGACCTGTACTGTCCGGGGGACTAGCCCGAGTGGTCGGCGCGGACGGTGTGGGCGGCGTGGGCCCCGCACATGCCGTGCACGCCCCCGCCCGGCGGCGCGGCGGCCGAGCACAGGTAGAGCCCGGGACTGTCTGCGGTCCGGGTCGGGAGCCGATACGGGGAGCCGCACAGGGTGGGCACCGGTCGGAAGAGCAGTTGGCGAAGGTCGAGGGAGCCCCCGTTAATGTCCCCGCCCACTAGGTTTGGGTTCCACCGCTCGAGGGCCTGCGGGCCCATGGCGTGACGCGCCCGGATGGTGTCTCGGAAGCCGGGCGCAAACCGTTCGATCTGGCGCTCGATGGGGGCGAGGGCGTCGATGCGTGACCCGTTGGGGACGTGGCAGTAGGCCCAGGCGGTGTGCTGGCCGTCGGGGGCGCGGGAAGAATCGAAGCGGCTGTGCTGGGCGACCAGGACAAAGGGGCGGTCGGCGAGGTGGCCGTCGGCGACCGCCTGCTCCGCCGTGGCCACCTCGTGGAGGGGGCCCCCCACGTGGACCGTGCCGGCCCGTCGACACGCGGGGGCGGCCCACGGAATGGGATCGCTCAGGGCGTAGTCGATCTTGAAGGCCGCTGCGCCGTAGCGGTAGCGGGCGAGCCGGCGGGCGTAGCGCGGGGCGAGGCGCGATCCCGCCACGCGCAAGATTTGCCGGGGCGTAAGGCCCAGTAGGACAGCCCGCGCGCTGGGCAGCGCATCGAGGGTGTCGACGCGACGATTCGTTTGAATCTCTCCCCCGAGGTCCTGGAAATAGGCCGCCAGCGCGTGCGTGAGGGCCCCGGCGCCGCCCTCCGGAAAGGGCCAGCCCACGGTGTGGCCCGCCGCGTGCAGGAGAAGCCCGAACGCCGAGACCCCGGGCGCCGACAGCGGGCGGGCAGCGTGGGCCGCACTCCCAGCAAAGAGGGCGCGTGCGCCGTCCGTCCGGAACAGGCTGCGCGTAAGGTGGGTGGTGGGGCAGAGGGCACGGAGACCAAAGCGGGCGAGGAGGAGTGGGGCGGACGGAAGATGGACGACGGGCTGAAGCACCTCTTCCATCAGCGACCGCCACCGATTGGCCAGCGGGGCCAGAAGGCGTTTGTACGCCGCCCCGTCGGGACCGAGGTGCTCGGCCGTCCGGTCGAGGGAGCGGTGCATCGCGGCCGCGCGGCCGTCGCCCAGCGGATGCGCGAGGGGCAGGTCCGGCTGCACCCACGACAGGCCGTACTCCTCAAGGGGCAGTGTGCGGAAGAACGGAGAGGCGGCGGCCAGCGGATGGATGGCCGACCCGAGGTCGTGGACGAATCCGGGGCGCGTCACCTCCGCCGAGCGGGCGGCGCCGCCCACGGTGTCTGCCTGCTCCACTAGGAGGACCGACCACCCGGCCCGAGCCAGCTCCACGGCGGCCGACAGGCCGTTGGGGCCGGCCCCTACGACAATGGCATCGTAATCGGGCATGGAAACCGAGGTCGTTTGGAGAAAGAGGGGGCAAGCCACTCGGTCTACTCGACAAACTGATCGACGAATGCAAAGGCGTCGCCGTCGAACAGCCCGCGGTCGCTCAGTTTGAGCTTTGGAATGACGAGCAGGGCCATGAAGGAGAGCGTCATGAACGGGGCCTCCATCGTACTGCCGAGGTCCGCCTGGGCCATGTTGCTCAACTCCTGATAGCGGCGGGCGACGGTTTCGTACGGGCGATCACTCATGAGGCCGGCGATGGGGAGGGGCAGCGTCTGCACCTGGGTGCGGGAGGCCGCGCTGATCCCGCCCTGGGCATCCACGACGGCGTTGATGGCCCGTGCGAGTGCCTCGTCGCTCGCGCCCACGGCCACCACGTTGTGCGAGTCGTGCGCCACGCTGGACGCGAGGGCGCCGGTGGTCAGGCCGAAGCCGCGGATGAATGCGGTCGAGGGTGTGCCTGTCTCCTGGTAGCGGTTCACCACTGCCAGCTTGAGCAGGTCCCGATCCGGGTCCGGGACGGCATGTCCCTCCTCGACCGTGGGCTCGACCATGGTTTCGCCCGTCACCAGCTGGTTGTCGTCGGCCACAAGGACGCGCATCCGGTTGGTTTTTGCGGGGACCCGGACGGCCTCCGGCGTCACCCGCCCGGCCACAAACCGATTGGGGGTGTCCGACGAGGTGCGCTCGATGTACGTCTCGCCCGCTTCCGCCACGAGGCGGCCCGCCACGTACGTCCGCTTCACGGTCAGGGCGTCGAGGTTGTCCACGACGATGAAGTCGGCCGGGTCCCCTTCTTGCAGAAGCCCCACGTCCAGGTCGTAGTGCGTGACGGGGTGGAGGCACGCGGCACGGAGCACGTCGAATCGGTCGTAGCCCCGGGCCAGCGCGCGTCGGACCAGGGCATCGATGTGGCCCTCAGCGAGGGCGTCGGGGTGGCGGTCGTCACTACAAAACATGAGCCGCTCCGGCGCCTCGTCCAGGAGGGGGATGAGCTCGTCAAAATTCTTGGCGGCGGACCCTTCGCGGATGGCGATTTTCATCCCCGCCTCCACCTTGTCCCGTGCCTCCGCAATCGAAAACGACTCGTGGTCGGTATCGATGCCGGCCGCGGCGTACGCCTGGGCCTCCGCGCCCCGCACGCCGGGGGCGTGGCCGTCGACGGGCTTGCCGCGGTCCGCGGCCGCCTCAATCTTTGCCATCACGTCTGGTTCGCGGCGGATTGCCCCCGGATAGTCCATCATCTCGCTGAGGTAGGGCACGTCGTCGCGGTCCAGAAGCGCGGCCACCGCCTCCGGGCCCAGCGCGGCGCCGGCGGTTTCGAAGGGTGTGGCCGGGACGCACGACGGCGCGCCGAAGGCAAAGTGGAACGGGACCTGCCGGCCGTCCGCGATCATGTACTCGACGCCCTCGACGCCGAGCACGTTGGCGATTTCGTGCGGGTCGCTCACCGTGGCGACGGTGCCGTGCCGCACGGCCGCCCGGGCAAACTCGGAGGGGGGCAGCATCGAACTTTCGACGTGTACGTGCGCGTCCACAAAGCCGGGCAGGAGGACCTGATCCGACACGTTGTCGGCCGGATCGATGCGGCGGATGCGCCCGGCCTCCACCGTCACGCGGGCAGGACGAAGGGTGCGGTCGTACAGGTCGACGACGTGGCCGTCGAGGGAGAACGAGGAGGGCATGGGGGAAAGAGGGTGAGAGCAAAAACAGCGGGCTACGCCAGTCGGGTGCCGTTGGGGACGGGCGCATCGGGGACTGCGAGCACGACCTCGTCCGTGTCGAGCACAAAGCCGGTCACCAGGCACTCAGACACGAAGGGGCCGATCTGCTTTGGAGGAAAGTTGACGACGGCGAGGACTTGGCGGCCCGTCAGTTCCTCAAGCGTGTACCGATCGGTGATCTGCGCGCTGGAGGAGAGGGTGCCGATGTCGTCGCCAAAGTCAATCACAGCTTGTAGGCGGGCGTGTGGGCCTCGGGAAAAGAGGCGGCCCGGGTGATGGTGCCGGCGCGCAGGTCGACCCGCGCAAACTCGTCCCAGCTGAGCGGCGTTTCGTCGTCAGAAGAAGGCATTGGGGCAGACAGAAGACGAGAGAAGAACTACGAGAGCGGCGTGCCACACCCGGCGTAGGTGGTGTCGTTCAGCGTCAGGGACACGGTGTACGGAAACGATGCGCCGCTCATCGTGTCGGTGCAGGAGGTGTCGCGGAGGACGACGCGAAGGGTGTGCGCGGGGGTTTCGGCCCGGTAGGTCGTCCGGTTCGCCGCGAGGTCCCCCGTCGGCTCCGGCAGGGGGAAGGCGAGGGGACGACGCCCGTAGGCTCCCACAAACCAGAGGCGGTCGGGAAAGAGGGTGAGCGACCACCCCGGTTCTTGCCCCAGCGCCCGAAAGCGCGGGGCCAGTGTGGACCCCGCCGGGGGAGGAGACACCACGCGGGTGCAGGAGCGGAAGGACCGCCCGTTGATGTCGACGCGTGCCTCTGGGCCTTTGGTCCACAGCAGGAGGTCGGGGCCTTCGAACTTGACCCCGCTGGCGGCCGGCACCTGGTGGGCGACGCGGGACTGCGGGGCGAAGCGGCCGGGGAGGAAGACGGTCCACTGGTCCCCATCGGGGGCGGCGGAGACGTGAAAGGACGAGCCGTCGGGCGCGGCGCACTCGTACGCGTGGGCGGGCCGAACGTCGGCGGCGGAGAAAGACGGGTCGGTGGCGCGCGGCGAGGGCGTGTCCGTGCAGGCGGGGGCCCCGAGAAGGAGGCAGACGGCCGCGAGGATGGAGGGCAGACCGGGGACGGGCCGGAGCGGAGGGCCGTGCATATCAGGCGGAAAGCGGGCTCAAGCAAGAAGGGCGGGGTCTCCCAGCGCCTCTCCGAGCGCGCGAAGCGTCGGGTCGATTTCGGGCACGGGGTGCGAGCGGGCCATGACGTCGGCCAGTGGGGCCGGCACGTCGACCGTGTGTCCGACGAGTGGCTCCACCACCTCGGGGAACTTGGCCGGGTGGGCGGTGCCCACGAGAATCCAGTCGTGGGCATCGTCCGGATCGAGTTGCTCGCGGGCCGCCACGGCGCAGGCCGTGTGGGGGTCCCACACCGTGTCCCAGACCTCGGGGCCGCGGCGGATCTGGCGCCGGATGTCGTCGTCCGTCACCCGCACGGCGGTGATCGCCTCGCGCAGGGCGTCGGCGGAGGGCCAGTGGTGGCGCAGGCGTTCCATATTGCTGGGATCGCCCACGTCCATCGCCGTGGCCAGCGTCTCCTTTGAGTCGAACGCCTCGTAGGCGCCGGTGTCCAGGAAGTGGGTGACCGGCCGGTTTTCGTTTGTGGCGAAGACGACCTCGCCGATGGGCAGTCCGCACGCGCGGGCGTAGAGGCAGGCGAGCCCGTTGCCCAGGTTGCCGGAGGGGACGATCACGTTTGGCCGGGTGCCGTGGGCGCGCCAGTGCTGGAGGCTGGCGTGGGCGTAGTATGTCATCTGCGGCAGCAGGCGCCCAATGTTGATGCTGTTCGCCGAGGAGAGGCGCTTCTGGCTCTGCCACCGTTCATTCTGGAAGGCCTCTTTGACGAGCGCCTGGCAGTCGTCGAAGGTGCCGCGCACGGACACGGTCTGTACGTTGGTGTCCCAGCCGGTGAGTTGTTTTTCCTGTCGGTCGGACACCTTGCCCTTCGGGTAGAGAACGACCACCTCGACGTTCGGCTTCTTCCAGAAGGCCGCCGCCACGGCCGCGCCGGTGTCGCCGGACGTGGCGACGAGAATGGTGAGCGGCTGGTCGGCCTCGTCGTTGAGGCGGGCGAGGCTGTCGGCCAGGAAGCGGGCGCCGACGTCCTTGAACGCGGCGGTCGGGCCGTGGAAGAGCTCCAGCACGCTCGTGGCCCGTCCCAGCGGACGAAGCGGCACCGGAAAGCCGTAGGTGGCTGCGCAGATGGAAGACAGGTGGTCGGCGAGAAGACCCTCCCCGAGGAAGGGGCGGAGGAGGCGCTCGGCGACGGCTTCAACCGTGTCGTGGCCGGCAAAGTCCCGGGGACGGAAGGAGGGAAACTCTTCGGGCACGTATAGCCCTCCGTCGGGCGCCAGGCCGCGCTGCAGGGCCGTGGAGAGCGGCACGCGATGATCGGGGGTGCGGGTGCTGCCGTACTGCATCGGAAGAGAAGGACGGGAAAGGAGGGAGGAAGTGTCAAGATAGGCACTGCGTGTCCCAACAACAGCCCCCATCCGCCACAAGGAGGGGGGACGGCACAGCAGGCACGACTGCCACAACAAAAAAAGCGGCCACTGCCGCGAGGGCAGGGCCGCTTTTTCCAAGAATCAGCCTTGGCTGCAAGGACGAAACGCTACTGTCCCGAGCCGCCGCCCTGCTGGTTCTGCATCTGCGAGCGTCGCTCCTTCATCTGGGTCTTCATGGCCGTTCGGAGACGCTGCTGCAGGGTGGAGTCCCGCTGGGCGGACCGCATGATGCGCTGAAACATCCGCGCTTCCAGTCCCACCTCCTGACTCTGCTGCTGCATCATTTTCATCTGCTTCTTGCGCATCTGGCGCATCTGCTGTCGGCGCTCCTGCTGCATCTGGGCCTTCTGGGTGGAGTCCATCTGCTGCGGGTTGCCATACTTCTGGCGCATCTGCTTCTGCATCTGCATGCGCATCTGGCGCCCGGACATCTGCAGCTCCACGGCGATCTGGGCGGCCTGCTGGATCTGCTCATCATTCACGTCGGACGAGGACAGCTGCGTGGTGTCCGGTTGCGGCATTTGCGCCACGGCGGCCGGGGCACACAGGGCCAGGGCGAGAAGGGCGACACCGAGGCGGAGCGGGGAGGTAAAGCGACTGAGAGTACTCATAGGGAAGGAGAAGTTGGTTGAGAAAAAGGCGACCAGGGCGGGATCCCACGATGATGGGCACGTGACACAGGCGCAGTGAAGGGCGGGGCGGCAGGAGTGTTTCGGGTGCCCCCAGGATTGCCTTGAACTTTGCAGGAGGGATCATCCCTGTCCAATCTGTTCAGTACATTACAACGGGCCGCCGTCAGGGATTATTATTTGGGGGATGGGTGCCGGTAGGCGAGCAGGCGCCCTCCCGCCAGGGTGAGGGCCGCGCCGAGCGCGGTGTACCACGGCCACCCGATGCCGCGCAGCCCGTCGCTGGCCACCCGAGCGTCGGACGGATTGAGGACGAACGTCCAGCCCACGTCGGGCCCGTGCCACACCCCGAAGATGACGAACACCATGACGCCGATGGTGACGGTGAAGGCGATCAGCGCATCGAGCTGACGCACGGTCTCGTCCCACAGCCCCAGCAAAAACGCCCCCAGCAGGCCTCCGTAGGTGAACGAGGCGATGGAGAGGCCCAGCTCCACCACCGGGTTGTTGCTGTCCTGGAAGAGGCTGGCGAAGCCGATGAAGACGACGCCCCAAAACAGCGTAAGGAGGCGCGAGATGCGCAGGCCGCGCGCCCCGTCGAGGGCCCGGCCCGTGATGCGCTCGTAGAGGTCGTTGACGGAGGAGGAGGCCAGTGCGTTGAGGGAGGAGGACAGCGAGCTCATCGCCGCCGCAACGATGCCCGCCAGGATGAGGCCCGAGAGGCCGGCCGGCAGCCCCTCGATGATATACTTCGGAAACACCTCGTCGCTGCGCTGCAGCCCCAGCGCGTCGATCGACGCGCCGTCGTAGTGGGCCCACAGGAGCAGCCCGACCCCCAGGAAGAGGGCAAACTGCAGCATCACGAGGAGGGCGCTGCCAACGAGGGCCTTCTGGCTGTCTCGTTCGTCGCGACAGGCCAGGAGGCGCTGCACGATGAGCTGGTCGGTGCCGTGGGAGGCCATCGAGAAGATGGCGCCGCCGATGACGGCGGTGCCCAGGGTGTACGGCATTGTGAACCAGCGCCCGAGGGAGTGGTCGAGGCCCAGGTCGATCAGGGTCGTCTTGCCCGCCTCGACCGCCGTTCCCCACCATCCCGCGGGCACGTCGCCCAGCAGAAAGCCGATGGCGACGAGCGCCCCGCCCACGTACAGCGCCATTTGCACCACGTCCATCCACACCACGGCCTTGATGCCGCCCACGAGCGTGTAGACCGCCGTCGCCGCGCCGATGAGGAGGATGATCTGGAAGTACGTCATTTCTACCCCGGCCATGTCCGCGATGACTTTCAGCGGGATGGCGGTGGCGAAGAGGCGCACCCCATCGGCCAGCAGGCGCGTGACGAGGAACGTGACGGAGGCGGTGCCGCGCATCGTATCGCCGAAGCGGTTCCCCAGAAAGGCGTAGGCGGTCTGCAGTTCGCCCTCGTAGTAGCGCGGCAGAAAGTAGACGGCCACCACGAGGCGGCCCAGCAGGTAGCCGAGCGTAATCTGGAGGAAGGTGAGCGAGCCGCCGTACGCCACCGCGGGCACGCCAATCACCGTAAGCGTGCTCGTCTCCGTCGCGACGACCGAGAAGCAGACGGCCCACCACGGCAGGTCGCGCCCGCCCAGGAAGTAATCGGTGGTCGATTCCTGCGTGCCCCCGGCCCAGATGCCAAAGCCCGCCACGCCGACGAGGTACACGGCGAGCACCACGAGGTCGAGCGTCGTCATGAGGCAGGCGGGTTGGTGAGGGGCGGGGCGACGGGAGGCTACCCGGATGATGAATAAAGGAGAGGAGCGTGGGCCGGGGCGCCCACTACTCGGAAGGCGTCAGCAGGCGGCGGGCGCGCCGGAGCGCACCGGCCACGGGCGGGTGCTCCGCCACGGCGACGGACGCCTCGGGCCACCGCGCCCGGAGGGACTCGCGGAGCCGATCCACGTACTGCGCGTCGTTCGTGAGGCCGCCGACCAGCGCCACGCGGGGCGCGAAGGGGCCGGTGCGCGCCACAAGCCAGTCGACGCGTCGCGCCAGGGCATCGGCCTGGTTCTGCACGATGGCGGAAGCGACGTCGTCACCGTCCGCCGCGGCCGTGAGGACCGTTGGCGCCACCTCGGCCAGCGGCAGGTCGTCGTCCGCCACCCGACGAACGAGCCCCTCTCCGTCGTCGATGTCGTGCGCCTCGGCCACGCGGGTGCGGAGGACGGTCGCCGGGCCGCCGTCGAGGGCATCGGCCACGGCGCGAAGGCCCGCCCGGCCCAGGGCGTGCCCGCTGCCCGGATCGCCCAGCCGAGCGCCCCAGCCGCCCGCCCGCTCCTGCGCGCCGTCCCGGGTGCGGCCGAGCACCATCGACCCGGTCCCCGCAATCACCACGACGCCGCTTTCGTCGTCGAACGCGGCGTCGAGTGCAACCGCGGCGTCGGAGTGCACCTCGACCCGCACCGTCTCGGCCGCGTCGTGGAGGGTCGTCCACAGTGCGTCCGAGAGCGCGTCCTGCTCGGGGGAGCGGCCGGCCCCCGCCACCCCGGCACACACGGCGAGCGTGCCGAGGGGGCGGAACGGGCGCGTGGCCTCCCGGATGAGGGCGGCGAGGACGTGGGCCGCGTCGTTCCCGCCGCGCTGCTTCGGGTGGGCCGCCGGGCCTGTGTGCTCGGTGTGCGGGTCGGCCCCGGCGGGGCGGGCCCAGAGCGTGGTGGAGGAGCCGCCGGCGTCGAGGCCGACGGCAATATCAGTCGTAGACATCGGAGGGAGACGTGCCGAAAGAAGAACGCGAACGGGCCGCGCAGAGAATAGGCAGTACCGCCCGCGGTCGCAACCGGGATTGCACCCGCGCCTCCCGGCTCCTATTCTGTGGAGGCTGTATTCCTGCCTCGTCCTCGCCGCACCCGTGACGCTGCTCGACTGGCTTTTTGTCGCTGCCTACCTGGCCCTCTCGTTCGGCATCGCGGGCTACTACTACCAGCGGGCCGGGGAAGACACGTCCGAGTTCTTCCTCTCCGGCCGCGCGATGCCGTGGTGGCTGGCCGGCACCAGCATGGTGGCCACCACGTTCGCCGTCGACACGCCCCTCCTGGTCACCGAAATCGTGGCCCAGGACGGCATCGCGGGCAACTGGCTCTGGTGGAACGCGGCCATCGGCGGCATGCTCACGGTGTTCTTCTTTGCCCGCCTCTGGCGCCGCAGCGGCGTCCTTACGGATGTGGAGTTCGTCGAATTTCGGTACAGCGGGCGCCCCGCCGCGTGGCTCCGCGGCCTCAAGGCCCTCTTCTTCGGCCTGCTGATGAACATCCTCATCATCGGCTGGGTGTCGCTGGCCATGGAGACGGTCATCAACCGCCTCTTCCCCGACCTCACGCTGTTCGGCCACGCGTCGGTGACGGTGCTGGGCAGCGACGTGAGCGCGGCGCTCGTGGTGACCGGCGGCCTCATCCTGCTCGTGGCCGTGTACGCCCTGCTGTCGGGCCTGTGGGGGGTGATGGTGACGGACCTCTTCCAGTTCGTCGTGGCGATGGGGGGCACGATTGCGCTCGCGTTTTTCGTGCTGGACAGGCCGGAGATCGGCGGCGTGCAGGGCCTCCGCGAGCAGCTCCCGGCCGAGACGTTTCACCTGCTGCCCACCATCGGCGGGGCCGCGAACGGGGCGGCCATGTTTACGCTGTCGGTGCTCTCGTTTGCGGCGTACGCGGGCGTGCAGTGGTGGGCGAGCTGGTATCCGGGGGCCGAGCCGGGGGCGGCGGCTACATCGCGCAGCGCATGATGAGCGCCAAAGACGAGCCGAACGCCCTCTTCGCCACGCTCTGGTACACCATCGCGCACTTTTGCCTGCGCCCCTGGCCCTGGATCATCGTGGCGCTGGCCTCGCTCGTGCTGTACCCCGACCTCGACGAGCCGCGGGCCGGGTTCGTCCTCGTGATGCGCGACGTGCTCCCGCCGGGCCTGCTGGGGCTTCTCTTCGCCGCGTTCCTCGCCGCGTTTATGAGCACCGTGTCTACCCAGCTGAACTGGGGCGTCTCGTACCTGGTGAACGACTTCTGGGCCCGCTTCGTCCAGCCCGACGCCGACGAGCAGCACTACGTCTTCGTCTCGCGCGTGCTCACCTTTGCCGTGGCGCTCCTCAGCCTCGTCGTCACCCTCCACCTCGACACCATCGCAGAGGCGTGGGGCCTCATGCTCACGGCCTCGGGCGGGCTGGGCGGCGTACTCATCCTGCGCTGGTACTGGTGGCGCGTGAACGCGTGGAGCGAGCTGGCGGCCACCGTCACGCCCATCGTGCTGGTGACCTTTGCCCTCACGCTGAACACGTTCGGAATCGAGGTGCCCGGCCTCCAGGCCGACTTTCCGGTGAACCTGTACGCGACGGTCGGGTTTACCACCGTCGTGTGGCTCGCCGCTACGGTCCTGACCCGCCCCACGGCCCCCGACACCCTCGATACGTTTTACCGCACCGTCCATCCCGGCGGGCCCGGCTGGGCCTCGGTGGCGGAGCGCCACCCCGATGTGACGCCGGACAGCGGCCTCGGCCGCCTGGCCCTCGACTGGCTCGTGGGCGTCGTCCTCGTCTACAGCACCCTCTTCGGCACCGGCTACCTGATTCTGGGCTGGACCGTGTGGGGGCTTGCGGGGCTGGGCCTCGCCCTCGCCGCGGCGACGTTCCTCTGGCGCGATCTCCAGGCGAGCGCCGTCCCCCTTTTTGATCCGGTGGCGGCCCGCGACGCCGAGGCCGAGTGACCGGTTCCGGCAAGTGTTTCGTTGTACCAGCGCGATCTACCTGATGCTCGACCGTTCCCGTTTCTGGCTCTGCGTGCCCCTCCTGTGGGCGATGTGTGCCCTCGTGGCCGCCGGCTGCACGGACTACGACTCCCGCCCGAGCCTCGCCAGGAGTGCCGACGGGACGACCGCGGACACAACCGCGCGCCCCTCGCCCGTCCCCGACACATCGGGGGCCACCGGGGCGTCCCGTCCGGCTGCGTCCGACACGACGGCCAGCGGGGACTGGGTGGAACGGCAGCTGCGGGCGATGACGCTCGACGAGAAAATTGGGCAGCTGTTCATGGTGCGCATGGACGGATACTTTGAGAATGCCGAGGCGCCCACGTACCGCGACCTTGTGGGCCTGGTGGAGGACTTCGGGGCGGGCGGGATTCTGTACGGGCCGGGGACGCCGATGGCGCAGATCACCCAGATCAACGACCTGCAGCGGCGGGCCGAGCGCCCCTTGCTGATCTCGCAGGACACGGAGTGGGGCGTGGGCATGCGGATTGACCGTGCCACGAGCTTCCCGCCGGCCATGGCGATCGGGGCCACGCGCGATTCGTCGCTCGCCTACCGCACCGGCTACGCGACGGCGCGGGAGGCGCGGGCGCTGGGCGTGCATCAGCTCTACGCCCCGGTGGCCGATGTCAACAACAATCCCGACAACCCCATCATCAACACGCGCTCGTTCGGGGAGGACCCGGCGCGCGTGGGGGCGCTCTCCGCCGCCTTCGTGCGGGGGGCGCAGGCGGGCAACACCCTGGCCACCGCCAAGCATTTTCCCGGCCACGGCGACACGGACGTCGACTCCCACCTCGACCTTCCCGTCCTCCGCTTCGACCGCGCCCGGCTCGACACCCTGGAGCTCGTGCCCTTCCGGCAGACGATCGACGCCGGGGTGCAGAGCATCATGACGGGCCACCTGGCGTTGCCGGTGCTGGAGCCCGACAGCAGCGTCCCCGCCTCGCTCTCCCCGGCCATCTCCAACGACCTGTTGCGCGACAGCCTCGGGTTCGACGGCCTCGTCGTGACCGACGCGCTCAACATGCGGGGCGTCACCCAGAACTTTGGGCCCGGCGAGGCGGCGGTGCGCACCCTGGAGGCCGGGGCCGATCAAATTCTGATGTCGCGCGACCCGCGCATTGCCCGCGCCGCCATCCACGAGGCGCTGGACGAGGGGCGGCTGACCGAGGAAACCATCCACACGTCCGCCCGGCGCGTGCTGGAGGCGAAGAAGCGGCTGGGACTCCACGAGCAGCGCCGCGTGCCGCTCGATACCACCCGGCACGAGGTCCGCACCCGGCGCCACGACGTGCTTGCGGGCACCGTGGCGCGCCGCTCGCTTACGCTGCTGCGGAATGCGGGCGACCTGCTGCCCCTCACGCCCCCCGCCGAACGCGACCTCCTGGTCGTGACCCTGAACGACGGGACCTCGACCCGCACGGGGCGCGACTTCGTGCAGGGCCTCTACGACGAGCCCGCCATCGAAAGCATCACCACCCGCCGCCTCGACGATCGCTCCGACGACGAGGACGTGGAGGACGTGCTGGCGGACGCGGAGGAGCACGACCTCGTGGTGGTGTCGACCTTCCTGCAGGTGCGGGCCTGGGGCGGCGACATCGGGCTCAGCGACCGCCACCAGACGTTCCTGGAGGGCCTGATCGCCAACGGGCCGCCCGCCGCGCTCGTGGCGTTCGGCAACCCGTACGCCCCGAGCGATCTCGATCCGGCGCCCGAGGCCGTTTTGGCCGCCTACGGCAGTGGCGAATCCTCGCAGCACGCGGCCGCCAAGGCCCTGGTGGGCGGCGCCGGCACGCCGGGTCGCCTGCCCGTAACGGTGCCGGGACTGGCCGAGGCGGGGGCCCGCATAGAGACGCCACAGGTGGCTCCCCGGGCGGACCACCCCGAAGCCGTGGGGATGCGGAGCGAGGCCCTCTCCCGCATCGACGCCACACTGCGCGACGGCGTGCTCGACCGCGCGTTCCCCGGCGCGGCCGTGGCCGTGGGGCGCGGCCCGGTGGTGACCAAGCAGGAGACCTACGGCTACTACACGTACGACCGCACGAAGGCCGTCGTCCCCTCTTCCCCGTTCGACCTGGCGTCGCTCACAAAAGTCGTGGCCACCACCACAGCGGCCATGCTGCTGATGGAGGAGGACCGCCTGGCCCTCGACACGACCGTCGCGTCGTACCTCCCCGACTTCGCGCAGGCCGGCAAGGACAGCGTGACCGTGCGCCAGCTGCTGTCCCACTCGTCGGGCCTGCCCGCCTACCTGGGCCCCGACCGGCGCGGCGACACCCCCGAGGCGGTCCTCGACACCATCATGGCCACGCCGCTCGAGTACACGCCCGGCACGCAGTCCAAGTACAGCGGGCTCGGCATGATCACGCTCATGCGCATCGTCGAAACGATCACCGACCAGCGCTTCGACGCATTTGCGCGAGAGCGCATCTTCCAGCCGCTCGGCATGGAGAGCACCGGCTTCCGGGCCGTCAATGACAGCGAGCCCAGCTACGTCGTCCCTACGCTCGACTCGACCGGCCACCGCGGGAGCGTGCACGACCCGATCGCGCGGGCCATGGACGGGGTCTCGGGCAACGCCGGCCTCTTCTCGACGGTCGAGGACCTGACGCGTTTTGCCACCATGATGGTGAACGACGGGGCGATCTACGGGCGGCAGTTCCTGGAGGCCGAAACGATTGAAGAGTTCACCACTCGGGCCGACGTGCCGGGCAGCACGCGGGCGCTGGGCTGGGATACGAAGAGCCCCTCGGGCTACTCCTCCGCGGGCGACCACTTCGGCCCGGCCAGTTTCGGGCACACCGGCTACACCGGCACGTCGCTCTGGGTCGACCCCGAGGAGGACCTCTACGTGCTGCTGCTGACCAACCGCACCTACCCGGACGACACCAACGAGCGCATCCAGCAGATCCGCCCCGAGGTGGCGAATCACGCCGCGCAGTCCATCGTGGGCCCGCCCGAGCCGCTCCTGCCAGGGGCACCGACCGCTGGAATGGGGGCGTCAGAGTAGGAGGGGCAATGACAACCCCCTGGAGAACGACGAATGGGAGTATGTCGCTCGTCCTCCACTACGAGGCACTTGGCAAACCGCCCAGGGAGTGCGTCTGAAGAATCCGAGAGAGGATCGAAGCAACCGAGTCGCGGCTTTTGCTCCGAGAACGGAGTCAGAGGATGCCCGGGTGCGGGCCGGGCGGGAAGTGTCGTACGTCCGAAAAGTCGAGGTCCAGCGTAATGCGGGACAATGGGCATGAGTCAATGGGACTTCTCTAGGAACATGGATCGGCCTCTGGTTCCTCTTTTTGGCGGCCGGAGATCGACGAGGTAGAGAGGTCAGGAGGGGAATCGGGGAGAGGACCCGCGGCGAATGAAGAGCCAGCCGCTCAGGCCGGCCCCGACGACCGCGACGCCGGCCAGGACCGCAAAGAGCACCGTCGGGCTCGTGTACTGCAGCAGCGTGCCTGCGAGGGCGGCCCCCAGCGCCCCAATGCCGAAGACGCCGAGGTACGTAAAGCCGTAGGAGAGGCCGCGGGCGTCGGGCGGGGTCACCTCGGCCACCGTCGCCTGGTAGAGCGGCTGCACCACGAACAGGGCGAACCCGAGCGCGGCGCTGACGAGGAGGAGCGGACCCGTTCCGGCGCCGGCCACCGGCAGGAAGATCAGGGCGATGAGGGCGAGGGCCCCGAAGGCCACGACGAGGAGGCGCTCGATGTGGTCGCTGTCGCTGAGGCGGCCGCCCACGTACTGTCCCAGCACGCCCACGCCCAGCAGCCCCGCGTACACGTACCGCCCCGGCGCCACGTCGATCGGCAGGTCCACCGCCACGAGGGGCGTCAGCAGGTCCGGGAGGAAGGTGAGGACGCCGCGGTAGTAGAGCCCCGACGCCGCCACCAGCGCAAACACAAGCGCGAAGCCCGTCGCAAACAGGCGGCCCGTCTGCGTCCAGAGCGCCCGGAGGGACGAGGGGCCGCCGGACGGGGGATCGGCCGTCGCGTCGGAGGAGGACACCGCCGCGCGCTCGTCGACCGATACGCGCGCCGCGACGATGGTGGCTCCGATGGCGGGAAGGGCCAGCAGCGCCGCCACCGTCGCCCAGTCGAATGCGAGCAGCAGGAGGGCCGTGAGGAGCGGGCCCAGGGCGATGCCCGTGTTGCCCGCGATGCCGTGCCAGGCCAGGGCGCGCCCCCGCTGCTGCACCCCCGTACTGATGAGCGACAGCCCGGCCGGGTGGTACACACTGGCCGCCGTGCCCCACGCCACCAGCGCCCCGCCGATGGTCCACGCGCTGCGGGCGAGGCTCAGTCCCACGAAGGAAAGGCCCATCCCGACGAAGCAGGCGAGGAGGAGGCGCCGCGAGCCGAGGCGGTCCGCCAGGAGGCCGCCGGGCAGCGCCCCGATTCCGAACAGCGCGTACCCCGTTCCGACGAGCGTGCCCAGGACCGCTTCCGAGACGCCCAGCTCGGCCAGCCACACCGTCATAAAGATGGGAATCGACAGCTCGTAGGTGTGCACGAGGCCGTGGCCCGTCATCACGAGCCCGACGATGGCGCGGTCGTTGTCGGTCATGAGAAAAGACGGAATCCGTTCGAGCGACAGGCGGCCCAACGGCGGGGTGCGCAGAGGAGATCCGGGACGCTCGCTCCGTTCAATCGTCACCGGAGCGAGATGGACGTGTCCCAACGCCGCATTGTAGCAGGAAGGGCACAGCGAGGACGGCTGCGGAACGCAACTTGTCCCGTCTTCGCACGTGTTTAATCCTGCGGTCGGCGGCTCCGCGCTGGCTTGCTTCACGCGACTCTATTCTTGCCATGGATCTGGACCCAACCCTTCTTACGTGGGCCTTCGCCGTGGGCGGACTGCTCCTCATGTTGCTGGAGACGCTGATTCCCGGCGGCGTGGCCGGGTTTCTGGGCATTGGCGGGGTGGTGATTGCGGCGCTGCGCGCCATGGGATTGGTCGTGGACCCCCTCACGGCCATCGTCACCTGGATCTTCCTGTCCGCGGGCCTGACGATTGCCCTTCGCCCGCTGCTCCTCCGCTTCGTGCGGGGCGACACCTCGCTCGCCCTGACCGATGAGGACGCCGAGGCGATGGGCCAGACCGTGACGGTGATCGAAGAGGTCGGCGACGAGGACCCGGGCCGCATCCGCTTTCGCGGGGCCACCTGGGACGCCCGCGCCGTCAGCGGCACGCTGCCGGAGGGGGCCGAGGCCACGCTCCTCTACCGCGACAACCTCACCTGGGTCGTGGAGCCGGCGGACGACGCCGACCTTGACGCGGAGTTGTCCGCGGCCCTCGGCACGGACCTGCCGGACGTCGATACGACACGGGACGACCCATCGTCCGATCGGTCCGACGATTCCTCGGGGCTCGGCTACGACCCCTCGACGCCGGTGCGAGAATAGCGGCGCATCGGAGCCGACCGCGGGGCCTGCGGGCGCCCGTCCACGTCGTCCCGCCCTCCAATCAACTCAATCGTCACCGGGGACGCCCGGGCCCGCTCTTTCCCTCAAACGCCTCACTGTGTGCCATGTGGACCCTTCTCCTCGCCCTCCTCCTCTTCGCCCTCTTCATCTTCTACAACACCTTTGTGATTGTGGAGATGCGCGAGGAGGTGATCCTTGAGCGCTTCGGCAAATACCACGACACGCTGATGCCGGGGCTGCACTTCACCATCCCGCTGATCGACCGCGTCGCCTACCGCCAGGAAACCCGCGAGCAGGTGCTCGACGTGCCGCACCAGAAGTGCATCACGAAGGACAACATCGAGGTGGACGTGGACGGCATCGTCTACCTGAAGGTGATGGATGCCTACAAGGCCAGCTACGGCATCAACGACTACCGCCTGGCGGCCGTGAACCTGGCGCAGACGACCATGCGCAGCGAGGTGGGCAAGATCACGCTCGACGACACGTTTAGCGAGCGGGATGCGATGAACGAGGCGATCGTGGAGGAGCTGGACAAGGCGTCCGACCCGTGGGGCGTGAAGGTGATGCGCTACGAGCTGAAGGACATTCAGCCGTCGCAGGACATCGTGCTCACCATGGAGAAGCAGATGGAGGCTGAGCGCGAGAAGCGGGCCGAGATCACCGAGTCGAGCGGGGAGCGCGACGCCCGCATCAACGTGTCGGAGGGGGAACGGCAGAAGTCGATTCTGATGTCGGAGGGACGGCGGGAAGCCCGCGTGAATGAGGCGGAGGGGGAGGCCCGCGAAACGGAGCTCATCGCCGCGGCCACGGCCAATGGCATCGAGCGCATCGCCAACGCCATTTCGCAACCGGGCGGCTCGCTGGCGGTGAAGATGCGCCTGACTGAGCAGTTCATCGAACGGCTCGGCGAGATTGTCGACGGGGCCAACGTGAGCGTGCTTCCGATGGAGGCCGCCAACCTGAAGTCGTTCTTCGAGGGGGCCTCGGAGGTCACGAATCCCATTCAGAGCAAGTAGCCCTCCGCCCACGGTTTTCCCATCCACACCCCTGCCTTCCCATGGATCTTTTTACCGCCCTCAACCAGGCCAGCCTCGGCATTCTGGCGCTGCTGTCCCTCTACGTCGCCTACAAGTTTTTGCGCGCCATCCGCTTTGTGCCCCAGCAGAGCGCCTACGTGGTGGAGCGACTCGGCAACTACCACAAGACGCTGCGCGCCGGCTTTCACGCGATGGTGCCGTTCATCGATCAGGTTGCCTACACGCTCGACCTTCGCGAACAGGCCATCCCCGTGGAACCGCAGGAGTGCTTCACGGAGGACAACGTGCGGGTGGAGGTCGACGGCATCATCTACCTGAGCGTCACGAACCCCGAGAATGCGGCCTACGGCGTGACCGACTACCGCCGCGGCGCCATTCAGCTGGCGCAGACCACCACCCGCTCGGTGATCGGGCGGATGGAGCTGGATACGACCTTTCAGGAGCGGGCGGCGATCAGCCAGGCGGTGGTGGAGGTGCTGAGCGAGGTGGAGCAGACGTGGGGCATCAAGGTGCACCGCTACGAGATCAAGAACATCGACACGCCCCGCACGGTGCAGAAGGCCATGGAGCGGCAGATGACGGCCGAGCGGGAACGCCGGGCGACAGTGGCCCGGTCGGAGGGAAAGCAGCAGTCGACCGTCAACGACGCGGAGGGGGAGAAGCAGGAGCTCATCAACCAGTCGGAGGGGGAGAAGCAGCGCCGCATCAACGAGGCCGAGGGCCGGGCGGCGGAGATTGAGGCGCTGGCGGAGGCGACGGCGGAGGCCATCGAGCGCGTGGCGCAGTCCGTCTCGGCGCCCGGCGGCGAGGAGGCCGTGAAGCTGCGTCTGGCGGAGCAGTACCTCGACACCATCGCCAAGCTGGGCAAGGAGGAGAACGAGATCCTGCTCCCGGCCGATCTTACGAAGTACGAGTCGGTCATCGACGGCCTGTCGCTCGATGAGTTTGCGCTCCGATCCGACGAGGAGACGCCCCGCCCCTCGGGCGACGGCGCTCCCGACGGGTCGACGGACGCCTAGGGACTGCGACCAACGGGGCGCTCCGAGAGCCCGGAGCGCGTGGGGAGTTCTTTGGGGATTGACCATACGGGTCTTCTTGCACGCTCGCTTTTGATCTTCTTAAGTGTTGCCTCGATTCCATGTTGACGCTCTCCGCTCGCGGACTCAGTCTCATTGTTGTTCTCAGTTTGCTTGTCGGGTGTGGGGAGACCGGAGGGGTGATGTCCTACGATGCCGACCGCGACATGACGCGCTACGAAACCGGTCTGCTGACGGTCGCCCAGGCCGGCTCGGGCGGAAATTTTGCCAGCCAGGCGTCTCTTCGGATGCAGGTCACCTCCGAGTGCTCGGGGCGGGAGTGCGTGCCCGACCAGGCCCAGATGGTGTTTTCGGTGGACAGCCAGTCTGACTTTTCCATTTCGAGTCGTCGGCTTACGATTGAAACCGACAACCAGACGTTTGAGTGGGGGCAAGAGGAGTCGTGGAATCGCGTGGGAGACATGAGGACGACCCAGGGCCGCATTGTGAGTATCATCCTCCCGCTGTCGGATGTGCAGGCCATTGCGCAGTCCGCGTCGATTGAGGGATCCCTCGGAGACAAGACGCTCAACCTGCAGGGGGTGCAGTCGCAGCTGCAAGAGTTCGTGCAGACGGCCCGGAATCCATCGACCGCTGGAGCGGAGGGCGCGTGAGGGGGCTGCGTCCGTGCCCGAGCGCATGGGGGACCTGGTGGGCCTCTTACGGGAGAGCAAGCGGAACGCGGGAGAGACCTGCAACTTTGCCCCTCGGGTGTTAGGTTTGAGGCGCTGTTGCGCTGAAGGCAGCCCCGGCGTGCCAGTGCGTCCGTTTTTTGATGAAGGCCATCCGCCATGGCCCGACCGTTTCCCGACGTATTTGAGTTTTTTCGTCCCCAGGATGAGGCCCTCTCCGAGACGGAGCGAACGACGGTCCAGGTGTATCGGCTCCTGGGGCTCCTGAGCAGTGTCCTCGTTGCCCTTTTCGGCCCGCTCTACTCCGCATCGAGTCCGGGGGCGGTAGATCCAGTGTGGCTTCGGGGCACGGTCGCGGGGCTCTTTGCGGGCCTCGTTGCGGGGTCGTATTTCTCGGCGGCGGTGCGGCGCCACATCGCGACCGGCATGCGCGTGGTGCTGTACGTCACGATGGCGTGGGTGGCGCTCCTGGCGGCGCTCAACGGGTTCGGGAGTGCGTACGTGGTGGGCGTGCTGCTGTCGTACGCGGTCCTCTTGGCGATGGTGGGCATCGGGGCGGAGTCCATCCGCCCGGTCTTTTACTTCAAGGGCGCCGGGGTGGGGATGGTGGTGGCGGCGGCCGTGTGGGGAGGGGCGGGAGAGAACTTTCCCCTCCTGCTGGCGAGCATGGTGGGGGTTGCGCTGGTCGAGACCATCGTGATTCAGCTGCTCCTGTCCACGCGCCACACCCTCCGCGAGCGGGAGGGACGCCTCCGCTCCATCACCGAAAACATCTCGGACGGCATCTACCGATCGACGCCTGACGAGGGGCTCGTCTACGCCAACCAGGCGTTCATTGACCTCTTTGGCTACGACAGCTTCCAGGAGGTGGTCGCGGCGGCCCCCGAGGGGCTGTACGCCGACCCGAGCGTGCGGGCGGAGTTGATTCGGCGAGAGACGGAGCGCGGGCGCATCGACGTGGCCGAGGTGGAATACCAGCGCAAGGATGGGTCGACGTTCGTGGGGCTGCTGCGGAGCTCGCGCGTGGAGGGGGCGAACGGCGAGCCGCGGTACCACGACGGGATCATCACCGACATTACCGAGCGCAAGCAGCGCGAGCGCCGCCTGCGCGTCTTGTCGGAGGCGGTGGAGCAGGCCGGGGACGGCATGTTTATCACCAAGGCAACCCCGGAGGGCGAGGGCGGCATTGCGTACGTCAACTCGACGTTCGCGGCCATGACGGGGTACGACGAGGCAGAGCTTCTCGGCCAGTCGCCCGAGATGCTGTGGGGGCCGGATACGGACCCGGACACCATCGCGTCGCTCCGGGAGGCGCAGGCGCAGGGGGCGCCGTGGGAGGGAGAGGCCGTGCACTACCGGAAGGACGGCACCCCCTACATGGTGCAGTGGAATAGGGCCCCCGTGTGCGACGAAACCGGGACCGTTGAGTACTGGGTGTCGGTTCAGCGGGACGTGACCGATGAGCGGGAGCTGGAGGCGCGCCTGCAGGAGCGCGAAGCCCGCATCCGAGGCCTGGCCAATAGCATTCCCGGCGTGGTGTTTCAGTTTTACGTTCGGCCCGACGGCACCCGCGGCAACTACTTTGTGAGCCAGCACGCGGAAGAGGTGATGGGCATCTCGGCGGATCCGGAGGGGTTCAACGAACGCTATATCCAGTACATTCCGTCGCCGCACCGAGGCGAGGTCGAGAGCGCCATCGACGAGGCGATTGCCAGCGAGACCCCGTGGAGCGTTGAAATGCCATTCGACCGGCCCGATGGGGAGCGCCGGTGGCTGCTCTGCACGGCCACCCCCGAGTGGCAGGACGACGAGCTGATCTTCAACGGGGTCATGATCGACATTACCGAGCGCAAGGAGGGCCAGGAGCGCTGGCGCGCCCTCGTGGAGTCGCACCCGGGCGGCGTCCTCATCAGTGTCGACGGACGGTACCATTACGCCAATCAGGCCGCGGCGGACATCCTCGGGGCCGATCGGCCGGAGGACCTCATTGGAAAGCGGGTGGCCGGCCAGATGGTGGCGGACGCGGGCCGCGCCCAGGAGCGCTGGGAGAAAATTGCGCGGGGCGAGCCGACCGAGCCGTGGGAGCACGAAATTGATGGGCTGGACGGGACCCGTCGAACCATTGTGGCCCAGTCGGTGCCCATCAGCTACAAGGGCCAGGACGCCGCCCAGACGGTGATCCGGGACGTGACGGAGCGAAAAGAGATGGAGCGGGCGCTCCGGCGGCGGGAGGAGCGGCTGCGGGCCATCACCGAAAATGCATCGGAGGGCATCTACCGGTCCACCCCCGACGACGGCCTGACCTTTGCCAATCAGGCCTTTGCCGACATGTTTGGGTACGACAGTGTGGAGGCGATCCTGGAGGTGGACCCGGCCCGTCTTTACGCCGATCCGGAGGAGCGGGAGCGGCTTCGGCAGATGGCCCAGCAGGAGGGCACGTTCGACACGGTGGAGGTGCAGTATCAGCGGCGGGATGGGAGCACGTTCACGGGCCTCACCAGCGGGGCCGCCGTACAGGACGAGCAGGGCAACGTCGAGTTCTTTGACGGGGCGGTGGCCGACATTACCGGGCTGAAGGAGTACGAGCGGGCCCTTCGCCAGGAGCGCAATCGGCTGGCGCTCCTCCTCGAGAACCTTCCGGTCTCGGTCGTCCACGGGGTCCCGACGGACGATGCGTTTGTGGTGTCGTCGGTGAACGCCACCTTCGAGGACACCTTTGGCGTGGCGGCCCAGGACATCCAGGGAGAGGATTTGCACGAGCAGATTGTGCCGGCGGACGAGCGGGGCGAGGCCGTGGACATCAACCGGCAGGTGCTGGAGGAGCCGGGCCGGACGTTTGAGGTGCAGCGGTGTACCGCGGAGGGCCTCCGCGACTTTCGGGTCCAGGCCGCCGTGCGGGAGGCCGAGACCGACACCCCGGAAGTGTTTGCCATCTACACCGACATTACCGACCAGAAGCGGCGGGAGCAGAAGCTTGTAGAGGCCAAGGAAGAAGCGGAAGAGGCGAACCGAATGAAGTCGGCCTTCCTGGCAAACATGAGCCACGAAATCCGCACGCCCCTCACCTCGATTATCGGATTCGCCGAGGCGATTGGGGACGAGGTGGGGGCCCTCGACGCGACGGAGGCCTCGGGCGGCCCGAACCTGTCGACACTCGATCGGTTCTCGGCCCTGATTGAGGAGAGTGGCAAGCGTCTGCTGGAGACCCTCGACGGAATCCTCAACCTGTCGAAGCTGGAGGCGGGGGAGATGGGGCTCTCGTCCGAGCCCGTGGATCTGGTGACGGAAGTGGAAAAGACCGCGGATCAGATGGCGCCCCGGGCGGAGGAGGCCGAGGTGGCGCTGGCGGTGGAGGCGCCCGACGACGAGGCCGTGTGGGCACAGGCGGACTCGCGCGGCGTGCAAATCGTGCTGCGCAATCTGGTGTCGAACGCCATCAAATACACCGAGGCCGGCGGGTCGGTGTGGGTGCGGGCCCGGACAGAAGGGGGCGAGCGAGGGACGGTGCTGGAGGTGGAAGATACGGGCATCGGCATGGCGTCCGATCAGGTCCCGGAACTCTTTGAGCCGTTTCGGCAGGAGTCGGAGGGGGCGGCCCGGGAGTACCAGGGCACGGGCCTCGGCCTCGCGGTCACGCAGCGGGCCGTTCGGCAGATGAACGGCGAGGTGACGGTCGAGACGGAGAAGGGCGAAGGCTCGCGCTTTACGGTGCGCCTCCCGGCGGCCGACGCGTCGGAGCGCCGCCAGGTGCTCGGTCGCTCCTCCGGATGAAACGGTCTGTGGTCCCATGGCTCCGCGGTTCGATCCCCCGCTCCGGACGGTGTCGCTCTCGTTCTTCGATCTGGAAACGACCGGCCGACGCCCCGACCGCGGGGTCTGCATCACCGAGATGGCCGTGGTGGACCAGCGCGGCGTGCAGCTGGACTGGACAAGTCCGCACGACCCGCCCCGAGATGCCGCCGTGGCCGAGCAGTTGCCCCGCCTCGTTGCCCATCTCGAGGAGGGCGTCGTCATTGGGCACAACCTGTCGTTCGATTTTCGCTTCGTGACGTACGAGGCCGAGCGGCTGGGCGTCGGCGGCCTGGACGTACGGTTTGTCGACACCCTGGGACTGGCCCGGACGATAATGACGCACGCCGGCTCGTACCGACTCGGGGCATTGCTCGATCGGATGGGAGCGGCCCCCGACGGGGAGCTGCATACCGCCGTCGGGGATGCCCTCGCCACCCGCACCCTCTTCTGGCGACTGGTAGCACAGGGTGGGGGCACGACCCTTTCGGATGTCGGGGTCAAGCGAATGCGCTGGCACGGGCGGTAAGCATGCCCCCGCGGGCTTCACATTGTGGGAGTGTTCCACTATCCTTCACACACCCTTCCGGCCGAGTTCAGCTTTGCACATCTTCTCCGGAGCCGGGGCGGCCCCTCTCCGCTTCTGTCCCTTTCCGCACCCCGTCGCAGTGCCAATGGACGGCGCCCCCGATTCTTCCCAGTTCTGGGCCAAGCTCAAATACAGAGATGGCGACCGCTCGACCGGCGAGGTCGTCGCCTGGCACCCACTCCTCGCCCACTCGGCGGACGTGGCGTCTCGGTTGGTTGATCTAAAGTACATTCTCTAATTCACCCCGACAGCCGATGATATCACAACACGACAAAAACACCATCCCCGACGATCTACCACTCCGTACTCGACAGATGCTAGACGCCCTCGGCGCGGCACCGACGAATTTAGACCTCGACGACGATATGGAGGCCTGGGTCGATGCGATGCACGAAAAGCATGAGTAGCTTCATATCAAGTGCTCATTCAGCAGCCCATGGCAATTTCCCTTTCGCCCTGATGACATCCGAACGCTGATCGACGATCAGAACGAAGGCGGACTCTTCGGGACAGTTACATTTGTCTCGTCTGCGGCTTCACATCCCTCTGTGCTCTCCCCGAAAACAAGTGGTGCGCACTTCTCGATCTTACCTCCTGCAACTGTCAGCAGACTCTCTCAGTCCGTAAGGTCCATCACTCCTCATTCGAGGTGCGGGGTCCATCCGAAAGACTGGACCGAAAAATCCCGGCGTCCCGCTTCCTGGCGCTCGTGTTTGAATAACCGCTTCTGGGCAATCCGGACATGATTCGTCCGGATCCTTATGGCGACTTCCTATCTTCCGGATGCATTAATGCGGCCCTCTTCTATCCTTTTCTCTTTTCCCCATGGATCCACTTTGGGCAAAGCACGACGGCCCCGATGAATGGCACCCGCTCGTGGCCCACTCGGCGGACGTGGCCGCAACGCTGGAAATGCTCCTCAGGCATACCCGTCTTGGCCGACGGATGGCTCGCCTAAGGGGCCAAACGAAACTGTCGGAAACGCAGGTGCAGCGGCTCTGCGTACTAGCCGTCCTCCACGACGCTGGCAAGACCAATCCGTGGTTTCAACACCGCTCTACCGGAGAGGGGCGCACGTGCGATCACGTTACGCCAGTCGTCCACATGCTCCACGACAAAGAACGGTGGGGCAGCCTCTCAATGGCCATGGGCCTTGAGGAGCTGTATTCCTGGTTTGGAGATGAATGGGGGGCAATGGACTGGCTGCAAATCACCTGGAGTCATCACGGGCGTCCCGTTTCGGTCGAGCAACCGGACAAAAACCTATGGCCCGGCGACTCCCTCCAGCGGTTGTCTCGGGTTCTCGGATGGGCTCGTCAGTGGTACCCGGATGCATTTGAAAACGACGCGCCGCCGTTCGAGTCTGCTCCGGTGCAGCACCTGTTCAACGGCGCCCTCACTCTGGCGGACTGGATTGGCTCAGACACCAATCTCTTTAAAATGGATCCGGGCCGTACCAATCCGGACGATGCAATTGATGAGGCTCGCGGGCTCGCCCTGGATGCGTTGAAGGACGTAGGCCTAACAGTGTCTCGGAACCTCGACAGCTCGCTCATCACCATTCTCGACGGCAACGAGCCCTACGACATTCAAGAGGCACTCCAGTCCCTCCCGACATCCCCCGAGGGGACCCTGACGGTGTTGGAGTCGGCCACCGGCTCCGGGAAGACGGAGGGCGCACTGGGTCGCTACGCTCATCTGCTGGAAAAAGAGCGGGTGGACAGTATGTATTTTGCCGTTCCGACCCGGGCGGCGGCAAAGGAGCTTCACGGGCGGATCAAAGATGCCCGGGACCGTATGTTCGGAGAAAACGGACCGCAGGTTCATCTTGCCGTACCCGGATACCTAAAAGTGGACGACGTGGAGGGCACCCGATTCGGCTGGCAGGTGCGCTGGGATGAGGATGTGGGACGGCGCGGGTGGGCAGCGGAATCGAGCAAGCGATACACGGCCTCGCCCATCGCCGTGGGCACCATTGATCAGGTCTTGATGTCCACCCTGAAGGCGTCGCATGCCCATCTCCGCCTCGCAGGACTCGCCCGCAGCTTCCTCGTGGTGGATGAAGTGCACGCGTCCAGCACCTACATGAACGAACTCCTACAACGGGTGCTCTCGCTCCATCACGACATGGGCGGGCACGCCCTGCTCATGTCGGCCACGCTCGGTGCGGAGGCCCGAGCTGAATTTACTGGCGAGGACGTTCCGGACTTCGACAACGCCAAAGACCAAGAGTATCCTCGACTGACGCATGTCAAAGGGGGGACGATCGTTGACCTCGACCAGCCGAATGCCCCGGGTGAAAACAAGAAAGACGTGTCGTTTTCCCTCAAAGGATGGATGCGCACCCCGAAATCCATCGCTCGGTGTGCCGAAGCGGCTGCAGCGGACGGTGCTCACGTGCTCGTCATTCGAAATACAGTGAAGGCGTGTCAGTCGCTCTTCGAGGAAATCGACGAGCAGTACGCTCTGCAAATCGAGTATGAGGGGCGCGAGATTCCTACCCCTCACCACTCTCGGTACTGTCCTGCTGACCGCGAGACCCTCGATGACCGAGTCGAAGCCGTCTATGGAAAGCACGAGATCAACGAGAATGAGGAAACCCGCATCGTTCGCCCCACCGACGGGAGTGTCGTTACGGTAGCCACCCAGACGGTCGAGCAGTCGCTGGACATCGATGCGGACCTTCTGATTACTGATCTGTGCCCGATGGATGTGCTTCTGCAGCGCATCGGGCGATTACATCGACACAATCGCGAAGGACGGCGGCCTTCTGAATACGACGATCCGCACTGCATCGTCCTTACGCCGGCGGCACCCGACATTCAGACCACCATCGACCCCGAGAGCGGAACGGGATATCCCGGCCCCGGTCTTGGCTCGGTGTACGGCGACCTGCGCATGATTGAGGCAACTTGGAACGCGCTCAAAAAACGGGCACGCTCACAGTCGTCTCTTTCCATTCCCGATGAGAACCGAACACTCGTTGAGGAGGCCACTCATCCAGGTAAGCTATCGGCCATCGCCTCAGAGGGAGCATGGGAGGTACACGCGCAAGCGGTTCGAGAATCGGAGCGCGAGGACGTGATGCGTGCCTTGAACAGTGTGATCGACCGAACCCAACCCTTTCTGGATCGCGATAATCAGTTTTCCGGCGAGCGTCCCAAAACTCGACTCGGAGACGAGGGAATCGTCGTCGCTCTTCCGGAAGAGATGACAACCCCGTTTGGACACTCCGTCGAGGAACTGACCCTCTCGCCCTACCACTTCGGCCGCGGCGACCGTCCGGCAAATGGGGAGGCCTCCCGAGCCGACCCAAAGGACGAAGGCTTTGAATTCACGTTCGACGGCGAGGACTTCACGTACACTGCGCTTGGCATCCAAAAGAAGTAGTGCCTATGAATTTGCTTTACGATTCCGTTTTCACGGTCGACACGTCCGACGGACGCACAACCTGCAGCCTGCCGCGCATTTATTCGTTGTTGGACGCCGACGCAGTTGAGGGCTTCTCACGTCTTCAGGCGCATCAAAAACAGGCCTGGCACTGCTTTCTCGCCCAGCTCGGCGCGATTGCTACTGAAGAGCGGAATATTCCTGATTCAGAGAACGGGTGGCGCGATGCACTGTCGGCCCTCACAGACGACGCCGCCTGGAATCTGTACACCGAAGACCTGAGAAAGCCGGCATTCATGCAGCCCCCGGTGCCGGAAGACACGCTGGAGGACTTCGCCCCGATTCACGTCACCGAGTACGATGTGCCCACCCTCTCAAAGAATCACGCGCTCAAGACGCGGCGGATGCACGACCCCGACGATGAGCACTGGGTGTACATGCTGGTGAATGTGCAGACCACGGGATTCTACGCCGGATCGGGAAATCGGCGGACCTCCCGCATGAACGGCAGCTACGCCAGCCGCCCGTTTTTCGGCCTCACGCCGAGCCTACGGCTGGGGCCGTGGATTATGCACGACATCGATGTGTTGCGCACCCACGTCGATAAGATTGAACAGCGATACAACTTTCGGCGCGAGGCCACGCCGCTGCTCTGGACCGAGTCCTGGGACGGCACCGAAAGCTTCGACCTCGAAGAGCTGCATCCGCTGTACATCGACTGCCCACGACGCATCCGGCAGGGCAAGACGTGGATGAAGACGAGCACGTCCGCCGAGCGCGTAACGGGCGATGTCAACGGGCAAACCGGCGATCCGTGGGCGCCCATTGACGAGCGGGAAAACAAGGTGCTCAACCCGAGCCGGAATGCATTCGAGTATAGACAGTTGTCGGAAATCCTCTTCGGCGACCGGTACCGACTTCCCGTCAGTTTCGAGGAAGAAACCAAGGGCTACGTGGTGTGCCGCGCCGTGACCGGCGAGCAGGGCGGACGGGTGCACAACCTCCAACGGGTAGTCAAATTTTCCAACCGCCGTCGCGTCTGGGGTGAAATTGAGCAGGAGGCCGAACGACGCGTCAAACGGGCGGAAACGGCCGCCGAGATTCTCTCGCAGGCGCTCTACCTCATGCTCAAAGACGACCGGGATGACGGCAAACGGGAGCAGGTCCCCGACCGCCTCCAGGAGGGACAGAATCGACAGATTAACGCCTTCCACGAGCGTGTAGACAGGTGCTTTTTCCGATACCTCTTGGAAACGCCGAATATCAGTGCCGAGCACAGAAATGCCTTCTGGGATACCATCCTGGTAGGGGCACTTCGGTCCCAGTTCGACGAAGCCAGGCACCTATGCCCCGAAAAAGACCGGTGGCACCGACAGGCGCGTGCACAGTCGGCCTTCGACAACCGGATCAAATCCGAATTGGATTACGCCAAACAGTTCGCAAACGATCATGATCACACAGACAGAGAACAAGACAGAATCGAAAAACCCGACGGAACGGCTGTGGCAAACGTATGACGACCTGCCGAATGGTGCTCAGGCCGAGCTTCGGCGAGGTACCCCGTCTGGACCCTTCTGGCGTATGCTTGCCAGTGTCGGCGAGGAGCGAGAACCCGATTCCAAAAAACTATCTAAATGGAAGCTTCTCATCCAATGCGTGGCTATCGCTGGGTATTCGGGGACACCGTTCGGTCTTGCTCTTAAACAGGCCGAGTATTCGGAAGCTCGTCTGAAGCGCCTTCTGGAAGCCGACAACGACCAGCTTTCAACACTCCTCCGTCGTACAGCCAAGCAGCTCGCCAGCGCCGACCAGAAAGCCAACTGGAATACGGTTCGAAGACTGCTCTTCGAAGAGGAAGAAGTGGAGGAGGTTCGTCTCCAAATCGCACAGGAATACTACACCTACGACACGAATTCGAATCAAGACGACAGTCCCGATGAGTAAATTTCTGCAGTTCCACACGCTCACCTCCTACCCCGGAACCTTACTGAACCGGGATGACGCCGGATTCGCGAAGACCCTCCCTTTCGGCAATGCCATGCGGACCCGCGTGTCCTCACAGTGCCTCAAGTATCACTGGCGGCACTACGACGGCAAGCACGCCATCCGAAAGGCGGGCGACATGTCCATTCGCTCCCGCCGGACCTTTCGAAAAAAGATTGCCGACGAGCTCGTCGAGGACGGATTCGACGAGCGGCTGACGGCCGCCGTTACGTTCGGCATTTTGGAAATGGCCCGGAACGGCGACGTGACGAAGGGGAAAATCAAGGACAACGTGCAGCCAGTGCTTGAGGCGGACGCCCCCCTCGACGAGCTCACCATCAAGAACATCGTCGTCTTCGGCAAGCCGGAGATTGACTACCTGAAGTCCGTGGCCGAAGACACGCTGACCGCTCTCAAGGAGAAGGACTACGACGAAGATAGTGTCGCCCAGACGCGGGACGCCATCGCCGACCTGCTCAGCACTAAGGAGTTGAGCAACAATCTCCGCGGGATGAGCAACGCAATGGGCATCGACGCTGCCATGCACGGACGGATGGTGACCAGCGACGTGCTAGCTCAGGGCGACGCCGCGGTTCACGTGGCTCACGCCATCACGACCCACGCGCAGCAGCGCGAAGACGATTACTTTACCGCGGTCGATGAGCTTCACGATGAGGGAACCGGCGGGGAGGAGGCCGGGGCGGCCCTCATCCAGAGCAAGGAGTTGACCTCGGGGCTGTTTTACAGCTATGTCGTCGTGGACGTGCCGCTGCTGGTGTCGAACCTCGAAGGCTGCGCCCGTAGCGAGTGGGTGAACGCGGATCTCACCCTTACGACTGACGTGCTCCAGCGCTTCCTCCATACGATTACGAACGTCTCGCCGGGAGCGAAGCTGAGTTCAACAGCGCCGTACGCGAAGGCCGAGTTCGTCATGGTCGAAAGCGGCGAAGAACAACCCCGAACGCTCGCGAACGCTTTCAAGGAAGCCGCCGACGGCGACAATCTCTTGGAAGCGAGTGTTCAGAAACTGACGCAGTACACCCACGACATCGACGAAATGTACGGACAGAAAGTGGATGGGGAAATGGTCCCGCACGAGGACCGAATTTGCGCGACCATGGCCGACGCTGAGGTCCCCGCTCCTCGAACGACTGTCAGCGAGATCGCCGACGACTGGATTCCGTCTCAGCTCACAACCTCCACAGGCGCATGACTGTCTCTATTCTTCGATTCGAAGCCCCGATGATGAGTTTTGGGGCACCCATCGTCAGTGAGGAAGGGCGCATCCAACCCTATCCCGCCCTGTCCATGATGACGGGGCTGCTTGCTAATGCGCTTGGCTACGACCGGAGTGAGGCCGAAAAACACGAACGTCTCCAGCAGGCCCTCTCCTACGCAGTACGGGAAGATGTCCCCGGCGCAAAAATCGTGGACTATCAGACTGCGGACCTCGGCCAGCCACACCTGCAGGCAAAGGGCAAGCGCGATAGCGTGGCCTGGACGACGTGGGGACATCTCGACCAGCGCGGTAGCGGAAATACGGACACGACAAACATTCGCCATCGGGAATACTGGGCCGATGCGCAGCACACCGTCGCGCTCCAAGTAGAGAATATGTCCGCGGCCGAGATTCGGGAGGCGTTGGTTCGTCCCGAGCGTCCGCTGTTTATCGGCCGCAAGCCGTGTCTCCCCGCGGAGCGTCTGTTTCGAACCACTGTGGAGGCTGAATCGCTTACGAACGCGCTTCAGCGTTCAGAAACGATTCCGGATGATGTGATGCCGCGGCGTCTCTGGCGGGAGTCCGACGCGGGCACTCCGGTCACCGATGCCCGCGACTGGACGAATCAGATTCACGTTGGCGAGCGCCGCGTCGAGGAAACAGAATTCCCGTAGTCATTCGACACTTCATTCCCCCGTTCCCACGGGGATAGACCGCCCCCTTTCATACGTACGATACCGTATTTCCCAGTGACTCCACATCCGTGGAGAACGTCTTGCTCATCCGGTCGGAATTGAACTTCCATAACAATCCTCCTTTCCAAACGCCCTCTGTAAAATGCCAGACTTGCACATGGTGCAGCTCGGCCTCGACGCCAAAGGCCTCACCACGCTCGGCAAAATGCTGCACCTGCCCCTTGCCCAAACCGACACCGGCTACCTCGTCCACTGCGCCCTCGGCGAGCTTTTCGGGGATGACGCCCCTCAACCGTTCAGCATCGAGAACGAATCCGAGAACGGCCGGCGGGTGCGCGTCCTCGGCTACGCCGACGCGAACGCCGATACGCTTCAGTCCCACGCCCAGCTCGACGCTAGCCCCACGGTCTACGAGATCTGCGCCTGGGACCGGCTCGCCGCCAAGCCCATGCCGGAGACGTTCCCGGAGGGCATGCCCCTCCGGTTCGAACTCCGCGCCTGCCCCGTCGTCCGCAAAGCCTCCGCGGGCGAGGGCATCAATCAGAACGGCGACACACGCACCTGGGAGGAGGGCGACGAGCTCGACGCCTTTCTCGCCGAGGCCTGGAAAACCCCCGGGGAGGACCTGAACCGCGAACAGGTCTACCGCGACTGGCTGGATCGACAGTTTGAGATCCGCGGCGGCGCCGAGGTGGATCCCGACGCGATCACCATGCAGCGGTTCTCCATCGAGCGCATGACGCGCCGCGTCCCGAAGAATGGGAGCAGCGAGCGAAAAGCCGACACGATCAAGCGCCCCGACGTGACCCTCACCGGCACCCTCCAGGTCACCGACGGCGACGCGTTCGTGGACCTCCTCCGCTCCGGCCTCGGGCGGCACAAGAGCTTCGGCTACGGGATGCTCAAGGTGCGACGGGCGTAATCCGGGGGGACGGATGGAAGTGCAGGTCCTGATTCCTATCAGAATGGACGAATGAATGTGAGCCGACGAACGAACGATGCTACCTCGTCCTGAGCCGTACGACGATCTTGGCTTCACCGGAGATGCGCGGCGCGCACTGATCGACCGCGACATCTCTGCTGGGGAGGTGCGGCAGGCCCTGCATGAGGGTATGGTCCTCCGCGTCTATCCGGAGACCACTCCTACAGCCCGACTCCTCCTCACCTGGATGGACCGGGAGGCGATCTTTGGGACCTACGACCGGGGACGCCCTGTTCATGTAGTTGCGTCCAACAATGACGAAGCGAGACGCACGACGATCATCACGACCTACGAGCCGGATCCCAATCAATGGATCGATCAATTCCGATGGAAACGGACCTGGACCAGCGAGACGAACACGTGGAGACAAGCCTAACTCCGGGTCACCCGTGCCGACAGTGTCCGGAAGGCACCTACGAAAAAGGAACGGTCACGGAAACCCTCGAACGAGGGGATACCGTCGTGGTCGTAAAAGACGTGCCGGCCCTCGTGTGCGACGTATGCGGCAACTCGCTGCTTGCGGAGGAGGAAGTCGAGCGGTTGCAGCGCATCCTCGAGCAGGCCGAGGCTCAAAGCGTCGAGTTGCAAAGCCGCCGCTACCAGCCACTTCAGGAAGTGGGGAAGAACTGTTGAATGAGACGGGCGGCCCATAACCCACAATCCATCCGCCATGGCCCTCAAAGGACGCCTCGGCCTCGAAACCGCCCGCGTGCCCCACGCCGACCGCCACGGGCTCATGTGGCTGGAGCGGGGGCGGCTGGCCGTCGAGAACGGCAACCTCGTCTTTACCACCGCCGGCTTTGACGACCTGGAGGCCGGGGCCTACGACATTCCCTATCAGCAGGTGTCCAACATCCTGCTCGGCCCCGGCGGCGTGGTGAGCCACGACGCCCTCCGCATCCTCGCCCGCCGCGACACCGGCCTGCTCGCCGTCGGCTCCAAGGGCGTGCGCCTCTACGCCGTGAGCATGCCGTTTGGCCCCGACAGTGCCGACCGCGCCCGACGTCATGCCACCCTCTGGGCCGACGAGGACGCGCGTGTCGACGTGGCCCGCGCGATGTATCGCATCCGGCTTGGCGGCGAACTGCCGGCTCACCAGCGCGACCTCAACTCCCTCCGGGGCATCGAGGGACGGCGCGTGAAAAAGGTCTACCAGAACCTGGCCGACCAGTACGGGGTGGAGTGGAACGGACGCCGCTACGACCGCGACAACCCCGAGTCGAACGACACCGTTAATAAGGCCATCAACCACGCGGTGACGGCGCTGTACGCCTCGGCCCGCATCGCCGTGGCCGTGACCGGCACCGTGCCCGAACTCGGCTTCATCCACGAGTCGTCCGGGCATGCCTTTGCGCTCGATATTGCGGATCTCTTTCGGAGCTCCGTCGCCCTACCTATTGCCTTTCAGGCGACGAAGAATCTGGAGCGGCGGCCCGACCGGAGCGTGGAGGGCACGACCCGTCGGCTGGCCGGGCGCACGCTCCGGGACGACGACGTCATTCCCGACATGATTGACAAAATAAAGGAGGTCCTCGATGTCGATGACGATCGCGGTGACGCGTAACACGCCCGGCCGGTTCGATGGCTTCCTCTGCTCCTGTATGCAGGAGATTGCCCCCGGCACCTACGTTGCGCCCACCATGTCGGTGTCGGTTCGTGAGCGGGTGTGGGGGGTGCTGATGGAGTGGGAGGGACTGTTGCCCGACGAGGACGCCGGCGTGGTCTTTTTCTGGCGCGACGCCGAGGCCCCCTCGGGGCTTCAGATTCGCATGCTCGGCTGGCCGAAGAAAGAGTTCATCGAACACGAAGGGGTGTGGCTCACGCTCCGCGATCTGACCGAGGCGCACGATGTGGAAGAATTGCTGGAGCAGCAGGACCCGGAGGAGCCGTCCATCGATGCGGACGACCCGATGCTTTTCAGTCCGGACCGGCTGACGACCGACGGAGACGCGTGAGGAACGATCTTGGAATTAGGCGTCGGCTCAGGCGGCATTAGACTCGGCGTCTGCGTCGGACACCGAGTCCCGACTGCTGTCGGGGCCCTGTCCACGACTACCGTCGGGAAGGTCGCCGAGAATGTCGCGCACGGGAACCTCGCCGATCGACGCCGGGCGCTCCGGGGTCACCGTGTCGTCCAGGCCCGCGAGGTGACGCGTGCGGTAGACATCATCGTCCGGCTCGCGGTGCACTTCAATCTGTCGGGCCTCCAGGTCCACAATCCACACCTCCGGAATGCCGGCGCGGGCGTAGAGGGGCCGCTTCACGTCGCGGTCGTACGCCAGCGTGGGGTCGGCCACCTCGACCAGCAGGAGCACGTCGTCGGGCCGCGGCGCGCCGTCGAGATTTGTCGAGAGCACCACGTCGGGCTCCGGCTCGTTGTGCTCGTCGATCCGGACGGGATTTTGGACACTGACGACGACCGCGTCAATGTCGTGCGCGACGAGGCGCCTGCTGAAGAGCGTATTCAGGCGGTTGATGCAAACGATGTGCGGATCGTTGATTGGGGACATGACGACGAGCTGACCGTCGATGAGTTCGAGCGGATCGTCCTCGTGGAGAATGCCGGCCCGGAGCATGGCCTGCACTTCGTCGGACGTGAAGCGTCGTGGACGGACCTCGGTCGCCGCGGGAGAGGCGAGTTCAGTCATGAGGACGGCTTTCTTTGAGGCACGATTTGAAGCGGACATGGTGCAACGAGAGGAGGATACGATCGGTTCGGGTTGGGACCCTTCGTTCGGAGGGGCAAACCGGCCGAGTGGGACGTGTTGTAATTGGCCTGAGCAATCCGCACGTTGATACTCCTTGATTTGCCCTGCGACAGACTGTCGCGCTTCTGACGCGATACACGGAGCGAAGGGCCCGTAGCGCCCAGCTCCTGACAAACTGTAGCAGGGGTGCCCCCGCATCCGCGGGGATAGACCCGTAACGCGAATTGTGTGCCGCTCTCCGTTGATGGTGCCCCCGCATCCGCGGGGATAGACCCGGGACCGGATATTGTGAGTTTGGTCGGCTGTCGGTGCCCCCGCATCCGCGGGGATAGACCCCTACAAGGGAACGCACAAGCACGACACCCGCAGGTGCCCCCGCATCCGCGGGGATAGACCTTTGGATCGTTTGGAACGTTTGGCGGAACTGTCGGTGCCCCCGCATCCGCGGGGATAGACCTTGGTCCGTTCAATGGCTTTACGGGCAGCCGCAGGTGCCCCCGCATCCGCGGGGATAGACCGTCCGTGATTGAGTCCAGGTTCTGGACGGTCGAGGTGCCCCCGCATCCGCGGGGATAGACCTCGATCTGGTCCCGCCGCACCTTCTGAGCCGCCGGTGCCCCCGCATCCGCGGGGATAGACCCATGAGCCGCTAGTCCCATGAGCGTATTTTCAGGGTGCCCCCGCATCCGCGGGGATAGACCTCCAAGCAGAGAGACCGATGTGGTTGGCCCACCGGTGCCCCCGCACCCGCGGGGATAGACCTCATCTGAGGTTTGTTTTGGAATCACCTGGTAGCTCCCGTCTCTGGCTCCACCAGCTCCTTTCCGCCCTGGCAGTGTTCGAGGTGACATTTCCTCCAATAGGTGCCTACCCTTTCGAAGCTGATCGGACCGGGGCCGCCCAGCCTCCGTCACGGCACATCCAATGAGGGTCCCTTGAATCCACACCTCCTTGTAGTGGGCACAGCAAACCCGGTGGGTGTAGGCATTTCGACTCGAACCAAAAGTGGTGAAAGGTAATGGGAGGCGTCACCAGGTTTTCTTGATGCGCACCCTCACGGGAGTGAAATACATCCCACAACGCATGAGCGTGTGAAGTGCCCAATCGTACAACGTGGCCGGGTGTCCGACCACGATCTGCCCGTCGAATTGGATGTCTTCAATCTCGTAAGTGGTCAAGCACACCTGGAGCACATCGCCTTCACAAAACGTGAGACACGGGCAGAGGGACGTTGAGAAGAAGGCGGCGCTGTCCTTGCCAATCACTGTCACGCCGCAATCAGTCAGCTTTTCGGTGGGGGAAGGTACGTCTGTCTGCTTCAGGGTAGCGGCTGTTTCTTCAAAAGCGTCTGGTAACATTTTGAATCATGGGGATCATCTGTTGAACTCGGTGGGGGGTCATCGTCCTGCTGTATCGCAAGCACCTTGCCTAGATGCGGCTCCAACCGCCGCTCGACCTTCTTCGGCGCCGCCTGCCACACGTCTGCCGGAACGTCCGCTTCGGCCACCGTCTCCGACCGCCGGCGCATCTTCTTCATTAGTCGGTTCATCTGCATCGGTTTGGTCGTTCTGCTTTGACAGGGCCCCCGCATCTGCGGGGATAGATTGGGGGCGTTTCAATCGATCGTACAGGAGGACACGGGCGACCCGCAAAAAAATGCCCGCCCCGGCGGAAAGCACCGCGGGGCGGGCACAGGCATCGGTCGCAGAATGGCATTCTAGGAGGGGGCTACTTCTCCCAAATGCCCTCCAGGGTGTAGGGGCTGCCGTCCATGGCCCACACCTCGCCTCGCACGTAGCGTCGGCCCCGTCCGAGCTCACCAATCGCCTCCATGTCGTCGTCGGTCAGCGAAAGGTCGGCCGCGGCCAGGTTTTCCTCAATGTGACCGGGGGTCACGGACTTGGGGATGGTGATGGTGCCGCGGTGCAGGGCCCAACTGATGAGCACCTGGCCCGGCGTCGCGTCGTGGCGGTCGGCAATCTCGTTGATCGTCGGGTCCTCCAGGAGGAGCGGCTCGTCGTCGCCCTTCATGCCCTCGGGGCGATCCTTGGAGCCGAGCGGCGAATATGCCGTGAGGGGCAGGCCGTGCTCGTTGGCAAAGCTGAGCAGGTCCTCCTGCGGCAGGTAGGGATGCATCTCCACCTGATTCATCTCCGGCGCGTGGTCGGCCGCGTCCATCAGGCGCCGCAGCTTGGGCACGTTAAAGTTGGAGACGCCGATGTGGCGCACCAGCCCCTCGTCCACCAGCTCTTCCATCGCGGCCCACGTCTCGGCGAGGGGCACCTCATCGAGCGACAGGAAGTCGTCGGGGGCGGACGGCATGCCGGTGCCGCGGGTGAGGGCCACCGGCCAGTGCATGAGGTAGAGGTCGAGCGTGTCGATCTGCAGGTCGTCGAGGGTGTCCTCGAGGGCCGGACGCACGTGCTTCGGGCGGTGGGCGTCGTTCCACAGCTTCGAGGTGATCCACACGTCGTCGCGGTCCACGATCCCCTCGGACGCCGCGTCGGACAGGGCCTGGCCCACCTCGGGCTCGTTCCCGTAGATGGGGGCGCAGTCGATGTGTCGGTAGCCCGTTTCGAGGGCAAAAGTAACCGCGTCGTACACGTCGCCGGGCGCGGATTTCCAGGTGCCGAGCCCAAGCACAGGCATCTCGTCGCCGTTGTCGAAGGAAACGGTTTGCATAGATCGTTTGGGGGGACAGTGAAACAGAAGGATGAAGGTAAGCAAGGAAAAAAATACGTCGGGCCGTGCCGGGTCGTTCGCCCACTCGCGCGGAGGACGGGGGGCAGAGAGAGAACTTGCCTGGATTTCGTCGCCGGCCCGCCAGGGGGGTTGCGTACCGATGCCGTAGGTCGACGGTGTGGTTGCTTCTGGGCCCACCTGATACAGGACTCGACCGCACGCCGTGTCCTGTGTCAGATTGCAGCAGGTGACGCCGCACCCGCGGCGAGCGCAGCCGTCTTGATTGTCAACGGGCCCGCGGTCTGAACCGAATGAGCCCCTTTTGTCGACGCGCCTGTCGAAACCGGCGGACGTGCAGTTCGTGTAGTCGGTTCCCGCACAAGCTTCTATGGCGGTCGTGCGGATTGCGTCGTACTCCTCGGTGACAGGCCCTGTGTATGTCCCCGAACATCTCTATTGGCGGCGACGCCCGATCCTCCGGACGCAAGGCCCTCCTGCTCCTCATCGTCGGCGTGGCGGTTATGGGCTACGGCGGATACGACTACGTCCAGCAGTCCAACGCAATCGCAACCGCTGTCGAGGTGCAGGCGACGATCACCGAGACGGGCGTCGAGCGTGCTCCGCAGCGACGGGGCGGCACGGACTATCGTCCCGAGGTGGCGTTCGAGTACCAGTACCGGGGCACCAGCTACACAGGGACCAACCTGTATCCCGCACACACCGAATCGGGATACGATACGGAGTCGGCGGCCCGGTCGGCAGTCGAGACGTATGAGGAGGGGGAGAGGCGCACGGCATACGTCGATCCGGAGGCCCCGAGCGAGGGCTTTCTGACGGACCGACAGTCGACCGCGCCGCTGAAACTGGTCGGGGTCGGTGCGCTGTTCGTCGTGTTGGGCGTCGGGGCGTACGTCAAGTCCTGACCGCTCTCGTGCACCGACCGCGCGTGGCCTCTTATTGTCTGTGCGGAGGGGGCTGCTTGCACGGAGGTCGTACGCGGAAGGGGGGCGACAAAGAAAGGGTCCGGCCCCCACCAGGGTCCGGACCCATGATCCATACCTCAGAAGAGAGGCGTTGGAAGAAGTGCACAGATGAAGTTGGGGCGGCGCGGGCGGGAGCGGATGATCTTAAAGTGCAGATCCCCGTGGGAGAAATGGAGGGGTCGGGCGGAGGAGCGCGAGGAGGGAACCCCGGGAGACGGCCGTGCCGACCGGTGCGCAGCTTGCATTCCTGAGCTTTTCACGTCTACATTTAGGGGCCTCCCTCATTCCGCTGCGTCCACCCGCTGCGGCGCGGATTTGCCCCACCCTCCTCAGGGTTTTTCATGCCCTCCAGAGACGACACCGGCCCGTCGGGTTCGTCCGGCGATCCGCTTTCGGTTTTGCTAGTGGAAGACCACCCCGGAGATGCACGTCTCATCCGGGAGTATCTTCGCGAGAGCCAGGCCGCGGTTCACCTTCGGTGGGAGCAGTCGCTTGACGTGGGGCTTGCGGCCCTCGACGACGAGCAGCCGGACGTCGTGGCCGTGGACCTCGGCCTTCCGGACAGCGAGGGACCCGCGACGGTGCGACGCTGCGCGGACGCGGCCCCGACGGTCCCGCTCGTGGTGCTGACCGGAGACACGACTTTCGATACCGCCCGGGAGGCGCAGGCGGCGGGGGCCGATCAGTTCCTCCGAAAGGATGAGCTGACGCCCACACTGCTGATCCGCACGCTCCGGTGGGCCGCCGCCCGGGCCGAAATGGAGGCCGAGCTGGGCCACCAGACGGACTGGATCAAGTCGATCGCCGAAAACGTGGCGGGGGGACTCTTTCGGTGTGTGTCCGACCAGGGCATTGCGTACGCCAATGAGGCCTTTGTGCGCATGCTGGGCTACGACACGGCCGAGGCCCTGCTGGGCACCGACTTGGCCGATCTGGGGGCGACCGCGAGGGCGACGGAGCGCCTGCGCACCTTTCAGCACGGCGACGACCTGCCCACGGACGTGGAGGTGGCGCTGACGCGGGCGGACGGATCGACGTTCATGGGGCTGTTGAGGGGCGCCGTGGTCGAGGATGGCCACCGCGACACGACGTATCGGGACGGCGTCATCACAGACATCACCGATCGAAAACAGCGAACGGACCAGCTCCGCCTGCTGTCGGAGGCCATCGAGCAGACCAAGGAGGCCGTGCTCATCACCGAGGCGGCACCGCTGGACGATCCGGGGCCCCGCACCGTCTTCGTGAACGGGGCCTTTGAGGAGATGACAGGCTACGCCGAGGACGAGCTGGTCGGGCGCACGCCCCGGATCCTTCAGGGGCTCGAGACGGACCGGGAGGTGCTCGATTCACTCCGGGCGGCCCTGGAGGCCGGGGAGGAGTGGGAGGGCGAGACCGTCAACTACCGAAAGGACGGGACGCCCTATCAGGTCCACTGGAACGTAACGCCGGTGCGCGGCCCGGCGGGAGAGGTCCGCTACTGGGTGTCGGTGCAGCGGGACGTGACCGATGAGCGGGAACGGGAGGCCGCCCGGCGGCGCGAGCGCAACCTTCTGGAGCAGACCCAGCACCTGGCGGGGGCGTGGGAGGCAAATGTGGACACGGGCGTGGTCGTCTGGTCGGACAAGGTGTACGACATCTTTGAGGTGCCGCCCGACGAGGAGCTCACCCTGGAGCGGGTGGCGCAGTTTTATTCGTCGACGGGCGGCACGACGCATCAGGAGGCGTTCGAGCAGTGCCTCCGGCACGGGGAGTCGTACGACCTGGAGCTCCCGATCGTGACGGCGGCGGGGACCGAGCGGTGGGTGCGGACGGTGGCGTCGCCGGTGGAATGGGAGGACGGGCGCGTGGTGACGGTGGCCGGGGCGGTGCAGGACATCACCGAGCGCGTGCGGGCCGAGAACACGCTTCGCGACCAAGAAGCCCGCCTCCGGGGCCTGGCCAATACGCTGCCGGGCGTTGTCTTTCAGTTTTACGTGCGCCCGGACGGGACGTACGGCAACTACTTTGTGAGCGAGGGGGCCGAAGAGATTCTGGGCATTTCGTCCACGCCGGAGGGGTTTTACGACCGCTTTGTGGAGTGCATTCCGTCGCCGCACCGGGGGCGGTTTGAGGCGTCCGTCGAGAGGGCCGTGGAGGACCACGAGACGTGGCGCGTTGAGGTGCCGTTTCGGCGGCCCGACGGGGAGGTGATCTGGCTGCTTGGCCTGTCGACGCCGGAGCAGGCGGAGGGGGAGCTCGTGTTCAACGGGGTGCTCCTCGACATTGCCAACCGGAAGAGGGCGGAGCAGGCGCTTCAGGAGGAGCGAGACCGGTTCGTGACCCTGTTCAGCAACCTGCCAACGCCGGTCGTTCGGGGCACCGTGGGGGAGGGGAAAAACACCATCACCGTCACCGACGTCAACACCGCGTTCGAGCGGATCTTCGGGTACGCGGCCGATACGATTCAGGGGGAGAAGCTGTGCGAGTTCATCCTGCCCTCGGATCAGGATACCGCCGTCGAGATCAATGAGGAGGTGATGGAGAAGGGCGCCCTTCAGCTGGAGGTGCGGCGCCGCACGGCCGATGGGGTGCGCGATTTTCAGTTGCAGGCCGCCTCGCGCGCTCGCCCCAACGGGCCGACGGAGATCTACGCCATGTACACGGACGTGACGGAGCAGAAGCACCGCGAACGCGAGCTGGAAGAGGCGAAGGAGGAGGCCGAGGCGGCGGCCCGCCTCAAGTCGGCGATGCTTGCGAACATGAGCCACGAAATTCGCACGCCGCTGACGTCGATCATGGGGTTCGCCGACGTGCTGACGGAGGAGGGGGCGGAGGGGGACGTGCGCCGCTTTGCCCGGCTGATTGCGCAGAGCGGGCGCCGGCTGGAGAACACCCTGAGCTCGGTCCTGGCGCTTTCGAAGCTGGAGGCTGGCGTGTACGAGTTGGACCGGGAGCGGGTGGACTTCGGGCAGGTGGTGGAGGAGACGGCCCGCATGCTGCACTCGCAGGCCGAGGCGGCGGGGCTCACGGTTCGGGTGCAGGTGCCCGACGGCGGGGCGGAGGGGTGGTGGAATGAGGGGGCGCTGGGCCGCATCACGGAAAACCTGATGGAGAATGCGATCAAGTTTACGCCGGAGGGTGGGCACGTGGCCGTGCGGGTGGACGAGACGCCGGACACGACGGTGCTGGAGGTGTCGGACACGGGCATTGGGATGGACCCTACGCGCGTCTCGAGCCTCTTTCAGCCGTTTAAGCAGGAGTCCGAAGGCATGGAGCGGGAGTACGAGGGGGCCGGGCTCGGGCTGTCCATCGTGAAGCGCCTGACGGAGGCGCACGGGGGCACGGTGGACGTGGAGACGGCGAAGGGAGAGGGCACCTGCTTTGTCGTCCGGTTGCCCCGGACGACGGAGGCGGCGCCTTCGTAAGGAGGCACCGCACCCGGTCGATGTTGCACAGCAAACACACGGACATGCCCCCGACACAGGATGAACCCGCCGTGGAGGCGTCACAGATCGTCGACACCCTCCACGAACCCCTCCTCGTCCTCGACGCCGACCTGCAGATCCGACAGGCCAACCCGGCCTTCTACGAGGCCTTTGCGCCCCCCTCGGACGACGTGATCGGGGCCTCGCTGTTCGACCTCGGCGGGGGGCACTTTCGGGTGCCGGCCCTGCGGGAGCGGCTGGAGGCGGTGGCCGCCGACGGGGACGCGTTCACGGGCCTGGAGATCGATCAGCCGTTCGAGGGCCTGGGCCGCCGGGTCCTCCGCCTCAACGGGCGGCGCCTCGTGGGGCAGGGCGCAGACTCCATCCACATCCTCCTGGCCATCGAGGACATCACCGAGCAGCACGAGCTGGAGGAGAAGCTGCGCCGCCACGCCCGCGAGCTGGAGCGCTCCAACGCCGACCTGGAGGAGTTCGCCTACGCGGCCTCGCACGACCTCCAGGAGCCGCTCCGCATGGTGGCCAGCTACCTGCAGCTGCTGGAGCGCCGCTACGCCGACGACCTCGACGAGACGGCGCGCGAGTTTATCGGGTACGCGGTGGACGGCGCCCAGCGCATGAAGAGCCTCATCAACAGCCTGCTGCACTACTCGCGCGTGGGGCGAAAGGAGGGCGAGTTCCAGGAGGTGGACCTGAGCACACTCGTCGACGAGATCATCGAGGACCTGGAGCGCCGCATCGACGAAACCGGGGCGACGGTGACGCGCGACCCGCTGCCGACGGTCTACGGCGTGCCCGAGCAGCTGCGGCGCGTATTTCAGAACCTGATCGAAAACGCCCTCACGTACCACGGCGAGGCCCCGCCCGTCATTCATGTGGACGGCCGGCCCGAGAACGGGGGCGGCCACGTCACCGTTCGCGACGAGGGGCCGGGCATCCCGCCGGAGGGCCAGGACAAGATCTTCCGCATCTTTAAGCAACTCGACCCCCACGGCACCGGCCACGACGGGAGTGGCATGGGCCTCTCCATTACCCGGAAGATCGTCGAGCGCCACGACGGCGACATCTGGGTCGAGTCCGCCCCGGGCGAGGGCGCCACCTTTCACGTGACCCTTCACCTCACCCCCACTGCATCGTGACTGAGACCCCTTCGAGGCGTCCGGCCCGCATCCTCCTCGTGGAGGACAACCCGGCGGACGTGCGTCTGACCCGCGAAATGCTCGCGGAGGCAAAGATCCGAAACGACCTGCTGGTGGCCGAGACGGCCGAGGAGGCGGAAACCTACCTCGGGCTCGGCGACGAGCCGGGGGAGCCGCCTCCCGACCTGGTGCTGCTGGACCTGGACCTGCCGGTGAAGAGTGGGCACGACCTGCTCGACGAGATGAAGTCGGCCCCCGACCTGCGCCGCGTGCCGGTGGTGATCCTCACCAGCTCGGAGGCGGAGCAGGACGTGGTCAAAAGCTACGACCTGCACGCCAACGCGTACGTCACCAAGCCGGTGGACCTCGACGAGGTCGCCAAGATTGTGCGGTCGATCGACGAGTTTTGGCTCCAGGTGGTGCGCCTCCCCACAGAGGACGGCCGCGGATCGGGGGCCTACGGGGCGGACGATGGATAGTCTGACCGCCGCCTCCGTACACGGGGGGCAATGATCCCCAAATCATCTCTCGCCACGCCATGTCGATGGATTCCCTTGACGCTTCGCCCGACCGTTCCGCGGACGAGCACTATCAGAAGTGGAAAACCCTGGCCCCGCTCGGCCTCGTGGCCGTGGGGCTGGGCGCCAGCGGCGTCGGCCAGTCCACCCTTATGAAAGGCGACGAGGACACTGCGACCTGGAAATGGGTGGCCGCCGGCACCGCCAGCCTCGCCGTGCTGAACGCGGGGCTGTGCCTCTTCGGCGACGCCGTGAAGCACCGTGCCCTGTACGAGTGGACGTCGGAGGCGGACGCATAACGGCGATCGCCCTGCCCGCCGGGGCCGTGGGGCAGGGCGCCTGCGGGCGACATAAAAAAAGCCCGGCGGGGGCCGAGCTGAAAACTCACGACTGCATGTCCACTCACTAATGTACGAAAATCGACCCCCGGGGTGTCAAGGGAAAAGTATGACGGAAATGTAATTCGTTGCGGAGTCGGCGCACGAATCAATCTCGCCACCCCCCGGCCCCCTCTCGTCCCGGCGGCTGCCCTCGACCCGCGTGTCAGCGGAGGGCATCGCCGCCGTCCACGGCCGTTCTCGCCTCACGGCCCCCCTGTCCCGCATGACTGTCGACGTCTTTATCGACCGCTGGACATCCTCCGGCGCCTCCGAGCACGGCAACGAACAGCTCTTTCTGAGCGAACTCTGCGACCTGCCCGACGTGCCGCCGCCCGACCCCGCCGGGCCCAGCGACTGTAAGACCCGCGCCCAGGCCGTCCGCGCCGTCATAACCCACGCCGAGGAGCTGCTCACCGTCGAACAGGTCGCCCCGCACGTCCACCGCGCCCTGAGCGAATGCTGATGAGCGAGGAAGTAGTTTCAGACTGCGCCCGCCGCTCCGACGTGCGGGACCTGCTGAAGACCCTGGCCGCGCTGGGGCACGTGGAGGCGACTGCCGATGGGACGTACGCGACATAAGCAAGGCATCAACAAGCTGAATCGGACGGCGTAGACGAATAACCTATCATTCCTCCGGATCGCAGCCGAACGGCCATGTTTAGCGAATTTCGGTACGAGAATTTTAAGAGCTATAAGGGTGCTGCATTTCCCCTCGCTCCACTCACACTTCTCATCGGGAGAAATGCGTCGGGGAAAAGCAATGCTCTGGAGGGGATTCGGTTTTTAGGTACGCTCGTGCAAGGCCCACAGCTAGATAGCGGTCTTCAGGCGGTTCAAGAAGAGGAACTACCGATTCGCGGGACACACAATTCCCTCGGCTATCACGGTGTCAGTGAATTCACCCTCGGGTGTACTCTTTCGGACCCGCAGCAGTGGAGTCATTTTGATGTCACTTTGCACTCGGAGGAAGGGCAGCTTACGATCTCTGGAGAGCGGATATACGGCGAAGGCTCAAACGTCCCGCTCTACGAGGTGGTGGATTCGGAGCAGGCACGTCAAGGAGAAGTTATGGTCGCATATAATAACTTTGCTCGTGGGGGCAGAAAACCACGTATTGCCTGTTCGAATCGGCGGGCGATTCTTACGCAACTAGACACGCCGTCTCGGTTCACGACGGAGGAGTCAAAAGAGCAAATCCCGAATGCAACGGAGACCTTTCGGGAGGCCCTTCAGAAGATTCTGTTTCTGGATCTCAATCCTCATCGAATGCGAGAGTACAGCTTTACGAATGAGGACATGCTCCGGAGAGACGGACGAAACCTGTCCGGGGTACTGTACAACCTGACCAAGCAAGGGCTCGAGGAGGAGTTGATCGATTTCGTGAAGTCCCTCCCCGAGCAGGATTTCCAGGAGTTGGGGTTCATCAAGACGCCTCGCGGAGAAGTCATGCTGGAATTGACCGAGTCGTTTGGGGGGCGGGAGGAGACCTGGGATGCGGATACACTTTCGGATGGAACCCTCCGCGTCTTGGCCGTGGGGGCCGCTGTGCTCTCTGCTCCGGAGGGCTCCTTGATCGCTATCGAGGAAATCGATAACGGGGTACACCCGAGCCGAGCAGGAATGCTTCTCGAAAGCATCCAGCGCATTGCCCAGGAACGAAATCTCCGCGTCATTCTCACGAGCCACAACCCTGCGCTTCTCGATTCACTTCCTGACGCCTCCGTACCGCACGTGGTTTGTTGCTATCGCGATCCGGACGAAGGCGATAGTCGACTCATTAGACTTGAGGACTTGCAAAAGTATCCGGATCTCGTGGCTCGTGGGCCCCTCGGCCGTCTCATGACGCGCGGCATCATTGAGCAGTATTTGCATGATCAGTCGGATCCGGAAGAACAGCGGAAGAAGGATAAGGCGTGGCTCGAATCAGTGAAGTGATCGTTCTCTGGTTTTTGGGATCGCGCCTCCGTCTGGATGAAGTCACCTCAACAATGAGCATTTGTATCGTTGACACCTCTGTTTTCTGCAACATTCTTGAGGTGCCGAATCTTTGCGGAGATCGGGATCAGGTTCTTAATCGACTCGAAGAACTGATTGAAGACGGAGCGACCCTATTGCTTCCTCTCGCGACCATCTACGAAACGGGCAACCACATCGCCCAGAACGGCGATGGTCGCCAACGGCGGGATGCCGCCGAACGGTTCCAGACTCAGGTCGATTTGGCCCTGCAAGGGGAAAATCCGTTCACACCCACCGATATTAACGAGGAGGATGAGCTTCGACAATGGCTGACACAATTTCCCGATTACGCCGAGCAAGAGGTAGGCTTCGGGGATATGTCCATTGTTGAGGCCTTCAACGACGAGTGCGATCGCCATCCCTCTCGCCGAGTGTTCATTTGGTCGCTCGACAGCGATTTGTCAAGTTACGACCGAGAACCGGAGATCGGAAATTGAGAGCTTTCATGAGTAGCCGTGAAGGAGAAAGAGGGGCAGACGCCCAAGACGTACGGAGGAGCCGCTGAGGGGCACGCTTGTCCGAAGCGTCTGGATGATCCGAACAGGCGAATCGCTTCCACGACCTGTCACGGCGTGTCCAATCGATTGATGGATGAACTCGACCGCTTCGTACTGACGGACGACCTTCCCGACCCATGGCCTGAGCGCCGGAGATTTGGGAACCATCGTGATGGTGCATCAACCCGGGGACGACTATACAGGGCCCGACGGGTACACGGCCGAGTTCACGTACCTAACCGGCGAGACCCGGGCAGTGGTGGACCTTCGTCCCAATCAGGTGCGCCCGGCGGGGGCAGTGGAACGCGTGTCGTGCTTCGTTCAACCAGTCGCCCCCGCACGTCCACCGCGCGCTTACTGAGCAAGAGCGAAGGAGGACGTAATTTCAGGTTTGCACCCTGACCGAACGGTAGCGGACGTTGTTTTCGATTGTGCCCCGTCCGACGTGCATGATCTGCTAAAGGCATTGGCGCCCAGAGGGGCAGCGGAGAGCCGTGCGTCATTTCCCCGGCGGTCCGCAGAGTTGGGGGCCTACACCGCAGGTGTGGTGAAGGGGAGCGCAAGCTGAGTGTCGGCCTGCTCGCGTTCCACCAGGGACGATACGCTCAGGCCCAGGAGGCGGACGGGCTCGGGGGGTGGGTGCGGGCGATGGAGCAGCCGGTCGGCCCAGCGCAGCAGCTCGTCCGCCGTCCCCACGGTGCGGTCGAGCGTCTGCTGCCGAGAGGACACGCTGTGGCGGTGGTCCTTGATCTTGAGCGTGACGGTGCGGCCCCGCTGCCCGGCGCCCTGGAGGCGCTCGGCCACCCGCTCGGCAATGGGGCACAGCCGGTCCAGCATTGCGTCCGGGGCCTCCAGGTTCGTCTCAAAGGTGCGCTCCGCCCCCACCGACTTCCGCTCGCGGTTGGGCTGTACCGGACGGGTGTCCGCGCCCATCGCCAGCGTTTTGAAGTGAGGGCCCCGTGCGCCGAAGTGGTGCCGCAGCGTCCGCTCGTCGGTGGCCTGCAGGTCGGCCCCCGTCTCGATGCCCAGGTCGTGCATTGCCTCGGCGGTCACGGGCCCGACGCCGTGAAAGGCCTCGATCGGCAGGTCGGCAATGAAGGCCCGCTGCTCGGCAGGGGGCACCACCGTAAGGCCGTCGGGCTTGTCCCGGTCGGAGGCCACCTTGGCGACGAACTTGCTGGGGCCGACCCCGGCGGAGGCGGTGAGGCCGGTTTCCTCGTGGATCTCGCGCCGGATGCGGCGGGCGAGGAGGGTGCCGGAGGGCGGGCCCTGCTTGGGCGTGGTGACGTCGAGGTACGCCTCGTCTAATGAGAGCGGCTCTACCCGGTCGGTGTATCGATGCAGGATCTCCCGGATGGTCCGCGACTCCTCCTGGTACACGTCCATCCGCGGCGATACGAAGATGAGATCCGGGCACTTCCGATCCGCTTCGACGGCGGACTGAGCGGAGTGGACGCCGTAGGGGCGCGCCTCGTAACTGGCCGTCTGCACCACGCCCCGCGGGGGCGTGCCGCCCACGGCGATCGGCTCCCCCGCGTACTGCTCCGGAAAGTCGCGCTGCTCCACCTGCGCGTAGAACGCGTCCATGTCCACGTGGACGATGCGGCGGGGCCGGTCGTCCGAAGATGGATCGCGGGGGGCGGACATGACCTGAGGCACATGGCGAAGCGGAACGCCCGGTCATACTACGAAACAGACGACACATATGTGAACCATGTGGCGACTGCGGGCCGGGTGGGGAGGGGCCACGTGACCGAAGTCTCGGCCCCGGACGGGGGCGATATAGAAACGGCCCGCCGGAGACTGGCGAGCGTCAAACTGACCCGATCATGGGTTTACCATGACAGCAAAATGACCCCCCGGGTCGTCAAGGCATTGGCGTGAAGAATGTGTCTTTTGTGGAGACGGGAGGCACGGGGCGGGGATCCTGTGACGTTTTGGTGGAGGATCGGAGCCGATGGGCGGTCGCCCTTGTCTCTTCTGGTCCCCGTCCGGATGTTGACGTGCGATCACTGTTGGATCTCTGCTTCGATTGGATATGCCGAGCGCCTCGCCCTCCTGGATTGTGTGTAAGTTTGGCGGCACGAGCGTGTCGAGCCGCGCCCGGTGGGACACCATCGGCGACGTGGTGCGCACGCATCAGGCCGACGGCCGCCACCCGTTCCTCGTCTGCTCGGCCCTGCAAGGCATCTCCGATCAACTGGAGGCCCTGCTGGACGCCGCCGCGGAGGGCGACCCGCAGGAGCCCCTCGCCACCATCCGCGAGCGGCACGAGGCCCTGGCGCGGGCGATGGAGGTGGACCCGGCGGCGGTGCTGGGGGACGGGTTCGAGCGTCTGGAGCGGCTGACGGCGGAGGCGACCGACGCGGATCCCCTTCCGCCCCGCCTGCGGGCGGCGGTCCTGGCCACGGGCGAGCTGCTGTCCACGCGCCTCGGCGCCGCCTACCTGTCCGGGCAGGGGCTCGACGTGCGCTGGCTCGACGCGCGCGAGTTCCTGCGGGCTCAGGACGCCCCCCACGTGTCGCCCCGCCGCCAGTACCTCTCGGCCGCCTGCACCTCGCACCCCGACCCCGTCCTGCAGGACCACCTGGGCCAGGCGCCCGACGCGGTCTACCTCACGCAGGGCTTCATCGCCAGCAATGCCCTGAGCGAAACCGTGCTGCTGGGGCGCGGCGGCTCCGACACCTCCGCCGCCCACTTTGCGGCCAAGCTGGAGGCCGAGCGCCTGGAGATCTGGACCGACGTGCCCGGCCTCTTCACCGCCAACCCGCGCGAGGTGCCCTCGGCCCGCCTGCTGCGCCGCCTCGACTACGATGAGGCCCAGGAGCTGGCGACGATGGGGGCGCGCGTGCTCCACCCGCGCTGCCTCGACCCCGTCCGGCGCCACCAGATTCCCCTGCACGTCCGCAGCACCGAGGCGCCCACAATCGACGGCACGGTCGTCTCGGCCGACGGGGCCGACGTGGGGCCGCAGGTGAAGGCCGTCTCCGCCAAAACCGGCGTCGTGGCCGTCGTCATGGAGACGCTGGGGATGTGGCAGGAGGTGGGCTTCCTGGCCGATGTCTTCCAGATTTTCAAGCACAACGGCCTGTCGGTCGACCTCGTGGCGACCTCCGAGGCCAACGTCACCGTCACGCTCGACACCGACGCGAACGCCCTCGACCCCGACGCCCTCGACCGCCTGTTGCACGACCTCAACCAGTACTGCGACGCCCGCGTCATCCGGCCCTGCGCGGTGGTGAGCCTCGTGGGGCAGCGCATCCGGTCGCTGCTGGGGGAGCTGGGGCCCGCCTTCGAGGTGTTCGACGAGCAGCAGGTGCACCTTGTCTCGCAGGCGGCCAGCGACCTCAACTTTAGCTTCGTGGTGGACGAGGACCAGGCGCCCCGCCTCGTGCGCGACCTGCACGCCCAGTTTTTTGAGGGCGAGACGCCAAGCGCCATCGTGGGGCCGCGGTGGCAGGAGCTGGCCGAGGCCGCCCCCGAGCGCCCCCAGCCCGACACCTGGTGGCGCCCCCGTCGCGACGACCTGCTTGCGCTCGCCCAGGAGCAGTCGCCCCGCTACGTGTACCACGAGGGCACTCTGCGCGCCCGGGCCCGGCGGATGCGGGCCCTGCGGGGGACGGACCGCACCTTCTACGCCGTGAAGGCCAACGCGCATCCCCAGGTGCTGCGCATCCTGCACGAGGAGGGCCTGGGCTTCGAGTGCGTGTCGCCGGGCGAGGTGGACCGCGTCTTCGAGGTGCTGCCCGACCTCGACCCCGACCGCGTGCTCTTTCAGCCCAACTTTGCGGCCCTCGACGAGTACGCCGCGGCGCTCGACCGGGGCGTGCACGTGACGCTCGACAACGTGCAGCCCCTCGCCGAGCACCCGGACGTGTTTGCGGGGGCCTCGCTCTTTGTGCGGGTCGATCCGGGGCAGGGGCACGGCCACCACCGCAAGGTGCGCACCGCCGGGGCGCAGTCGAAGTTCGGCGTGGTGCCGGACGAACTGGAGCGCCTCCACGCCGCCGCCGAGCGGGCCGGGGCCACCGTCGAGGGACTGCACGTGCACGTGGGCAGCGGCATCACCAACGAAGAGACCTGGTCCGACATCGCCACCTTCCTCGACACTCTGGCCGCCGACCTGCCGGACGTGACGACGCTCAACCTGGGCGGCGGGCTGGGCGTGCCGCAGCGCCCCTCCCACTCCGCACTCGACCTCGACGCCCTCGACGATCGGCTCGCCACCTTCGCCGAACGGCACCCGCACTATGATCTCTGGATGGAGCCGGGGCGCTACCTCGTCGCCGAGGCGGGTGTGCTCCTCGCCACCGTTACCCAGACGAAGGCGAAGGGGCCGGTGCAGTACGTGGGGCTCGACACCGGCATGAACAGTCTCCTGCGGCCCGCCCTCTACGGCGCGTACCACGGCATCGTAAACCTGAGCCGCCTCGATACGCCCCCGTCCATGACGGCCACCGTGGTGGGTCCCATCTGCGAGAGCGGAGACGTGCTGGGCCACGGCCGCCGCCTCCCGCCCACTGCGCCGGGAGACACGCTCCTCATTGCCACCACCGGCGCCTACGGCGCAAGCATGAGCAACGAGTACAACCTGCGCGCCCCGGCGGCGGAGACGGTCCTCCGGTCCGGGGAGGACAGGGAGAATCCGAGGGCCTCATGAAAAGAGGACCAAGGAGGAACGGCCCAACGGCGGCCCGCGTGTGCCGGAATGAATGTTCATTCCGATGCAGGCCCTGTTGCAATCCCGGACAACTCAGACAAGCGCGATTCGATCCTAACCGCCGCCCTTCGGCTCTTTGACGAGCAGGGGTTCCGGGGCACGTCGATGGCCACCATTGCCGAGGAGGCAGAGGTGGGGGCCGGCACCATCTACCGGTACTTCGACGGCAAGGAGGATCTCATCCATCAGTTGTACGCGGAGGCCCGACGACAGGCCCATCGGTCCATCCTGGGCATCGGGTTTGACGAGGGCGGCTCGGTCCGCGAGCGGCTCTACACCCTCTGGCGGGCCGTGCTGCTCGACTACATCGACTGCCCGCGCCTCTACCGGTTCATCCTCAAGTACGAGTCTTCGGCGTACCTGCAGGAGTCGGCCCGGGCACAGACAGAAGACCTGGAGGCGCCGTTTCGATCAATCTATCGGGAGGGCGTGGAGCAGGGCCTGTTTCGCCCGCTCCCGGAGTCCATCTACGCGTCGTTCTTCACGGGACCCGCCACCCATCTGGTGCAGGAGCACCTGAACGGGGAGACGGCACTGGATGAGACGCGCATCGATCAGACGTTCGAGATGTTGTGGGCCGCCTACACCACCGAGGGGGCCTCCTCGTCCGGGTCCTGACGTCTGCCATTCGCTGTTGTTGCCGCCCGCGGGCCGTGCGGGGGCGTTCTGTTTCTCTTTCGTTTTCACTGCCTCCCGTCTATGACTGTGCACACGTCTGCTCTGCCGCTACTGCTTCTTTTGTCGCTCGGGCTGGTTGTGGGCGGGTGCGGGGGGGGCACCGGGCAGAGCGGGTCCGCCCCGCAGCAGGGCCCGTCGGCCTATCCTGTTCTGTCGGTTGAGTCGCACTCGGTTGTGCTCCCCAGTCGCTACCCCACGACGCTGGAGGGGCGGCAGACCGTGAACGTGCGGCCGCGGGTGGAGGGCTTCATCGTTGAGATGCGGGTTGACGAGGGGGACGTGGTCGAGCAGGGCGAGGTGCTGTTTCGCCTCAACAACGAGGAGTACCAGCAGGCAGTGCGGTCGGCCAAGGCGGACGTAGAGGCCGCCCGCGCCAACGTGCAGCAGGCCGAGGATGAGGTGGAGCGGCTCACCAGCCTCGTGGAACAGGACATCGTCAGCGAATACGAGCTCAAATCAGCCAAAAACACCCTCCAGTCGCGCAAGGGGGCGTTGTCGCAGGCCGAGGCCGACCTGGAAAACGCCCGGGTCAACCTGGACTACACCTACGTGCGAAGCCCGGCGGACGGGGTAATCGGCTCCATTCCCTACCGCATCGGGAGCCTGGTAAGCAGCACCAGCACGGAGCCCCTCACCGTCGTCTCCGACATTTCAGAGGTTCGCGCCTACTTCTCGATGAACGAGCGCGAACTCCTGGACATGGTGCAGCAGACGGGCAGCGACCGGGACGTTGCGCTCCGCGAGCGCATTGAGCAGCTTCCCGAGGCCCAGCTCACCCTCTCCGACGGGACGACCTATCGGCATACGGGCGACATTTCCCTCGCCAGCGGCCACATCAACACCGAAACGGGCGCCGCCTCCTTCCGGGCGCGCTTCCCGAACCCCGAGAAGATGCTGCGGAACGGAGCGTCGGCTACCCTTCAGATTCCGTACCGTCGCGACTCCGCCCTCGTGGTGCCGAAGAGTGCCACCTACGAGGTGCAGGACAAGCGCTACGTGTACCGGGTGACCGACAGCAGCGCGGTGGAGAGCGTCGAAATCGAGACGGCGCCGCGGTCGACGCCCAAGCTGTTTGTGGTCGATGGCGGGTTGTCGGCGGGCGACCGCATTGTTACCGAGGGGCTTGGCAGTCTTCAGGACGGCACCGGCATCCGCCCCGAGGCCGTTTCGGCCGACAGCCTGTACCGTGCCCTGGTGCCGGCCGATACCACGTCCGCCCGCCGCCCGTCGGGGGCGTAACGCGCCCGCCCCGGGACTCCTCGCCTGCTTCTTCCGCCTCGTCTTTCCCCCGCCGCGATGGTCCAACGATTCATCAACCGACCGGTCCTGTCCACGGTCGTCTCCATCATTCTGGTGATTCTCGGCATTCTGGGCTTTCGGGCTCTGCCGGTGTCCCTCTACCCCGACATTGCCCCGCCCACGATTCAGGTGACCGCCACCTACCCGGGCGCCAACGCCCAGACGGTGATGAACAGCGTGGTCGCGCCCCTGGAGGAGCAAATCAACGGGGTGGAGGGCATGACGTACATCAACTCCACGGCCAGCAACAACGGCCGGGCCGAAATCCAGGTCTTCTTCGAGCTGGACACCGACCCGGACATTGCGGCGGTGAACGTGCAGAATCGGGTGTCGCAGGCCACCAGCCGCCTGCCGCAGGAGGTCACGCAAACAGGGGTGACAACCCAGAAGCAGCAGACCAGCCGCCTCCTCATCTTCTCCCTCTACAGCCCGGAGGGCACCCACGACGCCACCTTTATCGAAAACTATGCGCGCATCAATCTCATCCCGCAGCTGCAGCGGGTGAACGGGGTGGGAACGGCGGATGCCTTCGGGTCCAACACGTATTCGATGCGGGTGTGGCTGCAGCCGGACGCGATGGCGAGCCACAACCTGACGCCGAACGAGGTGACCGCGGCCATCAACGAGCAGAGCTTCGTTGCGGGGCCGGGCGCCGTGGGCGAGAATAGCGATCAGGCGTTCCAGTACACGCTGCGCTACGAGGGGCGTCTCTCGACGGCCACCGAATACGAGGACATCATCATTCGCGAGTCCGCCGAAAACTCCGAGATGCTTCGACTTGGGGACGTGGCGCGGATTGAGCTGGGGGCCCAGAGTTATACGACCATCACCCGCACGAATGGCGGCCCGAGCGCAGGACTGTTCGTCTCCAAATCGGCGGGGGCGAATGCCCAGGAGGTGGTGCGGAACGTAAAGGCGGAGCTGGAGAATTCAGCGGCCGGCTTCCCGGACGACATGGAGTACACGACGCTCTACGACGCCAACAGCTTCCTGAATGCCTCGGTGTCGAAGGTGTACACGACGCTCGTTGAGGCCTTCCTGCTGGTCTTCCTGGTCGTGTTCGTCTTCCTGCACGACTGGCGCGCCACGCTCATCCCGGCCGCCGCCGTGCCCGTGTCCATCATCGGCACCTTCTTCTTTCTCAACCTCTTCGGGTTCAGCATCAACCTCCTCACCCTCTTCGCGATGGTGCTCGCCATCGGGATCGTGGTGGACGACGCCATCATTGTGGTGGAGATCATCCACGCCAAGTTGGAGGAGGGCTTGCCCCCGTTGGAGGCGGCCGTCGAGGGCATGAAGGAAATTACGGCGGCCATCGTCTCCGTCACCCTCGTCATGGCGGCCATCTTCGTGCCCGTCACCTTCATTCCGGGCTCCACGGGGGTGTTCTTCGAGCAGTTCGGGATCACCCTGGCGGTGGCGATCACCATCTCGGCGGTGAACGCGCTCACGCTTAGCCCGGCGCTCAGTGCCCTCTTCCTGACGTCGGAGGAGGAACGGGCCGTCCCGCCCGACGAGCGAAACTGGGCGCAGGACCTGTGGCACCGGTATCAGGAGCGCTTCGAGAGCGGCTTTGCCGCCCTGACGCGGCAGTACAAAGCCGCGCTCGGCGTGCTCACCCGCCACGCGTGGACATCGGTCGTGGTGGTTGTCGTCGCCATCGGGCTCGTGGGCGTCTTCCTCAACATCACGCCCGGCGGCTTCGTCCCCGATGAGGACCAGGGCACGTTCTTCGCCAACATCAGCCTGCCGCCCTCGTCCTCGCTGGAGCGGACGCAGGCGGTGCAGGAGAAACTCGACGACATTGTGACCTCGGTCGATGCCGTCGACTCCCGGCTGAGCATCTCCGGGTTCGGCATCATCAGCGGGGCCGGCAGCTCCTACGGGTTCCTCGTGGGGAAGCTGAAGCCGTGGGGCGAACGCGAGGCCAGCGTAAACGACGTGATCGCCGAGCTGCAGCGGAAGACCCAGCGCATCAAAGAGGCGGACATCGCGTTCTTCTCGCCCCCCGTCATTTCCGGCTTCGGCAACACGAGCGGGTTTACGGTGCAGCTGCAGGACCGCCAGAGCGGCACCGTGGAGGAGCTGGCCCAGGCGAGTCAGAAGGTGCAGCGGGCCCTCAGCCAGCGCCCGGAGGTCCAGTACGCGACCTCGTACTTCAACACGGACTTTCCGCAGTATCAGGTCGACGTGGATGTCCCCAAGGCGCAGAAGGCGGGCCTGACGCCGCGCTCCATTCTGAATACGATGCAGACGTACTACGGGAGCCGGTACGTGGCCGACTTCAACCGATTTGGGAAGCAGTACCGGGTGTACGTGCAGGCCGAGGCGGAAGACCGCGCCTCCGAGCAGAGCCTGCAGAACATCTTCGTCCGAAACGAGGAGGGGGAGATGGCGCCCATCAACTCGTTCGCGTCCCTGGACCGGGTGTACGGTGCGCAGAATATCTCCCGCTTCAATCTCTTCAAGTCCGTAGAGATCACGGGCGCCACCACTCCCGGCTACAGTTCGGGGGACGCCATTGAGGCCATCCAGGAGGTCTTCGACGAGCAAGTCTCGTCCGAGTACGGGTACGCCTTCTCCGGCCTCACGCGCGAGGAAAACCAGTCCAGCGGGCAGGAGCTGTACATCTTCCTGCTCTGCCTCATCTTCGTCTACTTTCTGCTGAGCGCGCAGTACGAGAGCTACCTGGCCCCGTGGGCCGTCATTCTGCCGCTGTCCATCGGGCTGGCCGGGGCGTACGGATTTGCAAACCTGTTCGGGATCACGAACAACGTCTACCTGCAAATTGCGGCCATCATGTTGATGGGGCTGCTCGCGAAAAACGCGGTCCTGATTGTCGACTTCGCCCTGGTGCGCCGACGAGACCGCGGAATGTCGCTGGCCCAGGCGGCCCTCAACGGGGCCGAGGAGCGGTTCCGGCCCATTCTCATGACCTCGTTCGCATTCATCGCCGGGCTGCTGCCCCTGGCCGTGGCGTCCGGCGTCAACGCCAACGCCAACCAGGCCATCGGCATCCCCACGGCGGGCGGCATGCTCATCGGGACGCTGATTGGGCTGTTCGTGGTGCCCGTGCTGTTCATTCTGCTCCAGCGGCTCCAGGAGTACTTCACGGGCGTGCCCGAGGCGGCCCGCGCCTAGTCCGTTCTTTCGTGTACCACTGTCGTCTTTTTTGCCCAGACTGTTGCCTCCCGTGAGACGCCGATCGACTGCGCCGCTGTTTGTTGCTCTTGCGGCCGCTCTTCTTCTCCTTCCGGGGTGCCTCGCCACCAAGCAGTACGAGGCGCCGGCCCCGGCGACGGATTCGCTCTACGGGACCCCCTCCGCGGAGCTGGATAGCACCACGCTGGCCGATGTGCCCTGGCAGGAAGTGTTCGACGATCCGACGCTCCGCGGCCTGATTCGGGAGGCCCTTCGCAACAACCTGGACCTGCGGGAGGCCGTCCAGCAGGTGCGGGTGGCGGAGGCCAACCTGAAGGAGGCCACGGGGGCGCTCTACCCGGACCTGTTTGTGGGAGGCACGGCCTCGTACAACGAACCGTCGGACAACGGGCCGTCCGCGGCGGGCACGGGCGCGGTGGAGGCGACGGACCAGTATTCGGTGTCGGCCAGCACCAGCTGGGAGATTGACATCTGGGGCCGGCTGTCGAGTGCCAGGCGGGCCCAGTATGCGGCCCTGCTGCAAACCGAGGCCACCCAGCGGGCGGTCCGGACCGCCCTCATCGCGAACGTTGCCCGGACGTACTACCAACTGCTGGCCCTCGACCGGCAGCTCGAGATTACGGACGAGACGATTGAGAACCGACAGACGGACCTTCAGACCGTTCAGAGCCTGAAGGAGGGCGGGGCTGTGACGAACGTGGCCGTGGAACGGAGCCGGGCCTCCCTCGCGGCGGCCCGTGCGTCGCGCCCCACGCTCAAACAGGCGATTACGGAGCAGGAGAATTCCCTCAGCACCCTGCTGGGCCGCTCGCCGGGCGATATCGAGCGGACCACCCTGTCTGACCAGTCGCTCCTCGACTCGCTGGCCACCGGCGTCCCGGCTCAGCTGCTCCGCAACCGGCCCGACGTGGTGGCGGCCGAGTACCAGTACCGCAGTGCCTTCGAGCGTGCGAACAGTGCCCGCGCCGCCTTCTACCCCTCCCTCACGTTGACGGCGGAGGGCGGCTTTGAGAGCCTGGAGGCGGGCGACCTCCTGGTGCCGGGCTCGCTCTTCTACAATCTGATTGGGGGACTCACGCAGCCGATCTTCGCCCAGAACCAGAACGAGGCGCGCCTTGAGCGCCGCCGGGCCCGGCAGACCCAGGCGCGCCTGAACCTCCGCCGCACCCTCCTCAGCGCCGGCAGCGAGGTCTCCGACGCCCTGAGCCGCTACCGCACCACGACGCAGCGGATCGAGGCGCGACAGACTCAACTGGAGGCCCTGGACGCCGCCGTCACACAGTCGCGCGAACTGCTGCGCTACGGCGAGGTGAACTACCTGGATGTGTTGACGGCCCAGCAGGAGTACCTGGCCGCCCAACTCGACGACGTGAACGACCGGCTCGATCGGCTGCAGGCGGGGGTGGCGCTCTACCGGGCGCTGGGGGGAGGCTGGGACCGCTCGGCGGATCCGATAGCCGACGGGGAGCGGGAGTAGCCGCCGTTCCGTAGTGTCCCGTGCCCCGAAGGCATGGGAGGAACCGGGGCCGGAGAAGGGGACCGGACGGGAGAGAGGAACGAGCGGGCGGTGACGATCCGTTACCGACGATCCGGGAAGGCAAACTCCCCGGCCCCGACCTGCAGGGGACGCGCGCTCTCGACCCAAACGGACGGTGCCCGTGGTCAACAACTACTACACGCTCCGCGCCCTGGTGCGCGAGTGGCAGCCCGATCTGGACGGCACGACGGTCCGCGACATCTATTCCCAGAACAAGAATGAATTGACCGTCGCCCTGGACGGGGGAGAGCGCGACTGGATGGTGCGCAGCTCGGTCCAGCGCCCCCTTCTTCACCTCTTTCGCGTGGAGGGCTACAGCAAGGCCCGTCGCAACGTGGCCACGCTGTTCGAGGACGCCATCGGACGAACGGTCACGGGCGTCCGCATCGCCGAGCGGGACCGGCTCGTGTCCCTCTCCCTGGACGACGGCTCGCGGCTCCTGTGGCAGCTCTTTGGGGCGCGGGCCAACGTCTTCCACGTCGCGCCGGACGACACGATCGTGGCCGCCTTTCAGCGCCACGAGGAGCTGGTGGGCACGGACGCCCCGGAGCCCTACCCGGCGCCGATGCCCGACACCTTCGAGGCGTTCGAGGACCGCTGGAAGCCCAACCGCAACAAAACGCGGCAGGCCGTCCAGTCGGCGGTGTCGCTCTTTGGGGCCGACCTGGCGCGGGAAACGATGCACCGGGCCGGCGTCACCACCGAGGCGCCCGGGGACTGCACGGAGGCCGAGCGCCGGGCGCTCTTCGAGGCGTCCCGGGAACTGCGGGAGGCCCTCGAGGCGCCCGCGCCCGTCCTCTACGGCGACGGCCAGTTTCCCGATGCGTTTGCGCTGATTCCGCTGACGCACCGACCCGAGGCCCCCGCCGAGCGATTCGACACGGTCGACGCCGCGGTGGAGAACTTTGTGCGCCGCACGCTGGCCGAGAAGCACTTTCACCGCCTCTACGACCCGCTGGAAGAGGCGCTCGCCTCGGCCGCGGAGCACGAGCGCCGCAGCGCCGAGCGGATGACGGAGGAGCTTGACAGCGAGAGTCGGGCGGGACGCTACGAGCGGTGGGGGCACCTTCTCATGGCCCAGCAGGATCGGGTGCCGGAGGGGGCGGAGGAAGTGGAGTTGCCCGATCTCTTTGAAGACGGCGCGCCCGTGACCATACCGCTCGATTCGTCCATGTCGCCCGTCGAGAACGCCGAGCACTACTACGACCGCGCCCGGAGCACGCGGCGGTCGCGGGAGGAGGCCGAGGCGCGGCTCGACGACACGATCGAGCGGGCCCAGCGGGCCGAGGCGCTTCTCGCGGACCTTCGCGAGATCAACACGCTCGACGGGATCAAGCGCTTCCGGAACGAGCGGGAGGCGGAGTTTGCCCCGTTCGTCGATCGGGAGGATGCGGAGGTCGATCGGTTCCCGTACCGGCGGTTCGACCTCGGGGACGGGTTCGAGGTGTGGGTGGGCAAAAATGCCCGGCAGAACCACGAGCTCACGTTCCACGCCGCGCAGAAGTACGACCTCTGGATGCACGTTCGGGAGCGGCCCGGCGCGCACACCGTGCTGCACCTTCCCAACCGCGATGCCGAGCCGGGCCGGCATCGCATTCATACGGCGGCGGCCATCGCGGCGTACTACAGCAAGGCGCGGGGCAGTGCCCTCGTCCCGGTTATGGTGACGGAGCGCAAGTACGTGACAAGCCCAAAGGGCGCCGACCCGGGCGTGGTGCGCGTCAACCGCGAGGACGTGGTGATGGTGGAGCCGGGGCTTCCGGAGTAGGGAGAGGCCAGAAGAGCCCCGAACAGGCCCCCAAAACAAAACGGGCGGACCCGCCGCACTGGCCGGTCCGCCCGTTTGAGGTCTGGCACTGGTTTGTTAAGAACGGCGTGTCGGCACCGGGTGCCAGAGAAGGCGGTGCCGCCGAACGGAGGGCTACATGCCGCCGCCCTCGCGCTGGGGAATCGAGTCGGCGCGGCGGTACTGCTGGGTGCCGCCCTTCTTGCTGGTGACGCCCTCGACCTGCCCTTCGCCGCTGGTCATGATGCGGTTGGCGGGCACGCCGTTGTCCTCGTAGTAGCTGGCGACCGCGTCGGCGCGGTCCTCCGAGAGGGACTGCTGGTCGCGCTCACCCGGGGCGGCGAAGCCCTCGATGCGGACCGACAGGTTGGGGCACTGCGAGAGGATGTCGGCGTTCTCCTGGAGGGTGGACTCCGCCTCGTCGTTCAGCGTGCTGGAGTTGCGCCCGAAGAAGGCCGAGTTCATCTCGCTGACGCTGGTGCAGATTTCCGGCAGCACGCGGTTGACGCGGACGGTGACCGAGCGCGTGTCCTCTCCGACGTTGTTGGAGGCGGTGAGGCGGGCGGTGTACTGGCCCGGCTCGTCGTAGGTGTGGGTCGGGGAGCGGCCGGAGCCCGAGGACCCGTCGCCAAACTCCCAGCTGCGGGTGATGGGGCTGTCGCCCTGAACGTTGGCGTTAAAGCGGACCTGCTCGCCCTCGTCGACCGGGTTCGGGTTCGCGTTCAGCGACGCAATGGAGGCGGGCTGCGGCGGAGGGACGATCGTGACCGAGGTGCTGGAGGTGTCGGCGCCGCCCTCGTTGCTGGCGCGGAAGCGGATGGTGTACTCACCCGTCGAGGAGTAGGCGTGCGTGGCCGAGAGGCCGGAGGCCGACGCCCCGTCCCCGAACGTCCACTCGTACGAGATGGGGGTGTCGGCGTCCTCCTCATTCTCGATGGCGGCTTCGAACGAGCCCGTCTCGTCCGTTTCAAGGGTGTCCGGGCCGCTAATGGAGCCGACCATTGGGGCCGTCGATCCACAGCCGGACAGGAGAAGGCCGCCGGCAATGAGAAGTGGAAGCCAGAGTGCGCGAAGGGAAGAGTGCATTGAGGTTTTCATGGTATCAGGGGATTGCGCTGCGTCAGAGGGAGCGAAGACCGAAAACAGGATTGGGCATCGCCCCAATCACAAGGGATCGCCTTTCAGTCTGCAAGAAAAAGAAAAAGACGCCGACTACGCAATGCCAACGAGTGTGTCCGAAGAAACGGCCCCACGATGTGTTCGCAGGGTCGTCGGCGAGTAGTCAACGATCAACGGCGGAAGATTCCACACGCCGTTCGATTGGGTCCGGAATTCCAGGGTGGAACGTTTGTTTCAATCTCAAAAAGGATACGAGGAAAATGCGTGGGAAGCAAAATCCCCGGTTCCCAATCAGGGAATCCGAAGCAAAAATCACACAAACGTAGCGTCCAGGGCGTTTGCGTCCCCTGAGAAGGCCCGACCCGGAAGAATTTACTCGTCTTCGAGCTGGTTTACGTGCTTCTCCAGGGCGCTTTTCTTGTTGGCGGCCTTGTTTTTGTGGATGAGGCCTTTTCCGGCCAGCCGGTCGAGCTCGCCCTTCACTTCGTTGAGCATTTCCCGGGCGTCGGCCGGGTCCTCCATCGATTCAAGCTTATTGATCTTCGTACGGACCCGGGTTTTCTGGGATTTGTTGTGCTTGCGCCGCTTTTCGTTCTGGCGCATGCGCTTTTCGGCGGATTTGTGCTGGGGCATAAGGCGGGGGGATTGAGAAACAGAAGACACGAGAGGGCACGGAGAGCAGGCACGCTCCGGGTGCCGCGGAGAAGGGGGGCCGCGGCAAGAGCGCGTGCCTTTTCCTGTCTCAGATAGGATCGAAACGAGGAAATAGTTCCCTGAGGCGCAGAGGCGGATGGGAGAATCTCCGGCGGAACGGGAACTGGAGCAGAAACCGGGACCCATTGCCTTCGTTCAGTCGCCCGACGTTCTTTTTGCACTCATTGTCGACGGCGTGGCGTCGGGGAGCCGTCTCCCGGGGCGCTGCGCTTCTGGCGTTGCCTCCTATGTGGTCTTTTCTTGCCGAGCTCATTCGGACGCCTGAGGTCCCGCGGACCATTGTGGTGATGGATGAGGAGGGGATGGGGGGCACGCGTCAGTATGAGGTAGAGCCCCGGCGGTTGCTGGTGGCCTGGGGCGGGACGCTACTGGTGGTGGGCGTGGTGGTGGCGGGGCTGATGACATGGACGCCGCTCCGTACGCTCATTCCCGGGTACGGCACGGAGGAGCTTCGGCAAGAGGCGCGCTTCAACGCCGTTCGTGTGTCCGCGCTGCAGGATTCCGTGGCGCTGCAACGTCGCTACATCGAGCGTCTACAACAGCTCATGACGGGGCAAGTCGACTCGATCGCCCAGGCGGGCCGGCAGGAACGGTCGGGCCGCCCACTCGGGAGACCGGGGGCCTCGGGGGCGGCGGCCCCTGGGTCCTCGAGCATGGCGTCCGCCACGGGCCCGGTCGAGGCCCTCTCAACGCTTCGGCCTCCGGTGCGTCCGCCAGTGGAGGGCGGGTTCCCGACGCGGGGGTTCGACGCCCAGGCGGCGCACTATGGCACCGATATTGCTGTGCCCGAAGGGACCCAGGTCCGTTCGATCGGATCGGGCTATGTGGTGCTGGCCGGTCGGACCCAGGACGACGGCCACACGATTGCTGTCCAGCACGCGGACGGCTACCTTTCCGTGTATAAGCACAACAACCGACTATTGAAGCAGACGGGCGATTATGTGCAGGCTCGGGAGGTCCTGGCCGTGAGTGGAAACACGGGAGAGCGGACCACGGGCCCACATGTTCACTTTGAGCTGTGGCGGAACGGGCACGCGCAGGATCCTCGCTCCTACGTCCTGGGCTGGTAGACGGAGACGCCGTCGTTCCGCCCGCTTAGACTTGCCCTGTATTTGACCGACGTTTGCACCCTATGGGCTTTTTCGGAAATTCATCCCAAGAGACCGACTCAACATCCATGGCCAATCAATCGAGTGCCGCACAGGACCAAGTAAATCTCGTAGGCGAGGGGACCGTCCTTGAGGGGACGCTGCGCGCGGAGAATGACGTGCGCACCAGCGGTCGGATCATCGGCACGCTGCGCGTGAAGGGGAAGGCGATGATTGCAGAGGGGGGGACAGTCGAGGGAGAGATCTACGCGACCAATGTCGACATTGCCGGGCGTGTGGAGGGGGAGCTCCACGTGGAAGAGCGTCTCGTTCTCAAGAGCACGGCGCAGGTTGATGGAAGCATTGAGACCGACCGGTTGGTCGTTGAGGAGGGGGCGCAGTTCAACGGAGACTGCCAGATGGACAGTTCGGTGTCGATCGATGAGGCCCCGGACCGAGAGACTGCATCTCAGTCGCGCCCAACCTTTGGGGCGGACGACGCAGAGCCGGAGGCGTCGGATCGAGACGCCGCGGGAACGCTGTCGGGGGAGGAGGAAGAGGCAACGTCGTAGAGGAGGGCCCCCGTACGACCAGGAGCAACCCGTACGAGCATGTCCCCTTCGGAATGAGGGCCAGGCATCATGGGGCACGCGCCGCACGATTCTGACGATTCCCCATCGGACGCCCACGAGGAGCCGGAGGCGCAGCCCCCGTCCCGGTCCTCCACCGACTGGTCGGCCTGGACGGCGACGCTCCGCGACGTGACCCCTTACCTGGACCTCGGCTGGCGTCTGATGGGGGCCGCGGCCGGCCCGCCGGTCATCGGCTACGCAGTGGATGCCGGGTTGGACACCAGCCCGTGGGGGCTCCTGCTTGGGGGCGGAATTGGCCTCCTCGGAGCGGGGGTTCAGTTGGTTCGTCTGCAGGACGAGTTTACGCGGACGCCCCCCTCGGCCCCGGACCGATGACGGGAACGCACCCGCTGAAACACTCTTTCATTTGCAATTCACCGCTTCTCATACGACCTCCACAACCTCTCCCCGTAGCTTCGTATCTGCACTGTGGAAGTCGATGGCTGCGACGCGACGAGCCGCGATGGGGAACGCATGATGCCAACATCCTGGTGGGTTGCGGCGGGAATTGGGATTGGCATCGTGGTCGTTCACGTCGGCGTTCGTCTCTTCACGCGCTGGTGGTCTCGGGGCGTGGAGGGGACGCACACCGCCCTGAAGGTAGAGTTGGTGGGGATGGGGGTGCGAATGCTGGTTGTGCTTGTGCTGACCGCCCTCGTGCTTCTGTACGTGCCCGTTCCGGCGGAGCCGTTTGTGGTCGCGCTGATTGGCTTTCTGTTGCTGAGCATCGCCGTCGAGGCTATCCTCGTCGCCCGCCGCCGCTTCGATGATTCATCTCACGCGTAACGACGTTTCGAACGTGTCGCCTTCTGTCTCTGCTCCCATGTCGTCGCTCGCTGTCGGATGCCGCCTGCGTGTGGCTGTATTGGTTCTGGCCCTACTGGGGGCAGGCGCCGTCGGGGGCGGGTCTACCGCTCACGCCGCGGACGATGGGGAGTTGACCCTCGACTCGATCGTCAACAACGTGATCGTGGGGCACGCCGAGGACGGCAACTACCTCAACTTCGACCCCTTCGCCACCGTCGAGCTTCCTCGCATCATGGTGGCCCGCACCGCGGATGGGGCCCTGACGGTCGATCTGTACGGAAGCACGAAGGGGCTGCTGAAAGACGGGACGTACGGGCTTGTCCCCCACAGCGAGGGAGAGGGCGGTCACGAGGAGGTCATCACCGAGTCGTCCGCCCTTCAGGAAGCATTTGCCAGCAAGGCGCACCTCCACGGAGACATCGTGCGGACCAGTGGGCACGTCGTCGCCGACCTGTCGATTACCCGGCACCTGATCTTCGGCCTGCTGGCCATGGGCATCGTGCTGGCCATCTTTCTCGTTCTCGCCCAGCGGTACAAGCGGGGGGTGGGGCGCACGGAGGCCCCCCACGGCGTTCTCCAGAATATGATGGAGGTCATGGTGGTCTTCATCCGCGACGAGGTGGCGAAGCCCAACATCCAGGGGGAGAAGTGGCGCACGTTTCTTCCGTACCTCTTGAGTGCCTTCTTCTTCATCCTGATGGCCAACATCCTGGGCCTGGTGCCCTACGCCGGGGCGGCGACCTCCAACATTGCCGTCACGGGCGTGCTGGCCGTAATGACGTTTGTCATCGGGCTGCTCTACGGCTCGAAGGACCACTACAAGCACATGTTTTTGGGCCCGCCGGACGCCCCGTGGCCCATCCGCGTCATCCTCGTGCCGATTGAGCTGATCGGTACCGTGATGCGGCACCTGGCACTTGCCATCCGTTTGTTTGCCAACATGATGGGCGGCTCGCTCATCATCTTTAGCCTGATCGGCCTCGTCTTCATCATGAACGTCCTGTTCGGGGAGGCGATGGCCTTTGGCACCAGCATCATTAGCATAGGATTCACCGTCTTCATCTTGTTGCTGAAGCTGCTGGTTGCCTTCATTCAGGCGTACGTATTTACCATTCTCTCGGCGCTCTTTATCGGCATCTCCGTCGAGGAGCATGAACACGAAGAGCACGCGGACGACGCGCACGCCGAGGCGCCCACAAGCCAGACCAGCGGGGCCCTCTCCGATCGCCTCGACGCCGTGGACGACGCGGTGGACGACGTGACGGAACCGGCCCCGGCATAAACGGCTCTGTCCGCCGACTGCACGACCCCGAATCGCAACTGCGAATCTACCGTACTTAAGACACAGGCTACTATGGACCCCGCTGCTTTTGCATATCTCGCTGCAGGCCTTGGCGCCGGAATTGCTTCGATCGCCGCCGGTATCGGCATTGGCCGACTCGCTAGCTCGTCGATGGATGGTGCTGCGCGCCAGCCCGAGGCGGCCGGTGACATCCGAGGCCTCATGATTGTATCCGCCGGACTGATTGAGGGTGTGGCGCTGTTTGCCCTCATCATCTGCCTCCTGCTCGTCCTGCTTGTATGAGCCGGCGACCAGGGTGTCCGGCCCGTCCCCACCCCGGTTGGTAGCAACCGGCCGTGGGGCCCCGGGGCGCGGCCAACCGGCGCCCACGGTTGGCCGGGCCGACGTTGCCCCTTTGCGTAAGCCTATCTTCTCCCGCCATGACTGAGGTCATTGCCCAGAGCCTCGTCCAGCCCGACGTGGGGCTCATCTTCTGGAAAACGATCGCCTTCCTCATCTTCCTGTTCCTCCTGTACCGGTACGGATGGGGGCCCATTACCGAGGCCATGGAGTCCCGCGAGGAGGAGATCGAAAGCTCCATCCAGCGCGCCGAGGAGGCCCTCGCGGAGGCGAAAGAGATTCAGTCCGAAAACAAAAAGGCCCGCCGCGAGGCGGAGCGCGAAGCGCAGCGCATTCTCCGTGAGGCCCGGGAGTCGGCCGAAGAGCTCCGCGAAGAGGAGATGGCCAAGACGCGCGACCGCATCCAGCAAATGCAGGAGCAGGCCCAGGCCGAGATTGAGCGGGAGAAGCAGGCCGCCCTCCAGGAGCTGCGGGATGAGGTGGCCGACCTCGCCATTGAGGCGGCCAGCAAGGTGGTGCGGGACGACCTGGATGGCGAGCGCCAGCGCAAGCTCGTGAACGACTTTATCGATGACCTCCCGAAGAACTAATGCGGTGCCCGCCTCTGCGTGGGACGCTCACCGTCCTCCCTCCCTATGAGCCAGCGCACGGTTGCCCGACGTTACGCCAACGCCCTCTACGAAGAGGCCGACGCCACCGGTGTTTTGGACGCCGTGGACGCGGACGTGACCCTGCTGCGCGACAGTCTGCAGGGGGCCACCCACCCGCTCGCCCGGTTCTTTGAGAACCCGGTCATCCCGAAGGAGAAAAAAGAGGCCGTCCTGGAGTCGCTGCTCAGTGACCGCGTCACGGAGTTGACCCTCCGCTTCCTCCGCCTTCTGGTGCAAAAGGACCGCGAGACGATCACCGCTGCGGTGCTCGATCAGTACCAGGCGTTGCGGGATGAGCAGCGCGGCATTGTGGATGCCCAGGTGCGGGTTGCCCGCCCCCTCAGCGACGACGACCGCGAGGCGATCCTCGACACCCTGGAGACGCAGACGGGACAGTCCGTTCGCCTCCACGTGAAGGAGGAGCCAGACCTCTTGGGCGGTGTGGTGATCCGAATCGGGGACCAGGTGTTTGACGGCAGCGTGCGCAACAAGCTGTCGGCCCTGCGCGATCGGCTGCGCGACACGGCACTCTCGATGGAGGCCCACGGGGCGGCGAGCCCGACCGACTCCGAGGAATAACCTGTGGTGTTGGGCGATCGCCCGTTCCTTTCCGTACGTTTTCGACTTCAGATCTGACTACCGCTTATGTCCAACGGCACGATCCGACCCGACGAAGTGACCGATGTTCTCCGCCGCGAGCTTGGCGGGTTCGAGGCGGAGGCCGAAGAGTATGAGGCCGGCACGGTGCTGCAGGCCGGCGACGGCATCGCCACCCTGTACGGCCTGAGCAATGTGCAGGCCGGCGAGCTCGTCGAGTTTCCGGAGCAGGAGGTGGAGGGCATGGTCCTCAACCTCGAAGAAGACAATGTCGGCGTGATCCTCTTCGGCGATGTTGACGCCGTCAGCGAGGGCGACGAGGCCCGCCGCACCGGCGAGATTGCGTCCGTCGGGGTCAACGAGAACATGTTGGGGCGTGTCATTGACCCGCTGGGGCGCCCGCTTGACGGGGAAGGCCCCATCGAGGGGGACAAGATGACGCTTCCGCTCGAACGGAAGGCGCCGGGCGTGATCTACCGCCAGCCGGTGGAGGAACCGGTGCAGACCGGCATCAAGGCCATCGACTCGATGATTCCGGTCGGCCGGGGGCAGCGTGAGCTCGTGATTGGGGATCGCCAGACCGGAAAGACGGCGGTCCTCGTCGACACGATCATCAACCAGAAGGCGACGCACGATGAGGAGGCCCAAAGTGGCGATCCGCTCTACTGCATCTACGTGGCGGTGGGGCAGAAGGACTCGACGGTCGCCCAGGTGAAGCGAGACCTGGAGCGCAACGGGGCGATGGAGCACACGGTCATCGTCAACGCCTCGGCCTCGATGCCGACGCCGCTTCAGTACATTGCTCCGTTTGCGGGGGCCTGCATCGGCGAGTACTTCCGCGACACCGGGCGCCACTCGCTCGTCTGCTTCGACGACCTCTCGAAGCAGGCCGTGGCCTACCGCGAGCTCTCCCTCCTGCTGCGCCGCCCCCCCGGACGTGAGGCCTACCCGGGCGACGTCTTTTACCTCCACAGCCGCCTGCTGGAGCGCGCCGCCAAGATTATCGACGACGACAAGGTGGCGTCGCAAATGAACAACCTGCCCGAGCCCCTACAGGACAAGGTGGAGGGCGGCGGGTCGCTCACGGCCCTGCCGGTGATTGAGACGCAGGCCGGAGACGTGTCCGCCTACATTCCGACGAACGTCATTTCGATTACGGACGGGCAGATCTACTTGGAGACCGACCTCTTCAACTCCGGCATCCGCCCGGCCATCGACGTCGGAAACTCGGTGTCGCGCGTGGGAGGCTCCGCCCAGATCAGCGCCATGAAGGACGTGGCGGGCACCCTGCGCATCGACCTCTCCCAGTACCGCGAGCTGGAGGCCTTTGCCAAGTTCGGCTCCGACCTCGACGCCTCCACGCAGCGGCAACTGAACCGCGGGGAGCGCCTCGTCGAGATTCTGAAGCAGGACGAATTCTCGCCGGTTCCGGTGGAGGAGCAGGTCGCCATTATCCACGCCGCCATCAATGGCTACCTCGACCCGGTGCCGCTGGACGACATCGAGGACTTTGAGGAGGAGTACATCGAGCGCCTGCGCCTCCGGCACGAAGAGGTGCTGCAGACCATCCGCGAGACCGAGGAGCTCAGCGACGAGGCCACGGAGGTCTTCGAGCAGGTCGCCGAGGAGCTGGCCGACGTGTACAGCGAAGAGGAAGAGGAAGAGCAGGAGGACGTGCTCGCCGGCGACGGGGCCGCGGCCTAGCCGGCCCCGCCGACCGTCCCCACTCCCGCTCTCGTCGCCCGGATGGGCGCTTGGCTTTACTGATCAACCGTTTCAACCGCCTGATCCATGGCGAATCTCCGCGACATCCGAAACCGGATCGACTCGGTCGAAAACACGAAGCAGGTGACCCGTGCCATGAAAATGGTGGCGGCGGCCAAGCTGCGGCGGGCCCAGGAGCGCATCTTCGACACCCGGCCCTACGCGTACAAGATTCGGGAGCTGCTGGAGCACCTGAAGGGAGAACTCGACCCCACGGCCCATCCGCTGTTTGAGGCGCCGGAGGACGCAGAGGGCACCTTGATCGTCGTCGTGACGGCTGATCGGGGGCTGTGTGGGGGCTTCAACAGCAACGTCATCAGCAAGGCCGAGCAGGCCATCGAGGAGGCGTTCGCCGCGGGCACCGACGACCTTTATCTCCTCTGCGTGGGCGAGAAGGGGCATCGCCACTTCCAGAAGACCGAACATCCCCTCGTGGGGGACTACCAGGGCATCTTCGACAATCTCTCGTTCAGTGTAGCCGAGCAGATCGTAGAGGATGCCGTGGAGGGGTTCGAGCGAGGCATCTGGGGCGAGGTGGAGGTCGTCTACAATGAGTTCAAGAACACCATCACGCAAAACCGGATTGTGGAGCCGCTGCTCCCCATCCCGGACGACCGGTTCCAGACGCCGGTGATGCAGGAGGAGGGGAATCATTTCGAGCTTCCCCAGAACGGGCAGGCCATCGACTACCTCTTTGAGCCCACCCCTCGCACGCTGCTCGACGAACTCGTGCCTCGCTTCCTGAAGTACCAGGTGTGGCGGGCGCTCCTGGAGTCCAACGCGGCGGAGCAGGGCGCACGGATGGTGGCGATGGACAACGCGACGGAGAACGCGGAGGAGATGATTGAGGACCTGACGCTGGAGTACAACCGGGCGCGACAGAACGCGATTACGATGGAGCTGCTCGACATTGCCAGCGGGGCCGAGGCCCTGGACGAGTCCTCCTAGTCGGAACGCAACACTGCGGGCGGGAGGGCATACTTATAGAGCGTACGGAGAGGTGGCCGAGCGGTCGAAGGCGCTCCCCTGCTAAGGGAGTAAACGGGCTCATACCCGTTTCGGGGGTTCGAATCCCCCCCTCTCCGCCGCTGGGCCGGTCCCGAGACGCCTCGGGACGGGCCTTTTTTGTTTGGGCGTGCGTTGGGCGCCTCGCCACTGCACCGATCACTCACGATGGGACTGCCGGATGGCTGTGTCTTCTCCCGATCGTCCGACGGTGGCCATTGCGGGAGCCACTGGGTTTATCGGCACGGCGGTGCGGACGGCGCTCCGCGGGGAGGCGCACGTCGTGGGGCTCACGCGCTCGCCGGTGCGGGCCCGGGCCAATGCGGACCGGTACGAGCACGAGACGTGGCGCCACTGCGACCTGTTCGATCCCTACGCGGTGCAGGAGGGCCTGGAGGGGGCCGACGTGGCGATCTACCTGGTGCACTCGATGCACCCCTCGTCGCGCCTCACGCAGGCCCAGGTGGCCGACCTCGACCTGCTTCAGGCCGACAACTTTGCGCGGGCGGCCGCGGCGCAGGGCGTCGAACAGATTCTGTACCTCGGGGCGCTGGTGCCGGAGGACGCCTCGGGGCTGCCCCCCCGCCTTCGCAGTCGACTGGAGGTGGAGGACGCCCTCGGGGCGACGGGCGTGCCCGTGACCACCCTCCGCGCCGGCTTCATCGTGGGGCCCGGCGGCACGTGGCTGCGTCTCCTCCTCAATCTGGTGCGCCGCCTGCCCGTGATGCTGCTCCCGGCCTGGACCAGGGCCACGACCCAGCCGATTGCGCTCGACGACATCGTGCGCGGGCTCACGCACTGCCTGGGGCGCCCCGACACGTACGACCAGACGTACGATGTGGGCGGGCCGGACCGGATGACCTACCGCGAACTGCTGAAGCGGACCGCGGCCGTGCTCGACCTGGAGCGCCCCATGGCCACGGTCCCGATCGACGCGGCCGAGCTCTCGAAGATGTGGGTGTACGTGTTTGGCGGGGTGCCGTGGGCGCTCGTGAGCCCGATTGTGGACAGCCTGCGGTACCAGGCGGAGGTGCGGCCCAACCCGCTCCAGGAGACCCTCGTGGCGGAAGCAACCCCGTTTGAGGAGGCGCTTGCCGCCTCGGTCGATGACCAGGGGCGCCCCCTGCCCAACCCCCGAAAAGCGCTCCGGGCCCGGGACGACGCGGAAATCCGGGCGCAGAGCGTGGTGCGATCGGTGCAGCGCATGCCCTGCCCGCCGGGCTTTGACGCCCGCGACGTGGCGCTTGAGTACTTGCGATGGCTGCCCCGCCTGGGGTGGCCGCTGCTGCAGGTGCAGGTCGTGCAGCGGCGGGTGGCCCACTTTCAGGTGCGACCCGCCGGTCCCACCCTCCTCACGCTTCGTTTTGCCGACGACCGCAGTCCGGAGGGGCGCCAGGCCTTTTACGTAACCGGCGGCCTGCTGGCCGACACCGAGGGGCCGCACGCCGGTCGCCTTGAGTTTCGTCAGGCCCTGGACGGGGGCACGATTCTGGCGGCCGTCCACGACTTCTCCCCCCGCCTGCCATGGTTTGTGTACAACAGCACGCAGGCGCTCGTCCATCTGTTGGTGATGCGTCGGTTTCGGCGCCACCTCGAGCGGCTGGGCCAGGGCCAGGAGTCCGCCTCCCCGCTGTCGTCTCCCGCGCAGAATGAACCGATTGCGTAGCGCGACGCTCTTTGTCGAACAATCCGCCGGGCCGTAGCTCCATCCATGCCGACCGCCGTCGACTCTCCGTTTACCGAGGACCAGGAGGCCGCCTACGACGAGGTGTACGATCGTCTGGCCCGAGGGGAGCGGTTTACCGGTCTGCGCGGCTACGCCGGCACCGGCAAAACGTACCTCGTGAGCCGGCTCGTGGAGCAGCTGGTGGAGGAGGACTGCACCGTCACGGTGTGTGCCCCCACCCACAAGGCCGTACAGGTGCTCAGCGACGAGCTGGGGGAGGTGCCCGTGGACATGCAGACGCTCCATTCGTTTTTGGGGCTGCGCCTTCAGCCGACGGAGGACGGGGAGTACGAGCTCGTGCCCGACGACGGGCGCGATTTCAACGAGGGAGTGGTGATTGTCGACGAGGCGTCGATGATTGGGCGCGAGGAGTGGCGGCACATTGAGGACTCTCCCTTCTTTGTGCAGTGGCTCTTCGTGGGCGATCCCGCGCAGCTGCCCCCGGTCAACGAAGACCCGTCGCCGGCGCTCGACGTGCCGGGCGCCACGCTGGAGACAATCCACCGACAGGCCGCCGACAATCCCATCCTGGAGCTGGCCACGGAGATCCGAACGGGCACCGACGGGCGGCTCCGGGGGACGTTTGAGGATGGGCAGGGGGTGGCCATCACGGCGGACCGGGCGGACTTCCTGGAGAGTGTGCTGCGCACCTTCGACACTGAGGCGTTTGCCGAGGATGCCACCCACGCTCGGGTGCTCGCCTACCGCAACAAGACGGTCCGCCACTACAACCGCGAGATCCGGACCGCCCGCTACGGGGCCGACGCCGACCGCTTTGTGGAGGGCGAGTGGCTGGTGGCAACCGAGACGTGGTTCCACGAGGGGGTGCCGCGCCTCACGAATAGCGAGGAGGTGCGGGTGAAGAAGGCGACGGTCGATACCTTCGAGGCCGAAGACCAGAGCGAGTGGAAAACCTGGAAGCTGAAGGTGCGCACGCCGGGGCGCGGCCTTACCCGTACGGCCTACGTGTTGCACGAGGACGAGCATGCGCGCTACGAGGAGGCTCTGGAGCGCCGCCGTGAGAAGGCCGAGGACGACGGGGCGAAGTGGGACCGGTTTTTTGATCTCCGGGAGCGGTTCGCTCAGGTCGACTACGCGTATGCCTCCACCGTGCACAAGGCGCAGGGCTCTACGTTCGACACGGTGTTCGTGGACCACCGCGACCTGCAGGCGTGCCGGGGCTCTGAGCGACAGGCGCTGTTGTACGTTGCCGTGACGCGCCCGGCCCGTCGCCTGGCGTTGTTGGTGTAGGCGGGGACGGTCGCCGAGCCGTAGTGCCTCCCCGGGAGCGGGGGCAAGCGACTTGTTTTGGCAGGATCCGGAGGGCGAATCCGCCTCGACCCACGGAAGAGGGGGACACACGTTCTGGGCCATCGACCCTTTCTCGGAGGAAGGCGGTGTCAGGCCCCGCCACAGCCGTTGGTCGGCTTGCCCCTGGCGCACGTTCTTGGTTAGTTGGGGCGGGGAAATCTGCGATTCTCTCCCACCGACTCGTCGGGATTTCGTATGGACTGGATTGTGCTGCTGCCGCCCGTGCTGGCCATCGGGCTGGCGATGAGTACGCGCCAGATTTACCTGTCGCTCCTCGCGGGGCTGTGGCTGGGCACCACCATTCTTGCCGGCGGCAATCCGGTGTTGGGCCTCCGCGAGATGGCCGACCAGATCGTCACCGTTTTTACGAACGAGACGAACGCGAGCATCCTGGTCTTCTGCCTGCTGGTCGGCAGTCTGGTGGGGCTCGTGCAGGCCTCCGGGGGCGTGCGCGGGTTTGTGGCCTGGGCGCGGGAGCGGGGCTGGGGCACCAGCACGCGGGGCGCCGAGGTGCTGGCGTGGGGCACGGGGCTGGTGATGTTTGTGGAGTCGAACATCTCGAACCTGACGGTGGGGGCGGTGAGCCGGCCCTTCTTCGACGACCTGAACCTCCCGCGGGAGAAGCTGGCGTACTACTGCGACGCCACCTGTGCGCCGGTGTGCATGATGATTCCGCTGAACGGGTGGGGGGCGTACGTGCTCGGCCTCGTGAGCGCGCAGGACGTGGCGGGAAGCGCCGTGTCGGTATTGGTCGGGGCACTTTTGTTCAACTTCTTTGGCCTGGCCGCCATCCTCTTTTCGCTGGCCCTGGCCCTCACGGGGTGGGGCTTTGGGCCGATGCGGCGGGCCGAGGAGCGGGCGCGGGACCGGGGCGAGCTCTTGCGGCCGGGGGCCCAGCCCATGATTACGGAAGACATCGCCCGCATCGAGCCGCCGGACGGCGTGGTGCCGCGGGCGCGCAATCTCTTGGTGCCCGTGGCCGTGATGGTTGGGATGATCTTCGTCGGGCTCTACGTCACGGGCAACGGCTCGCTTATGGAGGGCAGCGGGGCGACCGCCGTGCTCTGGGCGGTGGGGACGGCGGTGGGGACGGCGTTGCTGCTCTACGTTGGGCCGCGGCTCTGGGGCGGGGCCTCGGTCCTGTCGCTGGAGGAGGCGATGGACTGGGTCGTGAAGGGGGCGTCGGGCCTCGTGCCGGTCACCTTTCTGCTCGTGCTGGCCTTTGCGCTGGGACAGGTGTCGCAGGCGCTGGAGATGGGGGCGTACGTGTCGGGACTTGTGGGGGAGGGGCCGGCCTGGTGGATGCCGGTGACGGTGTTCGGGGCGACCTGCTTCGTCTCGTTCACGCTCGGCTCCTCGTGGACGGCCTTCGCGATCCTCATTCCGGTGGCCCTTCCGCTGGCGCAGGGGCTGGGGCTGCCGCCCGCCCTTCTGCTGGGCGCCGTGCTGTCCGGCGGGCTCTTTGGCGATCACGCCTCGCCCCTCTCGGACACCTCCATCATCGCGTCGATGGCCTCGGCCTGCGACCACGTCGACCACATCAACACGCAGATGCCGTACGCTCTGGTGCAGGCCGGCGTGGCGGCCCTCGGGTTTGTCGTGGCGGGGGTGTGGGTGGGGTAGTCGGGGGCGCGGGCCCAGGGCGCGGACGACGCCGGCTTCTCCTCTAGGTTCAGGTCCACTCCGTATCTCCTCGGAAGACGTCTGGAGAGCATCTACCGTATCCCGTTTCCGAAGGGAGCGTCCGGATGTCTAGGCCGAAGCGTTTGGGCATGGACGATCAGTGCCGGGACAATCGGAGTCGCCGGACCAGAACTCGCCCCTCGTCTGTCCCCCATGAACGACCGTTCGGAACCAGAGCGGACGTGAAATAGGGGAGCGTCTTGTGCATCACGTCCTGAAGACAACTCCGCTTGTGTACCGGAAGTCTCGATATGTGATACACAAGCGCGTCAGCTTGCCGGAGGGCGTCGTGTGGTGTAGATCCAGGTCTCACGATGAGCTCTCCACGCTCCCTGCCCTCCAGCATCTTGCGAGCCTTCTAGTCCACCAGGAGGGAATTCGCCGAACAGGTCTTGTCCGGCTTCATGGAGAGGTCCGGGAAAGGGATGGTTAGCGGAACCAAATCCGCGGAAGGTCCATGCACTGGTACGGAATCTGAGCAATCGTACCAGTATCGTACCAGTAACTACGTCAGAAGACGCCGTTTCGCCGGATGGGCTCCGTCCACTGGCTTCCGCGACGAAGATCGTAGATGGCGTTCAGGGAAAATCGGAAATTGCAACAAGACGTCTCGGGACCCCCCTGTTCTACGGCGTTCAAGGGTGTTTTCGTCGAACTTTGGGCGTCAGCAGAAACCCATTCTCTGGTCGTCATGTGAAAGAGAGAGCATGAAAATCACCCTTGGAGGGGTGGCAGAGCCTGGTTGAATGCACCGGTCTTGAAAACCGGCAGGCCCGTTGCGGCCTCGAGGGTTCGAATCCCTCCCCCTCCGCCTCGCCCCGCGGGGCCGCCGCGTGCGGCCTCGCGCCTCGGGCTGTAACGTTCAGGAGGCGCTGGCCGTTGATACGAAGGATCGGGACGACCGGCGGGCCCTGCCGGTCGTCTCTGGCCTGTGCGTCCGATTCCTTCACGCGTCGAGTTCGTTTATGGCCGGCCCGGCCTCATCGGAGCTATCGTCCCTTCACCGGTTCGCGCGGCGCTACCTCCTCTACGGCACAGCCCTCCTCGCGGCCCTGCTCCTCCTCACGGAGGCCACGGCGCCGCGCATCGTGGAGTGGTTCCAGACAACCAACCGGGAGCTGCTGTGGCTGCGCGTGCCGTTTGCGCTCTTTGCGTTCGTCGTGGGGCTGTGGACGCGCCTCCATCTGTGGGCCCTGTTGACGCCGCTGGTGCTGGCCCTCTTCCAGTGGGTCGACGTGCGGACGAGCTGGCGCCGCGGCCTGTGGTGGGGGCTCGCGTTTGGCGTCCCCATCGCGGCCCTGCACGTGGCATTGGAGCAGGGCCTCTTTGCCCTCGCGACGTTCACGCGGGAGGGCGTCTACCCCGACTTCACGACCTCCTTCGTGCGGGCCGAGCCCTACGACATTGAGGACTGGCCGCTGGCGGTGCTGCTCTTCCGCCGCTTCGTGACGGACTACTTCACGTACTTCATCCTCGCGGCCCTGTGCTTTGCCTACGAGCATTTTGTGCGCTCCCGCGAGCAGGAGGCCCAAACCCAGGCGCTTCGGGGCGAGCTTGCGCAGGCGCAGCTCCAGGCCCTTCGCATGCAGGTGAACCCGCACTTTCTCTTTAATACGCTCAACGCGATTGCCGTGCTGGTGCGCGGGGGCGACACGGACAAGGCCGCCCGCACGCTTCGGCTGCTGAGCGACCTCCTGCGGGCCACCTTTCAGGGGGCCGACGTGCAGATGGTCCCCCTGCGGGAAGAGATCGATTTTCTGGAGCGGTACCTTGAGATCGAGCAGACCCGATTCGGCGACCGGCTGCAGGCGGAGATTTCGGTGGCCCCCAGCGTGAGCGAGGCCTCCGTGCCCTACCTCATCCTGCAACCCCTGGTCGAGAACGCGGTGCGCCACGGCGTTGCCCCGCACGCCGAGGCGGGACGGGTGCGGGTGACCGCCGTCCCGGCGGGGCCCAACGGCAACCAGGTCGAGCTTACGGTGGCCGACAGCGGGCCCGGCTTCGACTCGTTCGATCCCGACGCCCTTTCGGATGAGGACAGCGTGGGCCTCTCCAACACCTGCCGGCGCCTGGACACCCTGTACGGCGACCAGCACTCCATAGAGCTGGGCACCGCCGCCGAGGGCGGGGCGCGCGTCACGATCCGCATACCGCGAGAGCCCGACGACACCCCGCTCGCCGAAGACGCCGTGGACCCCGTCACGGTGTCGGAATCTTAGCTCTCCGCTCCACTCGCGTTCTGTCTTCTCACTGATCGACGCCGCACCCCATGTCGATTCGTGCCCTCATTGTTGACGACGAACCACTGGCCCGTACGGGCGTCCGGCAGCTCCTGGACTCGGTCGAGGAGGTGCGCATCGTCGGGGAGGCGGGGGATGGGCCCGAGGCCGTTCGCCTGATCGAGGACGAGGCCCCCGACCTCGTGTTTCTCGACGTACAGATGCCCGAGATGAGTGGGCTGGAGGTGGTCCGCGAGGTGGGCGTCGACCGCATGCCGCTCACCATTTTTGTAACGGCCTACGACGAGTATGCGCTGGAGGCGTTCGATGCCCACGCGCTCGACTATCTGCTCAAGCCCATCGATGAGGAGCGCTTTGCGGAGGCGATCGACCGGGCGCGCACCCAGCTCCAGCGGGCCGAGGCCGAAGACCTGAGCGACCGGCTCCGCGCCGTGCTCGACCGGTACGCGACGGAGGAGGACGAGGAAGAGGACACAAGCGATGAGGAGGAGCCCCTGGAGCGCTTCACCGTCCGCAGCCGCAAGCGCATCTACTTCGTGGAGGCCGATGAGGTGCAGTGGCTCGAGTCGGAGGGCGACTACGTGGCGCTTTGCGACGGGGAGGAGAAGCACCTCATCCGCGCCACCATGAAAGAGCTGACCGAGCGGCTCGACGCCGAGCGCTTCCTGCGCGTCCACCGCTCCTACATCGTAAACACGAACTACGTCACGGAGCTCCGCCCGCTCGACCACGGCACGTACCGTCTCATTATGGAGTGCGGCACCCCGTTGAAGACGAGCCGCGGCTACCGGGAGAACGTGGAGGCGCTGATTGGGGCGGACGGCTAAGGGGGCCGAACGGAGAGTGAGCCCGGACGGGCGTCCGTCCGTCGACGCAGGCGGCCCGTTCGTCGCACGAGGGGCATCCTGGCGGGGGCGCGGGCGTTGTGCATACCGGACGTTGTCCACTCACTAGCCGATCGCCGCGCCATGATGTTCTCCCGCCCCCGTTTTTGGATTGTCTCCGCCCTGCTTGGGCTTCTCGTGCTCGGTGGATGCGAGCCCTACATGAGCATGACCGATCAGGTCCCGGCGCAGACGCGTCGGGCCGCGGCCCTGCTTCCGGGCGGGCCGCGCGCCGTGGGGATGGTGAATCTGGAGGCGGCGTTTCAGCAGGTCGATGAGCTGCAGGACCTGACTGCGGACAGCCTTCGTGCCGCGGCGCCCCCGCCCGTCCGCGCCTTTCTGGAGGCGACGGGCCTGAACCCGCGAACGGACCTGAAGGCCGTATACGGCACCCTGGAAAAGGGCGACACGCAGGCAGTGAGCGCCGTGGTGTTCGCCAATCTCACCGCGGACCAAATGGACCAGTACCTGAACCAGGCGTCCGACGTGCAGGTGGAGCGCACCACGTACCGCGGCACGCCGCTCTACCGGATGGCGCTCGGGACGGGGGCCGGCGACGAGGCAAAAGATGAGCCCTCCGACGCCGCCCCGCAATCCGACGATGCGGTGCACCTGGCGTTTGTCGACAACGGGACCGTGGGCGTGGCCTTTGACGCCGAGCGCGCCCGGGCCATGGTCGATCGGCACCAGGGGGACGAGGGGCGCCTCAGCGACGACGAGGCGTACATGACCCTCGTCCAGCGCCTGGGGCGCGACCGGACCGCCTGGGTGGCGGGGCGCAACGTGTTGCAGACGGTCCTCGGCGACTCGACGGCCCTCGGGACGGCGGTGGCCTCGGCCGGAACGGCCGCGTCCGGCGAGGAGTCCGGGGCGGCGTCCGGCGAGGAGGACGGGTCGTCGGTGACCCAGGCGGGCGTTCAGCGCGCCCTCGTCCAGTGGTCGAATCGGGTGCTGGGACTCAACGAGATGTCCTCCGGCGTGTCGGCAATTGAAGAGAAGGCCGGCGGGAAGATTGATCAACTGAAAGAGAATGTGCGCGAGCAGGCGCTGGCCCTCACGCTCACGGACGCGGCCCTGGAGGGGGATGTGTACCTGACGATGGCGGACGACGCCACCGCCAGCAATGTGGCCGAGATGGCCGAGGGGCTTCTGGCCGTCCTGCGCCTCTCCCAGAGCCAGCTCTCCGAACAGCAGCAGAACCTGCTGGAGCAGGCCACGGTCGAGCGCGACGGCCCGCTGGTCCGCGTGCAGTTCTCACTGGCGCGGGAGCTGCTGCGCCGCATGAAAGAGAACGAGGCGACCGCTCAGCGGGACGAGACCGTTCGTTGGTCCGATACGTCAACTCGTCCTGCAAATGAGGCAACTCATCGATTTAGCGGCATCATGCGGCCCCTTCCCTTGTAGAAGATCGCGCGAGGTCGGGCAAGCGGGCAGGACTGCAACCTGCGGGCCCGACGCCCTGTCTGCTTCCGATGAGGCCGGCAGCTCACACGTTCGTGTCGTTTGCATATTCCATCTCCCTACGCCGTGCGCCGGGTGCTCTTCGAAATTATTGAGGGCGTGCGCATCGCCGTCCAGGCCATCTGGGCCAACAAGATGCGTTCGACGCTCACCACCCTTGGGGTCATCATCGGCATCGCGTCGGTGACCCTGATGGCGACGGTGATCAACGGCCTCAACCAGGAGTTCGAGAAGTCGCTCTCCCAGCTGGGGGCCGATGTGCTCTACGTCGACCAGTTTCCCTGGGGGCAAAATACGGACCGGGAGTGGTGGCGCCTGCGCAACCGCCCGGCGATCCAGCCCGCCCTGGCCCAGACGATCCGCGACCGGGCGCGCTTTGCCGCGGCGGTGGCGCCCACGACCGACACCGACCGGACGGTCGAGTACCAGGGGCGCGACATAGAGGCGGAGATTACCGGCTCGACGCCGCAGTACGGACGCATCCGGGATGTAGAGCTGGCCCAGGGGCGCTTCTTCACCCAGTCCGACGAGCAGGGGGCGCGGAACGTCTGTGTGATTGGGGCCGACATTGCGAACGAACTCTTTCCGGTTGCCACGCCGCTGGGAAAGACGATTAAGCTCAACGGGCCGCCCTGTCGGGTCATTGGGGTGCAGACGCCGCAGGGAGAGGGCCTCTTTAGCGGCCCGGGCACGCCCGACGAGCGCATCATCATCCCCTTCAGCACCTACGACAAGCTGTTCGGGGTAAGCCGGCAGTGGGGCGTCAACATCATGGTGAAGGTGCGGGAGGGAACGTCCATGACGCGCGCCGAAGACGAACTCACCGGCATCCTGCGAACGGCACGGGGCGTGCCGCCGGGCGAGCGCAACAACTTTGCGATCAACGACCAGCAGCAGATCCGCGCCAGCTTTGCCGGGACCAAGGTTGCGATCTACGGCGTGGGCCTGTTCCTGACAGGGCTCGCCCTCGTGGTGGGTGGCATCGGCGTCATGAACATCATGTTCGTGTCGGTGCGCGAGCGGACGAAAGAGATCGGGATTCGCAAGGCTGTGGGGGCGAAGGAGCGGACGATTCTGCTCCAATTCCTCGTCGAAGCCATCATCGTGTGCCTCATCGGGGGGCTGATTGGCCTGGGCCTCTCGGCGCTCGGGGCCATGGGCATTAGCGCGCTCGGGTTTTCCGCCTCGCTACCGCTGCAGACCGTCCTCATCGCGTTCGTCATCTGCGTGGGGGTGGGGGTCCTCTTCGGCATTGCCCCGGCCTGGCAGGCGGCCACCGCCGACCCCATCGAGGCCCTCCGCTACGAGTAACCGGCATCCGCTCTTCGAACCATCGCACGTCGCCATGCACCTGCTTGAAACGATCCGAGAGGCCCTGAGCGCCCTCCGGGCGAACAAGCTGCGCTCGTCCCTTACGCTGCTGGGCATGGTGATCGGCGTGTTTGCGGTGATCGCCGCGGTGACGGCCGTCGACGTGATCGACCTTTACTTCAAGAGCTCGATTCAGGGCCTCGGCGCCTCCACGCTGTCGGTGGAGCGGTACGACTTTGGGGGCAACGAGGAGCAGTACCATCCGCCCCTCACGTACCGGCAGACGATGCGCCTCAAGGACCAGATGGGCAGCGCGTACACCGTGAGTGTGGAGGAATCCTTCGATGGGGGCGTAAAGGCCCAGTCGGCCCGCGAGGAGACCAACCCCAACATCAGCCTCTACGGGACGGATCAGTTCTTCCTTGGGAACTTCGGGTACGACATGCGGGCCGGGCGCCCGTTTGCCGAACAGGATGTGCAAAACGCCCGTCCCGTGGCCCTGCTCGGCTCCTCGGTCGCCGAGGCCCTCTTCCCGGCCGTGAGCCCCATCGGCAAGGAGGTCAAAATCGGCCGGGTGCGACTGGAGGTGGTGGGCGTGCTGGCCGAAAAGGGCGGCCTCTTCCGCGACCCCAACTCGCGGGTCTACGCCCCGCTCACGTACCTGCTCGGCACCTACGGGGACGGAGGGCGCAGCATGAACTCGATTCGGGTGCGCGCCCCGTCGCCGGAGGCCCTGCCGGCCGCCCGCGAGGCCGTGATGCAACACCTGCGCACGATCCGCGCGGTGGGGGCGGGACAGCCCGCCAACTTCAATATCGATACGAGCGACGGGCTGCGGAGCACCTTCGCCGAGTTTACGAGCACCCTCACGATGGGCGGCGCGGCCGTGGGCCTCATTTCGCTGCTGGCCGCCGGGGTGGGCATCATGAACATCATGCTCGTTTCCGTCACCGAGCGCACGAAGGAGATCGGCATCCGGAAGGCTGTGGGGGCCAAGTGGTACGACATTCTGGGCCAGTTCCTCCTGGAAGCCGTCATTCTGTGCCAGGTGGGCGGGCTCGTGGGCATCCTCCTGGGCGGGCTTGGGGGCAACCTGACGGCCGTCTGGTTCGACATCCAGCCCGCCTTCCCGTGGCTCTGGGCCGGCGTTGCCGTGGCGGGCGTCACCCTGCTGGCCCTCGTCTTTGGCGGCTACCCGGCCTACAAGGCCGCCCGCCTCGACCCCATCGACTCCCTCCGATACGAATAGCGTGCCGCACAGGGACGGCACGCGAAGGTTCTGTTCCACAACACACCCATGCACGATATGTCTCGACGCCTCGCCGCACGCATTCTTCCTACGCTCCGGTCCCTGTGGAGGGGGCTTGCCCTGGCCGCGGCTGTGAGCATGGTGGGGGCGCCCGCCCTCCTGGCCCAGCCCAACCTCGGGGCCCGCACCGACACCACCCAGGTGACCTTCGACGAAGCCGTTCGCATTGCGCTCGACCAGAACACCGACCTGCGGCGGGCGCAGGCGTCGGTGCAACAGAGCGAGGCGGAGCTTCAGTCCGAGTGGATGGACTTTGCCCCCAGCCTGAACATCTCGTCGAGCGTGCAGCGGCAGTACGGACGAAACTTCAGCCAGGTGACGGGCGACTTCACCTCGCAGTCGACCGACTTTCTGAACATCGGGGGGAACTCCAACCTCACGATCTTTAACGGCTTCGAGAACATCTCGTCGGTCCGCTCGGCCCGGTCCCAGTCGGTTGCGGAGGAGTTCAACCTGCAGCGAACGCGGCGCGAGGTGGTGTTCACCGTGATGGAGCAGTTCATCAACCTGGTGGAGACGCGCGAGATTGTGCGGGTGCGCCAGGAGGAGCTCGATGCGCTCCAGCAGCAACTGCGGCAGATTGAGGAGTTTGTGGACGCTGGGTCGCGTCCGGTGTCGGAGCTGTACGCGCAGCAGGCCAACGTGGCGGAGGCCGAGCAGGCGCTGCTCCAGGCCCGGCGCGAGCGCGAGGTTGCCCAGACGCAGATCATTCAGACGCTCCAGCTCAACCCCCGCCGGCCCTACGACTTTCGCGTGCCCGATCCGCCGGGAGATTCGATCGAGGCGCGCACCTACGACTCCTCGGCGCTGATTGACGAGGCCTTTGAGCGACGCCTGGACCTCCAGGTGGCGCAGGCGGACCAGCGGGCGGCCGAGCACAGCGTGCAGTCGGCACGGTCCCGGTACTACCCCAGCCTCTCGGTCGGGGCCAACTACGGCACGGACTGGTCGAGCAACTTCAGCATCCCGGATCCCGACAATCCGAACCAGCGGGTGGACGTGGGCTTCTCGGAGCAGCTTGAACAGAACCGGGGGGGCAGCATCTCTCTGTCCCTGAATATCCCGATCTTCGACCAGTGGCAGCGCGAGACCCAGATCCAGCAGGCCAAGGTGCAGGCCCGAAACGCCCAGTACGCCCTCGACGACCAGCAACAGCAGGTGGCGCTACAGGTGCGGCAGGCCTACCTCGACTACCAGAATGCCGTCCAACAGCTGGAGGCGGCCAACGCCCGCCTCCGGTCGGCCCGGCAGGCCCGCACCGCCGCCCAGGAGCGCTACAACCTGGGGGCGGCCTCGATCGTGGAGCTGCAGAACGCGAACCGCGACTTCGTGGACGCGGCGAGCCAGCAGGTGCGGGCCCGCTACACGCTCCTCTTCCGGGAGAAGCAAATTGACTACTTCGTGGGGCGTCTCCGGCCCACGGCGCCACTCTTCGGCGAATAACGTGCGTCCGTCGACTCTCACCTCTTCGAATCGGCACTGATCTTTGTTATGGCATCTGCAAGTCGCACCACGCGTCGCGTTCTGTATGGTCTTGGCGGCCTGTTGGCCGTGCTCGCCCTTTTGGGCGGGGCCGGCTGGGGCCTGGGCTGGTTTGGGGGAGGCGCGCCGGGGATCTCCGTTGAGACCGAGACGGCCCAGCAGCGCAGCATCACGCAAACGGTCACGGCCTTCGGGCGCTCGCAGCCCGAGGTGGAGGTGTCGATCAGCCCGGACGTGTCCGGCGAGATCACAGAGTTGCCCGTACAGGAGGGAGACGTCGTGCAGGAGGGCGACCTGCTGGCGCGCCTGCGCCCGGACGACTACCGCGCCCAGCTGAAGCGGCAGGAGGCCACGGTGGCGCAGCAGCGAGCCACCCTCGCCGAACGCAGGGCCGACTCGGTGCAGGCCCGCCAGACGTTTGAGCGCCAAAAGGCCCTCTTCGAGAAGGGCGTCGTGCCGGAAAGCGAGTTCGAAACCGCGCAGTCCTCCTACCAGCAGGCCGTTGCCCGCCTGGAAGCCGCCCGGTTTCAGGTGAAGAGCGCCGAGGCGAGCCTCCAGGATGCGCGCGAGCAGCTGGAAAAGACGCGGCTCTACGCCCCGATGAGCGGCACCGTAAGCCGCCTCGACGTGGAGGTGGGCGAGCGCGTGGTGGGGACGCAGCAGCGGGCGGGAACGGAGATGATGCGCATCGCCCAGCTCGACCGGATGGAGCTGGAGGTGGACGTCAACGAGAGCGACGTGGTCAACGTGGCCAGCCGCGACACGGCCACCATCGAGTTTGACGCGCACCCGGACCGGACCTTTCGGGGGCGGGTGACCGAGATCGCCAACTCGGCCCGCATCGAGAATGAGGGGAGTCAGAACGAGGTCACCAATTTTCCGGTCACCATCCGCGTGCTGGACGATCCGAACACGGGGCCCGCGGGCGGAGAGCAGGGCGTGTCGCGCCCCGAGGTGCCGAGCGGAGACGACCCCGCCCCGACGGTGCGGCCCGGCATGAGTGGGTCCGTCGACATCTACACCCAGACGGAGGACGACGCGGTGGCCGTGCCGATTCAGGCGGTCACGGTGCGCGACTTCAACGACGTAGGGCCGGAGGCCGACTCCACCGCCTCGTCGGGCGACCCCGGCGCGGAGGACTTGCGCAAGGTGGTCTTTGTGGCCGAGGCCGACACGGCCCGAATGGTGGAGGTGAATACCGGGATCGCCGACGACTCGCACATTGAGGTGCGGGCGGGGCTGGACGGCGGGGAAACCGTCATCACCGGCCCGTACAGTGCGGTCAGCCGCGAGCTCTCGCCCGGGACGAAGATTCGGACGGAGGGCGACAAGGCCGACGAGGGGGGCGTTGTTGCCTCCACACAGTAGTGTCTTCCGCGTTTCGCACATCCACTTCCAGTCCGCCATGGCAGGTTCTACAACGAACGGACGCGCCGACGCGTCTGACAGCCGCCCTCTCATCGAGGTCACGGATCTAACCAAGCGCTACATGATGGGCTCGCAGGAGGTGTGGGCCCTCGACGGCGTGAGCCTCTCCATTGAGGAGGGGGAGTACGTGGCCGTGATGGGCCCGTCGGGCTCCGGTAAATCGACCTTTATGAACATGCTCGGGTGCCTCGATACGCCCACGGGGGGCATGTACCACCTCCGGGGCGAGGACGTGAGCACCTTCTCGGACAACGAACTCGCGGAGATTCGCAACCGGGAGATTGGCTTCGTCTTTCAGACCTTTAATCTACTGCCGCGGGTGGATTGCCTGCGCAACGCCGAGTTGCCGCTCATCTACTCGGGCATGCCCAAGGCCGAACGACGCGAGCGGGCGGCGGAGGCCCTCCGCAGCGTGGGGCTGGGCGACCGCCTCGACCACCGGCCGAATGAGCTGAGCGGCGGGCAGCGCCAGCGCGTGGCCACGGCGCGGGCCCTCGTGAACCGCCCCGCCCTCGTCCTGGCCGACGAGCCGACGGGCAACCTTGACACGGAGACCGGCGACGAAATCATGCGGTTGTTTGAGGCGCTGCACCGGCAGGGCAACACGCTCCTCGTGGTGACGCACGAGGAGGAGATTGCCCGCCACGCCCGCCGCATCATCCACCTGCGCGATGGCCGGCTGGAACGGGACGAGACCGTGGAGCGCCCCGTGCTGGCGGACGCGGAGATCGCGGTTGAGTAGGAAGAGAAGCCCCCTCGTTCCACAGTTCTCCCGAGTCATCCGTCGGACCGGAATGCCACTGCGGACCGCTTCGAACCACCGGCTCCTCCTCGTCCTTTCGACGCTTCTGCTGCTCGCGGGCGTCGGGTCGGCCGCCGCCCAGGACGCCGCGAAGACCCTGCGTGGACGCGTGGTGGACGCGGAGACGGGCGAGCCGCTGCCCCAGGCCACCCTCCGCATCGCGGACGCGTACCAGGGGACCATCACGAACGACAACGGGCGGTACACGCTTGCGCTCGACAGCCTCCCGGCCACGGTCGTCGTGCGCTACGTGGGCTACGGGTCGACCCAGCGTCGCATCACGACCGATACGTCGCCCCGGCAGAGCTTCCGCCTGGCGCCCACCACCGTGGAGATGGACGAGGTCGTTGTGACGGGCTCGCGGACTCCCGGCGAGTCGATCATGCGGCGCGTCATCGAGCGCAAGCAGGAGTGGTGGCCCGAGCTGAAGAGCTATTCGGTGGAGGCGTACAACCGCTTCACGCTGGCCAGCGACACGACGATCGCGGCCATTACGGAGAGCCGGACCACGGCCTTCTGGGACGCGGAGCGCGGGACCCGCGAAGTGGTGCGTGCGCAGCGGGGAACCGCCAACCTCCAATCGTTTGCTGAGGGCGCGCTGCCCGCCGCCGCGACGGTGCTCAACCTGTACCGCGACAACGTGGAGGTCCTTGGCAACCGGCTGGTCGGCGTTACTCACCCGGAGGCCCTTGACTACTACGACTTTACGCTCGACACCACCCGCGCAATCGACGGACAGCGGGCCTTTCGCATTCGGGTAGAGCCGGCCAGTCGCCTCTCGTCCACGTTCCGTGGCACGGTGACCGTCCTCGACAGCACCTACGCCCTGCTGGAGGCCCGGCTTCGGCCCACGGCGGCCCTCAGTACGTCGCGCGTGCTGAAGGGCGTGGAGGTCACCTTCGAACAGCAGTTTTCGAACTTCGGGGGGCGATACTGGTTGCCGGTCGACTTCCGGGCGCGGCGGCGGCTCGACGTGCAGGTATCCGCGCTGGTTTCGTTCTCGGACGTCAGCATTCGCCAGGTGAGCCGCCTGAGCGACTACCGCCTCAATGTGCCGGTGCCGGATTCGCTCTACGAAACCGACGAGGAGGAAGCGGTCGTCCGCCCCGGTCGGACGGGGGAGGGGCCGTCCGTGCCCGGGCTGGCGGCCGATACGCTTCGGGGCGGTGGGCCCTTCGTGCCGTACTCGCGGGCCGAGCGAGCCGCCTACACCCGAATCGACAGCACGGACGCGGTCCAGGATGCGTTCGAGCCCGGGGGGCTCGTGGGATGGATGCGGGACCTCGGCATCGGCGGGGACGACGGGGTGAGCTTTGGCGGCGGCACGGACGAGGACACCGAAGGGGACGCGACGGGGGCCGACACGACGGACGCCGCGGGCGACGAGGAAGCGTCCGCGTTCCTCGAGTTCGACGGCGCGCTGCCGATCCTCCGCTACAACCGGGTGGAGGGCGGGCACGCGGGCCTGCGACTCGACCTCGGCGTGGGGCCGCTCGACGTGCGGGGGCGCGGCGGGGTCAACACCGGCCCGTCGGGGCCGACGCAATGGGCCTACGGAGGCGAGGCGCGTGCCCCCGTGGCGGACGGGACGGAGCTGGCGCTGCGCTACCACTACGGCATCGACCCGCGCTACCGCGCCCGCTCTCGCATCGCACCGGTTTGGGCGCGCCTCTCCAACAGCCTCTGGGCCCTCGCCGGTGAGCCGGAGTTCTTCGATTACGTTGGCGCCGAGCGCCTTCGGTTCACGGTGCGGCAGTCCCTTCAGGAGCCCGACCTGGACCTTGCGCTCCAGCTTCGCAACGAGCGGCACTTCTCGGTCGCCAAGACCACCGACTACAACGTCTTCGGCCGGGCCCTCCCGCAACCCCCCAACCCGTCCGTCGGGGAGGGCTGGCTGCGGTCGGCGGCCCTCACGGCCACGCTGGGGGAGGGGGGGATCCTTGGCGTGACGCCCCTCAACCGCGTGGAGGCCTCGGTCGAGTACAGCAGCCCGGACGTGGCGGCGAGCGACTTCGACTTTGCCCGGGTCGAGGTGGTGGCCGACGCGCGCATCGAGACCTTCTTCCAGCGCCGCCTCCTCCCGAACACGTTCGACCTGCGGCTCGACGCCGGGGCGTCGTTCGGCACGCCACCGCTGCAGCGCTTCGGGGTCGTCGAGGCCAGCCCGCTGCCCTACACCCCGTTCGGGGCGCTCCGCACGCTCGACGACCGGCCCTACCAGGGGGAGCACCACCTGGCCTTCTTCTGGGAGCACAATTTTCGCACCGTCCCCTTTGAACTGATGGGGTGGACGGCGCCGGCCGACCAGAACATCGAGCTCATCGTTCATGGGGGGCACGGGCGGACCTGGATTGGGGACGACGCGGAACAGCGACTGGTCCAACGAGGCATCCAACTCCGCACGGCGGACGAAGCCCACCACGAACTCGGCCTGTCGGTCAACGGCCTCCTCAACGACACCCTGCGTCTCGATCTCACCAAGCGGCTTGATGCGGGCGGCGCCAGCGTGGGGGTGAGCCTGCTGCGGTTTCTGTGAGGCGGAGGCGAGCGGACTCGTTCCGGGCTTTTCCCACGAGGCGGGGCCGGCGACGAATCTCCCGTCCGGGGCGCCGGGTAGCAAAAGTCACCTCTCTACGCTCATTCTCTGCCCCTGTCCGCGTCCATGCCGGAGGCCTCCGCCCCGTCCGATGATGCTGCGCTCCCTCCCCAGCGGCTCTGGACCTCGCTGCGGCGGATCTTTCGACTCGGCTGGCCCTACCGCTACCGGCTTCTAGCGGCGCTGGCACTGACGGTGCTGGGGACGAGCGTGGCCCTCGTGGTGCCCCTGGGCCTCCGTGAGCTGGTCGACGCCGTCTTTCAGGAGGCGAACCGCGGACTGCTCGACCAGCTCACCCTGGCGCTCATTGCGCTGTTTGTGCTGCGGGCCGCGGCGTCCTTCGGGGGCAACTACCTGCTGGGATGGACGGGCGAACGGGTGGTGGCCGACCTCCGCAAGCGCGTGTACCGCCACCTGCACCGTCAAAGCCTCCGCTTTTTTAGCAACAGCCGAACGGGCGACCTCACGTCGCGCCTCACCAACGATGTCGGGTCGGTGCGGAGTGCCGTGACCGATGCCCTCTCGAACCTGCTCACGCAGTCGCTCTCGCTGCTGGGGTCGGTGACGTTGATGGTGGTGCTGAACTGGCGGCTCAGCCTCATCATCTTCCTCGTGGTGCCGGCGGTGACGGGGTTTGCGGTCTACTTTGGGCGCAAGATTCGGGCGCTGGCGCGGCGCATCCAGGACCGACTGGCCGACACCACCGCCGTGGCCGAGGAGGCATTGGCCGCCATCCGGGTGGTGAAGTCGTTTGCGCGGTCGTCGTACGAGGTGGAGCGCTACGACGAGGCGGTGGAGGACCTCTTCGGGACTGCGCGATATCGGGTGCTCGTATCGGCCCTCTTCCGGTCGTCGGTCGGGCTGCTTTTCTTTGCCGCGCTGGTGGGCATCTTCTGGTACGGAGGGATCGAGGTGCTGGCGGGCCGCCTTACGGAGGGAGACCTCGTGGCCTTCATCTTTTACGCCTTCAACATCGCCCGCAGCGTCGGGGGACTCTCTCAGCTCTATTCCACCTTCAACAGTGCCGCGGGCGCCACCGAGCGCCTCTTCGACCTGCTCGATACGGCGCCGGACCTGCAGGATGCCGCGGACGCCACGGCGCTGCCCCGGATCGAGGGACACGTGCAGCTCGACGACGTGACGTTTGCGTATGAGGCGGGGCGGCCGGTCCTGCACAACATTTCGATGGACGTGTCGGCGGGGCAGACGGTGGCCCTGGTCGGGCCGAGCGGGGCCGGGAAGTCGACCCTGGTGAGCCTGATCCCTCGGTTCTACGATCCGCAATCGGGCCGCATCACCGTCGACGGGCACGACCTGCGCACCGTGACGCGACAGTCCCTCCGCGAGCAGATCGCCGCGGTGTCGCAGGAGGTGAACCTCTTCAACGCCACCATCCGCGAGAACATCCGCTACGGGCGGCTCGATGCCTCGGACGAGGCCATTGAGGAGGCGGCCCGCGCCGCCAACGCGCACGAGTTCATCGTGGACCTGCCCGAGGGGTACGACGCGGAGGTGGGGGAGCGGGGCGTGAAGCTGAGTGGCGGACAACGCCAGCGCGTGGCCATCGCCCGGGCCCTGCTGCGCGACGCCCGACTGCTGCTCCTCGACGAGGCCACCTCCTCGCTCGACTCCGCCTCGGAGGCGCTGGTGCAGGAGGCCCTGGAGCGACTCATGGAGGGGCGCACCACCTTCATCATTGCCCACCGGCTCTCGACGGTGCAGACCGCCGACCGCCTCTTCGTGCTCGACGCGGGCCGCATTGTGCAGCGCGGAACCCACACCGAACTGATGCAGGCGGAGGGCCTCTATCGCGACCTGGCGTCCTACCAGTTCCGCGCGCCGAGTGGAGTGGAAGGATGACCTGAACCGGTTCCAGGGGGAACGATCCAGTTACGGGGGGAGGAGCAGGCAGGAGAAAGTATCACGTCGTTACGCAGTATATTTTCAAAAACATATATCCGGAAAAGAACACGTTCGTATGTGGTCCCTCAGGAACCCTCATCGCTTGGTCGAAGTGGGGGGACCTACTTCGACTTCAAATGCCTGCCTTCGATGGAAAAGTGAAAGGCACCACTCTCCCCGTCAGTTGAAAGTCAGAGATTAGCGATGGAGCACAAGACCGGAGCAGCAGAGAATGAGGCGGCCCCCTCCCTGGAGACAAGAGCGGAGCCGACCGCCCGGTTTCCTTCGATCAGAACGTCAAAACACGGAGCCCCCTCCGAAGGAGCTGCGATCAGCGACCGCTTCGACACCGCGGAGGTGTTCAAGCGCGTCCTCGTTGCTGCGGACGAAGAGATTGGCACCCCGGCCCGGGAGCTCTTTTTCAGCGGCCTTGCCGCCGGGTTTTCCATCACCCTCACCGTACTTTTGTACTCGACCCTGACGGCGGCCACGAACGGAGATCCCATCCTGGGAGCCATCCTGTAACCAATCGGCTTCATCTACATTATCCTGGGCGGCTACAATCTGTATACCGAGGACACCCTTCCGCCTGTGGCTCTGGTGCTGGAGCGATTGGCCAGTTTTCCTGCACTGTTTCGGGTGTGGGGCACTGTACTTACCGCCAACTTTATCGGGGGTGGGTTTGGCGCATTGCTCCTCTCGACGACCGGAGTCCTGTCTCCCGAAGCGGCCGCGGCCGCCACGGAGATCTCCTTGAAAGGGCTCGAGATTCCCTTCGCGGACCTCTTCTTCAAGGCACTAGTGGCGGGATTCATCGTGGCCGGGGTCGTCTGGCTCAACTTTACGGCCCGGAGTGTGACGAGCCGTTTTCTGCTGACGTACGCCGCATTCCTGTGCATTCCGCTCGGAAACCTGTACCACGTCGTGGTCTCGTTTACCGAACTAACGTACCTAACAATCGGGGGACAGACGGCGTTTGTCCCTGGGTTTTTCGGGTTCGTGGTGCCCGTGATTCTGGGCAACACTGTGGGCGGCGCCATTCTGGTCACGGTCGTGAACTACTTCCAGACCACCGAGCGGCGCCTGAAGATGGCCCGCGGCGGAGCGCATCGACAGTTGTCGATGTCCGAGATGCTTTTCGGTGGTCTCGTGGGACGATCCTACGTTCCCGTAAACCAGAGCCATGACCCCGCTGAGGCGGACGGGCTAAACGGAAATCCCGATCATGGGTAGTTGCAAACGAGGAGTTCCGCTGGGGTCCCCCTTTTCGTTCGAGGAGGCATGCCGAATGATAGCGGAGGCGGACGACTAGATGGACGAATCGGTGCCGTTCCGGAGGGACTCAAGGGCGTCCTGCACGTCGTCGCCAATCGGCAGCGACTCGACCCGATCGGTGAGTGCCGCGACGGTGGTGCCCACCTGCCACGACACCGGCGCGTCGGGGGCGCGGAGCAGGCGCCGGTATAGCAGCAGCGACCGCCCGAAGCAGGCCCCCGCCTTCTCCTCCTCGTCCCGCTCGCGGTGCGCCTCGCCCTGCACGTTGAGCAGGCGCGCCAGGGTTTGGGCGGCCTCAGGATCGAACCGGGTCCCGTCCTCGCACATGGCCAGGAGGGTCTCGGGCGGGAGGGTGCGAAGGTCGGCCGCCGTCCCGTCGAGGTGAATGCGGACGGCCTCGTCGATCTGGTCCAACACGGCGTTGGGCCGTCCGGTATCGGCGGCCGTCACGATTTCCGCGAGGGCCTGCCCCAGTTGGCGAATTTGCCGCATCAGAACGTCGCGCTGAATCATGGGGGAGAGGGGGGAATGGGGCCAAACGCGAACGGCCCGTCCCCCGAGCGGGGCACGGGCCGAGATCAGAACCGCAGTGCGTGTCTACTCGGCGTCGCTCGCGTCGTAGGAAAAGCTTTCCTGAACGGACCGGTCCTGCTTGTGCACGACCAGCGTGCTGGGCACGTGCTTCTTCGCAGCGGTGCGGCCGGCACTCACCGCCTCCTTCTTCGTGTCGTGGGTGCTCACCCTGTCGTCCTCCCCCTCGATGGTAACGGCCCACCCCTCGTCGCTGGGCACCACGTGCAGTACGCGCTCCTCGACGGCCGCCTGCTGGGCGTCGAGCATCTGCGAGAGGGCCTCCAGCTTCTGCGACAGCTGGCCCACGCGGCGCGACAGGCCGCGGACCTCGTCGCGGGTCGGGACCCCGATGCGCCCGAGCGTGCCGCTGAGCGTGTCCGATACCACCTTCTCCACGGATTTCGTGGCGTTGTCGAGGCGCTTCGTCACGTCGTCCGCAAAGTCCTCCTGCCGCTCCCGCAGGGTATCGGTCGCCTCCTCAAACTGGCTCCGGCGCTTCGACTCGTAGCTCTTTCCGCGCTCCACGAGGTTCTGGAAGACCTTGTCTCCTTCCTCTTCGAGCCGCTCCAGGGCCCCGAGTCCGGCCAGCCACACCTCGCGGGCACGACCCGTCACTTCGTCCGGCAAATGCTTGAGATCAAAGCCCTCGCGGTCCTCCGAGGACATCGTGTTGTCTTGAGCCGTCATGTCGGTCCTCCGTTCATTAATCCGTGATGATAGGAGACAGTCGGGACACAAACCGACTCGTTGCATCCACACCATCTTCAATAACGCACTGCGTCATCGGTTCCCGGTTTGCGTGACGCATTGCGTTATCGCGCTGGATTCACGATCATTTCGAATCGTCAGGGGCGGGACCCGGGCCGAGGCCGATCGGTCTGGGCGTGGTGATGGCGGCGTGCCATTCTGTCAGTACAGAAATCGATGGTATGCTTTTCGATCGGGTACACACATGCGTAACACTCTTCCTCGCTGCGGCCGTGTGCGGGCCCGGCGATTCACTACCGTTGCTCGACTACGACCCTGAGATATGAATCTGCAAAAGTTTACCGTCAAAGCACAGGAGGCCGTTCAGAAGGCGATGGAGCTGGCGGCTTCTCACAGCCACCAGGGCATTGAGCCTGCCCACCTCCTCCAGGCGTTCCTGAGCGACCCGGACAGCGTCGCGGTGTCGATCCTGCGGCGCATTGGGGCCAACCTCGACCGCCTGCGCGAGCAGGCCGAGGCGGCGCTCGGTCGCCTGCCCGAGGTGTCGGGGGCGAGCGCGGGCAACCAGTACGTCGGGGAGGACCTGAAGAAGGTCTTTGACCGAGCCCGGGGCGAGGCCGACGTGATGGACGACGAGTACGTGTCGACCGAGCACCTGTTGATCGGCCTCGTGGAGGGCAAGAACCAGGTTGGGCAGGCCCTTCGCGATCAGGGCGCCTCGAAGGATGTCGTGATGGACGTGCTGGCCGACGTGCGCGGCGGGCAGAGCGCCGACGACCCGCACGCCGAGGAGCGCTACGAGGCGCTCGACCGCTACGCCCGCGACCTGAACGAGCTGGCGCGCGACGGCAAGATCGACCCGGTGATCGGGCGCGACCAGGAGATTCGCCGCGTGCTTCAGATCCTGAGTCGGCGCACGAAGAACAACCCGGTGCTCGTCGGCGAGGCCGGTGTGGGCAAGACCGCCATCGCCGAGGGCATCGCCACCCGCATCGTGCGCGGCGACGTGCCCGAGTCGATGCAGTCGAAGCGACTGCTGGCGCTCGACATGGGCGCGCTGCTGGCCGGGGCCAAGTACCGCGGCGAGTTCGAGGATCGGCTCAAGGCCGTCGTGAAGGAGGTAGCTGAGTCCGACGGTGAGATCGTGCTGTTCATCGACGAGCTGCACACCCTCGTGGGCGCCGGGGCCTCGGAGGGCGCGATGGACGCGGCCAACATTCTGAAGCCGGCCCTGGCCCGGGGCGAGCTGCGCGCCATCGGCGCGACGACGCTCGACGAGTACCGCAAGCACATCGAGGACGACCGCGCCCTGGAGCGTCGGTTCCAGAAGGTGATGATCGAGGAGCCGAGCGTGGAGGATACGATCTCGATCCTGCGCGGCCTGAAGGAGCGCTACGAGGTGCACCACGGCGTGCGCATCCACGACAGTGCCCTCATCAACGCGGCCGACCTCAGCGAGCGCTACATCACCGACCGACAGCTGCCGGACAAGGCGATCGACCTGATCGATGAGGCCGCCGCGCGGCTCCGCATCGAAATCGACTCGATGCCCGCCGAACTCGACCAGCTGGAGCGCGAGATTCGCCAGCTCGAAATCGAGCGCGAGGCGCTGAAGCGCGACGAAGGCGACGAGGCCGATAAGCGGGAAAACATCAACAAGCAGATTGCCGACCTCGAAGACGAGCGCGATGAGCTCAAAACCCGATGGGAGGAAGAAAAGGACCTCATTCAAACCGTCCGCTCCGCGAAAGAGAAGATTGATGAGCTGCGCGTTGAGGCCGAGAATCTGGAACGCGAGGGCAAGTACGACCAGGTGGCCGAGATCCGCTACGGCGAGATTCCGGACCTGAAGGACGAGGCCGAAGAGGCCAACGCGAAGCTCGAGGAGATCCAGGACGACGGGGCACTCCTGAAGGAGGAAGTCGACGGCGAGGACATCGCCGAGATCGTGTCGAACTGGACCGGGATTCCGGTCTCGAAGATGCTGGAGAGCGAGCGCGAGAAGCTGCTCCGGATGGAAGAGGAGCTCGCCCGACGCGTTGTGGGGCAGGACGAGGCCATCCAGGCCGTGTCCGACGCCGTCCGCCGCGGCCGCACCGGCATGCAGGAGGGCGATCAGCCGATCGGTTCGTTCATCTTCCTCGGCACCACGGGCGTTGGCAAGACGGAGCTTGCGAAGACGCTCGCCGAGTTCCTCTTCAACGACGAGGACGCGATGGTGCGGATCGACATGAGCGAGTACCAGGAGCGCCACACGGCCAGCCGCCTCATCGGGGCGGCCCCGGGCTACGTGGGCTACGAGGAGGGCGGCCAGCTCACCGAGGCGGTTCGCCGCACCCCCTACTCCGTGGTGCTGCTCGACGAGATTGAGAAGGCGCACCCCGAGATCTTCAACGTGCTCCTGCAGGTGCTCGACGACGGCCGGCTCACCGACAACCAGGGCCGCACGGTCGATTTCACCAACACGATTATCATCATGACCTCGAACATGGGGTCCGATGTGATCTCGGACCGGATGGACGAGGTGGAGGGCCACCTCAGCGAGGCGCAGCAGCAGGAGCTGGAGGAGACGGTCCTCAAGATGCTGCGCAAGCGCCTGAAGCCGGAGTTCCTGAACCGGATCGACGACGTGGTGATGTTCCGCTCGCTCAGCCGCGAGCACATCCGCGAGATCGTCGACATTCAGCTGCGGCGCATTCAGCGCGTGGCCCAGAAGAGCCACGACCTGACGCTGGAGCTTTCCGACGACGCCAAGGACTGGCTCGCCGAGCACGGCTACGATCCGGCCTTCGGCGCGCGTCCGCTGAAGCGCCTGATGAAGCGGCACGTGGCGAACGGCCTTTCCGAGGCCCTCCTGGACGGCACGATCGACGATGGCGACCACGTGCGCATCGAGCGGGCCAAAGGTGGAGAAGGCCTCACGTTTGAGCGCAGGAAATCAGGGGGACGCGGGACGCGGCCGACGCTGCTGAGACCGGCGGAGACGGGGTCCCGACGGTCGATGCATAGCGGCCTCTCCTCCCCGGGGAAAGGGGAGGGACGTAAGTCCTGCGCCATCGGTGCTCGTCGGGACGGGCGATAGGTTGAGCAGAGGAAAAACGGGGGAGGCGTATCCTTACACTCGTGCTTTCTCTTCCGCCCGCCGTCAGGACCGACGCCTGCGGGGAGGGTATCCGCGACGAAGGGGGCGCGCCCGTCCCCGACCCGGCGGCCGCACAGTCGGAGGGGGCCGGGTCGATGGAGATGTCGCGGACGCTAGGGGGAGAGGGGCACGAACAAATCCGGTCATCTACACCGACGCCTCGTACTCCCACGCGGTCTCCCGCTCAGGTTTTCTCCCGTTCGATTCGCTCATGCCCCGTCTATATCTTCGAGAGGCGTTTGGTCTTCTGCTCAAAACCACCCCCATCCTCTGGGTGCGGCTCGGCTCCTACGCCCTCCTGGGGCTCGGCCTGCTCGTCTACTTTGCCGTAGCCGGGGGGCTGGCCTGGCTTCTGGGCCAGCTGTGGAGCGTGCTCGGCATCATCGTGTTTCTCGCGGCGTTCGGTGGGGCGTGGGGACTGGTGCGATGGGTCACGCGCTACTACTTTTACCTCCTAAAGGCGGCCCACGCAGCGGTGATGACGGAGTTTATTCTGCACGACCGCGGCCCCGAGGGGGCGCAGATTGAGTACGGCAAAAACCAGGTGACCAGCCGGTTCAAGGACACGAGCATCATGTTCGCCATCGACCAGGTGCTCGACGCTGTGGTGAAAGGGTTCAACCGCACCTTCACGAACGTCACGGATTTTCTGCCCCTCCCGGGCATGGAGGCCCTCCAGCAGTTTGTGCGCCGGGTGTCCCGATTTTCCACGACCTACATTGACGAAGCCATCCTCTCGCGGGCGTACGCCCAGCGGGAGGCGAACGTGTGGGCGGTGGCGAAGGACGGCGTGATCCTGTACGCGCAGTGCTGGAAGCCCATCCTGGCGAACGCCGTTGCGCTCACCCTCCTCAGCTACATCGAGTTTTTCGCCTTCCTCGTGCTGCTGGGCCTGCCGGCACTGGCCGTGTCGGCGCTGGCGCCGAGTCTGAGCCTGGCGCTGGGCATTGGCGTGCTGGTGGGGGCGTGGATGCTGAAGCTGGCCCTGGCCGATGCGTTTGCCCTCGCGGCCACTCTGCTGGCCTACCACCGGTCCACCGAAGGCAGGACGCCGGACCCGGTGTGGCAGGACCGACTGGAGCAGGCGAGCGACCGGTTCCGGGAGCTAAAAGAGAAGGCCGCGGAGACGGTCGCCGACTACCAGTCGACGGGAGAGGGGGACGCGAGAGAGACGCAGCACTCTGCCCGGACCGACGCCGACGCGGGCGTCTCCGCCTCCTCGGATTCTGCACCGGGAGCGGATGCGCGCTCGTGATGAGCCGAGGCGCCGAGGAGGACCTCCGCCGGGAAGTTGAGAAGAGCCCCGGGGCCGCTTAGGTGTCCGTCCGTTCCAGCACAAAGACGCGAGGATACAGCCCGCCAATTTCGATGACGCGGACGTGCCGCACGTCGAAGGCCCCCGTGTCGTCAAGGGCCTTGTTGAACGGGCCCTGGCGCAGCACGAGCATCACGACGCGTCCTTTGGGCCGCAGCACGGCGTGAAATTGCTCCAGCACGCGGCGGTAGAACGGACGAAAGTCCATGCTGCTGCCCATGCGCACCCCGAACGGGGGATTGGTCACAATGAGGTCCGGGGAGACGTCCTCGAACCGTTCGGCAAGGTGCCACACGTCCCCCTCCCGAATCGTAATGCGGTCTGTGAGGCCCGCCCGGTTCACGTTGAGCCGAGCGCCGGCCACCGCCTCCTCGTTCCAGTCGTTGCCGTAGCCGCGCGTGTCCGGCCACCGGTCGGCCGCCTCCAGCAGGATGGTGCCGGAGCCGCAGAACGGATCGAGGAGCGCGTTCGGGGGCGTGTCGCGGTGGGCGATGCGGAGCAGGGCGTACGCCACGTTGGCCTTGAGGGCGGCCCGCGGCTGGTAGCCCTCCAGCTGGCGCCGGCTGAGGGCCTCGCGGGTGTGCTGCACGCTCACGAGACAGCGGTCGTCGTGCACGTCCACCCGCACGTCCACGTCGTAGTCCTCCAGGTCCACGGCGGCGGCGTAGTGGGCGTCGAGCCCGCCGCCGGCCACGCGCTGCACGTCGACGCTGGTGAAGTCGTGATCGCCCTGGCGCACCGTCGTGACGCGGAAGGTGTCGGCCGTCGTCATGGCCTCCACGTCGAGCGACTCCATCGTGGACCGGATCGTTTGCAGGACCGCCTCCGCGCCGTCGGTGACCGGGAGGGGGAAGGTGTAGAGGGGCGTCAGGACGTGGTGGACGGAGCGCATCTGCCGGGCGATGGCGAGTGCCGCTTCGGGCGTGGCACGGGCCGTTACGAGGGCGTAGCTCTGCAGGCCGAACGGGGCGTCGTCGGCGGCGGGGACCGCCACGTCGGCCGCGGCGGCCCGCTCGCGGTACTCGTTTACGACAACGTCCTCCAGCCCCATGTTGACGGTGAAGAGGAGGGGCGTGTGATCGGCCGAGCGGAGAGAGGTAACGGACGCGGGCAACGGGAAAAGGGGGATTGGGCAGGAGGAGAACGATGACGAGGTCGACAACCGGAAACTCGCCCCGGGCGCAAAAGTTGACGATATCGCGTTTGCAAAACGTCTTTTGCGCTATGCTTCGTCCACACCATCCCGCCGGGAGCGACCGCTGGGTGTTTCTGGTTGGTCTGCTGTTAACGGTTGGGCTTCTCGCTCAATCCGCGTTGGTGCGGCCGTGCAGCCAGAAGGTTCTTGGGGGAGCGGACACATCGGACACAGAGCACGTCCTCGCGTCGTCGGCCCAGGCCGTGTGTGCGGCCTTCACGCCCGCGACGCCCCTTCAGGCGGTGTCGTCGGAGCGCCCGGAGCCCTCGGAGGCGAGCGGCAAACCCGGGGCGCCGGTCGAGGACGGGGCGATAAGGACGGCGAGGGAAGGGGGGCACTGGGACGGGGAGCGCACGCGCATGTCTCCGGTGCTACAGGTCTTACGCCCGGTCGTCCTGCAAATTTAGTTGTCTCCCGTGGTTCCCAGTTGACTCCTGGGGGTGCCGCCGGGCAACCGGCTGGCCATTCGTGTTTGTACAAACTGGAGACAACGATCCCTATGCAGATTCCAACGTGGTTCTGGTCCTTTCTGGCGGGGGTGCTCGTCGTGGTCGCCGGGGCGGGGCTGATCTCAGCCAATCAGTCGGCGTCGGCGCCCTCGTGGGCCCAATCCGACCTGGCGTCCAAGGACGCGCCGGATTTTGCCCTCGAAACCCTCCGCGGCGACACCTTTCGCCTCAGCGAGCACCGCGGCGAGGTCGTAGTGCTCAACTTTTGGGCGACGTGGTGCCCGCCCTGTCGCGAAGAAATCCCGATGTTCGTTGACCTTCAGCGGGAGCTGGGGAGCGACGGGCTGCAGTTTGTGGGGGTGGCGCTGGAGCGGAGTGCCGGCCCGGAGAAGGTGAAGGCGTTCGCGGAGAAGATGAACATCAACTACCCGATTGGGATGGGCACCGGCCGTATCGCGAAAAAGTACGGCGGCGTGCGCGGGCTCCCGATGACGTTTATCATTGGTCCCGATGGCACGGTTGAGGGCCACATCCCGGGGCGCGCTACCGAGTCGATGCTTCGGCCGGGCCTTGAGGAGTTGCTGGACGAGACGGAAGCCGGCGGATAACCGGTGCGGGTCCGTTGTTCGCTTCCGACTCTCACTCCGTCCACCTTCTGATGTCTGATTCCGATACGTCTACGTCAATCTGGTCGCACGTGTGGCGGGCCGTGGTGCGCTACTGGCACTGGCCCGTGCTGGTGGCCGTGGCGGTGTACGCCTACCAGCAGTACCTTCCGAGCATCGACCTTTCCGAGCATGGCCGGCCCGCGCCCACCGTGGTGGCCGAGACCATGGACGGCGATCGCTTTCGCCTACAGGACTACCGCGGGGACGTGGTGGTCGTGAACGTGTGGGCGACCTGGTGCCCGCCGTGCCGGGTGGAGATGCCCGGCTTCGTCGATCTACAACAGGAGTTTCGCGGGGAGGGGGTGCATTTTGTAGGGATTGCTCTGGACCAGGAAGGGGAAGAGGCGGTGCGCCCCTTTGTGGAAGAGAAGGGCATCAACTTCCCCCAGATTCTCGATCCGGCCCTCGCTGCGCGCCAGTTTCCGGGCGAGGTTGTCCCGCGCACGTACCTGATCGACAAGCGCGGACGGATCCGGTACGAGCACAGCGGCGTCATTTTGAAGTGGGCGCTCGACGACGCGCTGGAGACGCTGGTGGACGAGCCGGCGACGACGGCCACGAGCCGCCGCCCGACGCCGGAGGCCGCTGCGTCTACGAGGCCGCGTCGTCGTGGAAAACGAGCCGGTCAAGGCTGAAGGGGCCGGCGCCGTGGGCTGTGAAGTAGAGGAGGCCGCCCAGAATGGCGACATTCTTGAACAGCGGCCCCAGCGTGGGCCGTCCGATCTGGATGGTGATCGTGATCGGAATCACGACCAGGATGAGCAGCCCGGCGGCGAGCCGCGTCTGGGCGCCCAGCAGCAGCCCGAGCCCCCCTATGAGGAGGGCCCCTCCGGCTAGTAGCACCAGCGGCTCGGCCGGCGCGATCGAGGTGGCGAGGACCCCCCACTGGGCGTCGTTCAGTCGCTGGACGATGTGTTCGGTGTTCAGGAGGTGCCCCGTGCCGGCGACCAGAAAGATGAGGCTGAGCAGGCCCCGAAACAGCGCCGTAATGCGGGGCTGGGGGGACGGGATCGCGGACGAGGCATCGGAGTGCGGAGCGAAGTCGTTCATGGAAAGGGGGAGGAGGGACGATAGCGTCGGCGAAAGCAGGACGATTGGGGCCCCACACGGGACCTGTGAGGCCCGGTCGTTCCTGCGGAGACGGCCGTCGGGCGGCGTCAGAGCTCGACCGAAAGGTAGCCGGCGGCCTGCCGCTTGAGGGCGTGGGCAAGCCCGTTGGGCACCACCGTGACGTCGCGAGCTAGCGTACTGGGGTCTATGTCGAGGTTGTTGAGCGACATGCCGCAGGCCAGCACGCGGACCCCCTCGCCGGAGATGCGGGAGATGGCGTCCGCCAGCGGACCCTCGGACTGGATGTCGCGCACCGCCTGTCCGCAGACGACGATCTCGACCGGGGTGGTGGACAGAGAGTCGGACGCACGCAGGTCGCGGACGGTCTGCATGGAGGCGCGGATGTGCTGCGGCCGGCGCACGAGCATCACGATGCCGGGGGCCTCGGTGGAGGCGGCACGCGACGCTGACGAGGAGGCGCCGTCTGTTGATTGCGCATGCGCCGGCGGCGCGACGAGGGGGCCAAGCAGAAATACGAGGGCGAGCAGGAGGGAGGAACGAAGCATACGAGCGAAGTCAGTTTTGAGACGAAGACGTACCGGAACGGCCGGGTGCTGAATCCCGGAGGAGACCCGCGAGCGGTGGTTTCCGCTAGCAAGAGTTTGCGTCTGGCAGGAAGGGGCACAGAGACAGTTGGCCCCGCTGGGGATCACAGCGGGGCGCAGCAGCCATTGGGCCGGTCCCGGGAGGTTCACAGACCGCGCCGGATGGGATGTGCATTCCGCCGACGGACGGGAGAAAACTATATGCGTAGCACGACGCTACGGAGATGGCCGGGCGATCCCTGGCTGGCATGGGACAACGCCGGTTGCGTTGGGGCGGACCGCCCGATAGAAGAAATCGCCGCCGTGATGGCTCCCCGCAGCGAGTCCGGTGGGGACGAGACGGGCGGGTCGGACCCGAGCGGGAGGAGGGTCTGCCGATTGGGGTGGGCCGGGGCGGGGACAGTCACCGCCTCCGTCCGCAGAGTCCGGCACGCACTCCGCGGAGCGGGTTGCGACTCCGTCCCATGCGGCAGCAGGACAGCTTCCCGGTCTGTATCGGTCGGGGCCGGAGCCGTCGGTACAGGGGACGACGAAGGACCCGCTGGGGCGTACGGGGTCGTGCAGGCGGAAGACGGCGTGAGCCCCGCCGGAAGAAGCACAACCAGTAGGGCGACCACGACCCCTGTGGGCGCTCGACGGCCGGGCACGCTCAAATGTTGTAACAGGAAAAGACCCATTAGGACAAGTCGGGCTGTTGTTGAGGGTAGAGGCAACCGCCCCTGATTTTGCAGGTTTCGGGCGCATCCAAGCTCTTCATTCGGTTTTGCCATCCGTAACCGCCGATCGGACGGGGCCTCACGGTCACGGCCAATGCACGAACGCCGCTGCAATCCGCAAAGAGACGTTGACGGGAACCGCCGGGTCGGAACTCGACGTCCGGAGAAAATGTACGGACCGTCCAAAACGTCACAACATGTCATAATATGACAGGTCCCGCGGCTCCATATCGACTGAGCACAGTGGTGCCCCTGCTGGGGGTTGCACTCGCTGTCGTTGTGCTGGGGGGCGGTGCGGACCGGCAGTATTGCGATGATTCCCAGCGTGTCACCTCGCGGGTGAACATCGACCATGCCTCGGCCCAATCGCCGTCGCTCCGTCGGGGCGTGGCGCACGACGCTCGTTCTTTCGTCGACCCCGGGCAGGATTCCACTCCGCCACCGGACTGCAATTCCAACTCGCCCGCAGGAGACCCTAGTGCCGTGTCGACCCGGTCCGTTCGTCTGACCGACCACACCGACGGGGAGACCCAGGAAACGACCCGTCTCTCGCTCAACAGCATACGGGCGTCAGGGGAATCCCAGTCCGAGCGCCCGGTCCCTTCCTCACTCGTCTCTCGTCCCCAGGGGGACCTGGGAACCGTTCGCAGTGTCGTACTGCGACTATAATCTGACGTCTCTGCGCCAGCGTTGTCCGGCGCGTGTCCGTTCGGCGTGGAGCCCGACGCTGAGCGGTCTCGTCCTCTTTGTCGCCGTCCGTCTGGTCAGTCGACTGTTTGCCTCTACGGTTCCCTCGTTGATCAATCCCCCGTTCTGCTTATGCACGTTTGGTTGTCTGCCCCTCGCTCGTGGATTCTGGTCCTTCTCCTCATCGTTGGAGGAATCGCCCCCTCGGCGGTCGGGCAATCGTCGGCGGACGAGGCGTCGCGCCGCGCGCCCGACTTCGCCCTCGAACAGATGAATGGGGACACGTTCCGCCTCTCCGACCACAGCGGCGAGATCGTCGTCCTCAACTTTTGGGCCACTTGGTGTCCCCCCTGTCGGAAAGAAATCCCGGGGTTCATCACGCTCCAGGAGGAGTTTAAGGACCGGGACGTCACCTTTGTGGGCGTGTCGTTGGACGAAGACGGATTTTCGAGCGTCCGTCCGTACGCCGAGAAGATGGGCATCAACTATCCCCTGGTGGTGGATGACGGGTCGGTGGCGCCCCAGTACGGCGGCGTTCGCATTCTCCCGTCGACTGTCCTGGTCGGGCCCGAGGGACAAATTCAGCACCGGAAGAAGGGATACTTTCCGGAGGAACAGCTCCGGCGTCAGCTCAACGCGATGCTGGGGCGGACCCCGGACGGCAGCTCGTAGGCGTCGACCGCCACCCGTCCCTGCACTGTCTGTTCAGCCGTTTCCCTTGTCCCGATGCCCGCTGATTCCGCAAACGTCGACGATCGCTCCTTCGCTCGTGCCCTCGGCCGACTGCTGCGCCGCTACGGCCTGTGGGCCGCGCTCCTGATTGGTGGGGTCGTTCTCTGGAACGACCTGCGTCCCGACACCGACCTTCCCGAGAGTGGGCCGTCGGCCCCGGAGTTTACACTCACACGCCTGAATGGGGACTCTTTCCAGCTGTCCGAGCACCGCGGCGAAGTGGTGGTTCTCAACGTGTGGGCCACCTGGTGCGCGCCTTGTCGCGACGAGATACCCGGCTTCGTGGAGCTGCAGCGCGAGTACCGGAGCCAGGGAGTACAGTTTGTCGGGCTCTCGGTGGACGAGAGCGGGCTGGCCGCCGTCCGGCGCTTCGCGCAGGAGCAGCCCCTGAACTACCCGCAGGTGGCGAGCCAGACGGTGGCCGCCCGCAAGTACGGGACGACGACCACCGTGCCCCGTACCTTCGTGATCGACAAACGCGGGCAGATTCGGTACACCCACAGCGGCCTGTTTCTGCCCGGCAGACTCGAACCGATGCTGGAAACCCTCATCGCCGAGCCGGGCCCGGCGGGCTGATGCGCTGAGGAGAGGACGCCGCTCTGTTCCCGATTCGAAGACTGATTCTTCCCATGCCGTTTCTTGATGTGCTTCGTTCGTGTTCACTCTTTCGCGTGCCGTCGTGGGGGCCGGTTGGCTTTTGGGCGGTCCTTCTGCTCCTTGTGCCGCTGACGGCCCCGGGGCAGGGGGTATCGACGGGGGCGTCGGGGGGACAGCAGGGAGATGTGCAGTGGCGGGCCGAGGCGCAGCCCCCGACCGTGCGCCCGGGCGAGCACCTGATGGTCGAGTTTCGGGGGGAGGTGACCGACGGCTGGTACAGCTACGCCCTGAACTCGCCGGCGGGGAAGCCGCTGTCCGTGACGTTTGACGCGCCGACCGAGGGCCTGACGGTGCAGCGCCCGCTGCACCAGACGTCGCCCACGTCGAAGTACGATCCCAACTTCCAGGCGCAGGCCCGCTACCAGACGGGGGACTTTGCGCTGCGGGCGGCACTGGCGGTAGACTCCGCCGCCGCACGTGGGGCCGATACGCTCCGGGCCTCGGTCCGCTACATGGTGTGCAACGACGAGCTGTGCATGCCCCCGCGGACGACGACGGTGCGGGTCCCGGTGACGATCGAGGAGGGCACGCCCCGGTCGTCGTTTGCGGAGGCGCGGTACGGAGACCTGGTGCCGCCGGTGGCCGATTCGGCGGCCGGGCCCCCTGAGACAACCGCCGCCGCGGACACCGCCGGCGTTTCGTCGGGCGGCGGCACGCAGCGGGGACAGGGCCTCTGGGGCTTTCTGTTGCTGGCGGCGGGGGCGGGGCTGGGCGCCCTGCTGATGCCGTGCCTCTTTCCGATGGTCCCGCTCACGGCCTCCTACTTCACGACGCACGCCGACGGCACCGGCGAGACGGTTCGGCTCGCGGGCGTCTACGGCCTCACGATCATCGCCACATTCACCGGGCTCGGGGCCCTGGCGGCGGCGCTTCTGGGAGCGTCCGGCGCACAGATCGTGGCGGCCAATCCGTGGGTCAATCTCGCCATCGGAGCGACGCTGGTTGCGTTTGCGCTGTCGCTGCTCGGCCTCTACGAGCTGCGCCTGCCGTCCGGGGTGATGAATGCGCTCAACCGCTCCTCCAACGCCCGGGGTGGCTACGTCGGGGTCGTCTTCATGGCGCTCACGCTGACCGTGGTATCGTTCTCGTGCACGGCGCCGTTCGTGGGCGGGCTTCTGGCCGCGGCGGCCCAGGGCACGTGGGTCTACCCGGTGCTCGGCATGGTCGTCTTCTCGACGGTGATTGCCGTCCCCTTCGTCGGCTTTGCGCTCTTCCCGAGCGGCCTGCAGCAGCTGCCCGACTCCGGGCGCTGGATGCACACCCTCAAGGGGACGTTCGGCTTCGTGGAGCTGGTGGCCGCGCTCAAGTTTTTCTCCAACGCCGACCTCGTCTGGGGCACGGGCCTGCTCCCGCGGTCGCTCGTCCTCGCGTTTGCCGTCGTGCTGCTGGGGCTGACGGGGCTGCACCTGCTCGGCAAGCTGCCCCTGGCCACCGGCCCGGCCGCGGCGGGGGAGGCCCCAGCGGGGCCGAGGCGCATCGGGGTGGGGCGCCTCGGGGCCGCCACGCTGTTTCTGGGGCTGGCCCTCTACATGATGCCGGGGCTCTGGGGCGCGTCCCTGGGCACGATCGACGCCTATCTGCCGCCCCGCCCGGCGTCGGCCTCGACTCAGGCACAAGCGCCCGCCCCGTCGGTGACGCCGGTCGCGCAGCTCGACTGGAACGCGGACGACATCGACGCGGCGCTGGCCGACGCGGAGGCCGCCGGGAAGCCGCTGTTCGTGGACTTCAGCGGCTACACCTGCACGAACTGCCGCGAGATGGAGATGAACGTCTTCCCTGAGCCGGCCGTCGCCGCGCATCTGCGCGAGGACTTTGCGCTCCTGCGCCTCCACACCGACGACGCGGAGAAGGGGCCGGCCCTCCGCCGGTTCCAGCGGGAGCTCACCGGCACGGTGGCCCTCCCCACCTACGCCATCGTCACGCCCGACAAGCGGGTGCTGGCTGAGCATCGCGGCATGGCCTCGCCGGCGGCCTTCGATGCCTTCCTGGAGACGGGCCTCGACGCGGCTTCCGACGGGCTCGGGGGCGGCGGGGACGAGTCGTGAGTGGGGGGACGGGCAGGGCCGGTCGTTCTGTGAAGGCGCCCGGCACGTCGTGGCGATCAGCCGGACGGGGCGTGCCGGTCATCCGTCCAGTTGGCCGGGTTTTGGTGGATGTGTCGTCGCACCGCCGTCCATTCGCGGTGGGTGCGGACGATGCGGTCATAATATCGGGATTGCCACCCGAAATCAGGACGACACGCCGCCCGGCGGTAATCCCACTCGTCGAGGCGAAGGGTGCCTGAACGGGAGCCGTTGTATCGCCGGTCAGATGAGGACAGGGACGTGCCGTGGATTCTTCGGAGAACAGGGGCCCCGTAGACACGCGTCCGTCTGCGAGTAGAACGTCATGCGGAGTGCATTTTTCAGCGGCAGTGCCTACGTTTTCGTAACCCGGCCTTCTCCCCAAGCGGTCTGCCCATGCGACGACTCGTTGGTGTCCTCGTTTTCCTTTGCAGCGTCGGAGTGGGGGCGGTTGGGGCCCAGCCCACGGCTCTGGTCGGCCCCACGGCCATCAACCCTGCCGACTCGACCGTCATCGCGGACGCGACGATCCTCCTTGAGGGCGAGAAGATTGCGGCGGTGGGGCCGTCGAGCGAAGTGACGGTGCCGGCCGGGGCCACGGTGCACGAGATGCCGGACGCGTACGTGATGCCGGGCCTGGTGGACGGGCACGTGCACTTCTTCCAGAGCGGCGGTCTCTATACGCGTCCCGATGTCATTGACCTGCGGGCGGCGCGGCCCTACGCCGAGGAGCGTGCCGCCATTCAGCAGCGGCTGCCCGACACTTTTCGTCGCTACCTGCGCAGCGGGGTGACGAGCGTGGTGGACGTGGGCGGCCCGATGTGGACCCTCGACGTCCGGGCCCGGGCCGACACGACGGCGCAGGCCCCGACCGTCGTCGCAGCCGGTCCGCTCATCTCCAGCGTCTCGCGCCCGTCGCTCGACGAAGGCGATCCCCCCATCCTCCAGATCCCCTCGCCCGAGGCGGCCCGGGAGGAGGTGCGCGAACAGGTGGCGGCCGGCGTCGACCTCGTCAAGATCTGGTACATCGTAGGGCCGGACGAGACGCCCGCCGACTACCGCCCGGTGGTGGAGGCAACAGTCGATGAGGCGCACGCGGCGGGCAAGCGGGTGGCAGTGCACGCAACGGCGCTGGAGACGGCCCGTGCCGCCGTGGAGGCCGGGGCCGACATCCTGGTGCATAGCGTATCCGATCGGCCCGTGGACGCGGACTTCGTGCAGTTGTTGCTGGAAAACGATGTGTTGTACACGCCCACCCTCATGGTCGGCGAACGCTACGCGGAGACCTTTGCCCAGCAGCTCGACTTCACGGCGGCCGAGCACCGGATTGGGCAAAAAGACGTGATTGGGTCGCTCTTCGACCTCCGCACGCTGCCGGACTCGCTCGTGCCCGAGGGGATTCGGGAGCGGGTCGCGTCGGGGCGATCCGTGCCGTCCGACACCACCGCGATGCGCAACCTGAAGCGGCTTCACGACGCAGGTGTCCCCATCGCGGCGGGCACCGATGCCGGCAACATTGGCACGCCGCACGGGCCGGCGCTCTTTCGGGAGTTTGAACTCATGCGGGCGGCCGGCCTCACGCCGCGCGAAATCCTGACGACGGCCACGACGGGCGGCGCTCGTCTCATGGACCGCGACGATCTGGGACAGCTGGAGGAAGGGGCGCAGGCCGATCTCGTGGCCCTAACCCGAAATCCCCTCGACGACATCTCGAACACAGCGGCGATCCATCGGGTTGTGAAAGCAGGGCGGGTGTACGCCCCCGATGCCCTGATGCCGGCCTCCCCCGAGGCGGCGGTGCGGCAGGGCGCCAATGCCTTTAACGCCCGCGACCTCGGCGGTTTTCTCGACAGCTTTGCCCCGGACCTGCAGGTATACGATCACCCGAACACGCTGGTAAGCGATGGGCGGTCGGCCCTGCGCCAGGAATACCGACGCCTCTTCAGTTCTGCCTCGGACCTCCAGCTCCGCCTCCACGATCTGACCGTCATCGGCCAGACGGTCGTCGTCCACGAGACCATCGACGGGTTGCCGGGCCGCGAGGGGCCCCTCACGCAGGTGGTGCTTTACCGGGTGGCCGACGGGCGCATCGATCGGGTGTGGCTCGTGCAGGAGTGAGTGTCTCCTCGAGCTGTGGGGCCCAGCGCCGGGGAAGCCCGAGCGTTCTCATGATCACCGTCCCTCCTTGTCTGATGTTCACGAGTCCCGTTCGGTCTGTTCTCCCGCTGCTGGCGTGTGTCGCATTCATTGGAAGCGGCGCGACCTGCTCGGCCGCCTCGAACGAGGCGGCCTCCCCGGATGCCAACACGCCCGCCGACACCCTCCTGGCGACCGTCGATACGGTTCAGGGGCCGTCCCGGATCGCGCCCACCGACACGCTTCAGCTTCGCCTGCGGGGCATGGTGGGGCCGAACGGATGTTACTCCCTCGTGCGGATTGAGAAGGACCGAACGCCGGAACGGGTGATCCTCCGGCCCATCGTGCGCCACAGCGGACAGAGCATGTGCACGATGGCCGTCGTGTCGCTCGACGAGACGATTGCGCTGGCGCCGCCCTTTCGGAGGGGCCAATTTCGCATCGTCGTGCCGCAGACCGATCGGCCGAAGGTTCGCAGGACCATCCAGGTCGAATCTCCCGCGGGAGATGGATAGAGGTTGACAAGGCCGGTCCGTTGTCCTGATCTTAACATAATCAAGGGACGTCGCCACACTTCCATCGTTGACCCGGTCAGTGTCATGAATCGTCGTGTAAAGCGCCAAATTCTTATTGCGCTGGGGGTTCTCGCCGGCGTTGTGGTTCTCTTCTACATTATTGCGCAGGTGGGTGGGTAGCGGGGCCGGGGACCTCCGGTCGGTTCACGCCGTGCAGAACCGGATACACAACGTCTGTCTGGTATTCGTGGCGATGGGCCGTTGAGGGTTGTTTTTGTGGGGAGCGAGCCGGTTTATAATGAATGGTTTGCTCAAATATCTGCGAATGAAGGTTGCAGGGCAGGCCCCGCTCGTATTTTTCGTTTTCGCTCCTCCAGTATGGATTCTCAGCACTCCCCCCGCTCGTCCTGGACGCTTCTCGTCGCCACGGTGGCCCTGGCCGGTTTGCTCGCCGGCTGTGCCAGTGCCGGCTCCGCGACGAACGGCACGCCGTCGCAGCAGAAAGCTGCCCAGTCGCAAGGTGAATCCGCCGACGGGGACGGCCCCAAGGCATTTGGCGACGTCGTGCCCGACGACGCAGAGACGGACGATGGCCTGATCACGATTCACCGGACGACCGACGAACTCTACTTTGAGATCCCTGATTCGCTGATGGGGCGGGAGCTCCTGATGGTCTCGCGCGTCTCGCAGGCCCAGGCCGAGCTGGCCTACGGGGGCGAGAAGGTCAACACGCAGGTCCTTCGCTGGGAGCGCCGCGACGACGAGCTGCTCCTGCGGGTGGCCAGTTACGAAAAGACGGCCGACCCCGACGACCCGGTCTTTCAGGCCGTACAGAATTCCAGCTTCGAGCCCATTCTGAAATCCTTTGACGTACAGGCGCTGAACGAAGACTCGACGGGCGTCGTCATCGACGCGAAGTCGCTCTACACGAGCGATGTCCCCGCGCTGGGCCTTCCGTCGGACGCCCGCGAAGAGTACCAGGTGCGTCGCCTCGATGGGGACCGGACCTACCTGGGCGGCACGGAGAGCTTTCCGAAGAACACGGACGTGGAGGCCATCCTCACCTACGATGCCCAGAATCCCCCGTCGAGCGAGTCGTCGGGGACGGTGAGTGTGGAGATGAATCATTCGATGGTGCTCCTGCCGAGCGACCCGATGACGCCCCGCCACTGCGACCAGCGCGTCGGGTACTTTAGCGTCGAGCACATCAACTACAGCTCCGAGGAGCAGCAGGCGGCCGAGGAATGCTTCGTGACGCGCTGGCAGCTACAGCCGTCGGACCCCGAGGCCTACGCCAACGGCGAGCTCGTGGAGCCCGAAGAACCGATCGAGTACTACGTCGACCCCGCGACGCCCGAGAAGTGGCGCCCCTACGTCCGACAGGGCATCGAAGACTGGCAGGAGGCCTTCCGCGCGGCGGGCTTCAAGAACGCCATCGTGGCGAAGACCCCCTCTGAGGTCGAGGGCTCGTTCGACGCGGACGACATCCGCTACTCCACGGTTCGCTGGTTCGCCTCCGAGGTGCCCAACGCCTACGGCCCGCACGTCCACGACCCGCGCTCGGGTGAGATTCTGGAGAGCGACATTGGGATGTACCACAACGTGCTGAGTCTGCTGCGCAACTGGTACTTCGTGCAAACCGCCGCCGTGAATCCGGACGCCCGAGGGCAGTTCTTCGACACCGACGTGATGGGCGAGCTGCTCCGGTTCGTGGTGGCCCACGAGGTGGGGCACACCCTCGGCCTGCCCCACAACTGGGGCTCCAGCGACGCGGTGCCGGTCGACTCGCTCCGATCCCCGAGCTACACGGACGAGTACGGCACGGCGCCCTCCATCATGGACTATGCGCGCTTCAACTATATCGCCCAGCCGGGCGACGGCGTGACGAACTTCCTTCCCCAGATCGGGGTCTACGACGAGTGGTCGGTCCAGTGGGGCTACCAGTGGATGCCGGACGCGGACGGCGCCGAGCAGGAAGCCCGGCGACTTGACGAGATGGTGCGGGAGCGCGCAGGCGACCCGGACTACTTCTACGGGCGGCAGACGGTGGACCCCGTCGATCCGCGCTCCCAGCGTGAGGACCTGGGCCGCGACGCCGTGAAGGCCGGAAGCCTGGGCGTGGAGAACCTGAAGCGCATCGTGCCGAACCTGGTCGAATGGACGCGCCGGGATGGGGACAACTACGATGAGCTCGAGGAAATTTACGGCTCGGTCGTGGGGCAGTGGAATCTGTACCTCGGCCATGCGGCCCGCCACATCGGCGGCATCCACGAAACGTTCAAGACGTACGATCAGGAGGGCCCGGTGTACGACCCGGTGCCTGCTGCCCAGCAGCGTCGTGCGATGGACTTCGTGCTGGAGCAGGGCTTCCAGTCGCCCGAGTGGCTCGTGGAGGCCGACGTGCTGCGCCGCTTCGAGGCGTCCGGGGCGCTGAACCGGGTGCGCGAAACGCAGGTCGGGGCGCTCGAACTGGTTCTGCAGCCCGAGCGACTGGCCCGGCTCATCGAGATTGAGGCGATGGATACGGAGACCGAGACGTACGCGCCCGCCGAGATGCTCGCCGACCTGCGAGAGGGCGTGTGGGCAGAGCTTGACGGCGGAGACGCCATCGGGCCCTACCGTCGGAATCTCCAGCGCGGGTACCTGGAGCGCATGGACCACCTCATGACCGCCCAGGTGACCTCGAATGTGCCCGACTACTATGAGGATTACGCCGTGCTCACGCCGGTGGATGTGAGCCAGTCCGACATCCGGGCCTACGTCCGTGGAGAGCTGAATACGCTCCAGGATGAGGTGGAGCAGGCGCTCCGCCGCACCTCGGATGAGACGACGGAGATGCACCTCGAGGATGTGATCGCGCGCATCGACAACATCCTTGAGGGGGAGAACCAGGCCGACGCGTAATGCCGATGCGCGTTCACTTATGAGCTTCGGGCGTTTGAGGCGGCGGTCCAGCACGGGCCGCCGCCGTTCATTATTCCGCGTTCTGTGCGCCCGGGGAGCCATTCCGGGAGGGCGTCCCGTGCCGCAGGGTAAACGTCGTAACGGGATGTGGAAGAACGGCGCGACCGCCGGGGACCGACTGGGTGTGGCGGTCGATGTAGGACTGCACCTGGTCCTGCACCGGCGAAGGCAACGGGGCCCATTCGGCCTGAAGGAGAAATTCCAGGAGCAGCGTGCCCTGGGAGGTGTTGTCCGAGAAGAGCGTCCGCGGAATGCCGGCCGAGATGGCGTGTGTCGCGGGGGGCGAGGGCCAGTGCGTTTTGATGAGCTGGTGTAGGTCGTCGTCGAAAAAATCGGCCTGCTGATGCTCGGACCAGAAGACCTGAGCCAGCGCGTTCATCGCGGTTTTCGGCGCGTGGGCAATCACCAGCGTGCCGCCCTCCCGAAGCTGCGAGCACATCCGCTGAAAGGTCGACACGCGGTCCTCTACGTAGTAAAAGACGTGACTGCAGTAGATGAAGTCGTAGCGGCGGTCGCTCTGAAGGTCTTCGAACCGCGTGCACTCGATCCGCGTGGTGGGCAGGGGGCGTTTGGAGGAGAGCGCCTGCCGAAAGTGGGCCACGGCCGCGGGGTTCGGGTCGACCCCTACGAATGACTCGACGTGCTCGGTGAGATGGGCAAGGAGGGAGTGGTCGAGCATGCCACAGCCACACCCTACGCTCAATACGTCGAGCGGCCCGCGTCCTGCTTCGATGAGCTGTCTCGCCTCCGCCTCGAGCCGATGGCGGATTTGGGCCTGCTGGGGGCTCGACTGCTCGAAGGCGCGATGGGCCTCCACGTACCGGCGGTCGTCGAGGGCGTGGACGGGAACGGTCCCTTCTCGAATCGCATCGTCGAGGGACTGAAGAAGGGCATCCGAGTCGGGCGGAGGGGACATCGAGGACGGTGCGCGTCTGCGAAGGTAGAGCCCAGTGACAGGGGGCCGTCGGGGACGGGTGGGGTCCGCACAACGGCTGGGCACGCAGAAGATTCCCTCCGGGTGAGCGTGGGGGCGGCGTCAGGTCGTACGTTCGTCCTTCGGTTGAAGGCGGCGAAGCCGGTCCCATCGGTAAATGCCGGCGTTGTGCCCATCGTCCCACGTGATGCGGATCCCCACACTGCCGGCGGGTTCGATCGAGAGGTCCGTCCAGGTCGTCTCCGGTTCGCGGGGGTCCGCTGGGGGCGCGATGGCCTCGACCGCGTCCCCATCGCAGTTCGCACAGGGGCAGGCCTGGCGCAGGGCATCGAGCGGAAAGACCGATGTGTGATCGTCGTCCCACGTTATCGTCAACGTCTGCGCATCGGTGTCTACCTGAACACGAGTTGGGGGGTGCATCGGGGGAGCGGAGGGCGGTGCAAAGGCGAGGCGAAGGGGAAAAAGAAAAAGCGCCGGACCCAATGAGATCCGGCGCTCGTTCTCCAGAGAACAATCTCTTGGCTGTCTTTACGATTCGTCCTGGAACGGGTACACGTCTTCGAGGAGGGCTTGCAGCTTCGTGCGGCCCCGGTTGATGCGGCTCTTGACGGTGCCCATCGGCAGGCCCGTGATCTCCGCAATCTCATCGTAGGCCAGCTGCTGGATGTCCCGCAGCACCACGACTTCGCGGAAGGCCGGGGGAATCTCGTTCATGGCCTCCTGAATGTAGTGGTCCTGAATCGTGCTCTCCGCGTGCTTGTCCGGGGAGAACGATTCGTCCGGAATCTCCATCTCGTACTCCTCGTTGTCGCGGTTCACCGACTGGATCGACTGCATGCGCCGCCGCTTCCGTTTGCGATACTCCGACCGCGCGAGGTTCCCGGCAATGGTGTAGAGCCAGGTCGAGAACTTGGCAATGCGACGGTACGAGTGCCGGTTCCGGTGCACACGGAGGAAGGTCTCCTGCAGCAGGTCCTCGCACCGCTTCATGTCGCCGAGGAAGCGATACAGGTACTGCATGAGCCGGTCCGAATACCGGTCCACGAGGATATTGAAGGCCTCCACGGTTCCAGCCTGGAACTGGGACATGAGGTCTTCGTCGCTCATCTCCTGAAGCGCCTCATGCTGGCTGTCTCGGGCCTTCCGGTCCGACGAGGCCGTCTTTTTGGTGACTACTTCCGCTTTGTCCTTCGCCATATAGGTGTGGGTACGATTCCTGCGGGGAATGTTGAGTGTCTAGATTCGACGCCCAAGATGGATTCCGTAACGTCGGGGTTGCGGGGGAAAACCGCAAACGGAAGTTGTTACGAATCAGGCATCCTGGCACATGTTCCTAAACGGAGCAACGTCTCGAATTATTGTACAGCAAAATGCAGTCCAGGCTGCACGAACGCGAAAAGGGGCGCGCAAGAACATGTAAAGAGAGTGTAGGGGGGCGTCATTGCGGCGGGAAAGGGCATCTATTTTACGCAAGTCCCGACGATTCGTCAGTTTTGCGGTGCCGGCCGCGGGTGGTGATTGTCCGCCTCGGTTGCCTATGTTGCACAGTGCGCGGTCGCACTGTCCATCCTTTTGCACACTGTTCTCTCTTCTCTTTCAGCAAAATACACAGAATGGCATGAGTGTACTCGACGTGCTTCGAGGGGCGTTCAGTCTTTTGTTTGGTCTCGGGGTTCTCTGTTGGGTTGTGTTGGTCCCCGTTACGGCTTCGGCGCAGACGGGGAGTGATACGGCCCTGCTCATTCACGGAGGGGCCGGGGGCATGAGCCAGGACGCGATGAGCGAGGCGCAGCAGAGAACCTATAAGCAAGCGCTTCGCCGGGCCTTGACGGCCGGCAATGAGGTGCTCCAGGACGGCGGCACGGCGCTCGATGCGGTGGAGGCGGTGATTACCACCATGGAGAGCGACACGCTCTTTAACGCCGGGCGTGGTGCTGTGCTGACGAGTCAGAACACGGTGGAGCTCGACGCGGCGATTATGGACGGGGAGACGCGGAATGCCGGTGCGCTCACGGGCGTGAAGACGGTGAAGCACCCAATCCGTCTGGCGCGCACGATCATGACGGAGTCGGAGCATGTGATGATGGCGCAGGAGGGGGCCGAAACCTTCGCGGAAGAGCACGGCCTGGAGCAGGTAACGAACGACTACTTCATCACGGAGCGGCGTCGGTCCGGTGCGGGGGACGACGCCCACGTACAGGAGACGACGGAGAAGTTTGGAACGGTGGGGGCCGTGGCGTTGGACCAGGAGGGCAACCTGGCGGCGGGGACCTCCACGGGCGGCATTTCGAACAAGCGCTTTGGTCGCATTGGTGATTCTCCGATCGTGGGGGCGGGCACGTACGCCAGCAACGAATCCGTTGCCGTGTCGGCGACCGGACAGGGAGAGTTCTACATTCGCAGCGTGGCCGCGCACAATGTCGCCTCGCGCGTTCGATTCGGCGAGGCGTCGCTGCCGGAGGCCGCCCAGGCAGCCGTAGAGGAGGCCGAGGCCCTCGGCGGCGTCGGGGGCGTGATTGTGCTCGACCCCGAGGGCAACATGGCCATGCCGTTTACCACCAACGGCATGTTTCGGGCCTACGTGGACACCGAGGGCAACACGGCCGTCCGGATCTTTGAGGCTCAGGAGAACGGGGACATGTAGAGGCAACGGGCCCGGTCAATTATCGACCGCCGCCTCCGCCCCCACTCCCGCCCCCAGGCGGATCGTCCGGGGGCCCGTTCCCGGGGGGACCATTTTGGCCCTGGTCGCCCTGCCCCGTTTGGGCAGGGGGGCCGGCGGCCGGGACGCCCCGGAAGAGGTTCCGGAGCACATTGTCGGCGGGGGTGCCCCACGAAATGGCCTGGGCGGCGCCCTTTGCGATGGCTGCCGTGGGGCGTTGGGTCTGGCGTCCCGCCCGCTCGATTGCGGCCGGCAGCTGACGCATGGATTCGGAGTCGTAGCCGGCGTCGAGGGCCGCGGCCAGCAATTGCTGTGCGGCGGCGGGGGAGTCGCCGTTCGAGGAAAGATCCGGAAGCACGCCGACCGCCACCGACACGTCGGAGAGGGAAACCGGACGCCGCTCCGTCGTTGCGGGGAGCTGATTCAGGAAGGCCTCAATCGCCTCCGGGGACACCTTCTGTTGCTGCGCGTCGGCGACACTGGCAATGAGGTCGGCCCGCCCCCGCTTCGAAGGGGCGTCCTGGTCGGTCCCGACCATCGCGCGCACCTCGTCCTTTTGAAGCCAGGTCGACACGAGTTGGCCGGCCTGTTCGGTTCGGCTGCGCAGCTGCTGGAGAACGGAGGACATCCGGTTCGGCGGAACGCGCTTGGACAGGCCCTCCAGGGCCTTGTTGAGGACCGGGCTGGCCGGGAGGTCGCGCTCGGCGAGGGCCACCGCGGGCTCAAGCAACTCGGCCGTGGCGGCGGGCGAAAGGCCGGAGGTGCTGGCCCGGTCCGCCACCGTGCGCATGAGCTCAAGGTCGGCCCCGGTCTGTTCGGCACGATCGAGCAGGGACGAAACCGAAGCCGGTTGGCCGAACGAAGTGGACGGGAGGGCCAGGACGATGAACAGAAGCCCAACCCCGGTCCAGAACCGGCGGAGGAATCGTTGTAGCACGTAACGGTGAATCATATTCGTTAAGGAACGATGCACACGCCATTGGTACCGCCGAAGGCGTCCTCGGCGGTGCGAGCGTAGGAGGGGAGAGACAACCACCGGGCCCCGTCCCGCTCCACGACCCGGACGCGGTACGGGTAGCGCCCGGAGTCGACCTCGACCGTGGTGCCCCACACGCCGTCGTCCACTTCGGTGAGGGGAATGCCGGGAAGAGACCAGCCGGAGAAGACGCCCGTGATGTGGGGGGTGCCCTCTCCGTCGTACGGCACCCGAAACCGGAGGCCTGCATCGGTGGGGCGGCAGACCGACTGACGGAACGAGGCGTCGGGGTCTTCCTCCTCCCCGAAGGCCCGTTGAAGTTGGAGGCGCACGCCGGCGGCGAGGTGCACATCCGACTGAGAGGCGTCACGACCGGCCAGGGACGCCTGGAGGGCCCGTGCGCGACCGAACACGGAGACCGAGGGACGCACGCGCCACGTGGCGGAGAGGCCGACGCGTCCCACGCGGTCGTGCTGCGAGCCGGTGGCCTCCGACGAGGAAAACCGGTACTGCACCTGCTCGGCCCCGGCCCGCGCCGTAAGCGACAGGTTGTTGGAGGCCCAGTACGTGGCGGACAGCGTGGCGCCGGTACTCCCGTACCCGAACTCCGTCGCGGCGGCCGTGCGCCCGTCGCTCCGGTACAGCTGGAGGTCGCCGCGGAGCTGCTCGGTGAGCCAGTAGGAGGCGCGCACGGTGGCGAGGCCACTCCACTGGCGGGCCGTCGCCGCCGTCGAGCGATCGACGCGTTGGGTGACGCCGGCCCGGAGGGTCAGGGACGCATCCGCGGTGGGGGTCCACCGGACGGAGGGAAGGGCCCACCAGCCGTCGCGGGACACGCTGAGTCGGTAGCGGGAGGCCCCGCCCACCATCCCGACGGCCCACTGCGGATTGAGCCGATAGTGCCCGTCCACAAATCCCTGAAGCAGTTGGGGCCGACGGTCGTGGCGAGGGTATAGAAGCGACCGGGCCGTGACGTCGAGTCGAGTGTTCGGCCCGCTGTGGGTGAGGCCCAGCCGCGGAGTGAGGGCGGCGAAGGTGGGCGCAAAGGAGGGATCCCACGTGCCCGCCACCGGGTCGAGGTACGTATTGGTCTGGTATCCCCCGGCCAGTCCCAGCGAGGCCGTACCGGTCCACTGCTGCGCTGCGGCCGGCGGGGCACTCAGGGGCCCCCACAGGCCGAGCCCAAGGAGCAAAGACCAACATAGGAAGCGAACACGGGTCATCGGTGCAGGGACGTCGCCCTATACTTCGAGTACGGCGTTCTGGGCCCCAAATCCGTCGCTTCGGGTTTCGGGGGCCAAGGGGTCGGGCACCCATCGGTCTCCGTCAATCACAAATTGATATTCGTGCTCACCGCGGGGGACGGGGACCAGTCCGGTCCATACGGTGCGGCCGTCCACCGTGCGGGGGGTGAGCGAGATGGGTTGCCACTGGTTGAAGTCGCCCGCCACGGCTACGGAGTCGGCGTCGTTATCGGGGTAGAGGAACCGAATCCAGACGGTCTTTCTGTCGTCGGGCGCGGCGGACTCGGAGGCGACGGGCTGGGAGGAGGTGGCCGAGGGAGTCGACTGTACGGGTTCGACGGACGACCCGCCGCCCGTCGACGACGGGGCGACAGGCCACAGCACCCACGCCATTGCGGACAGGAGCAGGATGGGAACGAGGGCGTACGCCGGGCGGACGGGCACCGTCACCGGGCGGGTAGCTCGCCGCCAGAGCCCCTGAAGCCAGTCCCCAAGCGATACAGGGGACGAGTCGCGGGCGTCCGACGCCGGGGGCAGGGCCTCGACGGTTTCCGAGGCGAACTCGGGCGGCGGGGCAGGGGAACGAGAGGCTGCAAAGTCCTGCGTCATCCGCAGCTCAAACCGAAGGAGGTCGCGCGCCTCCGCGTCATCGGCGATGCGGTGCAGGGCCGCTTCGACCTCGGCCTCCGAGAGATCGCCGTCGATAAACCGCTGAACCAGTGTGTCGGGGTCAGGAGTGTCCATTACGGTCGTCGAGTAGGCTGCGAAGCTTTTTGCGGGCGCGGTGTACTCGCACCTTGAGGGCACTGACCGACACGTCCAGGCGCTTCGACATGGCCTTGTACGTCATGCCATCCCGGTATTTGAGGAGGAAGGGGGTGGCGTACGTGGACGAGAGGTCGCTCAGGGCGTCCCACAGCTGTTCGGAGCGCTCATCGGCCACGAGCTGATCGTCCTGTCCGGGCTGGCGGTCGTCCGTCACGGCGGCATCGTCGTGCTCCTCCGTTCGGCTAAACGCGTAGGTTTCCCGTCGTACATTCTTGGCGTAGTCGCGGCAGCGGTTCAGGGCAATGCCGTACAGCCAGGAGGAAAACCGGCTGGGGGACCGGAGGTCATTGATCCGCCGATAGGCCTTCAGGAAGATGTCCTGGGCCAGATCTTCGGCGTCCTCCGGGGTGTTGCTGTACTGGTGTGTGAGGTCGAAGACCATGCCCTCGTACCGCTCGATTAAGACACGGAACGCTTCTCGATCACCGTCTTGGACGCGCTGGGCGTAGACCTCGTCGGGTTCGTCGTGCGCCATGAACGCTGTACATCAAGCGAAGGAAGACGGACGGAAAAGGAGAATCCCCTCCTCGGTGTCCGATTCTCTTCGCAGATTGCATGCCAGGTTCGGGGCCGTGAGGAGCCAAGGCGTCAAGGGAGCGACAAGCGCAGTGCGAATGTCCCTGGGACTCAGAAAAGTCCCGGGGGCCATGTGCGTGTCGGACCAGTGGACGACTACGCTCCGAGACCGTTACAGGAGTCGAGTGGTTGGGATCGGCCCGCCCCTGGCACGTTCAGTTCGCCTGATCGGTCGTTCCCAAAATGTACGTTCTTCGCGGGAGAAAAGGAAACCACGGGCCCAGCCCCGCGGGCTTATTCGGACATCTCGGCGCCGGCCCGCTTCAGGGTGTCGACGTGGGTCAATTCTTCCCAGGGGAACGACGGACGCCCGAAGTGGCCGTACGCGGCGGTCTTCTGGTAGCGAGGCTTGAGGAGGTCGAACCGCTCAATGATGGCGGCGGGCGAGAGCTCGAAGTGTTCGTGCACGAGGTCGCAGAGGACCGTGTCGGGGAGCGTGCCGGTTCCGTTCGTCTGCACGTCGACCGAAACAGGGTCGGCCACGCCGATGGCGTAGGCGATCTGCACGATGGCCTCGTCGCAGAGCCCGGCGGCCACGAGGTTTTTGGCGACATGCCGGGCGGCGTAGGTCGCACTTCGGTCGACCTTCGACGGGTCCTTTCCGCTAAACGCGCCGCCGCCGTGGGCGCCCTTGCCGCCGTAGGTGTCCACGATAATCTTGCGGCCGGTGAGGCCCGTGTCGCCGTGCGGCCCGCCGATCACGAACCGGCCGGTCGGGTTGACGTGCAGGGTGAGGTCGTCGTCGAGCAGGTCCTCGGGCAGGGCGCGGGGGAGCACGATGTCGCGCACGTCCCGCCGGATCTGCTTCTGCGAAATGCCGTCGTCGTGCTGGGTGGAGAGGACGACGGTGTGGATGCGCTTCGGGGTGGTGCGGTCGTCCTCGTATTCGATGGTTACCTGACTTTTGGAGTCGGGGCGCAGGTAGGGCATCTTGTCGGTCTCCTTGCGGAGGTGGGCCAGTTCCTGCATCAGGCGGTGGGCGAACGTAATGGCCATCGGCATGTACTCGCCCGTTTCCCGGCACGCGTACCCGAACATGAGGCCCTGGTCGCCGGCGCCCTGTTCCTGCTTCCCGTCCACGCCCCGGTTAATGTCGCTGCTTTGCTCGTGGATGCTGCTGATGACCCCACACGAGTCGGCGTCGAACCGGAGGCGCGGATCGGTGTAGCCGATGTCGCGGATCACTTCCCGCGCAATCTGGCGAGGCTCGACACGAGCACGAGAGCTAACCTCGCCCGTCAACACCACGAGGCCGGAGGTAACGAGGGTTTCGATCGCGACGCGGCTGTCCGGGTCTTCGGCGAGGAGGGCGTCGAGAATGGCATCCGAAATTTGATCTGCAATCTTGTCGGGGTGTCCCTCCGAGACCGATTCGGACGTAAACAAGTAGGCCATAAACGAACAGGAGAAATTGGGAGAAAAGCGTACGTCCCGCGACGGGACACCGAACGGAGACGGCTCCGCCGGTGGAGCGGGACGCAAAGGCGAAGATAAGGTAAGCAGCCGATGAGCCATTGCAAACGACCGTTCTGTAAAGAACGGTGGGAGGGGCTCGAGTTCCTGAACGGACACTGGGTTGTCCGCGTGAGAAGCTTGCATCAAACGAAGGGGGGACGTTGCTTCTCCGGGGGCCTGGTTGTAGTTTTTGGCGGTTGAAACCAAGGCCGTAGCGGCCCGGTCGTCGGGGGACGGGAGGGCACATGGGGGAGTCGACGACGCTTTTTCTGTACCGCATTCAGTCAGAACGCTCTCACTCACCAAAGAAATTGCCAAATCATGGCTACCGACATCGAAGAGACGGTTAAGTCAATCATCGTTGAGAAGCTCGGCGTGGACGAGTCCGACGTGAGCACGGACGCCTCGTTTACGAACGACCTGGGCGCCGACTCGCTTGACATCGTGGAGCTGATTATGGAGTTCGAGAAGGAGTTTGACCTCACCATTCCGGACGACGAGGCGGAAGAGATTGCCACGGTGGGCGACGCGATTGACTACCTTGAGGAGAACGTAGGGTAGCACAAACGGCCTCGTTCTGTCCCGGCGTGCCACAGGCTTTCCTGGGGCCCGTCGGGCATTCATTTTGGGGGCGACCAGAGGCCGGGCCCCCGTCCGTCGTTTTGTCTCCTGACTCCGATACCACTATGGCTGATGCATCGCGAAGGGTTGTCGTTACGGGCATGGGGGCCCTCACGCCCCTGGGCCTCACCGTCGACGACTATTGGAACGGGCTCGTAGAGGGTCGGAGTGGCGCCGATACCATTTCGTCGTTCGATCCGGAGGGACTGCGCACCACCTTTGCGTGCGAGCTCGACGGCTTCGACGCCGAAGAGTACCTCGACGCCAAGCAGGTGCGGCGCATGGACCCGTTCTGCCAGTATGCCCTGGCGGCCGCCGACGAGGCCGTGCAGGACGCGGGCCTGGAGCCGGAGGCGATGCCGCAGGACCAAAAGGACCGGATCGGGGTCGTCTACGGCACCGGCATCGGCGGCATGCAGGTGTTTCAGGACCAGACGGAATACTTCCTGGAGAACGATCGGGCGCAGACGTCCCCGTTCTTCATCCCGATGCTCATCCCCGACATCGCGGCGGGCCAGATTGCGATGCAGTACGACTTTCGCGGGCCCAACCACGCGACGGTGTCGGCCTGCGCGACGGGCAATCACAACATTGGGGATGCGTATCGCCTCATCCGGGAGGGAGACATGGACGCGGCGCTCTGCGGGGGCACCGACGCCTGCGTGACGCGCCTCGGCATCGCGGGCTTCGCCAGCATGCGGGCCCTCTCCACCCGAAACGACGACCCGGCCCACGCCTCGCGTCCGTTCGACGCGAAGCGGGACGGGTTTGTGATGGGGGAAGGGGCCGGCGCGCTGTTCGTGGAGTCGCTGGAGCGGGCCCGGGAGCGCGGCGCCCCCATCTACGCCGAGCTTGAGGGCATTGGCATGTCGGCCGATGCGTACCACCTGACGGCGCCGGACCCGGACGGGGGCGGCGTGTGCCTCGCCCTGGAGCGCGTCCTCGAAAACGCGGAGATCAACCCGTCGGAGATCGACTACGTCAACGCGCACGGCACCTCGACCCCGCAGGGAGACGTGGCGGAGACAAAGGCGCTGAAGCAGGTCTTCGGCGATCACGCCTACGACCTAAACGTGTCGTCGACGAAGAGCATGACGGGGCATCTGCTGGGGGCCGCCGGGGCCATCGAGGCCATCGCCATCATCCAGGCGATCCGGCACGACGTGGTGCCGCCGACCATCAATTTTGAGGAGCCCGATCCCGACTGCGATCTCCACTACACCTTCAACGAGGCGGAGGAGCGGTCTGTGGACCTCGCCATTTCTAACGCCTTTGGCTTTGGGGGCCACAACACCTCGGTTGCCTTCCGGACCTTTGAGGGATAGAGGCGCAGTGTGCGGGGAGTCAGCGGAAGACAATTTCGTCGACGAGCTCGTCGTCGAGGGCGCCGTTCAGGCGCTCGCGCCACTGTCGACGGTTCATGTGTAGTTGCTGCCGCCAGGCCGCAGAGGTGATCTTCACGTAGAGCGTGGAGCCCTTCATCCAGGCCGTTTTGGTGACGGCATTGATCCGGGTGCCGGCCACCGAGGCCCACGTCTCGACGACTCGGGCCTCGTCAATCTCGGCCTGGACGTCGAGTCCGTCGATCACCTCTTTGATGAATTCGCCGAGTGGGCGGGGGCTGCTGGGGGCCATGAGAAAAGAGGGGAGAGTGAGCTGTGTGCGGGAAGCTCCTACTAGAGGCCCCCTGCGCGTGTGCCGCGGGACCGAGCCTTCGGCCGGTCCGTTACCTTCGGCGAGAGGCGCGCGGCGTCAACAGGCGAGGCACGAGACAGTCGGAATGCGTCTCCTGTCCCCCGGCCCTTCCGCCTCGCGAAGCATCCGTTCTCTGACTGATTCGACGTGCTCATGTCGTCCCCCACCCGTTCCCTTCTTCTCAGCGTCCTTCTCGGGGTCCTCGCAGGGTCTGTGTCGGCCCAGGCCCCGACGACGCAGGACACCCTCCGCGTGACCCTCACGGAGGCCATTACGTCGGCCCTCCGGGTGAGTCCGGAGGTGGACCAGCGGCGGGCCGAGCGTCGCTTCGCCACGGCCCGCAGCGACCAGGCGCGCGCCAGCCGCTACCTCACCGACGTGTCGATGAGTCTCGCGTCCTCGTTCGCCCCCGGCCTCGACGTGCCGGTGGACAACACGTTTCCGGACGACCAGCTGTACCTGAACCCCGATGTGGAGAACGACTGGTCGGTCGGGGCGCTGCGGCCGTTTGGGCGGGCCGAGATCGCGGTGCGCCAGCCGCTGTTCACGTGGGGAGAGCTTTCGGGCACCATCGAGGCGGCCGGGCACGGGGTGGCGGTCGAGGACGCCCGCGTGGACCAGAAGGCGCTGGAGGTGTCGGCGCGCACCGGGGAGATCTACTACAACCTGCTGCTCACGAAGGCGCTCGATCGGCTGGCGGACCGCACGGAGGAGGTGATCGACCGGGCCAAGAAGGAAATCAATCGGATGCTGGAGGAAGGGGACGAGAGTGTCGACCAGGCCGACCTGTTCCAGACGCGACTGACGGAGGAGGAGTACAAGCGTCGGGTCGTGGAGATTACGCAGAACCGGCGGACGGCCCGCTCGGCCCTTCGCCGCCAGCTCTTTGTGCCGGACGAGACCGTTGTGCAGGCCGCCCCGGAGGAGATTCAACCCCTTTCGTTTGAGCTCCATCCCGACTCGCTCGCCTACTACACGGAGCTCGCCCTGCAAAATCGGCCGGAGGTGGAGCAGGCCGAGGCGGGGGTGCAGGCCCGCGAGGCCCTGGTGGACGTGGCCCGGTCCGACTACTACCCGAAAATTGGCGTGCAGGCCAGCCTCTCGCAGAGCATTACCCTTCCGGAGCGCCCCAACCCCGACAATGCCTTCATTGGCGACTCCTTTATGGGCACGGGGACTCGCACAGGCATCGGCATCGAGCAGAACCTGAACTTTGGGCAGACGTCGGCCCGCGTGGAGCAGGCCGAAGCGGAGCTCAGTGAGGTGGAGAATCAGCAGACGGCGGCGCGCCAGCTCGTTCGCTTCGAGGTGGAGGAGGCCTTTCGCAACCTGATCGTGGCACAGGCCGCTATGGAGTCGCGGGACCGGTCGACCACCATCTCCGGCGAGTGGCTGCGCACCGAGCAGGTTGACTTTGATCTGGGGTTCGGCGACACGGAGAACCTGGTGAAGGCGGTGCGGGCCGATCTGGAGGAGAAGGCGCGCTATTTCCAGGCCGTGAAGAAGTACAACGTGGCCGTACTTCGGCTTCTCCAGGCCACCGGGACCCTGGCCGATCGGGCACAGAGCGGCACGCTTGTTGATTCTACCTCTACCCAGAAGTGACGCCCTCTCGTTCGGGAGGACGTCCCGCACATTCTTTTCTGCACCATGCCTCGCATCGTCATGACCCGTTTCCGCCCCCTTCTTTCCGGCGCGCTTCTCGTGCTTCTGAGCCTTGGGGGGGTCGCCGCGCCGGCGCAGGCCCAGGACACCGCCACACAGGACGAGATCCGGCAGATGCTGGAGGAGCGAGACCAGGAAATCAAGAACATCCTCCGCGGGAGCGACGACTACACACCCAAGCAGCGCCAGCGCCTCAAGGAACTGATCAACGGCGTGATCGACTTCCGGGTAATGGCGCAGACGGCCCTGGGGCCGCACTGGGATACGCTGAGCACCGACCGGCGGGATACCTTCGTATCGGTCTTCCGCGACGTGGTGCGGGCGCAGTCCATGAGCGACCTTGGGGTGTACAACTCACGGGTCACGTTCGACCAGATTTCCGTACAGGGCGATAGCGCCTTCGTGCGCACGACCACCGAGTACAAGGGCACCCGCACGCCGGTAGAGTACGTGCTGGAGCGACGAGAGGGGGAGTGGCGGGCCGAAGACATTATCCTCGACGACGTGAGCACGGCGGAGGGATACGCCCGCTCGTTCCAGTCCGTCATCCGCAAGCGTGGGTTTGGGGCGCTAATGGCGAGCCTGGAGCGAAAGCGCGACGAGATTGCCGCGAAGGCTGAGTAACGTGCCGCCGGTCCGCACGGCCGGGGGTGTCAGTCTGGGGGTTCGTACTCCAGGAAGCGGCGCCGAAGCTCCGGGGTGGGAAGGCGACACGAGGCCTGTTTCCCGAACCAGTTGTACCGGTGCGCCGCCACCCAGTCGTAGACTGCGTCGCGGAGGGGGCGGGGCAGCCACAGCGTCCAGGACAGAAGCGGCCAGGGGCCGGTCAGTCGTCGGGCAATGCGGAGCGCCGCGTCGGAGCGCAGGTGCACGTCCGCCTCCTCCAGAAGCACGATCGTGTCCAGGTCGAGGGCGGAGCGGCCACGGGCCTCCAGGGCCGTTTGGGCGATCTCGGACTGGAGAGGGGCAAACTGAAAATGCCCGGGCGGGTCGCGGTCGATGATGAAGTTGACGGCCCCGTTGCACAGGTTGCAGACGCCGTCGAAGAGCACGACGGCGTGCCCCTCGGAGAGGGCGGCGTCGACGGACGAGAAGGGAGCGGGCATGGAAAACGAGGACGGACGAGAAAAAGCGGACGCCCCTCGCTACGAGGAACGTGTCGGTTCTACGGGGAGGACGCTGGACGGAGCCCGAAAGCACCACGACGACGGGGGAGACCGGGCGCTTTTTGGAGGCTCTTTACGTGTGTGAATGCATTTCTGGGGGCGCACCTGCAGTCCACTCCCTCTGACGGCGCGAAGCGCAAAGGGTCCGCTGCCTGACCCCCTTATGGAATACGAAGACAGGAACGGGGCGTTCGAGGACGGGCCGGACGCGGTGCGAAAACGCCCCGCAGCGACCGACGTGCGCGGACGTAGTGGGGCCTCACGACGGAGGGCAAGCCGCCGCGGGCCCGTGAGGCTGGGAGGCCGCTCCGGCACCGGCTCTTTCCCGTTCGTCTTTCCCCGAGGCGGCGGGACGGCCGTCGCGTAACCAGACTGTGGCGTTCCGCGGCGAACGCCCGGAGAGACCGACCGTTCAGGACAGTCCGCTTTGTCTCCCGGACTGCCCTGCCGCCCATGACCTGGCTCCGCCGCCTTGCCCACCGCGACGACGCCCGTCTTCTGGACCCGTCGCGTGCCCCCACCGACCCGACGCCCGATGCCCCCCACGCCGTTGTGATTGGGGCGGGGATGGGCGGGATCGCCTCCGCCATCCGCCTGAGCGCCCGCGGCTTTCGGGTGACGCTGGTGGAGCGGTTGGAGCAGCCCGGCGGCCGGGCCCGCGTCTTCGAGCAGGACGGCTTCACGTTCGACGCCGGCCCCACGGTGATCACCGCGCCGTTCCTGTTCGACGAGCTGTGGCAACTCTGCGGTCGCGAGCGGGCCGAGGACGTGGAGCTCGTGCCGATCGACCCCTACTACCGCATCCAATTCCACGACGGGTCGAGCTTCAACTACAACGGGGACGCCGACCAGATGGAGCGGGAGATCGCCAAGTTTTCGGAGGCGGACGTGGAAGGCTACCGCCGCTTCCTGAAGAAGAGCGAGGAGATCTTTGAGGTCGGATTTGAGGAGCTGGGGCACGTTCCGTTCCAAAACCTCACGGACATGCTCCGCATTGTGCCGGCGATGATGAAGCTCGAAAGCCACCGCACGGTGCACGGGCTCGTCTCGAAGTACATCTCGCACCCGAAAGTGCGGAAGGTGCTTTCGTTTCACCCCCTCCTGGTGGGCGGCAACCCGTTCAACACCACCTCCATCTACACCCTCATCGCACACCTGGAGCGCAAGTGGGGCGTGTGGTACGCGATGGGCGGCACGGGCTCGCTGGTGTCGGGCCTCACGGGCCTGCTGGAGGAGCGGCCCTACGCCACCCAGCGCTACGGGGCCGACGTGGATCAGATCCTCGTTGAGGACGGCCGGGCGAGCGGCGTGCGCCTCGCCGACGGGGAGACCATCGACGCCGACCTCGTCGTGTCGAATGCCGACGTGGGGTTCACCTACAAGAACCTCCTCGCGCCGGAGCACCGCACCACCTGGACCGACCGGCGCGTCGACAACATGGACTACTCCATGAGCCTCTTCGTCTGGTACTTCGGCACGGACCGGACGTACGAGGACGTAGAGCACCACACCATCCTCATGGGGCCGCGCTACAAGGGATTGCTCGACGACATCTTCGACCGCAAAACGCTGGCCGACGACTTTAGCCTGTACCTCCACCGGCCCACCCGCACGGATCCCTCAATGGCCCCGGACGGGCACGATGCGTTCTACGTGCTGAGTCCCGTGCCGCACCTGGAGAGCGGCGTGGACTGGCGACAGCAGGCCGAGCCGTACCGTCAGGCCGTCGAAGACTACCTGGCGGAGACGGCGCTGCCCAACTTGGGCGAGCACCTGGTCACCAGCCGGATGCTCACGCCGCGCGAGTTCAAGGCCGACTACAAGAGCCTCAAGGGCGCCGCCTTCAGCGTGGAGCCCAAGCTGACGCAGAGCGCCTGGTTTCGGCCCCACAACCGGAGCGAAGACGTTGAGCATCTGTACTTTGCGGGCGCCGGCACGCACCCGGGCGCCGGGCTGCCGGGCGTGCTCTCCTCGGCCCGCGTCCTCGACACTGTGGTGCCGGATCCCGACGCTGTCTCCTCCGCCCCCGCCCCTGCGTCCGAGGCGACGGCCGCCTCGGTGTAGTGCTGCTCCTCTGCGGATCCGGCTCGGCCCATGCCCGCCTCCGACGCGTCCCGGCCCGACCACTATGCGCGGCTTGGGGTGCGCCCGTCGGCCTCGGCCGAGGACATCCGGCGCGCCTACCGGCAGAAGGCGCAAGAGACCCATCCGGACCACAACCCCGACGACCCGAAGGCCGCCGAGCGTTTCCAAAAGGTGAAAGAGGCGTACCAGGTGCTGCGCGACCCGGAGCGGCGGGCGCGGTACGACGACGTCCGGGCGGCGGCGCAGCGGACCCCCGACGGCCTCACCATCACCCAGCAGGCCCCGGCCGGGTGTGGGGGCTACCTCTGGCGTGTGGTTGCGGGCCTCGTGGCCGTAGGGCTCTTCTTTGTCCTCGAGGCCGCGGGCGTGTGGGCCGCCTCCGACACGTGGACGATCGTGACGGCGGTGGGGGCGGCCTCGCTGCTGGCCGCACTGATTGCCGTGGGGGTGGCCCGCCAGTTCCCCGACGAGGCGACCGACGTTTCGATGCGACTCACGGACGACGGGGCGACGATGTGGGCGGACGGCCACGTGGTCTTGCGGTTGAACTGGACGCAGGCGCGAGCGGTGCGCCTCCACGACGACGGCTGGACGATGGAGGTGGTCGTGGAGCCGACGGTGGCGGACGGCATGCGGCCCGTGTCCCCGGTGCTCGTGGCGATTGATCGCCGGAGCGATCACGCCCGGCTCCGCCTCGACCTCTCGGATACCGACGTGCCCCGCAACGTTCTCGTCTCCTTCCTGCGGACCACCCCGGCGGTGCCCTTTCCGGTCTCGACCGCAAAGGATGCCTCCCCGTCCGCGTAGGCATCGGGGGAACGCGGGGCGCACGCGGCGCCTTCCGCTCCCGGAACCCACCTCCGTGGGGTATGATATAGAACGATTGTAAATAAGAAGACTCTCGTTCCACTCTTTGCACCCGTCCCCGATGTCTATGCCGCGCCTCCGCCCCGTTCTTCTCAGCCTTGCCGTCGCCTTCCTGCTGTACAGCCCCGAGGTGCATGCCCAGGAGAAGGTGTTCGGGGCCGAGGTGGTCGAGCCGGGCGTGGAGTTCACCTTCATTGCGGCACCGAAGGACGACGTGCAGCCGCAGGCCCAGAACCTGGCGGAAGATCGAACCGACATTCACCTGGAGGTGCTGGCGGCCTGGACGGCAGCGGCCAGCGACGCCGTGGGGGCGCCGGAGGGCGGCTTCGTGCCGTACCTTCACCTTTTTGCGGAGGTGACGAATGACGCAACCGGCCGGACGAAGAAGGTGAGCCTCGTGCCGCACATCAACCGGTCCGACAATGCCCACTACGCCCGCAACATCGCGCTTCCGGGGGCGCCCGACGACCCATACACGGTCACGTTTTCGGTGAACCCGCCGGGGGAGTACGAGCTGGCAACGCACCGCGACTGGCGCGAGGCGTACGGGGACCGGCTGTTGGAGCCGACGACGGTGACGTACGAGGGGCTGGACCTGGCCGCCGTGGCGGAGGCCACGCGTGAGTAAAGCCCCACTGCTCTGCATCCGCACACGCCCCCGCCGCCCCCATGGGAACGTCGCGCACGAAGGGACAAGTCGAGGCCGCCATCACGGAGGCCATCACGCAGTATGAGCGGGACCACCTGGGCCGGGGCCCGAAGGAGGCCAAGACATTTATCGTGGAGAACCTCGTGATCATCCGCCTGCAGGGCATTCTGAGCCCGGCGGAACGGCAGCTGAGTGCGGAAGACGATGGCGTGGAGCTGATCAAGCAGATGCGGACGCGCCTCATCGAGAGCTCCAGCGACGATCTCCACACCCTTGTGACCAAGGAGACGGGCGTGGAGGTGGTGAGCATGCACACCGACATCAGTGCGCGGACGGGGGAGCGGATCTTTGTGTTTAGCCTGGCCGAGGACCTCGGGGCCACTTTCTGAGAACGGTGAACTTTTGGTAATCGGAGGGGCGAGCCTTGACAGGCATCCCCCGTTGTTCTGTATCATAGGGGCGCTGGTTGGCCGGAGCGCTCGGCGCGCCGGGCGGCCAGTTCCATACTCCGGCAAACAAGCTGCGCACACGCCCGTCGGGCGGGTGCAACGATTGTGGGCCGACACGCGACGCCGTTCCGTATGGCGTTGGTGTCGGCCTTTTCTATGTTGGAACGGTGCGTGCCGGCACTGCCTCGATAGCTGCTCCGAACGATCCGTCTCGCCATGCCCTCCCGTGCCGATACTCGCGTGCCGCTTCTGTGTACCTGGGGCATGTGGGGGCTGTTCGTGCTGGTGCTGTTGGGCGTGGGCGTGTGGGGCGGCGGCGAGTGGACGGCCGGGTCGCTCCTGCGGGTCGACGGGCTGACGCAGGTGATGGCGCTCGTCACGACGTTCGTGAGCGGCATTGTGCACAGCTTTTCGCGGCGCTACATGGCGGGTGCGCATCGGCTCCGGGGCTTCTACGGGCGCCTCTTCGGGCTCACGCTCATCGTGCTGGGCCTGACGGCCGCGAACCACCTTGCCCTGTTCGTGGGGCTCTGGGCGGCGATGGGCTGGGTGCTGGCCGACCTGATCGGGCATGTGCGGCATTGGCCACAGGCTCAGGCGGCCGCGCAGAGGGCCCGGTACGCCTTTTTGGGGGGAAGCGTGCTGCTGGCGGGGGCGGCTGCGCTGCTGGCGTGGCAGACGGGCGCGAGCACGATTTCGGGGGCGCTGGGGGCCGTGGAGGGGAGGCCGGGCCCGATCGCTGGAGTAGCGGGCGGGCTTCTGGTCCTGACAGCCATGGTGCAGTCCGCCCTCGTGCCGTTTCAGGGGTGGTTGCTCTCATCCATGACGGCCCCGACGCCCGTCTCGGCGTTCATGCACGCGGGCCTTGTGAACGCGGGCGGGGTGCTCATCGCCCGGTTCGCGCCGGTGCTGTTTGCCGAGCCGGCGGTGATGCTTGTCCTTGTGGCGGCGGGCGGGATCAGCGCCCTGCTGGGGCAGGCCTGGATGCTGGTGCAGACGAACGTGAAGCGGCAGCTGGGCTGCTCCACGGTGGCCCAGATGGGCTTCATGGTGCTGCAGGGCGGACTCGGCTTTGTGGCGGCGGCCGTCACGCACCTGATCCTGCATGGCTTCTACAAGGCCTACCTGTTTTTGGCCGCCGGGTCGGTGGTGGAGCCCACCCGGCCATCGAAACGGACGACGCCCCGTCCCGGCCTGCTCTCGGGCCTCGTGTCGCTGGGGGCCGCGGCGGCGGGCGGTCTGTTGTTTGCGACGCTCACCGGCAAGTCGATTCTGCCGCTCAACAGCGGCACCCTGCTCGTGCTGTTTGTGGTGCTCGCCGTCCTCCACGCAACGCGGGCGGTGGTGCGACGGAGCGCCCTCTCCGCAACGACCCGGCTATGGGCGGTGCCCGCCCTCCTGCTCCCGACGATCGGCCTGTACGCGACGGTCTACAACGGCGTGAAGGGGCTCCTGGGCACGCTCCCCGCCGCGTCGGCCCCGACGGAGCTGACGGCCCTGCACGGGGTCCTCGCCGGGGCGTTCCTCCTGGCGTACGTGGCCCTGGAGCGCGGGTGGCATCGCGCGAGCACCCGCCTCTACGTGACCCTCCTGAACACGTCCCAGCCCCTGCCTCGCACCGTACTCACGCAACGCGACCAGTACCATGCCCATTAAGCGGTCTGTTCTGCGCGCCCGCATTGAGAATGCCGGGGAGGTGATCGGTTCATTGTGGCCGCTGCGCACCTTCAACGCGGCCAACCCCCTCGCCGGCTTTGAGGATCAGCCGTTTGACCAGGCGGTGGACCGGGCCCGGAAGCTGTTTGGGGGGCGGCCCTACCCGCGTCCCGCAACCTTCCGCCAGGCGTGGGAGAACGGAGAAATCAACCCCGCACTCCTGACCCGCCGGCTGGAGGCACACGGCATCACGGACCCGCCGGCGGCCCTGCTGGAGCGGATGGCGGCCGACGACCCGCCCGGGGACACGTCCCCGGCCGACGAGCCGCTCGATCGCCTGATGACGAAGTGGCTTGCCGCCTTTCTCGACCAGGGCCAGGCCGACTGGCCCATGCCGAACCGCGAGGAGGGCTTCTACGCCGCCTGGCGGTCGGTGGCCCCCTACGATCACGACGGCCCCCCGGTCGACAGTCCGTCGGACCTGCCGCCCACCCTGCTGGACGCGTTCGAGAATGTGCTCACGGCCTACCCCGAGGGGCAGTGGGAGTCCATCTTCGTGCAGCACCTCGCGGCCCTTCCGGGCTGGGTGGGGTTCATCAAGTGGCGGGCCCAGCAGGACGATCATCCCTGGCAGGCGGCCTACCCGATCTCGCTGGCCGACTACCTTGCGGTGCGCCTCACCCTGGCGAAGCGCATGGGCCGTGCCATCGCGCCGGACGATGCGGAGGAACTGCCGGCGAACGGCACCACGCGTCCCCGCCTGCCCGCCCTCTGGCTGCGGGCGTGGGAGGAGAGCTACCGCCGGCGCCTGCTCGACGACCTCAGCGCGGCGGCCGATGCGTCGGGGGCGGATGAGGACGATGAGCGCCCGGCGGCCCAGATGGTGTTCTGCATCGACGTGCGGTCGGAGGTCCTCCGGCGTCACCTCGAGGCCACGGGCCCGTACCAGACCTTCGGCTACGCGGGCTTCTTCGGGGTGCCGATGCAGCACGAGCGCTACGACGGCGTCCGCGTGAAGTCGTGTCCCCCGATTGTGAATCCGCGGCACCGCATCGCCGAGCGCCCGGCGCCCGACCGGGAGACGCAGGCGGCGACGTACGACGGGTGGCGGCGCTGGGGCGAGGCGGGCCGGTCGCTCGTGAAAACCCTCAAGCACAACGTCGCCGCGGCCTTCGGCTTCGTGGAGGGCAGTGGGGGCCTCTTTGGGGCGGCGCTGGCGGCGCGGACGCTGCTTCCGTCCGCCCTCTTCCGGGCGACCGAGGCGGCGGACGCCCGTGTGCCCGGCCCCGACCACTTCTGCGCGCCGACGGTGGACCGCGTGCCGGAGGCCGATGCGGAGGGACCGCTGCCGGTGGGGCTCTCCCCCGAGGCGAAGGTCACCTACGCCGAGGCGGCGTTCCGGCTCATGGGCTGGACCGACACCTTTGCCCCCGTGGTGGTGTTTACGGGCCACGGCTGCCAGACGCCCAACAATCCCTACAAGGCGAGCCTCGACTGCGGGGCCTGTGCGGGCAACCCGGGCGGGCCGAACGCCCGTGTGCTGGCGGCCATCTGCAACGATCCCGACGTGCGGGAGGCCCTCCGGGAGCGCGGCATCGACATTCCCGACGATACGACGTTCGTGGCGGGGCAGCACAACACGACGACCGACGAGGTGACCCTGTTTGCGGACCCGGACGAGGTGGAGGGCGCGTCGGACACGATCCGTCGTCTGCAGGCCGACCTGGAGACGGCCCAGGCCGAAACGGCGGCCGAGCGCGTGGAGCACTTCCGGGCCGATCGCCCCGACGCGCCGGTGGACGAGGTGCAGCGGCGGGCGGCCGACTGGGCCGAGACGCGCCCGGAGTGGGGACTGGCCGGGAACGCCGCCTTCATCGTGGCCCCGCGCCGCCTCACCCGCGATCTCAACCTGAACGGCCGCTGCTTCCTGCACGCCTACGACTGGCGCAGCGACGCCGAGGGCACGGCGCTGGAGAACATTATGACGGGGCCCATGGTGGTGGGCGAGTGGATCAACACCCAGTACTATTTCTCGACCGTCGACAATGCGGCGTACGGCAGCGGCTCCAAGGTGACGCAGAACGTGGAGGGGAAGGTCGGTGTGGTGCAGGGCAACGGCGGGGACCTCATGAGTGGGCTGCCGCTTCAGTCCCTCCGCACCGACGACGTGCACGTTCAGCATCGTCCCCTGCGCCTGCTCACCCTCATCCAGGCCCCGGTGGGCCGTGTCGACGCCATCCTGGAGCGGCAGAACACCCTCGCCCAGCTGCTCGACAACGAGTGGATGGCCCTCGCCGTCATGGATCCGGAACAGGACAATACCATTCTCCGCTATCGGCCCGGGGGGGAATGGACGCCCGATGCCGCGGAGTCCGCCGCCCCGGCGTCGGCGGCCGGGTAGCGGGCCGGCAGTTCCCCTCATCGACCATTGCACGCGCACATCTCCTCCCTCCTGTCATGAGTGACGACACGACGTACGAACCGACCGAACACACCCTTCACCCCCTCAAGAAAATCGAGATCATCGTGCGGGGGGAGAAGGAAGAATTCGTCCGCGAGCTGCTCGACGATTCGGGCGTGAGTGGCTACACCATTCACCGCGACGTGGCCGGGCGGGGCGAGCACGGCTTCCACGAGGGACGGCTCCTGTTCAACGACCGCGCCGGCCTCGTCATGTTTTTTGCCGTGGCCGAGGAGGAGGTGATCCAGGGCATTGTGGATGGCCTCACGCCCCTTTTCGAAAAAAGCTCGGGCGTGATGTTTGTCTCCGACACGCAGGTGGTGCGGCTCGACAAGTTTTTGGGAGAAGAAGACGAGGCGGGCGGGGCGGCGTGATCCATTCGGGGCGGGGGCCGTTTCATTGTGCTGAACGAGCCTCATCCCATCTCTCCCGCCCATGCCGTCGTCCCGCCCCACGCCGCCGCGTGCCGTCCTCGAAACGAGTCTCTACGCCGCCGATCTTGACGCGGCCGCCCACTTCTACGGCACGGTGCTGGGGCTCAACGCCGCGCTCCGGGCCGAGGGCCACGTCACCTTCCGGTGTGGGCCGGGCGTAGTGCACGTGTTCGACCCGGCGGACAGCCGGGAACGGGCCTCGTTGCCGGCGCACGGTCCGGAGGGGGCCACCCACGTCGCGTTCGCCGTGCCCACCGCTCAGTTGGTGGCCTGGCGGCGCCACCTGGCCCGCCACGACATCGACGTGGAGCACGAGCACGACTGGGGCGAGGGGCACCGCTCCCTTTACGTGCGGGACCCGGCCGGGCACAGCGTGGAGCTTGTGAGTGAGAATCTGTGGGGGACGAGGGAACGGGGCGAACGCCTCCGCGACGTGCGGCCCGTCCTGGATCTCGACACGGCGGAGGCGGGGCCCGTGGAGCGGTTTCAGAACGAGACCCTGCGCCCCATCCTGAAGCTACTGAACCCCACGATCCTGCGCCTGGTGGCGAATCGGCTCGTGCGGTACGGCACCGGGTTTGCCGAGATGGACCCGGTCGACCAAGAGCGGCGCCTCCGCAACCTTCTGAAGGAGGACAGTCGCCTGAAGCGCACCCTGCTGGGGGCCGTGGTCGGCCACCTGACCGAAGACGAGCTGGACACCTACCTCGCACACGAGGACGAGGTGCGCCGTCGCACCGTCCCCATGCTCGTGCAGCGGGCCCAGGACCAGCGCGAACAGGTTGTGGCGCTCGTGCAGGAACGCGCCGACGCGGCGTAACGGGCGAACCGAAGGGGGCGCCGGTCCGTGTGTGCGCAGTGATGTCTCGACCCTGTTTTTTGCATATTGCTTTCCGTCGCCATGTCTCGCGCCGCCGGTTTCGTCGTTGCACTGGGCCTTCTGATGTTCGGGTGCGGCGAGTCGATCGCGCCCGACGAGCCCATCGCCACCCGGTTCGACGGGCCGGCGGGGCCGGAGAGTGGGCAGCCGCAGCTCCAGGTGGCCGGCGACAGCGCGGTGTGGCTCAGCTGGGTGGCGCCCACCGACAGCGGGCACGCGCTCCGGTACGCCGCCCTCGCGGCCGATGCCTGGTCGCCGACCCGCACGGTGGCCACCGGCGCCGACTGGTTTGTGAACTGGGCCGATCTGCCGTCGGTGGTGCCCCTGCCCGAGGGACGGGCCGCGGCGCATTTCCTCCAGAACAATCACCGGAAGATGGACGACCGCGTGCTCCTGGCGTACGACGCCCGCGTCACCCAGCGGTCGGCGGCGGGGGACTGGTCGGCGCCCGCCACGCTCCACAACGACAGCACGCAGACGGAGCACGGGTTTGTGTCGATGGTGCCCTGGGGAGACAATCGTCTCCTGGCCGTGTGGCTCGACGGGCGCAAGATGACGAACGACGGAGGGATGACGCTTCGGGGCGCCGTCCTCGGGCCCGACGGCACGGTAGCGCGGCGGAATATGATCGACGGGCGCACCTGCGAGTGCTGCGCGACGAGCACCGTACGGGTGGACGACGAGGCGCTCGTGGCCTACCGGGATCGCTCGGAAAACGAAGTCCGGGACATTCGCCTCGTGCGGTTCGATGGCACAGAATGGAGCGAGCCCCGGCGTCTCCACGCTGACGGGTGGAAGATTGGGGGCTGCCCGGTGAATGGCCCGGCCCTGGCCGCAGAGGAAGACCGAGTGGTGGCGGCCTGGTTCACGGCGGCGGAGGGCCGACCGCGCGTTCGGGCCGCCGTCTCGTCGGACGCAGGGCACGAGTTTTCGTCCCCGGTGGACGTCGGGGCGAAGACGCCGGAGGGACGCGTCGACGCGGTTTTTCTGGACGACGGGACCGCTGTCGTAAGCTGGCTGGAGTCGACGGAGCGGGGCGGGGCCGTGCGGGTCCGCCCCGTGTTCTCGGACGGGACGACCGGCCCGGTCCGGACGCTGGTCCGGCTCTCGTCGGCGAGTCGCGCCGCCGGGTTTCCGAAGATGGTACACCACAGCGGAAGGGTCTACCTCGCCTGGGTTCAGCCCGGGGGCGAGGACGCCGAGGCGCAGGTGCAGGTGGCGCGCACCCCCGTGGAGCGCATTCGGTGACGCCCGTCCCGCCCGGTGCATGCGCGACTAGGACGGCGAATTTTCCCAGGCATGAAGAAGGGCGGCGGGGGCCGGATGGGCGTAGCGCGTCGTCCCGTCGGGGGTCTCAACGCGGAGGCTGTCCGGCCCGGGCACGACGAGGGTACGGGGCCCCGTCCATCCCCACACGGCGCCGCGCACCGGGCCGAGCGTTCGGGTTTGCCCCTCCACGCGCACAGCCGCCTGTGCGTCGGCCCCCTGTCCCTGCGTGAAGGCGACGTAGTTCCCGTCGGTTGACCAGCGCGGGCGGGTTTGATCGGCGCGCGTCTCGGCGGGTGGGGTGAGGTAGACCGTGCGGTCCTCCCCGTCGCGGTACACGACGATCTGACGATGCCCGGAGTCCTCGGTGTGCACGTCCAGGGCCAGCTCCGACCCGTCCGGGGCCCACTGAAGGTGGCGCGGGCGCCGGTCCGGATTCAGCACCTCCGTCGTGTTCTGCAGTTGCGGATCGCTCAGGTAGAGGGACGTGTCCGGCACGTACTCGCCTGCGTTCTGGTCGTACTCGAGCTCGCGATGGAGGTAGGCGAGCCGGGTGCCGGTGGGCGCGTAGGCGGGCGCGTGCATCCGGCGGGCGTCTCCCGTGGCCTGGGTGGCACAGTCCGAGGGAGAGACGAGGAACAGGTTGTCGTCGTTGCGGGTGGCGAGGTCGCCTCCGGGGAGCCAGGCCAGCACCTCCCGTGCGGCGCTGCACCCGACGCTTCGGGAGGCCCCGTCGGGGGTGGCGACGCGGATGGTGCCGGGGCCGCGCCCGCCCTCGTCCGTCGGCGTGTAGACGCCGAAGGCCAGCCGGTCGTCCTCGGGGTGCCAGGCCAACGAGTAGACGCCCTTCCCGCTTCGTGCGTGCACCGGCTGCCAGGACCCATCCGTCAGGTCCAGCAGCGCCAGGCGGCTCGAATCCGCCGTGGCGTAACTGAAGGCGAGGTGGCGGCCCGAGGGAGAGACGGCCCGTGCGCCGTCCGAATGCACGCCTGCGTCCACGGTGTCCGAGGAGGCGGACTGGGCGCTGTGGTGGACGAGCGCGCCGCCCTCGGTGGTGTACAGCAGGGAGAGGGCGGGCCCGGAGGGGGCCTCCGTCTCGTCGGGCGACGGCTCCGGGGTCGTGGTCGACTCGGAGGACGAACAGCCGGCCCACAGGAGGGGCCCGGCGGCGAGGACAGCGACCAGGAGGAGGCGGACGGGGCGAGGCACCATGTTGGGTGGGGCGGAGAGAGAGTCAGTCCAAACGCAACATAGCCGTCCGATGCGGAAAGGTCAGATGGACTGTGGATGAACGGTCGAGGGACGTCCTACCGACCGGAGGTTGTGAGCTCGGCGGTGAACCGGCGCGTTTGGGGACCACAGTTGCCGGACGCGACCGTGACGTTCTCGCGCGTCCACGGCCGAAAGCCCTCCTTCTCGATCCGCACGTCGTACGTCCCGGCTCGCCCCATCGCGCCTGCGAGCGACAGGGGCGCCCCCTCGGACGTGACGCCCGTGACCCGCATCGTGTCGACGTAGTCGCCGTCTCGGAGCAGGCCCAGGGCACTGTCGGCCTCCGGCGCGCCCGTCTGGGCATCTCGCACCTCTATCACGATAGCAGGCTCCACAACCGCCGGGCAATTCACCGAATCAACGATGGGGTCTTCACAGCCTGTCAGGACCAGGAGCACGAGAAGACCCGGAATCCAGGAGAGCAAGCACGATCTCATGGGACTGCAGACGAGCGGTAAAAGAAGTGCAGAAGTGGATATGCGTGCGTCTCCCTGCAGGTTCAGGTCGGAACGTGGAGAGAGGCCGGCGTCGAATTGGCTTTTTACCCAAGCACGCCGAAGCCGAAGCGGGCGAACGGCCAGAGGTAGTACACGGCGCTGCCCACCAGGAGAGCCGGAAGGGTCGTGTAGAGGGTGGCGATGAGGGCCGCCTTCATGTCCATGGCCATGAGTGGGAAGAGGGCGTCCCCGTCCTGACTAATGGCGTTGGCCACGAGGGCGGAAAACGGAATCACCTCCTCGACTGCGTAGAGCTGCGCGAAGATGATCTGGGGCGTGCAGCCGGGCACGAGGCCGAGCGCCGCGCCCGCCATCGGGGCGAACACGCCGGCGGCGGCCGACAGCGCCTGAAGGTCGAGCGCGAAGAGGCCCATGGTGTACTCGTAGAGCAGGTAGCCTGTGAGCACCCACACCGTCACCATGGACGTTTCGATGGCCGCGTGCTCGAAGGTTTCGTACGCACTCTCGAACCGTTCGCGAATGCGGCCGGCGTCCGCCGCGCCCAGGTAGTGACGCCCCACGAAGTACAGGTAGAACGAGAGCGTGGTGCCCAGGAGCCCGGCAATGGTGAACAGGCCGAAGAACGACGGGCCGAACGCGAAGGGCACCTCCGGGGCGCCCCGAACCAGGTACATTACGCCCGCGACGAGGCCCGAAAGGGCCACAGCCCACCAGAGGAGGTGAAGGCCGTGACTGAGGAGATGCATTGGGCTGTGGGACGGGCGGGACGCCGGGGCCTCCGCCGGTGTCGTTGAGGGCGCGTCGGGGC
>NCRC01000021.1 GCA_002894685.1 Salinivenus lutea
GGCGACGATGCCGTTTGAGACGTTGGAGAAGCTGTTGGAGCATCCGCTGACGGACCGGGGGCTGGAGCGGTTCCTGGCGGACTGGGAGGAGTACAAGGAGGCGCAGAAGGCGGAGGCGGCGTCTGCCACCGGATAGCCCCGGAGGGGCACGGCGCGCCGCTGCCCTCAGCCCGTGAGCGGGCGAGCGACCGGTCCAATGCCGCGGCCCAGGGGAAAATCGAGCACGAGGCCCGCAACAGCGTGGGGCCCGCCGTGACGAAAGCGGACGGCATCATCCGGTGGGGGCCGGAACGCGGCCGGATCTCCCTTCGACGTGCGACATCCCGCATGCCCCGACCCGGCCCCCTCCCCGGTGGGAGGCGGCACGTTTTGCGGAACCGCGGCCCACTGAGAAGTAGACAGACCCGGCCCCGTTCGCCGATCGAGTTTCTTCTGCCCTCTTCCAATTCTGCTCCTTGTATGGCCCCATCCCGCCCCGCGCCCATTCGCACCGACGGGAGCAACGACTTTGCCCACCGCTCCATGGTGGAGCGCGTCCCGTCGATCATCGACGACGTGATCGCCCGCAACCCGCACTACGCCGACGGCATCAAGGCGGACCTGCGGGCGCTCCGCGACGCCATCGTCAACGACGCCCCCCTGACGCTCTTCGACCCGCCCGCACCCGACCACGACGTGTGGCGCGAGCGGTTTGCGGCGCACGAGGGCGAGACGTGGCTCGGGACGGAGTGGTTCTTCGCGGAAGTGCTGGCGTACCGGCACGTGGTGGCGGCGGGGCAGTACTGGACCACGCGCCGCGACCCCTTTCGGCCCTTCAAGGAGGACGAGCTCCGCTCCGATGCCCTGCGGTCGCGGGTCGGAGAGGCGCTGGAGGCAGACGCCCCCCTGCGAGAAACGCTGGGCCGTCGGCTCCTCCATTGCCTCTGGGGCAACCGGATGGACCTGAGCATGGGCGACGTGCTGGCGCAGGGAACCGACGCGGCCGACGAGCACCTCCTCCGCAACGACGCCCCCGCCGCCGCGGACCACCTGCTGGAGCACGAGCCGGGGCCGGTGCACCTCCTCATGGACAACGCCGGGACGGAGGAGGCCTTTGATCTTGCCCTGGCCGACCTGCTCCTGTCACAGGACGTGGCGTCGTCGGTCACCCTGCACGTCAAAATGATGCCGGTGCTGGTGAGCGACGTGATCGGCGACGACATTTTTCGCCTCCTCGACGTGCTGGAGCGGCACGGGGACGCGCTGGAAGACATGGCCCGGTCGATCCACCGCCACATCCGCGACGGGCGGCTCCGCATCGTCCCGGACGTGTTCTGGAACACCGACGGCCGCCTCTGGGAACTGCCGCCCCGCCTGGAGACGCCGTTTCGGGACGCCACCCTCGTCGTGGCGAAGGGGGACGCGCACTACCGGCGCATCGGCAACGACGCCGTGTGGCCGCCCGAGGCGACGCTCGCCGACGCCGTGCCCGAGTTTCCGGCGCCCCTCCTCGCCCTGCGCACCATCAAGAGCGACACGCTGGTGGGCGTGGACGCCGACACGGTGCGTCGCCTCGACGACGAGGAGCCGGCGTGGCGGACGACGGGCACCTACGGCGTGGCGCAGTTTCGGGCGTAGAGGGGGCTACGTCTGCATCGAGCGGGGAAGGAGCGCCCGCTCGATCCCTTCAAGCACCCCCAGCAGCAGAATCGTAAGCACGGCCGCGGGCACGGTCCCCTCCAGGATGAGGCCGAGGTTGGCCCGCCGGATGCCGGTGAGGATGGGCTGCCCGTAGCCGCCCGCGCCGATGAGCGCCCCCAGCGTGCCCGCCCCGATGTTGATGATGACCGCAATCTTGATGCCGGCCAGGATGGACCGGGCGGCCAGGGGCAGCTCCACGCGCCACAGCGTGGCCGCGGGCGAGAGCCCCAGCGCCTCGGCCGATTCCATGAGGGGGCCCGGCAGGTCCTGCAGCCCCGTGTACGTGGTCCACACGATGGGGAGCAGGCTGTACAGGGTGAGGGCCGTGATGGCGGGCACGCGGCCCAGCCCCAGCAGGGGCACCATCAGGGCGAGCAGGGCCAGCGCGGGAATCGTGTAGATGATGCCCACCACGGCCAGGATGCCCGGGCCCAGGAGGCGCCGCTTCGCGGCCACGATGCCGAGGGGGAGCCCCAGCAGGACCGCAAGGGCCAGCGACACGCCCACCAGCACGAGGTGGTCGGCGGTGTAGCGCCGGAGACGCTCGGCGCGCGTGTCGGGGGTAAACGTTGTGGTGAGGCCCAGCGTGCGGTTCACGAAGTTGGCGGCCACCTGGGCCTCGTCCACCTGATCGATCGCGGAGCGGGCGTTCAGGGCCTGCATCGTGTCGGCCGGGAGCTGCCCCTCCAGGCGCGTAAGGGCGTCGACCGCCGCGGGCGCCCGGGTTTGCAGGTCGCGCCGGTACAAGAACACCGCCTGGTAGCTGGGAAAGTGGTCCTTCGTATCCTCCAGGACGCGCAGGTCGTAGCGCTCGATCTCGGCGTCGGTCGAATACAGGTCGATGACGTCCAGTTGGCCGCTCTGGAGGCCCCGGTAGGCAATGTCGTGGTCAATGCCGCGGGCCGACTGCGGAAGGTCGTAGGCGGCGCGTAGGGAGGGCCACCCGTCGCCGCGATCCATAAACTCGTTCGTGAAGCCGAACGTCAGGTCGGGGTGGCTGCGCAGGTCGCCAATGGTGCGGATGCCGAGCGAGTCGGCGCGATCGGCGCGCATGCCCAGGGCGTAGGTGTTGTTGAAGCCAAGCGGCTGGCTCATGGCGACGCCGTAGCGGGCCAGCGTATCGGCGAGGGTCTCGCGAGTGGCGTCGGTGTCGGCCAGGATTTCGCGGAGGAGGGTGCCCGTGTATTCGGGGTACGCATCGATGTCGCCGCGCCGGAGCGCCTCCCACAGAAACCGGGAGCCGCCCAGCTCCTCCCGGTGCGTGGCCGGAAGCTCCTCGCTCCGGAGCAGGTGCGTGCCCATCCAGCCCAGGATGACGTTCTCGGTGAACTTCTTGGAGCCGACGGTGAGGGTGGAGTCCGTCTGTTGGCCGTGGGCCGGGAAAGAGGAACAGAAGATCCCGGCGACGGCGAGGACGAACAGGAGTAGACCAAAACCAGAGGACCGGCGCATGGAGGCGAAGGGGCTATGATCGATCCTCGTGCAAATGCTGCAGCGGGGCCCGCTGCGCCTGGATGAAGTCGGCGACGAAGGGGGAGGCCGGCTCGTTGACGAGCGTCGCCATCGTGCCGCGCTGCTCTACCTGTCCGCCTCGGAGGAGGACAACGCGATCGCCGAAGAAGCCCGCCTCGCCAATGTCGTGTGTAACGAAGACCACTGTTTTGCCGAGGCGGCGAAAGATGGCGCGGAGGTCGTCCTGCAGGTCGGCCCGGATCATCGGGTCGAGGGCGCCGAGGGGCTCGTCGAGCAGCAGCACGTCGGGGTCGAGCATGAGGGCCCGCATGAGGCTTACGCGCTGCCGTTGGCCGCCGGAGAGCTCGGGCGGGTACTGTTCGAGGCGGTCCGGGTCGAGCTGGACGAGGTCGGTCAGGTCCGCGATGCGGTCGTCAATCCGGTCGGCGGCCCAGCCCAGGTGGCGGGCCATGAGGGCGACGTTGCCCCGGCCGGTGAGGTGGGGGAAGAGGCCGCCCTCCTGGATCACGTAGCCCATGCGGCGGCGGAGGGAGGGGGCAGTGGCGGCGGTAAGCGTCGTGTCGCCTACGACGACCGTGCCCGCATCCGGACGGGTGAGCCCGATCATGAGACGGAGCAGGGTGGACTTGCCGCTGCCGGAGGGGCCGATGAGTACGGTTGTTTCCTCGGCGGGCACGGACAGAGAGAGGTCCTGCACCGCCACCGCGTCGCCGTAGCGTTTGGAGACGGCGTCGAGGGTGATCATTGGGCGGACGGGGAAACCGGGGGGAAGCCGTTAATCGACCGTGAAAGTGCTGGGGCGCGGGATCTTCAATTGAGGATCAGCCGTGAGTGTCTATCGACATTTCCGCTTTATGCCAACGTAGCTCAGCTGGTAGAGCAGTCCCCTCGTAAGGGACAGGTCACCGGTTCGAGTCCGGTCGTTGGCTCCAAGGCGCCTCACCGCTGGTGGGGCGCCTTTTTGTTTGGTATGGGTGCTCCCCCGCTACTGCTGGGTGCGGGCGCGGTCGTCCCCGGCCGGGGTACACGACACGCGCCGCCCCTGGTCGGAGACGACAACGAGGTGGTCGTCCGCCAGGGTGCGGATGGCCTCCTGCACGGCCCGCGGCCCGGTGCCCACGGCCTGGGCCAGGTCGTAGAGGTCGACCGTCCCTTCGGCGTGAACCGTTTGCAGGACGGCGGCTTCGGTGTCGGAGAGGCTGGGGGTGCCCATGGGGCCGGGGCTATTCGTCATCTTCTTCCTGCGCGCCGGCCTCCGGGTCGGGCACGCTCCCGGGACCGATGCCCGGCACGTCCATGTCGCCGCGGAGCCAGTCCCAGGCGTCCTCGCGGGCGTCCGCCTCGAACGTGCGGATCTGGGAGGAGGGAAAGAGGAGCTCTACCTTGTCCGTCCACGGCTCCCACAGATCGTCGCCCACAACCGTGACCTTGTCGACGGTGCGCACGTGGCGGATGTCAAAGGCCAAGTCTTCCCACTTCTCTTCGGGCTCCCATCCCTCCACGTCGTCGAGGAAGAAGAAGGCCCGGGAGGTTGTGTGGGCCTCCATCGTGTTCTCCAGGTGCGGGACGATCGCCTCGTAGTCGTCTTCGGTCAGCGTGCCGCTGAGCTCGATGCCGACGATGTTGGAGTCTGGGATGTCGAGAATCTCGTGCATAGGGGCGACGGGTGGGCGAAAGAAAGTTGCGAAAGGCGAAGGGACGCGGCCCGATCGATGCGCAGGGCCAGGAGCGGGTACGGGGCGAGGGGAGGGCTGTTCACGGACATTCGCGAAAACTCGGATGGAAGAGGCCCGAGTGGGCGCGGCCCGTCATACGAGAGCGCCCTCAGGGGCTGGTTGAGTGTTTGGCGGCTCGGGTTGACACCGTCCGCCGGGGCGGCCACGTTGGGGGCAGCGCTTCTTTTGAGTCCACCACCGCGTAAGATGCCGTCTCCTCCCCCCGATGCCTCCGCAAAAGAACGCACGCTTCTGCAGTACACCCAGTGGGCCAACGGCCGCGTGCTCGACACGCTGCGCGCTGCCGATGCGGTGCCTGAGCGCATCCTGGAGCTGATGAGCCACCTGGTCCGGACCCAGGACGTGTGGTACGGGCGCGTGGCGAACACCGACCATGCCCGCCTCGACTTCTGGGCGGTAGACGACCTGGACGTCTGCGCCGAACGGGCAAAGGCCAGCGTGGAGCGGTGGCGTTCCCTCGTTGCGGATCGCCTCAACCGCCTCGATCAATCCATCGCGTATACCAACTCCAGCGGGACGGCATTCGAGACGCCGCTCCGCGATATTCTCCGGCACGTGGTGAACCACGGCACGCACCACCGCGCCCAGATCGCCCTTCTGCTCCGGGAGGCGGGCGTGTCCCCGCCCGCCACGGACTACATCTACTTCGTGCGGGCGAACGAGCCGGCCGAATGAACGGCCGGGCGCGGCTACTCCACGGGCTCGAGGCGGTAGAGGCCGCCCTCCGGCGCGTCGGTTAGCAGGTAGAGGTAGCCGTCGGGGCCGGTGGCAACGTCGCGAATCCGGCCGAGCTCGCCGTTCAGAAGCTCCTCCTGGTGCGTCACGTTCTGCCCGTCGAGCGTGAGGCGCATCACCTTCTGTCGGGCCAGGGCGCCCATGAAGAGGTGGTTCTGCCAGTTCGGGAATTTGTCGCCCGTGTAGAAGGTCATGCCCGAGAGGGCGGGCGAGGGGTCCCAGTACTCAACCGGGTTGGTGACGCCTTCGGCTTCCGTGCCCCCGATGGGGGTCTGATCCGAGTAGGTGTCGCCGTAGGAGACGTCGGGCCAGCCGTAGTTGGCGCCGGCCTCCACGAGGTTGAGCTCGTCCCCGCCGTGCGGCCCGTGCTCGTGTTGCCAGATGGCGCCGGTCTCGGGGTGGATGGCCATGCCCTGCTGGTTGCGGTGGCCGTAGCTGTAGACTTCATCGAGCCCCTCGTCGGACCCCACGAACGGGTTGTCCTCGGGCACCGTGCCGTCCATGTTCAGGCGGACGGTGGCTCCCACGGACGCGGTCGGCGTGGGAATGTCGACGGTCTGCTCGCGGCGCTGGCCCCGCTCGCCCATCGACACCGCCAGCGTGCCGTCGCTGAGGAAGGCGATGCGGGAGCCGAAGTGGTAAGCGGGGCTCAGGAAGGGCGTTTGCCGGTAGACCTCCTCCACGTTCGTGAGCGAGGTGCCGTCGAGTGTTGCCCGGGCGAGGACCGTGCCGCCCGTGTCGCCCTCCTTCAGCGAGTAGGACATATAGATCCAGCCGCTCTCCTCGTAGTTCGGCGCCACGCGGATGTCGAGCATGCCGCCCTGGTTCTGAGCCCACACCTCCGGCACGTTGTCGAGGGCCGTGGCGGTGCCTCCGTCCACCAGCAGGATGCGGCCGGGCCGCTCGGTGATGAGCAGGCGGCCGTCCGGCAGCCAGTCGACCGCCCAGCCGTGCTCGATGTCATCCATCAACTGCACGACGCGGAACGTTTCCTCCTCGGACTCCACGCGCTCCAGCACGACCTCCTCGTCCGCGGTCGTCGTGGTGGAATCCTCCGGAGAGGCATCGCTGCCAAGGGTGCAGGCGGAGAGGGCGAGGGAGAGAAAAACAACCAGAAAGCGCATGGGAGGGAAGTTGTGTTTGGAACCGCCGTAGAAAGAGAATACCCGCACGCCCGGCACGCAGCGCCGTTCCCCATTTTGTGATCGGCGTCACATTGGTTACGTGGATGTCATTTCGGAGGAGGTCCGTCGGGCATCAATGGCCGGGGCTCGCCGTATAGCGATCTGGTTTGTTTTTCGTCTGATCCCCTGGCTGCCTCATGCCCACCACCGAACGCCTCCCCACGCAGGACCCCGTCATCGCCAACGCGTCGGTGACCGCCCGCGAATCGGCGCAGGACCACATCGTGATCCGCGGGGCGCGGCAGCACAACCTGAAGGACGTCGACCTCGACCTGCCCCGGAACGAGCTGGTCGTGTTCACGGGCCCGTCCGGCTCCGGCAAGTCGAGCCTCTGCTTCGACACGATCTACGCCGAGGGCCAGCGCCGCTACGTGGAGAGCCTGAGCGCCTACGCGCGCCAGTTCCTGGAGCGAATGGACAAGCCGGAGGCGGACCTCATTACGGGCCTGGCCCCTGCCATTGCCATCGAGCAGAAGACCTCGGGCAAAAACCCGCGCTCGACCGTCGCCACGCAGACGGAGATCTACGACCACCTGCGCCTGCTCTTTGCCCGCATCGGCACCACCTACTCCCCGGTGAGCGGCCAGCCCGTGAGCAAGGACGCCCCGCACGACGTGGCGGACCGGGTCGAGGAGGCGCTCGGCGACGGCGCGCGGTTCTACCTCTGCGCGCCCATCCCGGAGCGCTCGGACCTGGCCCTTCGCGACCAGTTGAAGAGCCTGCGCGAGCGCGGCTTCTACCGCATCCTGCTTCTGCCCACGGAGCGGCAGGCGGAGAAGGGCGAGACGCCCGAGACCCTCGACCTCAACCAGCGCGAGCCCAGCAGCGTCAATAGCTACGGCCGCGATCGCCTGCTCGTCCTCATCGATCGCCTGAAGGTGAAGGCCGGCGACGAGGACACCCGCTCCCGGATCGCCGAGTCCACCGAGCAGGCCTTCGACGAGGGCGACGGGCGGTGCACCGTCGTCCCGGCCTTCCGAGATCTCCCCGATGACGATAGGGCCGACCGGCCGGCCGTCCCTACGCATGAATTTAGCAGCCACTTTGAACGAGACGACATCCTCTTCGAGGAGCCGACGCCGCAGCTCTTTAGCTTCAACAGCCCGGTCGGTGCGTGTCCCACGTGTCAGGGCTTTGGGCGCGTCCCGGGGCTCGACGAGGACCTCATCATCCCGAACAAGGAGCTGTCGATCCGCGACGGGGCCCTTGCGCCCTTCCGCGGCGACAAGTGGAGCAAGCACTTCAAGGACCTGGTCGCCGTGGCCGCCAACGTGGGGCTCAACATCGATTGTCCGTACCGCGAGCTGGAGGACTGGGAGCGGGAGATTGTGTGGGAGGGCAAGGGCGACTACATCGGCCTTGAGGGCTTCTTTGCGTACCTCGAAGAGAAGTCCTACAAGCGGCACTACCGCATCTTCCGTGCCCGCTTCCGCGGCTACTCCGAATGCCCCGACTGTGAGGGCCACCGCCTCCGCGACGACGCGCTGTACGTGAAGGTGGGGGGCGAGGCCGTCGAGAAGAAGCACATCGGCGAGATCTGCGCGATGACGACCCGCGAGGCGCGCGACTACTTTGAGGCCCTTGAGCTTACGGAGTACGAGCAGGAGGTGGCCGGGCGCGTGATGGAGGAACTGCGCGAGCGCAGCCGCTACCTCGTGGACGTGGGCCTCGACTACCTGACGCTCGACCGCCTCGCACAGACCCTCTCCGGCGGCGAGACGCAGCGCATCAATCTGTCGACCTCCCTCGGGTCCTCGCTCGTCGGGTCCCTCTACGTGCTCGACGAGCCGACGGTGGGCCTCCACCCGCGCGACAACGAGCGCCTCATCGACATCCTGCAGCGCCTGCGCGACCTGGGCAATACGGTGCTGGTGGTGGAGCACGACCCGGTAACGATGCGGGCGGCCGACCAGCTCGTGGACATGGGGCCGGGCTCGGGGGCCTTCGGCGGCGAGGTCGTCTTTCAGGGCACCTACGACGAAATTCTGGAGGATGCGGACTCGCTCACGGGGAAGTACCTGAGCGGCCGCAAGGAAATTTCGGTCCCCAAGGAGCGCCGGTCGGTTGACGAGAACAACGTCATCACAATCGAGAACGCCCGGCAGCACAACCTCAAGACCCTCGACGTCGACCTCCCGCTCGGCATGATCGTGTGCGTGACGGGCGTGTCGGGCTCCGGCAAGTCGACCCTCACGAATCAGACGCTCTACGAGGGGCTGCACCGCCTCAAAGGCGGCAGCGGCGACGGCAAGGTTGGGGCCCACGACGCGATCCGCGGCCACGAGTCCGTCGAGGCCGTCGAGCTGGTCGATCAGGGCTCCATTGGGCGCTCCCCACGCTCCAACCCGGCCACGTACACGAACGCATTCGACGGCATCCGCAAGCTGTTTGCCCGGACGCGACAGGCCAACGTGCACGGCTACGACAAGGGCTTCTTCAGCTTCAACACCTCCGGCGGGCGCTGCGAGGAGTGCGAGGGGCAGGGCGTGGTGAAGGTGGAAATGCAGTTCCTTGCGGACCTGTACCTGGAGTGCGAGGCCTGCAACGGGCGGCGCTACAAGAAGGAGGCGCTGGATGTGACCTACGAGGGGAAGAACATCGCCGAGGTGCTGGACATGACCGTCGACGAGGCCGCTGCGTTCTTTGAGGGAGAGCGGGCGGTCACCAACAAACTGGAGACGCTGCAGGAGATTGGGCTCGGCTACCTCACGCTTGGCCAGCCGTCCACCACGCTCAGCGGAGGGGAGGCGCAGCGCATCAAGCTCGCCAGTCACCTCAACAGCCGCTCCTCCGATCCCACCCTCTACATTTTTGACGAGCCCACGACGGGCCTGCACTTCGATGACATCAAGCAACTCCTCAACGCGTTTGAACAGCTGGTCGAGGCCGGGCACTCGGTGGTCATCATCGAGCACAACCTCGACGTGATTAAGGCGGCCGACTACGTGATCGATCTGGGGCCGGAAGGGGGCGACGCGGGCGGGGAGGTGGTGGTGTCGGGGACGCCCGAGGAGGTGGCGGCGTGCGAGGAGAGCCACACCGGTCGTTTCCTGAAGGAGGTTCTGGAGTAGGCGCCGATTCGTCGAGACAGAACCAGCGCCACAATCCCTCCATTCGTCCGTCACGTCCGGTCGGCACGCAGTTGTTAGCGGAGACGTCATTGGGGCCTCCGCGTTATCGATGGAGGCGCGTCGCCGCCTGCCGGAACGGTTGTGTGCGGCGGGACTGCCGTGTGCATCGTGAGGTGGGGACTGGGCGTGTTCGTCTGGTGAGCAGAGGCGGAACGACGCATCTCGCTCGGGAGCGGTGGGGGCGGGGTTCACGAAAAACCCACGTGCGGAGCGTTACTCCCCCGCGGGTGTGTGCGACTACACAGAGTGACGGCAAGACGTATTTGACGGACGCCCGGTGCTTCGGCGTCGCGTCCCTGTTTGGTCTCTGACTCATTACGACGGGCATTTTCGCATGGCCCCCACTGTTACCACCCCGACGTCCCCGGCACGTACGGACCGGCCCGCCCGCCGGTCGGACAAGCGCGTGGCCCTCTTCGCCGGGGCGTACAACCACATCGCCGATGGGGTCTCCCTGACCCTCAATCGGCTGGTCGACTATCTCGAACGGCAGGGCGTGTCGGTGCGCGTCTTCGCGCCGACGGTCGACGATCCCCCGATCGACCACGCGGGGACGCTGGTGCCGGTGCCGTCCGTGCCGCTGCCCGGCCGGTCGGAATACCGGGCGGCCCTGGGACTTACGCCGTCCGTGCGGCGTCGGCTGGAGGCGTTTAACCCGACGCTCTACCACATTGCGACCCCGGACCTGCTCGGTCGTCACGCGCTCCACGCGGCGCAGTCGAGCGGCACGCCCGTCGTGTCGTCCTATCACACCCACTTCAGTTCGTACCTGAAGTACTACTACCTCGACGCGCTAGAGCCGGCGCTGTGGGGCTACCTGCGCCGCTTCTACCGGCAGTGCGAGCAGGTGTACGTTCCCTCCCGGGCCGTGGCCGAGATCCTGAGAGAGAACGGCATCACCGACGGCCTGCGGCTGTGGCAGCGCGGCGTCGATGCCGACCGGTTTTCGCCCAAGCAGCGATCGGCGGAATGGCGCCAGGCCCACGGCATCGGCACGAGCGAGGTGGTCGTTTCGTTTGTCAGCCGACTCGTGTGGGAAAAGGGCCTCGACGTGTACGCCGATGTGATCGAGCGGCTGGAGGCGCAGGGCGTGCCGCACCGAAGCCTCGTCGTGGGCGACGGCCCGGCCCGCCAGGAGCTGGAGGAGCGCCTCCCGAACACAACATTCACCGGCTTCCTGGAGGGGGACGAGCTGGCCCACGCCTACGCCTCCTCCGACCTCTTTCTGTTTCCGAGCGACACCGAAACCTTTGGGAACGTGACCCTGGAGGCCATGGCCTCGGGCCTGCCCACCATCTGCGCGAATGCGGTCGGCAGCCGCGACCTCGTGGACGACGGCCGCACCGGGCGTCTCTGCCCGCCGGGCGACACCGAGGCGTTCACGGAGGCCACGCGCCGCCTCATCCTCAACAGGGATCGTCGCGAGGAGATGAGTGCGGCCGCCCATGACCGCGCCCAAACCTTGACGTGGGACGCCGTGCTGGGCCGCATGAACGAGTACTACGACGAGGTTCTTTCTGCCCATGGGTCGACCGCCGCCGGTGCCACTGTCCGATAGCTCTGGTGTGTCTGTGCGTGTCCTCTTTGTTTCTCACTCCATGCCCCCGGCGGGCCGTCCCCTGGAAAACCTGGGGGGCATGCAGCGCGTGGCCCTGAAACTCCACGAGGCGCTGGAGGAACGGGCGGACGACGGAGCGTCCCTCGAGTACGAGGCGCTCGTGCTCCGGAGTTCCTGGCGCTGGGTGCACGTCCGGACGCCCTTCTTTCTCCTGCGTGTCCTGTGGCGCCTCTTCTGGGCCGCCCGCCGCGACACCGTCGATGTGGTGCTCTTCTCCTCCATGGTGACGGCCGCCCTTGCCGTGCCCCTGCGGGGCGTGTTGCGGCGCCACGGCGTGCGGACGGCGGCCATTGTGCACGGGCTGGACGTGACAACGCCGTTTCCGCCGTACCAGTGGTTTGTGCCGCGGGTGTTCGACGCCCTCGATGCGGTCCTGCCGGTGAGCCGAGCCACCAAGCAGGCCTGTCGGGAGCGGGGGGCGCACGAAGAGCAATTATGCGTTGTCCCCAACGGAATTGATGTCGACCGCTTCCAGCGGCCCCAGGACCGGACGGACGCGCGGGTGCGGCTGGGGCAGGGGCTGAACGTCTCGCCTCTGCCGCCGCCCCCGGACGCCTTCTTGCTCTGCAGCGTGGGGCGGCATGTGAAGCGCAAGGGGTTCCAGTGGTTTGTGGACACCGTCATGCCTCGCCTCCCGGAGAATGTGCACTACTGGATCGCGGGCGACGGTCCCCATACCGAGGCGATTCGGGACGTGGTGGAGGCCCACCAGTTGCATCCGCGCGTCCGGCTTTTGGGGCGCATCTCGAACGACAACCTCGCCCGCCTCTATCGCGGATCGGATTTGTTCATCATGCCGAACGTGCCGGTTCAGGGCGACATGGAAGGGTTCGGCGTGGTGCTCCTGGAGGCGGCGCAGTGCGGCACGCCGGCCATTGCCGCCCGCCTGGAGGGAATCCAGGACGTCATTGCGGAGGGCAAAAATGGGCACCTCGTGGAGCCGGAAAATGCCGAGGCGTTTGTGACGGCCATTCGCCGCTACTACGACCACCCGGAGCAGTTGGCCCCCGCGGCCCGACGGGCCGCCACGTACACCGCGGGGCGGTTCGGGTGGGCGTCGGTCGCGAACACCTATCTCTCTGCGCTGCGGACGCTGGACGAGGACGGGCGTCCGCCGGCCCAGGTCGAAAACGCCCCGTCCGAGCCTCTTCCCTCCCAGGTGAGCACCGCCTAGCATCCGGGGCGGCACAATCGGGGCGCGTCGGCATATGAAGCCGTCAATTTGTCCTCGAACCACCGCCCTCCAATCGGATGCCCAATCGCCTCGCCCGCGAACTCGCCGAACTGCGCGGTCGGCTGCTCGACATGGCCACCATCGTGGCGGAGCAGTTTACCGATGCCGTCGATGCGCTCCTGGACCGCGACCTTGAACGGGCGGAGGCCGTGATGGCCCGCGACCAGGAGGTGGATGCCATTGAGCTGGAGGTCGACAAGTACTGTGAGCGCATCCTGGCCCGTCACCAGCCCGTCGCGACGGACCTCCGCACACTGCTCACGGTGGAGAAGATCAACACCGACCTTGAGCGCATCGGCGACCACTGCCGCAATCTCGCCCGCAACACCGAGCACGTGACCGAGGCGCCCGGCGTGCTCGACTCCATCAAGCTCCGCGAGATGAGTGCCACGGCCCGCCGCATGCTCGACGACGCGAAGCAGGCCTTTCTGGATCGCGACGTGGAGCTGGCCCGCCGCATCCCGGAGCTCGACGACGAAGTGGATCGTCTCCACCACGAAAACTTCCGGACACTCGTCGACTACATCCGCGCCCACCCGGAGCACGCCGAGGCCGCCGCGCACCTCATCACGGCCAGCAAGGCGCTGGAGCGGATCTCGGACCATTCGACCAACATTGCCAAGAGCGTCGTCTTCCTCATCGAAGGGGTCGACCTCCGGCACCCTGACGTTCAGTCCCAGGCGGCCGGCGACGGCCAAAATGCCGAGTAGCGCCCGTCACTCCGGGGGCGGCGTGCGCCACTGCAGGGTGGCCACCACCGGCCGATGATCCGAGAGGCCGTCGTATGCGTCGAGCGACGGCACGCGGGCCGAGTGAACCCGCCAGTCCGGCCCCGCCAGCACGTGGTCGATGCGCACCAGCGGGCGCCCCGCCGGGAAGGTCGCCGTCCAGCCGCGCCCCCGGCCCCCGATGGCGTCCTGCAATCCCTTCGCGATGTGGCGGTAGGCCCACTGGTGCCGCGTGCTGTTGAAGTCGCCCGTGACCAGCACAGGGGTCGTCGCACGCTCGATGGCGCGACGCACGATGCGGGCCTGTTCCGCCCGGTGCCGCACGCCCGCCCGGTACGTGCGCAGAAACGTCCGCCACCGGTCCCAGTCGGTCCAGGCGCCCGGCTCGTCCCACGGCCGCGTGCGGCCCACGGTGTGCAGGTGGAGGTTAAAGAGCACCACGGGACGGTTCGCCCACCGAAAGTACGTTTGGGTGAAGCGGGAGCGCGCCGACGAGTCGCCGTCGGGGGGAAGCGGGAACACCCGAAGCGAATCGAGCGGAATGCGCCCGAAGACCGGTTGCTGGATGACCGTGCGGTACGGAAGAGACTGGGGGAGGGCGTATCCCGCGCGGCCCCGAAAGACGCTCTGGAGCGAGGGAGAGACCGATATGTTTCGGTCGGCGGAGGCCGGCATGTGGACCCGTGATTCCTGGAGGGCCAAGACGGCGGGCCGCTCGCGCTCCAGGAGGGCGGCAAGGTCCCGGGAGGTCTCTTGGTTTGCGTAGCTTCCGGGGACGTTGAAGGACATCACGCGGAGGCCGTTGGAGGACGACGGCGACCCGCCCCCGACGGACGGCCCGAAGCGGCCCAGGATCAGGGTCGCCAGCAGGAGCGCGACGGCACCGGGGCCCCATCGTCGCCGATAGACGGCGGTGGCCGCCAGCGCGACGGCGACGACCGCGGTGCCGAGAGCCAGAGGCCAGAGGCCGACGGCAAGGAGGTTGGCCCACCAGAACGAGTCGGGGGGCAAGTAGGGGGCCGCGTACCCAATCACAAAACCGGCAACGAGCAGGCCCGCACATCCCTGGACAACAGCCCACAGACCGCGTGTAAGCATGGGGAGGAGGGGAAAGGCTGAACGAGAGATGGGCGCCGTCGGGGGATTGGGGGCCGCCGGGCGGCGATGGGGCTACCGGATGGGGTCGGGCAGGGAGGCCCCGGACTGCGCAGAGGGAGACGGGGCGCGGGTTGGGGCGCGGGCCCCGGCCGCCGCCTCGATCTCCTGAACGAACCGCGACTGGGCGTGGTGCACCCATCGTCGGAAGCGGTCGGTCTGGGGGGTGTACTGCGACACAAAGGCCCGAAGCTCGTCCATGTCGAACCGAGTGCTACGAATGCCGGCGCCGGCCCGGACGGTGTCGAAGGCGTTGCAGAGCTGTTCGAAGTGGCCCCCCACCGGGACCACCTGCACCGGGGTGCCCAGGTACATCGCCTCCGCCACCGATTCGAAGCCGGCGGTTGAGACGAAGCCCCGGCAGCGGGCCATGAGGCGCAGGAATTTGGTGTCGTCGAGCTGGTGAAACGTGAGCGTGTCGTCGTACGACTCCACGGCGGCTGCGTCCGGCCGGTCCCAGAAGCAGTGAAGCGGCACGTGGGGGTTCTGCTCGTGCCACCGGATGACCTCCTCGGCGTATCCGCTGTTGAGGATGTAGACGAGGAAAAAAGGCTCGTTCTGATCCCGCGGTTGTTGGAAGAGCTGGGGGCGGAGCAGGGGCGGCAGAACATGCAGGCGGTGGGCCGGACGATTGGGCGCGGGGTAGAGCGAGAGGGCGAGTCGGCGATCGGCCCCCCACGCCGTCATTCGGGCAAAGGCGCGGGTCATCCACCGCTCGGCCCACCGGCCGGGGGGGAACTGGTACGCCGGATGGTGAAACATGTACTGGTGGCCGACCGCCACGAGGGCCGCCTCGGGCCGGTAGCGGAGGGCGTAGAATCCGCCCAGCGGCTCAAAAAAATTCACGATCACGTCCGGCTCGTGCTGGCGGACCGCCCGGTCAATTGCGTTGAGGCTCTGCATGAACGACGGCGTGCGTCCCAGTTCGTGCCAGAGCGTTCTCCAGGGGCGCACGGATCGGTCGGCCCCGTCGGACACGAAGCTGGGGCTCTTTACGAACGACACCGGCGCCTCGAACCCGTCCGCAAAGAACGACGGAACGGCCCGTCGCTGGCTCTGGCCCACCACGACCCGCTCCACGGAATGCCCCGCGCCGCGGAGGAGGCGACGGAGCGAGAGGGCCTGTGTGAGGTGGCCCCGGCCCTCTCCCTGAACGAGAAAGAGACAGCGAAGCGACATGCGGTGTGGGGCCGCGTGGGGACAAGTGCGCGCGATCTCCTAACGTACAAAACACGTGTCGGATCTGCAGATGGGGAGCCGCTGGTCCGCCGAGGGGCCCGGAGCGACCGCGAACGCCAGGCACAAAAAAACGCCGGACCCCGAGGAGGGGCCCGGCGTGGGAAAGAGTTCTCGGCGGAAACGGGGTCCGCCACGAAAAAGACGGGCGTAGATTACTGAATTGTCCCGTCCTGAGCAATCAGTGCCCAGTCCGCGAGAGCCCACTCTGCGCCCGACCCAAAGGCCCCGCGGAAGCTCACCGGCGTCCAGTTGCTGTTCACGCCCCCGTTCCCGAACGCGTCGGGCGCGTTGGCACCGGACGTGGCGGGCCCGGCCGGCGTCGGGTCAAAGCTCTGCACCGCGCCGTCCGGACCGCGCGCCCCTTCGGCCCGCGTGATGCTCGCGATCGGCGACTGGTCCGTGTTCAGCACCTCGTTTCCGTTGGTGCGGAGGTACTCCGCCAGGTTGGTGCGCATGGCCTCGCCCCGGTCCCCGGAGACGGTCCCGTTATCGTCCGTGGTCAACTGAATGAGATCCTCGAACTCGGTCGCATCGCTGAAGTCCGGACCGATGTTAAACCAGAGGTTGTCCTGGTGCGTGAGGTCGCCATTGGCCCACCGGTTCGCCGCGTCCTCGCTTCCATCCAGGTCCTCGATCTGCAGGCCGGCGTTCGTCCGCCCGTCCATAAAGATCGTGTTGTAGTAGGACGTCGCGTTGTTGTCCCGCTGCATCAGGAAAGGATTTTCCCCGTCGCCCGATACGGCATCGGTGGACACCCCGGGCCCAATGCCAATGTAGGTGGCGTTCGAGACCACCGAGGTGGCGAAGGGCGCTCCGGATTCCGGGTCCGTGCCGCCGTCGTGCTCGCCGATGCGCCCGGCGTTATCGGCCCCGTGAACGGCCAGCCAGAACTGGTTGCTGCCCGTCCAGCCCTCGTCGATGTCGAAGGAATCGTCCGACGCGAAGGCGGAGATCAGGTACTTCGTATTCACCGTGCCGCCGAACCACTCGAAGCCGTCGTCGTCGCTGGCGTAGGATTCGACGTACTCGATGGTCGATCCGTTGCCGACGCCCCCGAGCGTGAGGCCCTGGATCTCGTCGCCGCCCTGGAGCTGGGTGCCCGTGTGACGGATGGAGATGTACCGGAAGGTGCCGACGTTGTGGTTCGGGTCAAAGTCGCCGTTCTCCGCGCCGTAGCGGATGCGGTCCCCGCCCACCTCGTCGGGAATGCCCTCGATCTGGGTCGTGGGCGGCTGCGAGTTGATGGGCGCGTCGCCGAGGAGGATGACCCCGCCCCAGCGGCCCTTCACGTCGCGGCCCAGCCCGCTGCCGTCGTCCCCCTCCGCGGTGAAGAGGATGGGATCGATGGTGCCGTCGTCCCGCTCACCGTCGGCCTGAATGGTGCCCCCGCGAGTGACAATCAGGGCCGCGGCGTCGCCGCCATTGCCGGGCAGTCCCTGAATCACCGTGCCGGGCTCAATGGTGAGGGTCTGTCCGTCGTTCACGAAGACGAAGTTGTCGAGCTTGTAGACGAAGTCGTTCGTCCACGTGATGTCGGTCACCTCGTTGCCGTTCGCGTCGACGTAGCCAATCCCGCCTTCGTTCACGTCGCTCACCGTGATCTCATCGGGGCCGCCGTCGACCGCGGTGGTGTCGTACGCCGCAACGGAAAACTCGGGCGGCGGGTCGTTCCCGTCGTCCATGCCGCCGTTCGAGTCACATCCGGTGACAAGGAAGAGGGCGAGGGTCAGAACAAGAAGCCCGGCCTGGGCTCCGAATCTTCGAATCGCAGTCATCGTAGTGGAAGAATGCATAAGTGCGTGTGCCTTTGAGTGAAAAGGGCGCGCTGCCGCGGGCGGTGTCGGATGATGATTCGGTAACACCGTCCCGCAAACCACCGAAGGGGGAAGCCGTCGTCGCGGCTTTCCCCCTTCGCATTTTCGGTGGATGGGTCGTTGATGTCCGTTGTCACGTTGAGCTCAACGTTTGGGGGTGGGTCTGTAGGGAAGCTGCCGGAGACAGGGCCGCTGTTCGCAGGGGGACCTAGAGGGAGTAGGAGACGCCGACGGAGACCGTGCGGCCCAGAGGACGGAGGTCGTTGATGAACTCCGTGCCCCGGAAGGACTGAGAGACGACCTCCTCGCTCCCAAGGACGTTTTTGACAGATACGGTGGCTTCGATCCCGCCGAGGAGCTGCTGGGAGGCGTTTACGTCGAGTATGCTTCGGCCCTGCTCGTAGAGGTCGACGCCGTTTCGGGTGACCGTGTCGAGCCGGTCGCCGAAGCGGTTGAAGAACACGTTGATGCTCGTTCCGGTGGAGGGGTTTTCGTAGCCGGCGTTCAGGTTCAGGATGTAGGGGGACTGGCCCTGGAGGGGGCGGGTGTCGCTCGCATCTGCGTCAAACGCCCGAAGGGCCTGGAGCACATCGTCGGGGCGGGAGACCTGCGACTCCGTAAGCGTCAGGTTGCCGCCCACCTGCACGTGGCGCAGCCAGGAGGCCAGGTCGTCGAGCTGCTTCTGGACTTCCAACTCCAGCCCGTAGACCTGCGCACGGCTCCGGTTGACGTACGTGATCTCTTGGTTGGCCGCCGCCTCGGGATCGATCGTCCGCTCGATCGGATCGGCAAAGTCCTTGTAGAACACGCTGGCCGAGAGCAGCTCGCCGGGCCGCACGAACCACTCCCACCGAAGGTCGACGTTGTCGACGCGTGTCCGGTTGAGGTCCGGATTGCCGCGCTCGATGTAATCGCCGACGAACTGAAAGGACTCGAACGGTGCGAACTCCCGAAACGTGGGGCGCGCGATGGTGCGGCCGTAGGCGAGCCGCAGGTTCATGTTGTCGCGAAGGGCCCACCGCAGATTGGCCGATGGGAGGAGGTCGGTTTCGGTGAAGGAGCCTTGCTGGCGCGTCTCGCCACGGGTGGCGATGGACATGTCGGTGTACTCCATCCGCGCCCCGCCAATGAACATCAGCGAGGGGACCCCAGGCACCGGCAGCTCGGCCATCAGATAGCCGGCGCCAATCGTCTGGTCCCCGTCGTAGTTGTTGCGGGGGTCCGTGAAGTCGCGCACGTAGGTGCCAAACCGGGTGCGGCCCTGCGCATCCTCTCCGTCGATGCCCGCCTGCTCGTTGACGTATGCGTTCGGGGAGCCGAGGAAGGAGGCCCGGTCGGAGATGTGCTGGAAGGTGCGCTCCCGAAACTGGCGATTCTTCGTCTCGAAGCGTCCGCCGGTTTCGAGGGTCACGGCGCCGAGGGGGACCTCCACGGAGGCGTCCCCGGTCCACGTCCGCTCCGTGAGGTTGCGGAAGTACCGGGCCGGGGGGAGAAAGATGGAGGGGGAAATGGCGTACGACGTGTCGCCCTCGGCCACGGAGAACTGGTTGGAGAAGAAGCGATAGTCCGGCTCATCGCGTGTCGCTTCCGAGCCGGACGCCGACCACTCGACGCGGAGGCCTTCGGGGCCCGCCTCCAGGCGATGCGTGCCCTTCAGCTCTGCGGACGCGACCGATCGGGTCGTGACGCGCGAGACGCGCGTCTGAAACCGGGAGTCCCCGGCCAGGTCGCGCGGCAGGCTTCCGGTCTCGGTCCGGGCCTCCTCCTCGTGGTCCCGAGTGTAGAGCAGCCGCCCCGTAAGCTCGTGTTGCGGATGCGGCTGGAACGAGAGGCCGAGAAGGCCGCTCGCGAGCATTTCCTCGATGCCCCGCTGTGTGGTGTACTGCGCGTTGGGGGTCAGGGTCTCAGACTCCAGGCCCGTTTGGTTGTAGCGGGCCGTCGTGCCGTCGTCGTACCCGGAGAAGGACCGCTCGTACGAGGCCGACGCAATGACGCCGAGGGGACGATCGCCAAGCACCTGGAACTGGTCGCCGTACGCCAGATCGGCGCTTCGGTTGCCCATGATTTCTTGGGTGCGCGGCGCCATGGGCGTCCGGAAGGCCTCCGTCACCGTCGACAGGGCCGCCACATTCTGCTCGGTGTTCGAGAAGAAGGGCGGTGGGGAGTCCGGGAGGTCGACGTTCTGCACGGCGCTCGGGACGGACGAAAGCCCGCTGCGGGGCCGAAGCACGGGGCCGCCCATCCCGACCTCGCTGTTAAACGAGGACGACACGGACAGCGACGCGAATCGCTCGTTCGGGAACGAGGTTGTCGTGATGTCGATGGAGCCCCCCGTGAAGTTGCCCGGCCGATCCGGCGTGAAGGTTTTGGTCGTGACGACGTTGTCGATGAGGCTGGAGGGAAAGACGTCCAGCGCCACGCTGTTGCCGTCCGGGTCGGTGCTCGGCAGGTCGCTCCCGTTCAGCTGCGTGTTCACGTAGCGCCCCTGTAGGCCGCGGACGTTCACGTATTTGCCCTCCACCACCGAGGCCCCGGTCACCATGCTCATGGCGTCCGCGGCGGTGCCCGCCCCGGCCCGCCCAATCATCTCGGCGCTGATGGCGTTGCTCACCCCGGCGGCCTTGGCCCGCTTCAGGAGCAGCCCCGCCTCCGTGTTGCCCGCCGCCTGGGCAGACACCACAACCTCGTCCAGCTGTTCGGTCTGCTCGGCCAGCGTCACGTCGACCGTGGTCGTTTGGCCGGCGGCCACCTCCACCCCCGTCACGGTCTTCTGCTGGAAGCCGACGAACGAAAAGACAAGCGCGTACGTCCCCGACGGCAGCCGCCGAAGGCGGTAGCGGCCGTTCACGTCGGTGGACGTGCCGGTCGACGTTCCGCGTATCGAGACGTTGGCGCCGGGGAGCGCCTTGCCCTGCGCGTCATCGACCACAATCCCGGCGATGGTGCCGGTGGAGTCGGCGCGGCCCTGTGCATGGGCCGGGACGCTCAGCGGGAGGAGCAGGAGAAGGGGCAGCGCAGCCCCGAGAAGGCGACAAAAAATCCCGTGTGCCATAAACAGCCGGTGGGGGTATGCAGAAGGAAGGCGCGATTGCTCGCCGGACTGGAGAGGATCAACAACTCCCTTCGGGTCCCGCACCCCCATGATACGTGACGGCTGTTATGCCGCCATTACCGACCCGTTATGCTTGGGTAAAGGTCCGAGAGGCCGCGTCCGCCCGTGGACGCTCCCAGGTCCCTCGGGTCCGCTGTCTGGCGTGCGGGGGACGTCCCAATGGGGAGGGGGTTTTCGCCGAATATTTGGGCCAGGAATCTGCATGTCGTCGACCTGCTGGTCAACTTTGACCGCTTGTTGGAAGCAACGCTGCTTGGCAGCGTACACCGGGCGTCCACTCCCTTTTTCATCATCGGCTGTAGCACGTGCCCGACTCGAAATCGGCAAATTCCTACCTGATCCTGGCGGCGCTTTGGCTGATGATGTTCTCGGCCAGCAGCCAGCTGATCATCATGGTGCCGATTCTGCCGGAGATTGGCGAGACGCTGGGCGTAAATGCGTTCTGGCGCGGCATGCTACTGACATCGTACGCGCTGTCGCTGGGCGTCTCGGCGCTCCTCACGGGCCCGGCCTCCGACCGCATCGGGCGCCAGAAAATCTTGCTGTACGGCACGGGGCTCATGGCCGTCACGCTGGCCCTGCACACCGTGGCGGCCAACTACGTGCTGCTGCTGGGCATGCGTCTGCTGGCGGGCGTGGCCGGGGGGATGCTGAGCGGCGGCTCGGTGGCGTACGTGGGCGACTACTTTCCCTACGACAAGCGCGGGTGGGCGAACGGCTGGGTAATGAGCGGGACGGCCTTCGGACAGGTGGCCGGCATTCCGATTGGAAAGGTGCTGGCGACGAGCTTCGGCTACCGGTGGCCCTTCCTCATGTTTGCCGTCACGATGGGCGGGGCGGCCGTTCTGATCTGGCGGTACGTCCCGCGGGCCAACGCCCACCTCGACGACGAGCCCCTCACGCCCCGCCGGGTCGTTCGGAAGTACCGTCGCGTGATGGCGGGGTCGGCGGTGATGGGGGCGGTGGGGGCCTACTTTCTCATGTTTGGGGGACTCGGGCTCTTTACGGCGTTTCTGCCCACGTGGCTCGAAACCGACATTGGGATCTCGGGCTACGAGGTGGCCTTGCTTTTTGCCATCGGCGGAACGGCCAACGTGTTGGCGTCCCCGCTGGCCGGCACCATCTCCGACCGCATGGGACGAAAACCGCTGGTGGTGGGGGCGTGCCTGGCCCTGAGCCTGTGCATCTTCATCGCCCCGTTTGTCATCACGGGCTTTACCGAGGCGGCCGTGCTGTTTTTTCTGGCCATGGTGACGGTCGGCGTGCGGATCAGCCCCTTGCAGTCGCTCCTCACGGCCCTCGTGCCGGCCCGGCGGCGCGGCCTGCTGATGGGGCTCGCCATTAGCATTGGGCAGGCCGGCTTTGGAATTGGCAGCTTCGTGGCCAGCGCGACGTACGCCCCCTACGGGTTTACGAGCAACGCCATTGCGGGCGGGGTGGCCACGGTCGCCATGGCGGCGCTCGTGCATTGGGGCCTTCCCGAGCCGCACTCGCAGGCCGGCCCGTCGGAGAGCGCGGGGCCGGACTCCCCGGAGGCGCGATCCGGGCCCGCGTCGCCCCGCGTGGCCGAGGCCCCGTAGTGCACAGGCGGGACGGGCCTAACTCGCCCACCAGAGGGCGGCAATCAACACCCCGAGCAGCGCGATCCACAGGGCCAGGGCGGCGCGGATGGAGGTGCGGGCCTTTTCCACGTCGCGCCAGTCCCGGGGCCGCACGCCCTGCGCGAGAAAGGTGCACACGGCCGCCAGGTTGACGGCCGCGACGTTGGTGATGGTTAGCAGGCCGGCGGCCCCGGCGGCCCCGGCGTAGCCCGCCCCCAGGAGCAGCCCGACGGCGACGATGGGGGGCAGAAGGGCCACGGCGACCATGACGCCCACGAGGGCCGTGGCGCCATCGCGCGTGACGGACAGGGCGCCCGCCGCGCCGGCGGCGCTCGCCAGCGCCACGTCGGCGATGCCGATGACGGTGCGGGCCGCCAGCTCGCCGGTCTCGGGCGAGACGGGGAGCACCACGCCCATGGCCAGTGCGGCAACGAAGGCGAGTCCCACCCCCGCGATTGTTGCCTGCACCGAGCGCCCCAGCAGGTCCGCGTCGCCAAGGGTGGTGCCGAGGGCCAGGGCGATGTTGGGGCCGATGAGGGGGGCGATAACCATTGCCCCGATGACGACGGCCACCTGATTGCGGAGCATGCCCCCTGCGGCCACGACCGTCGAGAGCAGGACGAGGGCGTAGTAGATCGAATCGACGTCTGTGGCGGTGCGGGCGTACTCGTAGAGCTCCTCCCGCCCCACGCGTCCACTGCTGGAGGAGGCGGGCTCCTCTTCCTCCTCGTCCGACGACGCCTCGTCGTCTTCGTCCGATTCGGGGCGAGGAAGGGTGGCCTCCACCGACTGCAGGGTGACGCGGTAGTCCGTCGCGACGACCTGGTCGACCCAGTCGATGAGGGCCTCCGTCTCGTCCACGTCGACCAGCACGCGATCGACCCGCTGGTCGTCGTCGAGGGCGTGCGTCCAGTGGCCCAGCAGGTCGTACGTGTTGTCGGGGAAGGTGAGGGCCTGCCCGTCGTCGGGCCGGTAAATCTCGACGAGTCGGAGCGCCATTGGGGAAGGGGGGAGAGGAGGAGAACAGGACTATCCCTTGAGAAGGATCTGGAAGATAAGCATCGCGACCGCAGCGAGTCCAGCGACGACGGCCACGGGGCGGGCGGGGCTGTCCTCCAGGGCATCCGGAATTAGTTCGACGGCGACCATCCACAGCATGGCCCCGGCCGCAAAGCCGAGGCCAACGGGGAGGAAGGGGCGAAAGACCTGCACGAACAGGAAGGCCGGCACAGCCATCAGCGGCTGCGGCAGGCTCGACACGATGCTCCACCCACCGGCCGCCCACACCGACACGCCGCGTGGCACCAGCACCAGGCTAATGGCGAGGCCTTCGGGGATGTTGTGAATCGCGATGGCGGTGGTAATGAAAGTGCCCAGGGCGTCTCCGCCGCCGTAGGAGACGCCCACGCCGACCCCTTCACTGAAGGAGTGCGCCGTCATAATGCCCACCACCATCAGGGCCTGCAGGGCGTCGGCCCCCCGCAGCTTCCCGACCGTGAACTCGGACTGTCCGCCGAGCAGGTGTCGACTGAGGGCAATGCCGGCCACGCCGACGGCGGCGCCCACGGCCGTCCGTCCGATGCTTTCAAGGCCGCCCTCATACAGCAGCATCAGGCTGGCGGCCGTCATGAGGCCCGCCGCGGCGCCGTTGGCGAGGCCCAGGTTGCGGCGCGAGATGCTCGAGACGAACAAAAAGGGGAGGGCCCCCAGGCCGGTGGCCAGGGCGGTGATGGTGGCGGCGACAAAGACGGTGAGGAGAGGAGAAAGCATAGGCCGGGAGGTAGAAGGCACAACGTCCTCCCTGCTACCTGTACCGGCAAAGGTGTGTTTAACCGGACACCAAATTTAGAACCGGTCTCTTTCCACGGGACGGAAGAGGCAAACAAAAAAACGGGAGCAGAGGCCATCTGGCCCCTGCTCCCGTGTGGAGTTGTGGTAGGCGGAGGCGTCCCGCCCCGGCACGTCCTTGTTAGAAGTAGATTCCGATGTTCACGTTAAAGGCCGTGCGCCACTCGTTGTCTTCGTTCTCCGCCATCACGCTCGGGAAGGTTGTGTCAAACGGCTGATTGAACGGGTGGCCCTTGCTGATATTCAGGTCCGTGTAGATGAACAGCGGACCGGCCGTCGTGAGGAAGCCGATGTCGTGGGAGACGTTGTCATTCCAATTCTCCTGGTCAACCTTCGTCACTTGGCTGAAGTCGTAGTACGGCTTGATCTCCGAGATTGGCCCGGCATCGACAGGAATGTGGTATGCCAGGCTGGATGAGTACACGTCGTGCCGGCTTGCCACGCGGTTAGGCGACGCGTAGGCACCCATTACAACGTAGCTGTCGTCTTGCACCCCCGGAGGATTCAGTTCCTGCTGGGCAAACTGGAGCTTGGCTTCAAAACCGCCGTAGCGTCCCTGAAGGTGGGCAGCGTACGCGGCGTGCCAGTCCGTTTCACCTGTGGTCCGGTTCAGAAGCTGACCACGCTGGGCGGAGACACCAAGCTTCGTGAAGCCGAGAGCGCCGTGGTCGAAGGAGTACGCGACCTTGGCATTGAACTGATTCGCCTCAGCAATATTACGTGTCTCGGCGAGGACACTGCCTCCACCGCCGGTAGGCACGACGTCGTACGAATAACGGGCAGCGTCATTGCCGGCAAAGAAAGTGGTCTGCTCCGAGTTCATATAGTAGGCCCCCTGAATGTCCCAGCCGTTGGCCTGGTACAGAGCCTTGATGCCGGCGTCGTAGTCGTCCTCGAGACCTACGTAATAGGTGTTGTTGAAGAACCAGCTGCTGGAGGCATAGGGCTGGATGCCGAAGGGCACCTGGCTCACGCCGACCTGTATCTGTCGGGCGTCGCTGAATTCGTAGCCGACCCAGCCGTGATGGATGTAGTTGCCACCAAAGGACTCGGGATAAAAGGCCCACTCGGCGTCAAAGATCAGGCTTCCGTAGGAGCCGCTGGCCCCGATTCGGAACGTGTCAAAGGTAAAGCCCCCGTCTTGTAGCTCATTGTTGATGGTAGGTCCTTCAGAAGGCTTTCCGTAGTCACGGAAAAGCACATTGAAGCGGAGCGAGCCGTTGATGCTCACGTCGAGCGTGGGCTCATCCTGCTGCGCCGACGCCGCGTCGGACGAGTTCAGCGCGTCGGACAGGTCGAGGCCGGTGTCGTTGCGGTCCTCGAGGGTAACCGTGTCGGTGCTATCGTCGGCCGGCTCATCGTCGGCCAGGGCCGGGCCGGGGAGAACCAGGCCGGCAGTGAGAAGGAGGGCAAAGAATGCGGTGTAGTACCGATTCATATGGGCAAAAAGGGGGTTGTGGGAAAGAGTGTACAAGGGATGGCGTAGTGCTACAGACTAGACGGAAGGTGATCCGTCTGGGCGTGTAGATCAGAGGAAGAGATCGCAACAATGTCGTTGAAGGCCAACGACGTATGCGCAGTACACAAAACAGTCACAGGCGCCCATAACACACCCCCGATTGCAGTTGAGCAATCGGGGGTGGTTCAGAGCGTCAAGCGTTCCCGATCTGTCCGGGGGCGCTGGTTAGTTGGCCTGGTCGGACGAGTACGTGGCGTCATCCGGGAGGTACTCAAGCTCCTCTCCCGAGTTGGCGCATTCCTCGGCCTGGTTCATCCACTGCTCCACGTCGTCCTGGTTGTTTTCAATCCACTGGGCCGCCGCTTCTTCCTTACTCAGGTCGCCCCGGTCGTTGAAGGCGGTCATGAGCGTTCCCACCTGCTCGTCGTTGGCCTCGAACTCCTGGAGGAAGCAGACGACCTCGCGGGGAAACTTCTCGATGAAGTCGTCGCCCACGATGGTGAAGATGTCCTCGGGCTGGCCCCAGATGTCGACGTTGTCCCCGGTGGTGGCCCCGGAGACGTACTTGATGTCGAACTGATTCCATTTCCAGTGCGGCTTCCAGGCCGCCACGGCAATCGGCTCCTCATTCTCAATGGCGCCTTCGAGGGCCTGCCAGTTGGCCGGGCCGCTGGCAGACGAGACGGAGAACGCGTCGTCCATGTCGTAGAGCTCCAGCGTCCGCTGCATCTGGCCGTTGATTGCGGCCCCGGACTCGATGCCGTTGAGTGTGCCGTCCAGTCCGTCCCGGTAGTCCATGAGGTCGGGGAAGGTGTCGGCCTCCACGTACGTGGGCACGGCCACGCCAACGGAGGTGCCACGGTAGGTGTAGCCGAGCTTGTTTGACTGGTCCTTGTTCTCCTCCCACGGCTGCTCGTGGGTCGTGGGGAGCCAGGCTTCGTTGAAGAAGTCGCGGTCGCCGGAGGCCACCGAGGAGAAGGCGAGCCCGCCGCCCTGCACCTCCCGGACGTCGACCTCCATGTCATAGCGGTTCTCCAGGATTTGCTCCTGCATGTAGGTCATGGCGAGGCCTTCAATCCAGTTGACGGTGACCATGTCCATCTGTCGGGAGGTGCCCTGGTCGCCGGAGCCGCCGCAGCCCGCGAGACCCACGACTAGAAGGGCGAGGGCCGCGAGGCCGGCGACAAACGAGCGATGCGATGAGGAGTGGGTAATCATAAAGCGTGGAAGGTTGAGTGTAGGAATGCAGTCGAGAAGGCAGTGCGAGGGGCGGGGGGCGCGCCTGATGGCGCTCCGGCCCCGCGTGGGGGCTACGCATCGGAGGACGCCGAGTGCGTAGCGTCGTCCGGCAGGTATTCAAGGGGGGCGTCGGAGGCAGCGCACTCCTCGGCCTGGCTGATCCACTGGTCCACGTGATCCGGATTGTTGTCGATCCACTGCTGCATGGCCTCCTCCTGGCTCATGTCGCCCCGGTCCTTAAAGGCGAACATGAGGCTGCCGACCTGCTCGTCGTTGGCTTCAAACTCCTGCAGGAAGCACACGACCTCCCGAGGGTATCGCTCGATGAAGTCGTTGCCGACAATGGTGAACACATCTTCCGGCGCGCCGAACACGTCGGTCTGGCCGGTCTGGGCCCCTTCGAGGTACTTGAGGTCGAACTCGCTCCACTTCCAGTGCGGCTGCCAGCCGGTGACGACGATCGGCTCTTCATTGTCGATGGCGGTCTGGAGGGCCTGCCACGTCGCCGGGCCGCTGGAGGCCACCACCGAAAAGCCCTCGACGTCGTTGTTTTTAAGGATCTGGCGGGCCTGATCGTTCACGTTGGCGCCGGACTCGATGCCGTTGATTTCGCCGTCAAGCGCCTCGCGAAAGTTGCCGAGCTCCGAAACGTGCTCGATGTCCATGTAGGCGGGCACGGCGAGGCCGGCGGTGGTGCCGCGGTAGGTGTATCCCAGCTTCTGGAGCTGGTCCTTCTGCTCGCCCCACGGGCCCTCGTGGGTGGTGGGGAGCCAGGCTTCGTTGAAGAAGTCGCGGTCGCCGGAGGCCACCGAGGAGAAGGCAATGCCGCCGCCCTGCACCTCTCGGACGTCGACCTCCATGTCGTAGCGGTTCTCCAGGATCTGCTCCTGCATGTAGGTCATGGCGAGGCCTTCGATCCAGTTGACGGTGACCATGTCCATCTGTCGGGAGGTGCCCTGGTCGCCGGAGCCGCCGCAGCCGGCAAGGAGGCCGGTACCGAGAACGGCGAGGGTACAGACCGCAACGGCGGTCGAGAGAGAGTTTGTCATTCGTTCCATATGAGTAGGAAAGTCGGTGGAAGATAGACTACGGAAAAAGTGCAAGGGGGGCGAGGGAGGGGTTCGACAAAGACCAGTCCCTCTGGGGGGGCGGAGGCGTGAGGCAGACCGCGGGCGGGCCGAACCTCGGAAGGCGTCCGGTTTAGGTGGTTGCCTGCGACGTCGACGAGCCGGCTTTCTCGCCGGCCGCCTGTGTGATGCGGTCGAGGAAGATGGCCAGGATGACGATGGCGAGGCCGCCCTCAAAGCCGACGCCGATCCGCAGCTGCTGAATTCCCTCGACGACCGGATCGCCCAGGCCGCCGGCCCCGATGAGCGCGGCAATCACGACCATCGACAGGGCGAGGAGGACCGTCTGGTTCACGCCCGCCAGGATGGTGGGCAGCGCCATCGGCAGCTCGACCTTAAAGAGCATCTGGCTCGGGGTGGACCCGAAGGACTTCGCCGCCTCGATGGCTTCCTCCGACACCTGCCGGATGCCGAGGTTGGTCAGGCGCACGCAGGGGGGCGTGGCAAAGATGAAGGTGGCGATGACGCCCGGCACCTGGCCCAGCCCGAAGAGCACGACGGCGGGGATGAGGTACACGAAGGCCGGCATCGTCTGCATGAAGTCGAGGATGGGGCGCACGATTGCGTCCACCACGTCGTTCTTGGCGGCCCAGATGCCGACGGGAATCCCGATCAGCAGAGAGAGCAGGGTCGCCGTGGCGACGAGGGCCAGGGTCTGCATGGTGAAGTCCCACAGCCCCATGCCGAAGGCGATCTCTAGCCCAAAAAGGGCAAATTCGACGTCCTCAAGCAGGGTGAGCCCGATAAGCGAAAAGGTGGCCACGCCCCGGGAGGCCACCCACCACGCCAGCACGGTAAAGAGGCCAATCATCACCCAGCTGGGAAAGAACAGAAGGGCCTCCTCAAGGCCGGTGATCGTCGCTCCGATGGTGACGGTGATCGCATCGAACAGCGGCTCGAAGTTGTTCTGGAGCCATTCGATGAGGGCCGCGAAAGCATCGCCAAGGTCCAGTCGCATAGGCACTCAGGCGTCGTCGTTCGAAACGATGAGCGTAAGGGGGGAGACGTGCCGGCACCGACTAGGCCACCGCCGCTTCGGGGTCTTCGTCGGCTCGGCCGGCGCGGGCGTCCCGGCGCCGGGCCCCATCGGCGTTCTCTACGACCTCCTCCATCACGGCGTCCTGGCTCACAACGCCCTGGAGGGTGCCCTTCGAGTCGCGCACGGCCAGGAGGCCGTCGGTGTCGAGCAGGATGGGCAGCAACTCGGCGATGGGCGTGTGGGGCGACACCGACGGGCCGTCGGCGGCCACCGTCTCGTCGTCGCGAAGGTCGCGCATGACGGTGCGGGCGGGGACGATCTTCGTGCGGTCCACGTTCTCGACGAAAGAGCGGACGTACTCGTCGGCGGGCTTGGTGAGAATCTCGGTGGGCGTGCCAATCTGGGCAATCTTGCCGTCCTTCATGATGGCAATGCGGTCGCCCATCTTCAGCGCCTCGTCGAGGTCGTGGGTAATGAAGAGGATCGTGCAGGCTGGGTCCCACTGTTCCTGCAGCTCCAACAGCTCATTCTGCATGTCGGCCCGGATGAGGGGGTCGAGGGCGCTGAAGGCCTCGTCCATCAGCAGGATTTCGGGGTCGTTGACGAGGGCACGGGCCAGTCCCACGCGCTGCTGCATCCCGCCGCTCAACTCGCTGGTCTGGCTCTCTTCATAGCCGTCGAGCCCCACGAGCTCGAGCGACCGGCGGGCCTTCTCGCGCCGCTCCGCCTTTTCGATGCCCGCCACCTCCAGGCCGTACTCCACGTTGCCGATGACGCTCCGGTGGGGGAAGAGCCCGAAGTTCTGGAAGACCATCGACATCTTGGTCCGGCGCAGCTGACGGAGGCGATCATCGTCGAACGCCGTCACCTCCTCGTCGTGCACGCGGACGGTCCCGAAGGTTGGCTCAATGAGCCGGTTGATGCAACGCAGCAGGGTCGACTTGCCGCTGCCCGACAGGCCCATCACCACGAAGATTTCTTGCTCCTTCACCTCGAAGGAGGCATCATTCACTGCGATGACCGAGCCGGTCTCTTCCTTGACCTCGGCCTTCGACAGGCCCTCCTCGACCGCCAGCCGACGGGCTCGTTCGGGGTCGCCGCCGAAAATTTTCCAAACTCCATCTGCCTCGATGACCGCCATAGACCTAAAAATCTATTCGACGTATGAATGTCGTTGATGTCGTCCACGGGGGCGCGCACCGGGGTGGAGCCGTTGTCCGGTCCGCAGCATTGATCAAAGCAGACAACCCAACCCAGGGGAAGATGTTTATTTGCAAGCGGGGTGTCTGACCCGTTTTTTGATCTTTCATCCAACCTTGGCGAAAATAGACTAGGATAGGGTCCCAAACCGGCTCCGATTGACAGTTGCGCGAGGCTCGAATGGCCAGCGCCCGCATCACGCCCCCCGGGTTGGGCGGACGGGAGAGAATAGGGAATTCCCCCACATTCGGGCTCGAAAAATTCCCGCATCTCATTCGCTCCTCACCGAACATCTTTTTGGCGCGATCCTTAGGTTAGGGAGCCGATGGGTTCGGTTCCACGACATCAGTTTTCTGAACAACCACATCTCGACAGTATGGGTGACTCCACGAAGTCCGACAACACGCAATCCGTGACACGTCGTCGTTTCCTTCGCTCTCTCGGCATGGCCGGTGCCGTTGGGGCCGGGGCGTCTCTACTCGCGGCCTGTGGCGGCGGGTCCGATTCCTCCTCCGGCTCATCGTCCGGCGGCTCCGGAGAAACCTCGGGGTCCAGCGTTTCGGACGGCACGGTGACCCTGCACCCGCAGGGAAACCAGATGAAGTACAAGGAGACGGAGTTCACCGTCCCTCCGGGAGAAGAAATCGAGCTCGTCTTTGAGAACACGGCGACGAGCCCGTCGATGCAGCACAACGTCGTGATCCTCAACTCGACCGAAGACGCGGTCTTTCAGCGCGTGGGACAGGCCGGCGCGAAGGCGGGGGCCGACAACGACTACGTGCCGGACGACGACGCAATCATTGCCCACACGCCCATGTCGGGGCCGGGAGAAACGGTGTCGGTCACGTTTACGACGCCGGAGGAGACCGGCGATTACGGGTATGTGTGCACGTACCCGGGGCACTGGTCCACCATGCGGGGCACGATGCGCGTCCGATCCTAGGGGTTTTCCGCACCGCTCGCCCTCCCTGTACAGTTCCCGCTGCTCCTCATGTCGACTGACCCTTCCGCCTCGTCGGACCCGGCCGCTTCGTCCTCTGAGGCGGCCGGAGGGGACGAGGCGGCCCACACCCGCTCGATAGACGACTTCGACCCGTATGGGACGCTGGCCGTCACGGGTCTGTACTTTGTGCTTCTGCTCGTGCTCTACGCCCTGATGTACTTCGTCGAATTTGCGGGTCGCGGGGCGTCCATCATCGAATAAGTCCGTTGCCCCTATGCATATTCACCGATTCGAAAAGCTCTGGATCGGCCTCTCCCTCTTCCTCATCGCGGCGTTTATCAGCATCGTGATGTATGGCTTTACCGTGCTGGACCTCACCGTGCCGGGGTCCGATCGAGGGGGCGGGACCGTTGACGCGATGAACTTGGCCGAGACGCCCTTTGCCACCCCGGGCGTTCGGAAGACCGAGGACGGAGAGTACGAGGTCTATATGCTGGCCCGCCAGTACTTCTTTCAGCCGGGCTCGGGCCAGTCGCTCACGTTGCCCGCGGAGACGCGCGTGACGTTTAAGGTGACGAGCCCCGACGTCATCCACGGCTTTCAGGTGGCGGGCACCAACATCAACTCCATGGTGATCCCCGGCCAAATCTCCCGGTTTACGACGGTCTTTTCGGACCCGGGCGAGTACGGCATCCTGTGCAACGAGTACTGCGGGGCGGCCCATCATACGATGGAAGGCCTCATTGAGGTCGTTCCTCCCTCCGAGTTTGACGAGAGCAATCTGATCGAGCAATGACATTTGTCGACACGTATCCCAAGGCAACCCGCATCGTGAAGGCGACGTTTATCGTCGCGTTCGTGGCCCTCGGCCTCGGGGGACTGTTCGGGTTTATCCAGGCGCTGCACCGGACGGACACGTTTCGGGGCATCATCGACTCGACGCAGTACTACGACCTGCTCACGGGGCACGGCGTCCTGCTGGCCCTGGTCTTCACGACGTTCTTTATTGCGGGCCTTTACCAGTGGGGCATTTCGCGAAGCCTGGATCGGGAGCCGGAAGACCTGCGGTTTTCGTGGGGCTGGTTCTGGACGATGACGGTGGGGACCATCCTTGCGTCCATCGCCATCCTTGGGGGGCTGGTGCCGGGGGACGGGATCAGCGCGGCCGTCCTGTTTACGTTCTACCCGCCGCTGCAGGCCCACCCGCTGTTCTACATTGGGGCGGCGCTGCTCGTGGTCGGCTCGTGGGGGGCGACGCTCGACTGGTTCTTTTCGTTCTGGAAGTGGCGGGAGGACCATCCGGACGATCACATTCCGCTGCAGGTCCACATGGTGCTCTTTACGATGCTCATGTGGGTGCTCGCTTCCCTCGGCATTGCGATTGAGGTGGTCGCCCTTCTCATTCCGTGGTCGCTCGGCCTGATCACCAACATCGACCCCCTGCTGCCCCGCACGCTGTTCTGGTACACGGGCCACGCCATTGTCTACTTCTGGCTGTTGCCGGCGTACTTTGTCTGGTACACCATCCTGCCGAAGCTGTCGGGGGGCCGCCTCTTTAGCGACTCGCTGGCCCGGATCGTGTTCGTCATCTTCCTGCTGATGTCGACGCCCATCGGCTTTCACCATCAGTACCTCGATCCGGGCATCGGGATGGGGTACAAGCTGTGGGCCGTCGTGGCGACGCTCCTGATCCTGCTCCCCAGCCTGATGACGGCGTTCACGGTGGTGGCCAGCATGGAGCACGGCGCCCGCCAGCGGGGCGGGTCCGGCTATTTTGCCTGGATGGGGGCCCTTCCCTGGGGGCAGCCCGCCTTCGCGGGGTGTGCCCTGGCCGGGATTATGTTCGCCGCGGGCGGCTTTAGCGGCATGATCAACGCGTCGCTCAACATCGACACGCTCGTCCACAACACCATCTGGATTCCGGGCCACTTTCACCTGACGGTGGGGACGGCCGTGGCGCTCACCTTCATGGCCATCACGTTCTGGCTGCTGCCGCAGCTCACGGGCCGCAAGCTCAAGTTCCCGAAAATGGCCCTCGCCCAGCCCTACTCCTGGTTCATCGGCATGGTGCTCATGTCGAATGGCATGCACCGGGCGGGCCTGGCCGGCATCCCGCGGCGCACGGCGGAGCCGGGCTACAGCGGGTTCTCGTTCGAGGCGCCCTTCGGGAGCATCATGGAGATGAAAATCCAGATCGCGCTCGGCGGGACGATTCTTTTCGTGTCCCTCCTCCTGTTCCTCATTGTGGTCGTCGGCACGTGGTGGGCCGGGGCGCCGGCCGAGACGGTCGACGACGCCATTCCGCCCGCCCTGAGCGGGCCGGAGCACACGCCGAAGATTCTGGACAACATCAAGCTGTGGCTCGGAATCGCCGTCGTGCTGGTCATCCTTGCCTACACGCTGCCGCTGGCCGACATGCTTGCGGACGGCATCTTCCAGCCGGGGGTGCCGCCGTCGCCGATGTAGTCTGTAGGGGGCCAGGGCGCTGTCCGAGGGAGCTTCGGGCGTGTGCCCTCCCCACCTCTCTGCTCGGCTCGTTTTGCGAACGTGGATCTTGTGCCTGTGGATGACCCCTCCCCGCCGGAGTCGGTGCCGGACGCCGGCTCGGCGTCGGACAAGTGGCTGGTGCGCATCCTTCTTGCGCTCGCCTTCGGGCTGGCGTTCGGCATCGAGGGGATGACGCTGGTGCGCTCGTACGTGCTGGACCGGGACATGGGTCAGACGTCGGAGGCGGCGGAGAGGGCGTCGCTTCGGGAAGGCGACGTGCTCGTGCCGGGCATCGGCGATTCCGTTCGGGTGCGTCAACTTCATGTGCGGGCCGGCGGCGATGCCTGGACCTTCTTCCTGCGGGCGCGGCCGGACTCGGCGCTGCAGACGTCGTACACGCTCTCGCTCGACCGGGTGACGACCGGCGACGGCACCGTGTACGATGAGCCGGTGCGCCACACGTGGACGCCCCCCGACACCGCGTCGTTCGAGGCGTCGTGGGCCCTTCCCGTCGGCCAGCGCCCCGCCACGCTCACCATGACGGCGACGGCCCCCCGGGCACGCGACTCCACGGCCTCCGCGACCCGCACGGTCCAGGTGGGGCACGTCCCCATTCAGCAGGGGCCGAGCTGACCTGATTCGGGGCGGGCGCCCGAGCGGACGCGGGACCGATCGACCGGGAGCTACACCGGCCATTCCTGGCGGGTCCAGGCCTGCTCCCAGAACATCCACTCGTAGCGCACGCTGGTGAGGAAGGCGGTCCGGGCCCGCTCGCGGGCGTCTGCGTCGGCCGCCTCCGCAAACCGTTGAAGCCGCTCCAGCAGGTTGTCCATGTACTCGTAAAAGTCCGGGTCGCGGTACATCGCCAGCCAGTCGGCGTACGGGTGGTCGGCGGGGATGTCGCCCATCTCGCGTTCCAGGCGCAGCCCCAGCTCAATGTAGAGCCAGGGGCAGGGCGTGAGCGCCGCCACGCCCTCCACGAGCGTTCCGGTCTGGGCCTGCCGGATCATGTGGTCCTGGTAGGCGCGGTTGTTGGGGGTCAGCTCCAGGGTGCGGAGGTCCTCCGGGCCGTAGCCGAGTGCCTCGCCGTAGCCCTCGTGCAGCTCGCCCTCCACCACGAGCGCCAGCCGCGCGGCGTCGATGAACCAGAGGGTGTCGTCGGGGGCCGAGCAGCGCGTGGAGAGGAGGGACGCGGCGTCGGCGAACGCCTCCAGGTAGCGCGCGTCCTGCATCTGGTAGAATGTGAAGAGGTCCGTGTCCAGCGTGCCCTCGGCGAGGGCGTGCACGAACGGGTGGTCGACGGCCTCCCGCCACGCCTCGCGGGCATGCTCGAGGCACGCCTCGGCGAACGGAGGGACGGGGAAGGGGCGGGTGTCGAGGGGATCGGTGAGCGTCAGAGAAGGGGGCATGGCTTCGCGAACTCGGTGCGAGAACAAACGAGGCGAAGCCAGAGGTGGGGCGCCCACGCAGACACGAGGCGCGATGCTTTCCTTCGCCGGTGTGAGCCGGATCAGGTTCGAGGGGACTTTCTCAGCCCGGCCGCCGTGCGGTGCCGAACATCCCCAGCTTCGTCGAAAAAGGTAGGGAGGGGACGGAAAAGGATCAACGCCTCGCCGACCATGGCTCCTTCCTAGTCGGAGAGGGAGAGCGGGCGGGCCGAGTTGCCCACGACGAGCAGGCTGCTGGCGGCCATGGCGAGGGCGGCGGCCAGCGGGTTGAGCCAGCCGACGATGGCGAGCGGGATGGCGACGGCGTTGTAGCCAAAGGCCCAGCCCAGGTTTTGGCGGATGCGGCGGCGCGTGGCGTGGGCCAGGGCGAGGGCGTCGGGGACGCGGCTGAGGTCGTCGTCGAGCAGCACGAGGTCGGCGGAGTCGGCGGCCAGAGCGGTGGGGCCGAACGCGATGCCCAGGTCGGCGTCGGCGAGGGCGGGAGCGTCGTTGCTGCCGTCGCCCACCATGGCCACGGGGCCGTGCTCGGCCCGCCAGCGGCGCAGCAGGGCGCGCTTGGCCTCGGGGCGCACGTCGGCAAACACCTCGGCGAGGCGATTGTCGGCGCGGAGGGGCGCGGCGGCGGCCTCGTGATCGCCGGTGCACACGACCAGGCGCGCCTCGTCCGTCAGCCGGTCGAGGACGGCGTCGGCCTCGGGGCGGAGTGTGTCACCCACCGCAAAGAGGCCGCGGGCCTCTCCGTCCCACCCGACGACCACCGGCACCTGCGCGGCCTCGACGATCGATTGGGTCCGTTCGGCCAGGGGGGCGGGCAGCCTCCCGCCGCGATTCTGATACGCCTCCGGGTGGCCCACGAAGACGCGGGTGCCGTCCACCGTCGCGCTTACGCCCCGCGGGTGATTTTCGACGTCGGTCACGGAGGCCTCGGCGGCGGGACCGGACGCGACGACGGCCTCGGCCACGGGGTGCGACGCCCACTGCTCCACAGCCCGTGCCACGCGGAGGGCCTCCGGGGCGCCCGCCGAATCCAACGCCTCCATTTTGCCGGTGGTGAGGGTTCCGGTCTTGTCGAACGCGATCACGCTCAGGGTCGCGGCGGTCTCAAAGGCGCCGGCGTGCTTCGCCACGATGCGGTGGCGGAGCCCGGCCCGCATGCCGGCGGTCACGGCCAGCGGGGTGGCCAGTCCCAGCGCACAGGGGCACGACACGATGAGCACGGTGAGGCCCGTTAGGAGCGCCGGCCCCGCGGCCACGCCCATCAGGAGCTGGACGACAACCGTCCCGGCGCCCAGCACCAGCACGAGCGGGACAAAGACGGCCGCCAGGCGGTCGGCCACCTGTTGCGTGCCGGGCGTGGAGGCCTGAATCTGCCACATGAGGCGCACGAGGCGGTCGAGCGTGCTTTCGGCATCGGGGCCCACCGTCACGTCGAGGGCCCGGGTTTGCACCACGCTGCCCCCAATCACGTCGTCGCCCGGGGCCTTCGACACGGGGCGGGCCTCGCCCGTCACGAGCGCCTCGTCGACGGTCGCCTCGCCCTGGGCGACGGTCCCATCCACCGGCACGCGCTCGCCCTGCCGCACCCGCACCCGGTCGCCCGGCGCGAGGGCGTCGACGTCCACCGGCTCCACCGATCCGTCGTCGGTCACGCGGTGGGCCGAGGCGGCCTGCTCGTGCGTCAGGTCGGCCAGCAGGCCCGCGGCCCGGTCCCGCACGCGCCCCTCCACCCAGCGGCCCAGTGTCACAACGAAGACGATCACGACGGCCACGTCGAAATACACTTCCGTCTCGCCCATCAGGAGGGCCCCGACGCTGTAGGCGTAGGCGCTGCCGGCGGCCAGCGTCACCAGCAGGTCCATGTTCGGCTCCAGAACGCGCAGGCTCACCCCCGCACTGCGAATGAGCGGCCAGCCCGTCACGGCGAGCACCACGGTGGTGGCGACCCCCACGTTGCCGAGGGCGTACCGCGCGAAGTCGCCCTCCAACGCGACGACGCCCCCGCCCCCGGCGTAGACGGGGTACAGGAAGACGATGTACCACAGCATCACCATCATCGTAAAGAACCCGCCCACGAGCAGGCGCGCAACGGCGTCGGAGGCCGACTCCGGGTCGGGGCGGTCGAGGGAGGCCGTGTAGCCGCCGCGGGTGAGGAGGGGCGGCAGGGACTCTTCGGCGTGGCGTTCCGGGTCGTAGTGCAGGCGCACCATCTCGGAGGCGTAGCTGGCCTCCGCACGGTGGACGCCCTCCGCGCGCTCGGCCACCGTTTCGAGAAAGGCCTCGCACGCCGTGCAGTGCATCCCGTCGACGTGCAGAAACGCCTCGCGGGCGTCGTCGGGGACGGAGGCCGACGAGCGGCCCCCGCCGTCCACCCGGTCGCGCACCGCCGCCGCGGCCTCCGTATCGAGCTCGCCCAGCGTCTGGTGGATCTCGCGGCAGCCCGTGCAGCAAAACGGGGCGCCGTCCTCGCCCCGAATGGGCGGATCGGGCGTCGGCAGGTCGCAGAGCGTACAGGTTGTGGTCGACGCGTCCACAGCCGACGAGTCGGCCGTCGACAGCGCTCCGGAAGAGGAAGGCATTGCGGGGGAGGGCCGGATCAAGAGGGTGCCGCAGAAATCAACGGGCCAGTTCCGTAGAGTGTCCATTTGGGCGGGAGGGCGGAACGGCCCCGCGTCCCGGGTGAACGCCGCGGGCGAGTGGCCGTTGATACTCCGGATCGATGTTCTTCCCCACGGTTTTTTCCTGTCTCTATGCCCGACGACGAACACGCCATCGAAACGGTTGCCGACGGCCTGCGCCTCCAGGTGGGCGACCTGCCCGGCGACTACGCCCCCACGCTGCTCAAGGCGCGCCCCGCCGCCTACGTGGTCGGCTTCGCCGTGGGGGTGAGCCGGGCGCTCGACGTGCCGGTCGGGAACCACACGGTGCGCACCATCGAGCGCGGCACCCGGCAGGGCCTGCCCCGCGAAGGGGACCTGGGCCAGCGGCTGGCCGACATTGCGACGGGCATTCTTCTCGACGGGGCGGTGGCCGAGGAAGAGGACCTCATCGAGTTGCGCGAGCAGGGAGAAGCAGAGGGGCGGGCGTTTGTGGAGGACCGAACGCCGCCGTCGGGGCTGAAGGATCTGGTGTACGAGGACGCATAAGCAGGACGCCCCCATCGCCCGTCGGTTTTCACGAAGCCGTTTGTCGCCCCCATGCCCATGCTCCGCCCCATTGGTCTCGCCCTGTGCTGTCTGCTTCTCGCTGGGGGACTGCAGGCCACCCAGGGGCAGGACGACACCCCGCGCTTCGGGTTTACGCTCGGCCTCAACCGGGCCACGCTGTCCGCGTCGGACGCGACGGTTGCGCCGTCGGCCCGAAATGCATTCACGGGGGGCATCGTGGCGCGGGTGTGGGAGCACGGGCCTGTGTCGCTGCGGCCGGAATTGTTGCTGTCGCAGAAGGGGACCGTCCTCGACACCGAGCAGAGCACCGGCATCCAGTACGGGGCCGGGTACATCGAATTGCCGGTCCTTCTGAACGCCGAGGCCCCGTCGCTGGGCCCGGTGACGCCGTACGGACTCGCGGGCGGCTTCGGGGGCCTTAAGGTGTTTGAGCGACAGCAGCCCAGCGAGAGCGAGATCAACGTTTCGTTCGACACGGACGCCTCCTTCTTTCGCCGGTTTGACGCCGGCGTGGTGGCGGGCCTGGGCGGACACGTTCAGTTTGGGGAGCAGCGCCTCAACCTCGTCGTGCGCCGGTCCTGGGGAGTCGTGGACGTGGCGGACCCTCCCAACACGATCGAGGACCCCATCTTTTCCGAATCGCCCCCGTTCCCCTCGTCGGCCACCACGCGCACCTGGACGTTCCTGCTGCGACTCGGCATTTAGGGCCGCGGGCCCCACCCCCGCAAGGACCACGGCCTCCCAACGGGCCGCGGCGGGGTTGCAAAATGACGAGGCCCCTCTTTTCTTACACCAATCTGTCGGCACCGTCCCACCGGAGCCAGGGCCTTGCGTTTTTTCTACTGACGAAGTACCGGGTGCATGTATCTGAGCAAGTTGGAGCTTCAAGGCTTCAAGAGCTTTGCCGACGAGACCGTCCTCACCTTCGATCCCGGCGTCACCACCATTGTGGGGCCCAACGGGTGCGGCAAGTCCAACATCGTCGACGCCATTCGCTGGGTGATTGGGGAGCAGCGGCCCACCGTGCTGCGCTCCAACACGATGGAGAACCTCATCTTTAACGGCACGGCCGACCGCCGGCCGCTCGGCATGGCCGAGGTGGCGCTTACGATCGAGAACACCGACGGGGTGCTGCCCACCGAGTACGCCGAAGTCACCATCGGGCGGCGCCTCTTCCGCGACGGCACGTCGGAGTACCTGATGAACGGGACCCAGTGCCGCCTGAAGGACATCACGGACCTGTTCATGGACACCGGGATGGCGGCGGACGCCTACTCGGTGATTGAGCTCAAGATGGTCGACGAGCTCGTCTCGGGCTCCACCGAGGACCGGCGGCGCATGTTCGAGGAGGCGGCCGGCATTACGCGCTACAAGATGCGCCGCCGCCAGGCCCTCCGCAAGCTCGACAACACGCAGTCCGACCTGGAGCGCATCCGCGACCTGACCGACGAGGTGGGGACGCAGGTGGAGCGCCTGGAGCGGCAGGCCGATAAGGCGCAGCAGTACCGCGAGGCTCAGGAGACGCTCGAGCGCCTGGAGCTGCTGCTCTCGCAGGTGGAGTACAACCAGCTCGTGGAGAAGAAGGAGCGCCTGGAGGGGGCGCGCGACGAGCACGCCGAGCGGGCCGAGGCGATGGCCGATGCAGTGGACGAGGCGGAGGGCGCGCTGGAGTCGTTGCGCGCCACGCTGGAGGAGCAGGAGGACACGCTGCAGGACCGCCGGGACGCCCTGCAGTCCCACCAGGCGCGCCTGCAGGAGCTGGAGGCGGAGCAGCGCCTGCAACACGAGCGCCTGGAGCGCGCCCGCGAGGACCGGTCGGAGGCCCGCGAGGCCCAGGCCGAGGCCCGCGACCAGCGCGACGCCCTGACCGACGAGGTGGAGCGCCTCGAAGGGACGCTCGAACAGGCGCGCCCAGCCCTCGAGGAGGCGGAGGCGGCCCTCGACGAGGCCCGCGAGGAGCGGGACGCCGCCAGTGCTGCGGCGGAGGACCTCCGGGAGCGCGTCCGGCGGCTGCGGTCGAAGGCGGAGGCGGCCGAGGACGAGCAGGCCGACCGCCGGCGGCGCCTCGACCGCGTCACGAACCGGCGCGAGCTCCTGGTGGAGGAGCGCGACCGGGCCCGCACGCAGCTGGACGAGCTCGACGAAAAGGCCGAGGGGCTCGACGACCGCATCCGCGAGGCGGAGGCCGCCCTCGAGGAGGCCGAGGCCGAGCACCGGGCGGCCCGCGAGAATCGGGCGGCGGCACGGACGGAGCGCGACGAAAAGGAGGAGGCCCTCCGCGAGGCCGAAGACCGGCTCCAGGACCTGGAGCGCAGGCGCGACGCGGCGGCCGCCGAGGTTGATCTACTGGAGGGGCTCGTGTCCAGCTACGACGAGCTGTCGGACGCCGTGCAGTTTCTGGCGACGGAGGGGCCGCTGGACGACCTCCAGACTGTGGCCGACCTCCTGGCGTGCGACGACGACGATCGGGTGGCGCTCGACGCCGCGCTGGGCGATTTGGCCTCGTGCATCGTCGTGGCGACGCCCCCGGAGGCCCGGGCCGCCGTGGCCCGTCTCCGCGAGGCCGAGGAGGGCCAGGCGTCGTTCATCGTGCTCGACCGCCTCCCCGACCCGCCCGCCACCGGATCGTCCCCGCCGGGCGCCACGTCCCTCCGCTCGGTCGTCCGCGTGCCCGATGCCTCCTACGCCCCCCTCGCGGACACCCTGCTCCACGACTGCTACCTCACCGACACGCTCGACGAGGCGGAGGCCGCGGCCGAGGCGACGGAGGGGCCGGTGCGCGTGTTTGCCCGCACGGGCGAATGGGTCGACGCCCGCGGGGTGCTCCGGGGCGGCAGCCGAACGGAGAGCGTCTCGCCCGCCGCCAGCCGACTGGGGCGCCGCGAGCAACTGGCCCGCGCCCGTCGCGAGCTAGAAGAGCTGCGTACGGCCTGCACCGAACAGGAAGCGGCCGTCGCCGAGGCCCGGGCGGCCGTTGAGGCCGTCGACCTCTCGGCCCACGAGGCCGCGGTGGACGAGGCCGCGGCGGCCCGTGACGAGGCCGAGAAAGAACTCGAACGATTGCGCTACGAGCGCGAATCGCTCGACGACCGGCGCCGCGAGCTCCGCGATCGGCTGGAGGAGGTGACGACGGAGCTCGACGACATGCAGGGGACCGTGGACGCCCTTCGCGACGAGGTCGACGAGGGCGAGGCCACCGTCGCGGCCCTGCGCGAGAAGCGCGCCGACGCCGAGGATGAACTCGAGACCGCCGAAGAACGAGAGCGCCGCGCCGCCAACGCCTACGGGGACGCAAACGTGGCGGCGGTGGAGGCCCGCAACCGGGTCGAAAACCTGGAGGGCGAACTGGAACGCACCCGCGACCGCATCGAGGAGCTGGACCGGCAAATCGACCGCCGGAGCGACGAGATCGACGAGCTCGCGGACGCGATTGCGGAGGCCCAGAAGGAGCAGGACGAGCTAGGGGACACGCTGTCCGATCTCCGCGAGGAACGAACGCAGTACGACGCGTCTGTGGAGGAGGCCGAGACGGCGCTTCAGGCGACGAAAGAGGAGGTGGCCTCGGTGGAAGACCGACTGCGGACCCTGCGGCAGGAGCGCGAGGCCGCCCTGGACAAGAAGAACGAGGCGGCCGTGCAATTGGCCGAAACCGAAACGCGCCTGCAGGACCTCCGCGAGACGGTGAAGGAGGACTTCGAGCGCAACCTGGAGGCCGAGCCCGTCGACGTGCCCGATGACTTTGACGCGGAGGAGGCCCGTTCCGAGGTGCGGAGCCTGCGCGGGACGATCAATGCCCTGGGCGACGTGAATCCGCTCGCCCTGGAGGAGTACCAGGAAGAGAAGGAGCGCCTCGATTTTCTGCGGGAGCAGAAGGCGGACCTGGAGGAGGCCGAAGACACCCTCCTCGACACCATCACGGAAATCAACGAGACCGCCTCCGAGCGCTTCCTCGACACGTTCAACGAGATCCGCGAGAGCTTCGGGGCCATCTTCACGGAGCTGTTCGGCGAGGGGGCCTCGGCGGAGCTTCAACTCGAAGACCCGGACGACCCGATCGACTCCGACATCGAAATCATCGCCAAGCCGAAGGGCAAGCGACCCGTGACGCTCGACCAGCTGTCCAGTGGCGAAAAGGCACTGACCGCCACGGCGCTTCTCTTTGCGATCTATCTGGTGAAGCCGAGTCCCTTCTGCGTCCTCGACGAGGTGGACGCCCCGCTCGACGACGCCAACGTGGAACGGTTCATGAACCTCGTCCGCCGCTTCGAGGACGATACCCAGTTTATTCTCGTCACGCACAACCAGCGCACCATGGCCCTCTCGGACCGAATGTACGGGGTGACGATGGAAGAGCAGGGGGTATCGACGCTCGTGGGGGTCGAGTTCGACGAGGCCGTGGAAATCACGGAGTAGGGCCGCGCGGCTTCGTCGGCGCCCTCCGTGCCGGCCTCCCGGTCGCCCTCACGCAGCCGAGCCGCGCCGACGACCTGCGCCGCGACCTCCGGGGCATCGTGGAGGCCGCCGGGCACGGGAACGGCGCTATCCCTTGATGACGCCGAGGGGACGGAGGCGGGCCACCCGCTTCGAAATCCCGGCGCCCTCCACGGCCTCCACCACGTCGGCCACGTCCTTGTAGGCCTCCGGAATCTCCTCGCGGACCGTGCGCCCGCTTTCGCCCCGCACGATGATGCCCTCATTGGCGAGCTCCGCGGTTACGTTGCGCCGGCCGGCCGTCTTGCGGGCCTGGCGGCGGCTCATCTTGCGCCCGGCGCCGTGGCACGTGCTGCCGAACGTTTCCTCCATCGCCCGGTCGGTGCCCACCAGGACGTAGGAGTAGCGGCCCATGTCGCCGGGGATGAGCACCGGCTGGCCCACCTTCTGGTAACGGCCCGGCACGAGGGGATGGCCCGCCGGCAGGGCCCGCGTCGCGCCCTTGCGGTGCACGCACACCTCCTGGGGGCGCCCGTCCACCCGATGCTGCTCGAACTTCGCGATGTTGTGCGCCACCTCGTAGACCGTGCGCAGGCCGTGCTCGCGGGGCGTCAGGTCGAGGGCATTCTCGAACGCGAGGCGCGTGTTGTGGGCCATCACCTGCCGGTTGGCAAAGGCGTAGTTGATGGCGCAGCGCATGCCGCGAATGTATTGTTGCCCCTCCGGCGAGTCGATGGGCGTGCAGGCGAGCTGGCGGTCGGGCAGCTCGATGTTGTACTTGTTCATGGCCCGGTCCATGTCCTGCAGCGCGTCGTCGCACACCTGGTAGCCGAAGCCGCGCGAGCCGGAGTGGATGATGGCGGTGACCGTGCCCTCGTCGAGCCCCATCACGCGGGCGGCCCGTTCGTCGTAAATGTCGGCGACGTAGCCCACCTCCAGGAAGTGGTTGCCGGAGCCGAGCGTGCCGATCTGGTCGAGCCCCCGCTCCCGCGCCCGGCCCGACACCGCGTCCGGGTCGGCGCCGTCGACCTGCCCGCCCTCCTCAATCACGTTGAGGTCGGCGTCGGAGCCGTAGCCCTGCTGTACGGCCCAGGGCGCGCCCTTTCGCAGCACGTGCGGGAGCGTGGAGGCGTCCACGCGGAGGGCGCCGGAGGAGCCCACGCCGGTGGGCACGCGGTGGAAGAGGGCGTCCACGAGGCGCTCCTGATCCTGGCGGTCGAGGTCGTCCTTCTGGAGCTTCGACGCCATCAGCCGCACGCCGCAGTTGATGTCATAGCCCACACCGCCGGGCGAGATCACGCCGTCGTCGGGGTCGAATGCGGCCACGCCCCCGATGGGAAAGCCGTAGCCCCAGTGGATGTCGGGCATGGCCAGGGAGGCGCCCACGATGCCGGGCATGTGCGCGACGTTGATGGCCTGCTGGGGCGCGTCGTCCGAGCGGATCTCCTCCAGCATGGGCTCGGTGGCGTAGAGGCGGGCCGGCACGCGCATGCCGCCAGTCTTGGGAATCTGCCAGCGGTAGTCGTCGAGCTTTTCGAACGTGTAGCTGGGCATGGACAAATGGGAGCGATGGACGAGAATGCGGTCGTCGGGGTAGGCCCGAGGGGCCGGTGGAGCTACGCGTCCGAGGCGCCGAGAATGTCGGCGACCGGAAGGGGCTTGCCGTCGAGGGTCGACGGAAGCGGGACGTGGTCGCCGCGGCCGTAGCGGCGGCGTTCGGTGTAGGTGTCGCCCGAGGGGCCCCACGCCGCCTCGACCGATTCTCGTTCCAGGTCCACCAGCCAGTAGACCGGAATGTCGGCTCGCGCGTAGCGCGGCTGCTTCACGGTGCGGTCGTAGTCGGCGCTCGTCTCGGCGACCTCCACCACGAGGAGCACGTCGTCGGGGTCCGGGATGTCGTCCTGCGGGGCGTCGGGGCGGAGAAGCGTGAGGTCCGGTTCCGGTTCGCTCGTGTCGTCGAGGCGGATCGGGTTCTGTACGCTGAGTCGTGCTGGCCGGGGATCGGCTGCGTATAGTTGCTCTGCGAACAGGTCGACGAGGCGGTTGACGCAGTGGAGGTGTGCGGGGCCGATGGGGGACATGGCGACGAGGCGGCCGTCGAGCAGTTCAACGCGGTCGTCTTCCCCAAGAATCCCGGCCTCGGCCATGCGGTGGTACTCCTCGACCGTGAGGGGCCGCTGGCGGGCCGAGAGTAGATCGGGCGGGGCAGGGGAGGCAGTGGGCATGGCGCTCCGTGCGGATCGGATGCGGGTTGTCTCATCTTCTAAAATGCGCCGGCCCGTCTCCAGGTTGCAGGAGAAGATCAGCCCGCTACATGTCAAAGACGATCTGTACGGTCCATCCGTCGGGCGTCTCGCGGATCTCCATGCCGTGAAAGGTGATGGCCTTGATCTCGGTGTGGACGGTGTGGCGGGCCGGGTCGAGCGCCTCGCCGGTGGCCGTGGCCGAGAGCCGCAGGCCGTCCGCGGTGGGGGCGATGTCGTCCACCGAAAACGCGTAGAAGAGCCGGTCGTGGACCGTGTGGTGGTAGTTGAGCTCCGAGAGCCAGCGCACCATGAGCGCTTCCCGGTCGCGCCCTTCCACGGGGACGGCCGTCGCGTCGGTGGGGCGCACGGCGTCGAGGTCGGTCAACACCGAGAACATGCCCGTCGCGGCCCGCTCGAACAGCTGAGGCAACGTGTCGGCCGTGATCCGCAGGCCCACGTCGCCCGTGTGGTCGATTTCCCGAAGCCAGTCGGGCGTGGACGGGGCCATTATATGCGCGGGTCCACCGTGGTGGTGTCGTCGGGCGGGCCGGTCTCGTAGGGACGGCCCGAGTTGCACCACTCGTACCAGCCGCCGTCGTACACCGAGATGCGGGGCCAGCCCATCAGGTAGGCGTTCATGAAGGCCTCGCTGCCGCGCCAGCCGGTGCCGCAATAGAACCCGATGTGCTTGGAGGGAACGACGGCCGCCTCGCCCCACTTGCGGGCCACTTCTTCGAAGGCGCGGGTGGTGTAGTCGAAGTTGCGGTAGTTTTCCATGTGATAGGCGTCGCTCCCGCAGTTTCCAAACACCGCGCCGGGGATGCGGCCCGTCTGCTCGATGTAGTGGTAGCCGCTGCGCTCGCCAGTGAACTCGCTCCAGCTGCGCACGCTCACGAGCGCGCCGTCGTCGGCCGCCAGCAGGGCCTCGGCGTCTTCGAGGTCGAGCATAAACTCCGGCCGTTCAGGCACGTCGAGCCCCGTCTCGTTGACCGGCGTGGGGGCGGCGTCGTCCGTCGACAGCTCGTAGCCGGCCTCCGTCCATGTGTTGAGGCCGCCGTTGAGGATCTTCACGTCCTCGACGCCGGCGTAGAGCAGGATCGCCGCGCACCGCATGGCGCCGAGGTGGCCGGCGCTCTGGGCAGGGTGTTCCTGCTCGTAGGTCGGGTGCGAGAAGCGGCCGTAGAGCACGACGGTGGTGTCGCGCTGAATGCCGAGGCGGCAGAGGGCGTCCTCCAGCTCGGCGGGCGAGCGGCGGTTCCAGGTCTCGGGCGACTCCAGCCAGTTCGTGTTCAGCGGGAGGGCACCGGGAATGTGGCCGTCCTCGTAGTCGGCCCGGTGGTCGAAGTGGGCGTGGCAGATGACCGTATCGGTGCCGTTGACGGCGGGGGCGTCGCCGCCGTGCAGGAGGCCGTGCAGCCAGTCGGGGGACACCAGCTGCTGATAGCGGTCGAGGCGGGAGACCGGGCGGCGCGGGTCGGCGGCCCAGTCGTCCGCAAAGCCATCGTAGATCCAGAGGTCGTCGAACCCCAGGCGCGACAGCTTGGCGGCCATGGTTTCAGCCGTGTCGGCGTCGTCGCCGTAGATCGTCACGGGCTGGTCGGGCGACAGCTGCTTTTCTTCTACGACCTCCACCCAGTCCATGTACCGCGTCCACTCGGCGGGCAGGTGCTTGGCCCCCGGCACGTGCCCGCCGCGGGGCTCGTTTTGGAGGGGCCAGCCGTTGTACGCCGCCGTGGGGCGCACGTCGAGGATGGCGTGGGCGGGGTCGGCCCAGTGAGAAACGAAGGTCTCGGGGGCGATCGACGTGAGAGAGTCGATCGTCGATTCGCGAAACATAGAACGGGCAGGCAGTGAGAAAAAGGGCGGGGGGCGGGCGTGCCCCGGAGGAGGGGCGCCGCTCGGCGGCGCCGGACGGCGGACCGGGCTAGTCGGTAGCGGTGGCGGTGTCGATGAGGTGCAGCACGTGATTGGTATGGGCGCGGGTCTCGGCGTTCACGCCGCGCTTGCGGTCCAGCATCTGCTCAATCTGCCGGAGGCTCTGTAGGGCGGCCGACTGGGCCACATTGTCGTACTGCGCGTCGCCCTCTTCGCCGACGACCGTCGCCAGCGACTCGACGTAGGCGATCTGCAGGTTCTGCCGGAACGTGTTCACGTTGCCCTGCGCGTCGGCCGCAAAGACCGTGTCCGTCAGGTCCTGCATGTAGTCCGCCAGCGCGTACTCGTTTCCGTAGAGTCGCGTGTCGGTCATGCGCTCCAGCACGTCGGGGTGCAGGAGGTGGGCGAGCACGCTCTCCTGAATGCCGAGGACGCGGGCGTGCACCTTCGGGTCTTCCGACTGCCCAAAGAAGTTAAATCCGCGCCGCTGCGGCTGCAGGTGGCGGTAGAGGTCCTCCGGCACGATGTTGAAGGCATAGGGCGCAAAGAGGTGCTGGTCGAGCAGGTCGAGGGCGCGCTGCTGTTTTTCAAGAGAGACGGGCCGGTAGGGCTCCGTGGCGCCCTCCTGGCCAATCAGCGCCCGATCGACGTACACGCCGCCCACGTAGCGCGAGGCGACGGCGGCCATCTGGGCGTGCTGGCCGGTGACGCTGAGAAAGGCGTTGCGCAGCTCCTGGTACGACTGCCCGGGGTCCTCGTACTTCTCCAGGAGGTCGTCCATGAGGTCGCCCACGAGGTCCATGCGGTCCGCGGCGTAGTCGAGCGCCTCGTCCGACATGTCGCCGACCATCACCTCGGGGTCGATGGCCTTGCCCGGCGCGCGCATGTCGTCCGCGTCGTTGCCGAAGGCGAGGTCGGGGTCGGTGGAGCGCGACAGAATCTCGTCGAGTTCCGCCTCGGAGGCGTCGGGCGTGTAGCCGTACTCCACGGCCCACTCGTCGTAGGGGCCAGGGCGGGTGGTGTAGTACTGCCCCTGTTCCACGCCGGGGGGAGCCACGTTGACCGCCGGGTAGTCCATCACCGAGCCGACGAGCCCCTCCTCCCGCGTCACGGAGGGATTGTGCACCTCATCGGCCGAGTGCAGCTGCGAGGACTTCATGTTGTGCTGCAGGCCGAGGGTGTGGCCCACCTCGTGGAGCGCGAGGAAGTGGAGCGCCTCCTCCATGAGCTGCGTCATCTCGCCCTCCAGGTCCGAGGGCCCGCTCTGTTCGGGGCGCGGGTCGGCCGTCTCGGTGTCCAGGGCGGCCCGGCCGAACAGGGTGTTCATGTGCAGGAAGCCGGGCAGCGTGCAGGCGTGCGGCGGCAGCTCGGCGGGCACCTGGCTGGAGGCGTCCAGGGGCAGCCCCGCCTCCTCGAACAGCTTGTTCTGCGCCACCTGGTTGGTGAGGAAGGCGTACTCCAGCATCACGTCGGCGCCCAGGATTTGCCCGGTGTGCGGGTTCACGAAGCTGGGCCCGTAGCCGCTGAAGGGCGGATTGGGCGAGGAGGTCCAGCGCAGCACGTTGTAGCGGATGTCGCCCGCGTCCCACGAGGCGGTGTCGGGCTGCACCTTCACCTCGATGGCGTTTTTGAAGCCGGCCTCGCGGAAGGCGTCGTTCCACCCCAGCACCGCGTCGCGGATGATGGGCCGGATGCGCTCGGGCGTCGTGTTTTCGATCCACCACGTAATCGGCTCCACCGGCTCAGACAGCTCCGCGTCCGGATTTTTCTTTTTCAGGTGCCAGCGGTTGATGAGGTCGTGGTAGGGCGTGGCGCTGGTGGACGTGAGGTCGTCCTTCTGCTGGGTAAAGAACCCGATGCGCGGGTCCGAAAAGCGCGGCTCAAAGTCGTTGTCGGGCACCTCGATGAGGCTGTGCCGCAGCGTGATCGTGACGTTGCGGGGGTTGGTGACGGCGTCGGAGCCGGGGCTGGTGGGGTACGGGTTCTCGAAGACGTAGTCGACGACCACGTCCGTGTTTTTCGGGTAGTTGTGAACGTCCTGAATCTTCGACTTCTTCTGGCTCTGGCGCCCCAACTCGAAGCCACCCGGCGACTGGCCGGGAGAGGGCGACGGCTTTACCTGCGTAAGTGACTCGGTGAGAAACAGATTGTCGGCTTCGATGAGCAGGCGGCCGGTGTCGTCGTCCTCCGCCACGATCGACTCGACGTGCAGGACCGACGGGCTCGTGTTGGCGTCTGCGGCGCGGGAGAGGGTGCTTTCCTCGTTAAAGTGGAAGTTCGTGTTCAGCTGCACGAACTCGACCTCGTCGTAGTGGCGCCGGACGGCGAAGACAGTGTTGTCGCGGTAGTTGCCGCGGAAGGTGCCGGCCTCGGTCACGCCGTCGACCGTGTGCGTGAAGTAGATGTACTCCTCGCCGATCTGGCTGGAGTCGAGGGCCATGTGCAGCGAGCCGTCCGTCGTGTCGCGGTAGACGGTGAAGAGGCCGTCGAGGGTGTCGCTTTCGGCGATGGCCTTGGCGAAGTCGCTTTTCTCGTCGGCGGCTTCGGCGGACGGATCGCCGTTCGACGAGGCGGAGGGGTCGGTCGTTTCGCCGGTGCTCGTACAGCCGGCGAGGAGGAGCAGGGCGAGGGCACTGGCGCCCAGGAGGGAACGAAGACGCATGAACAGGCGGGCGGGTTGCGGAAACGAGAGTGAGCGTCCCCGGCGAAGAACCGATTGCCCCGGGGCCGGGCCAACGACGACGAGCGCGCGGCCATTGTTACGGGCGCCACTATGCGCCCGCCCACAACGTATGCGTGCGGGGACTAAAATGCCACCCGTCCCCCTCGGGGCGGGCGGGCCCCGAACGCTCCGTTTCAAACCAGCGGGTCCCCAGGTCTCGAGTCGCCTGAGGGGGAGGAAGGCGTCCCAGTCCTTGGGGAGGGGCGACTCGCCGCCGCGCATCGAGTGAGGAGTGTGGGGCCACTCACGGGCGGGCTCAGAGGACGGCATGGAGGGGCGGGCTGTGCGTACGGATCGGTTGGGGAGCTTGAAGGTTCATGGGGGTCCGTTCCTTCTTTTTCTGGCTGGCCCCTCTTCCCCGTCATGTCCGATGTCCCGTCCGATGCCCCAGAGGCGGATGCCTCCGCCGCTCGTCCCCTCCGCACCCGCCTCGCGATCTGGGGCGGCAGCCTGCTCGGGGGGCTCGCCGTCCTGGTCCTCGTCGCCGCCCTCGTGCTGCCGCGCCTCTTTACGTCCGAGCAGCTGAAGGGCTACGTCGTGCCGCCGCTGGAGGAGGCCACCGGCCGCGCCGTCGAGATCGACGACATCGGCCTGCGGGTGCTGTGGACGCCCGCCGTGCGCGTCTCCGGCTTCCGCCTCGCCAACGACGAGCGGTTTGGCCCCCAGCCGGCCGTGGCGGCCCGCACCCTGAGCGTCGACGTGGCGCTCTGGCCCCTGTTCACCGGCCGCATCGAGCCGACCGCCGTGGGGCTCGACGGCCTGCGCGTCCGCTACACGGTGGCCACGGACGGCGTCACCAACTTCGACACGCTCGGCGGCCCGGCGGACACGACCGAGGCGGAGGCGGACGACCCGCCCCTCGGCGGCATCCCGCTGTCCGACGTGCGCGTGACCGACGCCCGGCTGCACTACGACGATCAGGGCACGGGGCAGGCCGCCCGCCTCGGCTTCGACGCCCGGATGAGCGCGGGGCCGGACGGCGACGCGATGGAGAGTACGGGCACGGTGGACCTCCGGACGGTGCGCGCCCTGCTGCCCGACGTGCGCGCCGACACGCTCGCCGTGCAGGACGCGTCGCTCTCCTACGACGTGCGGGCGGCGCTGGCGGAGGGGCGGATCGACGTGCGCGCGCTCGACCTCACGACGGCGCCCCTCTCGCTCACGGCCTCCGGGGCCCTCACGCACCTCAACACGCGGCCCGCGGTCGACCTTTCGGTGGAAACCGGGGACACCGACCTGGCAGAGATTGCGGGCTTCGTGCCGGCCGCGGCGGTGGAGGGGCTCAACCCGCGCGGCGCCCTCTCGCTAAACGCGACGATTGCCGGCCCGCTCCCGGACAGCACCGGCGCTACGGATTCCCTGCGGGTCGACGGCACCGGGCGGCTCACGGAGTTCGGGGCCGACTACCAGGGCACGGCCCTCGTCCGCGACCTCGCGGCCGACCTGGCGCTCTCGCTCGACTCGGTGTCCGTGCGCAACGTGGAGGGCACCCTGCTCGACGCCTCCCTCGCCGGACACGCGGCCGTGCAGAACCTGCGCGGCGACACGCCCACGACGGACCTTCGCCTCACCACGGGCGCGCTCGACCTGGCCACGCTCGCGGCCTTCGCGCCCGAGGGGGAGGCCGACGCCTACAATCCGCAGGGCACGCTGCGCCTCGACGTGGCCGCGGCGGGGCCGCTGGGGGACGAGGACCCGCTGGGCGCGCTCACCTACGACGGCACCGGGCAGCTGGCCGGGCTGGGGCTCGACTATGACGGCGCGGCGCTGCTGCGCGACCTGGGGGCCGACCTGTCCTTTTCCGAAACGGCCGTGACCGTCGCGTCGATCGACGGGCAGTTCTTCGAGGAGCCGCTCTCGGGCGAGGTGACGATCCGGGAGCCAATGGGCGATGCGCAGGTGAAGGGGCGTCTGGCGGGCGGCGCGGACCTGGGCCGCCTGGCGTCGATGGCCGCGGACACGAGCGGCGTCGAGGGGCGGGCCACCTACGACGTGGGCTTTTCGGGGCCGCTTGCCGACCCGAACGCCCTCCGTCCGACCGGCACCGTCGACCTGGCCGACGTCCGGTATCCCTACGAGTCGTTCCGCGCCCCGATCGAGATCCCCGAGGCCACCGTCGAGCTGACCGGCACGGGCCTGTCGATGGACCGCTTCTCGCTCCGGACGGGCGAGCAGACGATGGAGCTGGAGGCGACGGCTCAGAACCTCTTTCCGATGTCGGAGGGACTGGCGGAGACGGATCCGGCCCTTGCGGCCACGTTTGCGCTCACGGCCGACCGCCTCGACTTCGTTGCGCTGTACCCCGAGGCGGAGGACACCGACGTGTACTACTCGCAGCTCTTCGCGGCGTCGCTCTCGGGCAGCCGGGTGAAGGGGCAGGACCCCGAGGCGGTGGCGGAGGCGCTCTACGGCGGGACGGAGATTCCGCCCTACGCGGTGGACGGGCGCGTGGAGATCGGCACCTTCCTCAACGACCCGCAGCGCATCGACGATCTTGCGTTTGACGTGACGATGGACGGCCGTCGCCTCCAGCTCCAAAACCTGAAGGGCACGACCTATGAGGGCACGCTGGCCGGGTCGGTGACGCTCGATCAGCGCGGGACCGCGTCCACGTCGGCCCGGCGGGGGAGCTCCTCGGTGCTGATGGCCAGTGCCGGGGCGGCGGCTGTTCCCCCGGCCCCGGCCCTCGCGCTCGACTACGACGTCACCCTCACGGGTGCCCGGGCGGGCGCCTTCCTGGAAGACTGGACCACCATCGGGCGCATCGTGGACGGGACGCTCGACCTGACGATTGACGGGGCCACGCCACTCAGCGAGGGCTTCCTGCCACAGCTCAATGCCTTCTCGGCTACCGGCACGTCCCTCGTGGCCGACGGCGGACTGGTCGCGGAGACCGGGCTCGCGAACGCCCTCACCAACGCGCTCGGCCTCGACCTCTCGTCCCTGACCGATTTTCGGCGCTTCGGGGGACCGTTCTCTATTCAGAACGGCCAGATCGAGATGGAGACGTGGTCGATCGGGGGCTCGCAGTTTAGTGGCGAGGTGGGCGGGCAGCTCGGGCTCGGCGGCAGTGTCGACCTCGCCCTCACGCTCAACCTGCCGCTGTCGCGGCTGCAGAACTCGAAGATTCCGGGCCTGGCGGGCGGGGGCGACGGCACCCTCGCGGGCCTCGTGAAGAAGCTGGCCGGGGGCGAGGCGGGAAGCGAGACGGTGCCGGTGAAGGTGGGCATCGGGGGCACGATTCGGGAGCCCTCGGTGTCGGTGGGCAACCGCGACGCCATTCAGGAGCGGCTGCGGGCGCTGGCAAAAGAAGAAGGCCTGGGGCGTCTCCGCAACCTGCTGCCGGGCGGCGGCAACTAACCGGCCGCGGGCGCCCGGTCGCCCGTCGATGCAGGGGGCGTCGCGTTCGCCCTCGTCGTCCCGCCCGCGTCAGTTCGTCGCGCGCACCCCCCGGCTCATCGCACCCCCCGAATCGGTTCTGCGGGTCAGGGGTCTAAGCCCCCGGACACAGGACGAGGGGCGCTTTCGGCGCTGCCGCGAGGCCCCTCTGCCTCTCGATCTCTCTCATTGATCCGCCCGATCTGACCATGCAGGCGTCCTATTCCCTTCGACCCCGCGACGCGTCGAACTTTGACGACTACCTCCTGGGCCTCTTTTTCGTCCTCCTCATCGGTACGCTTGTGGTTCTGTAAGTGCGTCCGGGACCGATAAAAAAACGGGCCGTCCTCGTGAGAAGACGGCCCGCTGGATGGAGGCAATGATGGGGGAGGCGCCGAGCGGCGCAGGGGCGCGTTAGAACGTAACCCAGGTCATCAGCTCGACCCCGAACTGCGCGTTGTTCTCCGTAAAGCCGGCCCCCTCCGCGTAGTCGCTGTCGGTGTGGCTCAGGTACACGACCGGGCCGAGGGCCACCATCGTGCCGCCGATGTTCAGGCGCGGCTTGGCGCTCAGGCGGCCGGCCAGCGACAGGTTGGTGTTGCCGCTGTCCTGCACGTAGCCCCACGACTGGTTGACGCCCCCGCCCACGGTGAGGAGGGTCGGGATGCGGGTGTTGACCACGCGGCTAAAGACGCCGTCGACGGTGTACCCGAGTTGGCGGGCCGTGCCGCGGGTTTCCCAGATGCCGTTTCGGTCCACGAAGTACGTGGGGCCGGCGCTCAGGCGCCAGTGGGTGCGGCCCGTGATGAGGGAGCCGCGGTCCAGGCCGAGCAGGAAACGAACGCGCTGGTCGCCGCTCGACAGGGTGTTGCGCTGGAACGGGTCGTCCTCGTAGCTCCCTTCGAGCCGGAGCTCCACGCCGACCTTCTGGGGGGCGCCGAAGCGGGCGGCCACGCTTGCGCCGTAGGGCACGTCGTGGTGGTCGCCCACTTCCTGGGAGGAGAACGTGGGCTGCGTGCTGCCAAACAGGCTCAGCTCGTAGCGCTGCTCGGGGGTCGCGTTCCACCGCACCGTGGTGGTGAGGTCGCCCTTGAGGCGGGTGGCCTGGTACCGAGGGGCCGCGAGGCCGGGCAGGTCGCTGCGGTTCGGTCCGCCGAGGGCGGCCGCCGTCGTAATCCACTCGAACCCGGAGGTGGAGACCCGATTGATCCGGAACTCACCGTCAATGGTCGCAAGTGTGGGGCCGAGGATGGTGGTGTCGCGGCGCGTGGTAACCATGGTGGGGCGCTCGACGGTCGGCCCCGTCGCCACGAGCACGAAGCGAACCTGCTCGCCGCCGGGGGCCAGGCTGCGCAGCCATCCGCGCAGCTCGCGGGCGTTGTGGGACGAGCCGGCCGCCGTGCGGATGCCCGAGAGGCTGTTCGTAAGGGACACGTCGTACCAGGACGCGACGTCCACGACCGTCTCTACGCCGCGGACCTGCTTGCAGGGGCGGTCGTCAAAGAGGCGGCCGCGCGATCCGCGGTCCTCGTCGGAGCCGGGCTCCAGCCGGGCACACTCCAGGCCGTCCGGCACCGTCACGTCGAAGGCGTCGTCGGCGGGCGGGCGAATGATGAGCAGTTCGTGGGCAACGGCGGAGGCAGAGGCCGCTCCGCGGGCCGCCCGGTCGCTCACCTGCACGTCCACGATCTGGCCGTCGGCCACAATCATGGCGTGCTGCAGGTTCACCGCAAAGCCGCGGCTGCGGTCGGTGTACTGGATGGCGTCGAGGTCCGAGGGACGCGGGATGCGGAGCACGCCGAGGGACTTGTCGGCCACGTCGTCGAAGGACTGGCCGGCGTTGACGCGCTTGTAGAAGACGGTGGGGGGCTGCACGATGTCGGCGCCGCGCCGGATTTCAATCTCCGACTGTGGAATGGTTGGGGCAACCGGGTCCTGGGCGACGGCGAGGGGCGCCCACAGCAGGGCGGCGAACACAAGAAGCGGGGCGATCCACAGCATACGGATCGAGCCGGCGCCCTTGCGGGAGCAAGTACGGGTCGTCATTGGAACGTAGGAAAAGGGGGGAAGGGGGCACAGGGGAATCACCAACGAAAACATACGACCCCCTCAGCATTGGCCCGGTCCGGTTCGGCGCATCGTGGGGAGATCTTCCCGACGTGTGGATGGGGTTTTTGCCCTTGCGGGCGTGTCGCTTTTGGCGCATCCCCGGCCAAGAGGGGCACGGTTTCCCGCCGGTTACCACCCGACAAAGGACCCGGGCGGGGCCCACAGTGCGCCCCGTCCCGCCCCCTGCGCTGCGGGAATGATGTGCTCGGACAGCAGGCGGACGAGGCGTCGGTTGTGCCCGTCGCTGCCCGCCGGTCGGTTCGACAGGGAGGAGGTCATGGCCACCACCAGGTCGAGCGCCGGCACCACGAACACGTACTGCCCGCCGTGCCCCCAGGCAAAGGCGACCGCCTCGCCGCCGAAGGTGTGCGTGAACCAGAGATAGCCGTACTGGTGGTCGCGGTAGGTGGAGCGGACGTAGGTGCGCCAGGAGAGGTCGACCCAGTCGGCCGGGAGCACGCGCTGCCCGTCGAAGGTGCCGCGGTTCAGATAGAGTTGGCCAAAGCGGAGCAGGCCGCGCGGCGTGAGGGCCATGTTGTTGCCGCCGAAGTAGTAGCCCTGCGGGTCCTGCTGCCAGCTGCGAATCGTGGTGCCGAGCGGGTCGAAGAGCTCCTCCTGGGCGAAGGTGCGGAGCGGTTGGCCGGTGGCGTTGGCGAGGATGACGCCCAGGAGGTGCGTGTTGCCGGTGCTGTAGATCATCTCTCCGCCGGGATGGTCCTCCATGGGCCGCTGTAGGGCGTTTGCCACCCAGTTCGTGCTCGTCACCCACGCGCCGTAGTTGCCGAAGCTGGTGGATTCGAGGCCGGCCTGCTGCGTGAGCAGGTTGCGGATCGTGATCCGCTGCTTGCGCGGTTGGTCGGCCAGGAGGTCGGGGAAGAACGCGCCGATGGGCTGGTGGAGGCCGTCGAGGTGCCCCTGTTCAATTGCGATGCCCGTGAGGGCGCTCAGCACGCTCTTGCTGGCGGACTTCAGGTTCGCTCCCTGCGTGGGCGTCATGCCGCCGAAGTAGATCTCCGCGACCGTCGTGTCCCCACGGGCCACGAGCAGGCTGGTGAGGGGCGGCGCCAGGGCGTCGGCCCGGGCCACCGCATCGGCGAGTGCGATGGAATCGAAGCCGTGTGCCGTGGGCGGATGGGCGCGCCACGTGACGGTCTGCTGGCCGTGGGCGGCGAGGGGCATGAGGAGGGCGGCGGCGAGGATCGTCGCCCCCACGAGGGCCACAATGAGCGTGCGGGGAAATGTCGTTCGGCGGCGGGGAGGCACAGCGGGAAGGGGATCGGGAGGTGGGGCTTGAAGGGCGGGTACCCCGAAGAAGAGGGCGTGTTCGGGGTGGGGAAGAGGCTCGGCCACGGTCCTTACGGCGGAGGCAGATTGCTATTTGGGCGGGGCGCGCCTACGTTGGACATCTCTCGTCTTCTCCCTGATCCTCTGGTTTTGGTATGCCGTCCGTCTCGTCCGTTCGTGCTTTCGGCCTCGCACTCCTCCTTGCGCTCAGCGGCCTCGCGGTTGCGTCCGGGACCGGGGCGTCTCCGCCTCGTTCCGCCCCCGCGCCTGCGTCCGTCGCGCCCGCCCCCGAGTACGCCGAGAACGGGATGGTGGTCTCGGCCAAGCGCCGCGCCTCCGCGGCCGGCGTGGCGATGCTGGAACAGGGCGGCAACGCCGTCGACGCGGCGGTGGCGACGGGCTTTGCGCTGGCCGTGGTGCACCCCTACGCGGGCAACTTGGGCGGGGGCGGCTTCATGGTCATTCGCCAGTCCGACGGCTCGGTCACGACGATCGACCACCGCGAGGATGCGCCCGCCGGCGCCACGCAGGACGTGTACCTCGACGCTGAGGGCAATGCCGTGCGCGAGCGGAGCCGGCGCGGCTACCTCGCCTCCGGCGTGCCCGGCACCGTGGCGGGCCTCCTCAAGGCGCTCGACGAACACGGCACGCTCGACCGCGAAACGGTGATGGCCCCCGCCATTCGGCTGGCCGCGGAGGGCTTCCCGCTCCCGCACTCCCTGGCGGAGGACCTGAACAGCCGCTACGAGACGTTCGCTGAGTTTTCGGCCACGAAGAAGTACTTCACGAAAGGCCGTGCGGACCGGCAGTACCGCGCCGGGGAACTGTTTGTGCAGGAGGACCTCGCCGCCACGCTCCGCCGCATCCGCGACCGGGGGCGCGACGAGTTCTACGAGGGGCACACCGCCGACCTCATCGCCGATCAGTTTGAGGAGCACGACGGGCTGATCGACCGGGAGGACCTGGCCGAGTATCGCGCCGTGGAGCGCGAGCCGGTGACGGCCACCTACCGCGGCTACGAGGTGCACTCGATGGGGCCGCCCTCCTCCGGCGGCGTGGCGATTGCACAGCTCCTGAACGCGGCGGAGAGGAAGGACATCGACCGGATGGGCTTCAACTCCAGCGCCACGGTGCACTACCTGGGCGAGGCCATGCGCCGCGTCTTTGCCGATCGTGCCAAGTGGCTTGGCGATCCGGACCACGTGGAGGTGCCCACCGAGGGGCTCATCCAGAAAGACTACATGCAGGACCGGATGGCGTCGTTCGATTCCACGCGCATCACGCCCAGCGATTCGGTGAAGGCGGGGCAGCCCGCGCTGGCGGGCGAGTCGATGGAGACGACGCACTACTCGGTCGCTGACAGCAGCGGCATGGCGGTGAGCGTGACGACCACCATCAACAGCGGCTACGGCTCGAAGGTGGTGGTGGACGGCGCGGGCTTCTTCATGAACAACGAGATGAACGACTTTGTGCTGAAGCCGGGCGTGCCGAATCAGTTCGGCCTCTCGGGCACGAAGCGGAACCTGGTGGCGCCGGACCGCCGCATGGTGTCGTCGATGTCACCCACCATCGTGGAGGATCCGGAGGGGCGGCTCGACCTCGTGGTGGGCGCGCCGGGTGGCTCGACGATCATCACGACCACGGCGCAGGTGATCATGAACGTAATCGACCACGGGATGGACATCGAGGAGGCCGTGACGGCCGGACGGATCCACCACCAGTGGAAGCCGCGCGACCTCAGCTACGAGGAGTACGCCCTGTCGAAGGACGCCATCCGCAACCTGGAGGCGCGCGGCTGGCCGGTTACGAAGGGGGTGTTCGGGTCGTACGTGCGGTGGGGCCGTGCGCAGGGCCTGCACGTGCAGCATCCGTCCGACTCGGCCCGCGTCTTTTACGGCGGGTCGGACCCGCGGGGGACGGGCGCGGCGGTGGGGTTTTAGCGTATTGCGTAGGGCGTAGGGCGTATTGCGTAGGGGGCACGAAACGGGAGGCCCAACCGTCCGCCGTGCGCAACCAGTGCGGCGACTGAGTGACGCCGGGCCGGGACGCTGCTCCCGTCTGCGTGTCTACCGACATACATCCTGCCGATGCCCCCGGCACAGCCCAGAGGCGACGTCGTTGCGGAGCCCTATTCGCCTCCCGTTGCCTCACCGCGTTCGTGGGGCCGGGGCCGGGCGGTCGAAGTCGTGCTTGCTCATGTCCTTGTCCACCGGCACCGGGTAGTTGCCCGTAAAGCAGGCGTTGCAGTAGCCGAGGTCGCTGTCGTTGGCGCGGGTGACGGCCGTCATGAGGCCCTCCACGGACAGGTACGCCAGCGAGTCGACGCCTAGGTAGTCGCGCATGGCGTCGATGTCGTCGAATTTGTTTGCCAGCAGCTCGTCGGCGTCGGGGAAGTCCATGCCGTAGAAGCACGGGCTGATGACCGGCGGGGAGGAGACGCGGAAGTGGACGCTCTTGGCGCCGGACTCGCGCAGCATGTCGACGAGGTAGCGTGCCGTGGTGCCGCGCACGATCGAGTCGTCAATCACCACCACCGTACGGTCTTCGAGCAGGCCCTGCACGGTGTTAAACTTGCAGCGCACCTTCATTTCGCGGCGATCCTGGCCGGGGGCGATGAAGGTGCGGCCGACGTAGTGGTTGCGGATGAGGCCGAGATCGAACCGGCAGCGATGCCCCATGTCCTGGCACTCCTCCGCGAACCCGAGCGTGGAGGTGTTGGCGGAGTCGGGCACCGGCACCACGATGGGCGTCTTCTCGTCGTCCGACGCCTCCTCGGGGATGGGGGCCTCGTGGGCCAGCTGCACGCCCGTCTGGCGGCGCACCTTGTCCACCATTTCGCCGAAGATCTGCGAGTCGGGCCGCGAGAAGTAGACGTACTCGAAGACGCACTGGTTGACCCCGTGCTTCGTGGGGATCTCGTGGCTCTCAAAGTCGCCGCCGTTGGCGCACCCCTCGCGGTCGATCACCAAAATCTCGCCGGGCTCGATGTCGCGCACGTACTCGGCGTCGATCATGTCGAAGGCGCAGGTCTCGCTCGCCACGCAGTACGCATCGCCCTCGCGGGCGCCGGGCGAGTCCATCCGGCCCAGCGCCAGGGGCCGAAAGCCGTTCGGGTCGCGAACGGCAATCATGTGCTCGTCGGTGAGCAGGAGCAGCGAGTAGGCGCCCTCGATCTGCATGAGGGCGTCGATGATCTGGTCGAGGTGGTTCTGGCGACGGCTTTGTGCCGCCAGGTGCAGGATGAGCTCGCTGTCGCTGGTGGTCTGGAAGAGGGTGCCGCGCTCGCTGAAGCTCTTGCGGAGCTCGCGGGCGTTGGACAGGTTGCCGTTGTGCGACAGGGCGAGGTTCCCGTTGCGGTGGTGCACCACGAAGGGCTGGATGTTGGCCCGATTCGAGGCGGCCCCGCTCGTGGAGTAGCGGTTGTGCCCGATCCCGGCGTCCCCCAGCAGCTGCTTGTCGAAGATGTCCGGGTCGTCGAACGCGTCGAGCACGAGGCCGAAGTCCTTGTGGACCGGCATCACCGGTGCCTGCTCCTGTTCGTCGTAGGTGGAGGTGACGATGCCGGCCGACTCCTGCCCGCGATGCTGCAGGGCGTGCAGGCCGTAGTAGGTGTGCCGGGCGGCCTGGGGGTGATTGAAGATGCCGAAGATGCCGCAGTGGTCGTGGACGGCGGAGCTCATGGGCAAAGGGGGCGGCGGCAAGTGGGGCCGCCGGTTCATGGGACAAGTGCGGAAGAAGGGTGTCCGCAGCGACCGGGGTGGGCAACCTCTTCACCGGTCGTACGAGACCGAAACTAGACGATCGGACGGATGATCCCGAGCCGATTCCGGAGGGGGACGCCCCCCGTGCAACGCCGGCTCGCGATGGGACGAACGTTCGAACGAAGGGACGCGGGAGCCGTCGTCAGTCGGAGGAGCAGGGGGCGGAAAGGGGAAGGCGGCCGATGTCGTCGAGCCCGTTCACCTCGTAGTCCGGTAGGGCCCCGGAGTGCGACGCGACGAACGCCCCGAGCCGATTGGCGAGGTCCAGCAGGGGCGCGCCGCCGCGCCCGTCGAGGAGCCCGGACAGGAGGGCGGACAGGAAGGCGTCGCCCGCCCCCACCGTGTCCTGCACCTGGACGGCGTACCCGGCCTGGTGCGAGCACGCGCCGTCCTCCCACAGCCACGCGCCTGCCTCGCCCGTCGTCACACACACGGCCCGGCACCCGAACGTCGTGCCCAGGTCGTCCATCGCCGCCTCGGGGGCCGCCGCGAGGCCAAACCAGTCTCGCAGCCGCGACAGTTCCGCCTCGTTCAGCTTGACTACGTCGGCTGCCCGCAGCGAGTGCTCGACGACGGCGCGATCGACGTAGGGCGGCCGCAAGTTGATGTCGAAGACCCGCAGGGCGTCGGTTTTGCACAGGCGCTGGATGGTGTTGCGGGAGGGGGCGGCCCGTTGGGCGAGGCTGCCGAACACGAGCGCGGCGGCCCCCTCTGCGTGCTGCTGGAGGGCGTCCGTGAAGGCGATGGCGTCCCAGGCGGCCGGCTCCACGATTTCGTAGTCAGGCTCGCCGGTGGCGTCGTCCAGGGCCACCCGCACGAAGCCGGTGGGCAGGGAATCGTCGATTTGCACGAGGGTGTCGGCGAGACCCTGTGCCCGCAGGCGCCGGCGCGCCTCCGCTCCGAGCGTGTCGTCCCCCACCCGGCTCACGACGGCCACCTCTTCGCCGAGGACGTGCAGGTGCCGCGCCACGTTGAGGGGGGCGCCGCCCAAGAAGAGCCCCTCGGGGAGCGCGTCCCAGAGAATTTCACCGACACACAGAATTTCGTCGCTCATGGGAAAACGAATCGGGTGCGCGAGAGGGACAGACGACTACTGGTTTGACCAGATCGAGCGGAGCGACCAGGCGTCGAGGGAGACGAGCCGGGCCGAGCCGCCCGAGGCGAAGGCGGCCACCCCGTCACTGCCCGGGTCAGGAAAAATGCAATGTGTGAGGACCCGTGCCCCCTCGTTGGCGAACACCTCGACCGACGATCGGTCCACCAGCACCCGCAGCGTCACGCGGCCGTCGATGGGCGAGAGGGGGGCGGCGGTCCGGGACGCAAAGCCGTCGGCGAAGTCGATGGCCCCCGAGCGCGTACGGTCGACAAAGACGGCATTGTTCGTCGCGTCGTACCCGACGACGGTTCGTTCGTCTGCTCCGGCGCGAACGTGGAGCCCCACCGTGTCGGCGTCGCGGGGAGCAAAGTCGGCGATGAGCTCACGCGTCCGTCCGGAACGGCCGTCCGCCGTGAGAGGCACGGTCTCGTCGTCGAGCGTCCGCCCCTCCAGGTGGACCGGATGCGTGCGAAGGGACTCCAGTTCGGCGACGGGGCGCTGCGTCAGCCGCAGGCGTCCGTCGATCGGGCGCAGGGAGAGGGAGCGGGCCACGGTTTGCGCGCTCCGCCACGGGGCGGTCGGGAGGGCCTCCGCGTAGGTCCAGTTGTTCATCCAGCCCAGCCACAGGGCGCGGCCGTCCGAGGGCGGCACGTTATTCCAGGGGATGGCCGCGTAGAAGTCCGGGCCGTAGTCCGCCCAGTGGGGCGCGTCGTCGAGAGACGTGTCGTCCGGCCTGAACGTTGTGCCGTCGAAGCGGCCCACGAAGTACTGGCTGCCGGATCCGCCCGCCACGGCGCCCGACCCCACGTCCACCGAGAGCACCCAGCGCGTGCGGTCCGGCTGTCCGTCCACCGGCACTTGGAGGAGCGCCGGGCACTCCCAGATGCCCGCCGTGCTCCCGGCGGGGCCAAAGTCGCTGCGATACGTCCAGTTCTTAAGGTCCGATGACGCGTAGAACTGGATGATTCGCTGTTCCGGGAGCGCCACGGCCATTATCCACTTGCCCTCCGGCTCGTACCAGAACACATTGGGGTCCCGAAACTCCGGGTCGGGATGGTCGAGCACCGGATTGTCCTCGTACTTTGTCCAGGTCTGCCCCCCATCGACGCTGTAGGCCAGCGACTGGGCCTGGTTCACCGAGTCGTCCGGTCGGGTGTAGTGGCTCGTGTACACGGCCACCAGGGGCGAGGGGCCGTGTTCGACGCCGAAGCCGGCGGTGTGGTGGCGGTCCACCACCGCGCTCCCCGAAAAGATCATCTCGTTGTCCTCTTCCGCGAGGGCCACGCCCTGGTGCGTCCAGTGCACGAGGTCGGGGCTCGTGGCGTGGTACCAGCTCATGTGGCCCCACTGGTTTCCCTCCGGATTGTACTGATGGAAGAGGTGGTACGTCCCCTCGTGGTAGACGAGCCCGTTGGGGTCGTTCATCCAGTGCCGAGGGGGCGTGTAGTGGAAGTGGGGGCGGTAGGGGTCGTCGAAG
>NCRC01000022.1 GCA_002894685.1 Salinivenus lutea
GCCCCCAACAGCCCCGCGACCACCCCAAGGAACCGAACGGCCGAGGGGGCCGCCGCGGACTCGGCCCGAAGCCGATGCGCCAGGGCCTGCAGAGAGTCGGCCCGGGGCCGGTACGCCCGCGCAAGATGCACCATGCCCGCGGCAAGAGCAGTGCCCCACACCGCCGTCAGAAACAGATCCCCAATCGAGCGAAAGATGCCGCCCCCAATGGCCGAGGCAAATCGGGTGGGGTCGAACAGGGCACTGAGGAGGTCGATCTGCCCGACCCAGCGCCCCGGCACATCAAGCCCCAGGAGCGCATACCGCGTCCCGACCCACAGAAGAGCGAGGAGGGCAAAACGGCTCGCAGCCGCGGTGCGGGCACGGGCGAGGCGACGCAGTCCCGGCCGGCGGCCCAAGTTGAGGTACCAGGCGCCCACGCCCCACACGCCCCACAGAAGGAGGGCCGTGATTCCTCCCACCAGGAGATTGTCGTAGACCTGGGCCGTCCGCCGCACGAGCCGGTCGGGGGACGGGACCGCGACCCGGGCGTACCCGAGCACCTCGCCCCCCGCTCCCCGGAGCGCCCGAATTCGCTCCTGCCCCCCTACGTTCTGATCGGACCCCCACGTGACCCGCACCGATTCTCCCGTCGCGTCCGACCACCGATCCGCCACATTGAAGCCGCGGATGTATCGATTCTGCACCGGCGGCCGATACCCAAGGACCCGAACCACCCGAACGGCCCCCAGCGTCTGCCCGTCCGCCCGCACCGGCACCCACACGGAGAGGGCCTCCCGCACCAGCCCATCCGTCACAATCGTGCTTTGCGTCTCCTGCAGGAAGGACTCGGTGTTCGGGATCGTGCCCAGGGGCATCTGCGGCCCGTTCCACGCCAGCACCCGCGGGACCGGACTGTACACCTCGACCGTAGTGTGGGCCGGCAGAGAAAGGGCCGACACATGCTGAAGCAGCGGGCCCGACCGCTCGCCCGTCTCTCGCCACTGGTTCAGCCCCCTCACCACGACCGAATCCGTGGCCAGTTGTTGCGCCCGGCCCAGCGCCTGATCCCGCATCGCCTGAAACCGGGCGTCCACCGTCGACAGGGCCGCCTCCACCCGTTGCCGCTGCTCCTCGTCCGCGTGCTGGGCCACGTACCGCGTGGCGGTCCACCGCCCCAGAGCGGTGAGCAGCAAAGCAAGGACCAGTCCCGCCCCAATCGCGCCCCACCACGAAAACCGAGGCCACCCATCGAGCAAGCGTGACATCATGCGGGCACCGGACGTACCGGATGAAGTGACGACAGACGAGCCCTCCTCACAGTAAGCCCCAGCGGCTGTACGGACTACTCCGCTTCGTGGTCGATCCGGACCTCATGCAGTCGCCACGCCTCTCCCTCGTGTTGGACCAGCCGGACAAACACCTGCAGCGCGCGTTCGGACTCGGCGTGCTCGTAGGTCCCCGACAGGAAGCAGCTGACATCGGTCGACGTCACGTCGTTCACCTGAAACTGGCGGGGCGTGTAGTTGGAAAAGAAGTCCCGAAGCACGTAAAAGGCCTGCGCGCTGCTGTAAAACGTCCGGGCCCCGAACAGGCTCACCTCCACCCGGTCCGTCGCCGGCCCCAGCAGTCGTTCGGCGCTTCCGTTCACGAACGCCTCCGTTACCCGATTCACCACCTGCGCCGGCCGCGCCGACGAGTCGGTCGTGTCCCGCGGCTGGCCCCAGGCGATGGAGGCCCCCATCCCGATCAGAAACAGCATCAAAACAAGACGGAGGGAAAACATGAAGAGGCGAGGGAGGCGCCGTCAGCGAAATGACAATGGATTCGGCCTACGTACAAACAAAAAACGCGCCGTTCCCGCCGTCCCCGGTTCCACAGCCTCCACGCCCCCAACGCGTGCGATTTTTCGCACGTCACTGTCTACCGAACCGCCCAATCCCCCACTTCTCCCTCCTCTCAGGCGGCCCGGTGCGGCACGGACTCCGCGCCCTGCAGCACGGCCTGGATGGACTCCACCACCATGTCGGCCATCCGACGCCGAGCGCGCGTGGTGGCGCTGCCAAGGTGAGGGGCCAGCACAACGCGGTCCTGGTCCAGCAGCCCCGGGTGCACGTCCGGCTCGTGCTCGAACACATCCAGCCCCGCCCCCGCAATCTCGCCCTCCGCGAGCGCCTCGACGAGGGCCGCCTCGTCCACCACGGCCCCGCGGGCCGTATTCACCAGGAGCGCCGTCTCCTTCATCCGCTCCAGGGCCGCCGCGTCGATGAGATGGTGGCTGTCCTCATTGTGCGGGCAATGAAGCGACACCACATCGCTCGTGGCAAGCAGATCGTCGAGCGACACGTAGCGGGCCCCGGTCTGCCGCTCTACCGTAGGGTTCGCCCGGCGGCGGTTATGGTAGACCACGTCCATCCCGAACCCGAGCGCGCGCCGGGCCACGGCCTGCCCGATGCGCCCCAGCCCCACAATGCCGAGGGTCTTGTCGGCCAGCTCCATGCCCAGCAGCAAGGTGGTCTCCCAGCGCTCGAAGTTTCCGTCGCGCACGTACTGGTCCGCCGCCCGGACGTGACGAGCGGCCGCCAGCAACAAGGCCCACGCCTGGTCCGCCGTCGCGTCGGTGAGCACGCCCGGGGTGTGACTCACGACGACCCCGTGCTCCGTCGCCGCGTCCAGGTCGATGTTGTCGACGCCCACGGCGTACTGGGCCACCATCTGCAGGTGGGGGCACGCCGCAAACACCCGCTCGGTCAAGGGATCGGCCAGCACGGACAGCAGCACGTCCGCCTCGGCGGCCAGGTCGATCAGATCCTCCTCGGTCCGATCGCCCGAGGGATCCGGGTCGTGTACCGTGACGGTGTGGGTCTCGCGAAGGGCATCGAGCGCGCCGTCGATGAGGGGGCGCGTGGCGACGATGTGAGCCATGTGTCGGGGAGCTGTGGTGATGAGCGCGGTTCGTTCTCGAAGAGCGAAGCTACAAACCGGCGGGCGCTTCGTCCAACGCCAACGCAGGAGTCCGGAGCGGGTCGCCGCCCATTCGCCCCCCTGCTGATGCTCAGGAAAGGTCGACCTTCGTCACGCCGGCCCCGCCCTCCTGGAGGGGGGCCTTGCGGTAGTCTTTGATGTCGGACCGCTCGGCGAGCATCTCGTGGAGGGCCGACCGGAGCGCCCCGGTGCCTTTTCCGTGGAGGATTTCGACCGTGTCGAGGCCCGCGGCAAGGGCATTGTCGAGGAAGTCCTGGACGTTGTGGCGCGCCTCGTCGACCCGCTGTCCCCGCACGTCGATCGACGGGCTCGCCTCCAGTGCCGTCATCGTCTGGGAGCCGCCGCCCTGCGGTTCGGGATCGGGCTCCTCCGGCCCGTCCACCTTCGTGAGGCGGTCGAGCGCTACCCGCATGTGCATCGCCCCCATGAGGACCACGGCCTCTCCATCCTCAATCTCCTGCACCTCCAGCGCGGTGGAGCCGTCGTCCAGAATCACCTGGTCGCCCTCCTCAATCGGCGCGTCGGGCCTGCGATCGGGCCGGGACGGCGTCGGGCCCGGGGCCTCTTCCTCCTCGTCGTCCGGGGACGCCCCCTCTTCGGCCCGCGACTGCTCCTCGTCCAGCCCCTCCTTGTAGTCCTCGAGCTCGGCCCGCGCCTGCTTCGTCGCCTCCGACGCGGCCTCCGCCTCCTTGATCTCGCGGATGGTGCGCTCGATGCGCGCATTTGCCTCGTCGACGATGCGCTCGGCCTCCTCCAGGGCCTGCTGTCGGATGGAGTCGCGTTCCTTTTCGAGGGTGCGGCGCTTGTCCTCGAGGCGCTGCCGCTCGGCCTCCGCCTTTTCCTTGGCCTTCTCCGCCTCGTAGAGCTCATTCTCGAGGCGCTGGGTCCGTTCCTCAAAGGTGGAGATGAGGTTCTCCATGGCCGTCTTCTGCTCCCCCGCCAGCGTGCGGGCGCGGCGCAGAAGGTCGGGGTCCAGCCCCATCCGCTCGGCAATCTCGAAGGCGTAGGACGAGCCGGGCACGCCCTCCTGGTAGCGGTAGGTGGGCCGCAGCGTCTCCTGGTCGAACTCCATCGACCCATTCTCCACGCCGTCCGTCTCGTGGGCGTACACCTTGAGGGTGCCGTGGTGCGTGGTGGCGATGGTGCGCGCCCCGGCCGCGGTCAGCCGCTCCAGTACCGCCTGGGCCAGCGCCCCGCCCTCGTCCGGGTCCGTGCCGGTGCCCGCCTCGTCGATCAGAACGAGCGTGTTGTCGCCCGCCTCGGTCAGCATGTGGCGCAGGTTCGACACGTGCGAGCTGAAGGTGGACAGGTCCTCCTCGATCGACTGCTCGTCGCCGATGTCCGCCATAATCTGGTCGAAGAGCGGAAACGACGAGTGCGGCGCCACGGGAAGCGGCAGCCCGTAGCCCAGCATCAGAGAGAAGAGGCCAACCGTCTTCATCGATACGGTCTTGCCGCCGGCGTTCGGGCCGGTGATGACGAGGGTGTGGAAGTCGTCGCCCAGCGTCAGGTCGAGCGGCACCACCTCGCGGGGCGGAATGTCGTCCTCCCCCGTCGACCGTCCCTCAGTCTCGTCCGCCTCGTCGAGCGACCGGAAGTGGAGCTCCAGCACCGGGTTGCGCCCCGCGTGCACCTCGATGCGGCCGTCCTCGTTGAGCTTGGGCACCACCGCGTCGATGCGGTTGGCAAGGCGCGCCTTGGCCTGCAGAAGGTCGAACTGGGCCATCGTCTTCAGATTGCCCTCCATGGCGTCGCGTTCGCTCCGCAAGTGCGCCGTGGCCTCCCGCAGAATTCGCTCCACCTCGCGCTGTTCGGCGCTCTTGAGCTCACGCACCTCATTGTTGAGCTCCAGGCAGGCGGCCGGCTCGATGTAGACGGTCTGCCCGCTGGCGGAGGTGTCGTGCACAAAGCCCTCCACCTTGCGCTTCGCCTCGGCCCGCACCGGAATTACCATGCGCCCGCCCCGGATCGTGGCCTGATTCTCGGTGGCGTACCCCTGCCGGATCGCGTCCCGCATCGCCCCGTCGAGCGTGTCGCGCAGCTGGTTCTCCTTCTGGTGAATCTGGCGGCGCAGCCGAGCCAGCTCGGGCGAGGCGTCGTCGCGGACCGTCGCGTCCTCGGTCAAGATGGAGGCGACGTGCTCCTCCAGGTCCGGCAGGGGCGTGATGCGCGTCACCGCGTCGGCGAGGGCCGGAAAGTCGTCGGCGCGCTGCTTGAAGTGGGCTTTGAGGCGGCGCAGCGTGATGAGCGTGAGACGGGTGGCCCACAGCTCCTCCGGGTCCACGTACGCCTCCTCGGGCGCGGCCCGGCGGAGGGTGCCCCGCAGGTCGTGAAAGTTGTTCAGCGGGACGGCGTCGCCGTACTGAAACGCGGCCTGCAGCTCCTCGACGCGGGTCAGCTCCGTGCGGAGCCAGTTCAGGGTGCGGGCGGGCCGCATCTCCGCGAGCCGCTCGCGCCCGAGGGGGGTGCCGACGCGTTCCCTGAGGCGCGCTCGGATGACGTCAAACCCGAGCTTCTCTTCCAGCTCGTCCGGATACGTGTCCATCGTGCAATGCGAATGTCGACGGGCAACGGGCGCAAAGACAAGCGAAGCCGCTCGCTTCCGGGTGCAGAAACGAGCGGCCTCAGTCCTTGCTCCACGGACGGCGGGTGGTTCCCCGGCCCTCCGTCATTCGACACCCGAAATTCGTCGTTCCGGGGTTAGCTGCGCAGCTCCACGTTGATCTGCGAGTGATCGCCCACGTTGAGGCTCTGCCGCGTCTGCCGGACCGCGGCGTGGCGCCCCACGACCGACTTTGCCAGGACGGCGTTCTCGACCGTCGCGTCCTGAAAGACGATGCTGTTGCGCACCACGGTGTTCTCGACCGTCGCCCCGGCCTCGACCGACACGTGCGGCCCCACCACGGAGTCGGTAATCGTGGCGCCCGGCCCCACGTACACCGGCTCGTGGATCACGCTGTCCTCCACGGTGCCCTGGCGCAGGTCGTCCGACTCGCGGTCGAGGATGCGACCGGTCGTCTCCAGCAGCGCCGGGATCGTGCCGCAGTCCATCCAGGCGTCGACGGAGGCGGTCGTAAACACCTCGCCCCGCTGCAGCAGCCGATCGAAGGCGTCGGTGAGCTGGTACTCCCCGCCCTTGCCCTTCACCTTGTTGTCGATCAGGTAGTTGATCTCTTCGTGCAGGTCGGCCAGCTCGCGCACGTAGTAGATGCCGATCAGCGCCTCGTTGGAGACGGGGTCCTCCGGCTTTTCAATCAGCTTGGTCACCTGGTCCCCGTCGCGGACCGCAATGCCGAAGCGCCGCGGGTCGTCCACCTCGCGCACAAACGCCACCACGTCGGCGTCCTCCTCGATCGTGACGGCGTCCTCGATGTGGAAGAGCGTATCGGCAAAGACCACCACGCCGTCGCCCTGCAGGTGCTCGTCGGCGCAGCCCACCGCGTGGGCCGTGCCCAGGGCCTCGTGCTGCACCGCAAAATTCGCGGACATGCCGCGCGCCTCACAGATCTCCGTGAGCTGGTCGCGGATCTCCTGGCCGAAGTCCGGGCCGAGCACAAACACTCCCTCGTCGGGCACCTCGGGGAGCACACGCGAGAACGTGTCGACGATGCGTTCGACAATGTTGCGCCCCTTTACGTTGAGGAGCGGCTTTGGGGTCACGTGCGAGTGGGGGCGGACGCGCGTCCCGCGCCCGGCCATCGGGATAATGAGCTTCATGGATGTGGGGAAGCAATGCGGAGAAACGAGCGCCTCTCGGAACCGCGCGCCGGCCCCCGGCGTGACGGCTCCAAGCCGACGTTTGGGTACAATAACGAGCGCCGCCGGCGATTGCCAGCATTCCGGGCGGGTTCACCAAATCAACGCACGGGGCTGTCCCGCTGACCTGTCATTTCTGTTCACTTTAGTGGACAAGTTTCGATCCATTCCGACCCCTAGTCCCGGCCCCCGAACCGCAGGCCGACCGGTGCGTGCGGTCGATTCCGGCCCCTACCCCCGCCTGTTTTCCATAAAACAGCGTCGGGTGGACGGATTTTTCAAACTGTGGGGCCCTTGTGCTTGGAAGGGCCGTCCCTCTCTTTGGGCTACGGCATGCGGGTTGCAGGATCACCGGCTACCGATCGCTTTCTCATCATTCCCCCCGCTCCATGCTCCGACTCCGACAGGCCTCCCTCTCCATTGCGCTCGTGCTCGGCCTCGGCCTCCTCATCGGCGGCTGCGCGTCGCTGAGCAACACCGAGAAGGGCGCCATCATCGGGGCCGGCGCCGGGGCCGCCGGCGGCGCCGCCGTCGGAAAGGCCGCGGGCGGCACCGCGGAAGGGGCCATCCTGGGCGCCGTCATCGGGGGCACGGCCGGCGCCATCATCGGCCAGCGCATGGACAAGAAGGCCGAGGAGCTCGACGACGAGCTCGAAAACGCCGACGTCGAGCGCGTGGGCGAAGGCATCAAGGTGACCTTCGACAGCGGCATTCTGTTCGACTTCGACTCCGCCGCCCTCCGAGGCAAGGCCCAGCAGAATCTCCGCGAGTTTTCCGAGACCATGCAGGACTTCGAGGACACCAACATCCTCATCGTCGGCCACACGGACGCCCGCGGGTCCGAGTCCTACAACCAGGGCCTGTCCGAGCGGCGAGCCCAGTCGGCCACGGAATACCTTACGCAACAGGGCATCGCCCCCCGCCGGATCACCTCGGTCGGAAAGGGCGAGTCCGAACCCGTCGCCACCAACGAAACGGCCGAGGGACGCCAGCAGAACCGACGGGTTGAAATCGCCATCTACGCCAACGAAGAGTACCGAGAACGCGTGCAAAACCGCGTCGAGAACAATGAGACCGGTCGCTGAATTCCACCCTTTCACTCCACGAAATCTTCTTCGCCGCACGGCCTGAGCTGAACGGCTCGTCTCGCTGCGGTCCACCCCCACACCACTGTTCCGACATAGCGCATACACTCATGACTGCTTCCGTTTTCTCCTCCCGTTTTTCTCGCTGGCTCGCGTCCTCGCTCGCGCTCCTTCTCGTCGCTGGGCTCGGGGTCGCCCCGGTGCACGCCCAGGACGGCTCCAGCGGGGACAACACCCAGGAACTGAAGAAGCAACTGCAGGCGAGCTACAAGGCCGGCGCCCAGGCCGGAAACCAGGGCAACTACGAAACGGCCATCACCCGGTTTGAGGAGGCCCGCGGGATTGCGCAGGAGCTGGAGCTGGACGACATCGTGCAGAAGATTGAGGGCAATCTCATCAGCAGTCTCAAAAACGCCGGAAGCGCGGACCTGAAGCAGGAAAACTACGAGCAGGCCCTCGCGCACTTCGACAAGGCCCTCGAGTACGCCGACAACGACCCGAGCGTCTACCACAACCGGGGCATCGCCTACTTCAGCATAGACAGCACGGACGCGGCCCTGGAGTCGATGCAGACCGCGATCGATATCGGGAATGAGACCGGCAATACGCGCGTCGCCGGAATGGCGACCGAGCGGGTGCGGGGCCACTTCCTGAACATTGCCTCCCAGGCCCTCAACGGAGACAACCTCTCGTCGAGCCAGATTAACACGGCGCTGGAGGCCCTCGACGACATGGAAAACTACGTGGACCCCAATGCTCAGAGCCAGTTCTACCGCTCCCTGGCGCTCTTTGAGCAGGGCAGCCTCCAAGAGGCCATCCAGACGGCGCGTGCGGGCCTCGACATGCACGACGGGAGCCGGAGCGACGCCGCGAAGTTCTACTTCGTGATTGCCGAGTCCCAGATGCAGAGCGGCAACCAATCGCAGGCCTGCGAGACGTTCAAGAACGCCGCCTACGGAGACTACCAGGCCCGGGCCGAGCACTACCTGAAGAACGACTGCAGCTCGTAGGTCCCCGGCCCTGTGGGCTTTGTCGGCTGGACTCCCCCACCCGCCCGCGTCTCCCCCGGAGGCGCGGGCGGGTTGTGTTTTGGGCGCCGTCGCCCTTCTTCTCGGCAGGCGGGGGCCTCCTACACGGTGCGATCGTTTCCCACATAGACGAGGGCGATGAGCAGCACCGCCGGCACGACGATCGCGGCAATGGTCATCCACTCCAGCCCGATTCCGGCCGGGGCGTCCGACGCGAAGGGCGCGCGTTGGGCAAGCGTGGCAAGCAGTCCAGTCATGAGAACAAAAGATCTGAAGGAAAAAGAAAACGCCAGTGAAGGGTCACATTACGAGCTGCCCAGCAGGGTGATTTTCTCCCGCAGGTCGGGGTCCGTCACCGCCTCCAACGCATTGCGCGTATCGACGATGCTCCGTGCGTGTTCGGCGATGAAGTGCGCATCGAACGCATCGTGATCCGTCACGATTACAACCGCGTCGTGCTGCCGGAGCGCCTCGGGGGTCAGGTCGACGGAGGGCACGTCCACCGCCGCGTCCCCGTCCCTCCCGGGCGCCTGAAAGGCCTCCACGTGCGGGTCGTGGTACCGCACCGTTGCGACCCCCTTCTCGCGAAGCAACCGGATGATGGTGGCGGCCGGGGCGTGGCGCGTATCGTCCACGTTGCGCTTGAACGCCACGCCGAGCACGAGCACCTCGGCCTCGGGCAGCGCCACCGGGCGGCGCGCAATCGCCTCCACCACGGACCTGACCACATAGAACGGCATCTGCTCGTTGATCCGGGCCGAGAGCGTGATGAAGCTCGTCTCGAAGTCGTGCTTCCGCGCCAGCCACGACAGGTAGTGCGGGTCGATGGGGATGCAGTGCCCCCCGAGCCCCGGCCCGGGATAGAACGGCATGTACCCGAACGGCTTGGTCGCGGCGGCCTGGACCACCTCCCACATCGACACGTCGCCGATGCGGTCGCAGAGCTGCGCCAGCTCGTTGACCAGGGCGATGTTGACCGAGCGGAAGATGTTCTCCAGGAGCTTCTCCATCTCGGCCACCTTCGGGTTGGAGACGGCGTGCACCTCGTTCACAATCGCCTCCAGGGCCCGCACGGCCACCTGCGTGCCCGCTTCTGTGACCCCGCCGACCACGACCGGCGTGTTGGCGGTGGTGTACTCCTCGTTGCCCGGATCGATGCGCTCGGGACTGTGGGCGAGGAAATAGTCCTCTCCCAGCTCGAGGCCCTGCGCCTCCGCCGCCTCGGCCAGAATGGGCTGCACCACCTCTTCCGTCGTACTGGGGTACGTCGTGCTTTTCAGCACAATCAACTGGCCCGGACGGAGCGACTCCGCAATCGATTCGGCGGCGCTCTGGATGTACGAGGTGTCGGGCTCATTCGTCTCCGTGACGGGCGTCGGCACGCACACGAAAAAGACGTCGACCGCCGCGGCCTGATCAAAGTCCATGGCGCCCTCCAGTCGCTGGGCGTCCACCAGACGCCGGACGGTGTCATCCTCCAGGTCGTCGAGATAGTTCTCCCCCGCATTCAACTGCCCGACGCGGTCCGCGTCCAGGTCAATGCCGAGCGTCTCGAACCCCTGATCGGCAAACTCGACGGCGAGGGGGAGCCCGACGTACCCCAGCCCCACCACCCCAATCGTGGCGCGGCCCGTGTCGAGCCGCTCCACCAGCTGCGCGGCGGCGGACGGAAGGGACGCAGCGGCCACGGATCCATTCTCGGCGTACGGCACGGGGGTCGAGCGAGAGGAATCAGGCATACAGAGAGGCTGAATGAAGAGAAAGCTAGTCAGAACACTCGCAATCCGATCTCTCCCCTACAAAGGGGTTACACCTGGTGGGGCACCTCGTCGGCCGACGCCATCGACTCAAACGTTACGCTGAGCGACGTACAGCGCACGTCCGCCTCTGCGCACCGGGCCTGGAGGGCCTGCTGTTGACGGTCCGACAGGGACGGAACGGTTACCACCACCTCGTCCACGTCGTGTACCCGACAGGCCCGCACCAGATCCTCTGCGGTCCCCACCACCGGCAGTCCCTGCATCGACTGCCCCTGTTTCAGCGGGTCCTCGTCGACGAACCCAACGGGGGTACGTGCGAGCGCCGGGTTCTGACGCAGCATGCGCAACACCAGCATGCCGGCGTCGCCGGCCCCGTAGAGGAGCACGCGCCGGCCCGGCGACCGGTGCGACGCCAGATACTGCCGCAGCCCCCGAAACCCGAAGCGGATGCCCGCCACCGCGCCCGTCACCACCATCCAGTCGATGAACAGAATGGACGACGACAGCGCCCCGGGGCCGTGCAGCCCCGCAATCACGCCCGCCGTCGGGATCATCGCCAGTGCCGTCGCCCCGACCGTTCGCACGAGTTCGGGCGTGCCGGCGTGTCGCCAGATGCCACGGTACAGGCCCAGCAGCGCAAAGACCACCACCTGCGCCGCGACGACCAGGGGGAGGGCCCCAAAGAGCTCCGCCTCGTGGTGAGGGGAGAGCGCCCCGCCGAACCGCAAGTGATACGCAAGCACCAGCGACGCCCCCGCCACAATCGAATCGGCCAGAATGCCCAGCACGGCCTTCCAGCGCGTGCCAAACAGGGCGTGCACCACGCGCATGGGCCGCGGCGTGCGGACCGGCGCCCCGTCCCCGCTCGCCTCTCCTCGCTGGTACACGTTCGCCCGGGCCAGGTGGAGCCCCACGACGGCCAGCCCCGCCCCCACGAGCGCAAAGAGCGCGTAGAACAGCGTGACGTCGACGAACAGAAGCAGCAGGGCCAGGGCCCCCGACGCGAGGCTGAGCCCGTAGAGAAGCAGCACCGCGTGGGTTTCGGACAGCCCGAGTCGCACGAGGCGGTGCGACGTATGGTCGCGCCCGCCCTCCGACACCGGCCGTCCCGCCCAGCTGCGCACGGCCGTCACGAGGGTCGTGTCGAGGATGGGGATGGCGAGCACGGCCAGTGGCACGAACGCAACGGCGAGGGGCCGACCGGTTCCCCCGCCCCCATTCCCCTGCACAATGAGCCCCAGGGCCGCCACGAGAAATCCGAGGAAGAGACTCCCGCAGTCCCCCATAAAGATCCGGGCCGGCTTGAAGTTGAACCACAAAAACCCGAGCGCGGCGCCCGCCACCGCACTTCCCAGAACGACAACCCCGGGTTGTCCCGTCAGCCCGCCGAAGACGGCAAGGACCGCGGCCGCGAGCCCCGCCACCCCCGCCGCCAGCCCGTCCATGTTGTCCAGGAGATTGACCGCATTCGTAATGCCCACCACCCACAGCAGGGTGAGGGGCAGCGACAGCCACAGCGGCCACCCGGCGCCAAAGGCATACCCTAGAGAGATCAGCCCCCCCGTCGCGACCACCTGGACGGTCAGCTTCGTCACGGGGCCCACCCGCCAGTGATCATCCACGAGGCCCACGCCAAACATCAGGAGGCCGCCCCCCCACACCACCTGGAACTCCATCGGGGGACGACTCAGAACCACGCCGAGGGTTGCCGCCGCCACGATCGCGATGCCCCCCATCAGTGCGGTGGGCTCGCCATGCCACCGGTCGTTCTTCGGGTACGCCACCCAGTCGTACCGACGAGCGGCCCGGATGACGAGAGGCGTTGCGGCCAGCACCCCAAGCACCGCCGGGAGCCCCGCCTGCGCCATCGTCCAAAGCATCGTCGTGCCCAGAGAGTCCATGTGGGATCCTCGCTATGTCCGTCGAAATGAACCAGAGGCCCGAACGCTCAGCGCACGCTCCTTACCCCTCCTCCGCAAATTGGGAGAAGGACGCGGGCGCCACCGACGCCGAGCCATTGCGGCGTTCGGTTACGTCCGCAATGACATCCTGCAAAATGTCCGCCAACGTGTGTTTTGGGGCGAAGTCAATCAGGGACTGCAGCTTTGAAATGTCGGGCGTCCGACGCTGCATGTCCTCAAATCCGGGCCCGTATACCTCCTCGTACGGCGTATACGTAATGGACGCGTCGGACCCGGACAGGTCGCGCACCCGCTCGGCGAGTTCTTTGATCGAAATGGCGCGGGGCCGCCCCACGTTCACAACCTCGCCCTCGGCGTCCGGGGCATCGAGCAATTTTGTAACGGCCCGCACGGCATCCTGTACATGGAGGAAGCAGCGCGTCTGCGTGCCGTCGCCGTGCACCTCAATCGGCTCGTCCGCCAGCGCCCGCTCCACAAAGCTCGGGATCACCATGCCGTACTGCCCCGACTGGCGCGGCCCCACCGTGTTGAAAAAGCGCACGCAGGTGACCGGCAGGTCGTGCTCGTCGTGGTACGCAAGGGCCAAAAACTCATCCATGGCCTTCGAACAGGCGTAGGCCCACCGGCGCTTGCTCGTCGGGCCCAGGGTCCAGTCCCCGTCCTCCCGCAGAGAATCGAGGTCCTCGTCTTTTTGCATGGCCTTGCCGTAGACTTCCGAGGTGGAAGCCAGCAGCACCTTCGTGTCATGCGCATGGGCGGCCTCCAGCACCGCCTCGGTGCCGCCGACGTTCGTCTGGATCGTCTCCACGGGCCGGTCGAGGATACGCTTCACCCCCACGGCCGCCGCCAGGTGCACCACCCGATCGGCCGCCGCCACGGCCGCGCCCACGAGGTCCCGATCGAGCACGTCGCCCTCCGTGAAGGCAAACCGGTCGTGGTCCGCGAGGTGTGCAATGTTGTCGAGCCGCCCCGTCGACAGGTTGTCGAGGGCGTGGACGCGGTGGCCCTGCTCCAGAAGGCGGTCGGCCAGGTGACTTCCAATGAACCCGGCCCCGCCCGTGATAAGCGTGTGCATGTCCGTAGAATCTGAGCAAACGACGTACGAAAAGCCTGACACTGCGGGCCCCGACGACAGACGTCCCCGTCCCCCTATGCCCCCAAGGAAGAAGCCGCCTGGCGGCTCCCGGTCGTAACACGCGACCCGAACTGCCCGCTACCGACCGCGGACGAAGACGATCATGAATAGAAGAAGAGTCCCCGCCCTGCACCGTTACTTCGCCCCGGGGTGCCCTTTGAACGACTCATAGGATAAACGAGAGCGACTGCTTTCGTTCGGTGAAAAGACGGTGGAGGCATTCCGTACAGCCACTCCCCTTGCCCAGAGACACCACCGAAGGATGGTGCGGCCGCTCAGGCAAGACGGCTCTTGCTTTTCTCTACACCTCCAGTACGGGCCGGTCGGCGTAGTAGTCTTTGACCCAGTCGGCAAACGTCTGAAGCCCTTCCTCAATCGGCGTGTCCGGCTCGTAGGTGAGGAGCTTGCGCGCCTTCGAAATGTCCGCGTAGGTCCGCTTCACGTCCCCCGGCTGCGTGGGCAATTGCTCGATCTCCGGGGTGACATCCATCGCCTCCGCAATCCCGGAAATGAGATCTTTGAGCTGCGTGGTTTCTGATCCGCCGAGGTTGATGATTTCGTACTCGGGGTCGTCAAGCCCTTTGGCCCGGCGCAGGCTGCGCACAATGCCGTCGACGATGTCGGCCACGTAGGTATAGTCGCGGCTCGACGTGCCGTCGCCATACATCGTGATGGGCTGGTCCGTCAGCAGCTGGCGGGCAAACTTGTGAATCGCCAGGTCCGGGCGCTGGCGGGGGCCGTAGACGGTGAAGAAGCGCAGGCAGTGGACGGAGAGGTCATAGAGATGATGAAAGGTGTGGGCCAACAGTTCGCCGGACCGCTTCGTAGCAGCATACGGCGAAATGGGCTCCCGGACCGGGTCTTCCTCCGCAAAGGGGACCGTGTCGTTGTTGCCGTAGACGGACGAGGAGGAGCCGTAGATGAACGTGTCGATGCCCAGCTCCTGCGCGACCTCGAGCATCGATTGCGTGCCCCCGACGTTCGTCTGTTCGTAGGCCATCGGGGCCTCGATGGACGGCCGCACGCCGCCCCGCGCTGCCAGATGTACGATCGCATCGACGTCCCAGGCGTGGAGAGCCTGCAGGATCGTGTCCGTGTTGCAGATGTCCGTTTCGATCAGCGTAAAGGAGTGGACCGGAAGGTCCTCAATGCCTTCTTCTTTGATCGCGCGGGAGTAGAACGGATCGAAGTTGTCGATGGCCGTGACGCGGTGGCCGTCGCGAAGGAGACGGCGACAAAGGTGCCCGCCGATGAATCCCGCCCCGCCGGTGACGCAGATGTGCATTGATCAACTACCGGATCTCTTCTGATTCAGTACATCAAGCAATCCAGGGCGGAGGCATACTTATCGGATTCGACGTCCCCGATCGCGAAACCGATCGATTGCGTCCTGCGGCGGAAAGGAGAAGTACGTCGCCTCCTCCTCCGAATTCTCTGTCGTCCTGACCCTCCCGGATTCAATCTGCTGGACCGCCTCCGCCAGGGCCGATGCCCCGAACTGAACCTTCGACCGCAGCACCAGCGAGTGGAGCGTATCGCCAGGACGAATCGGAACCTCTTTCTGTATGATGATCGGTCCGTCGTCCAGCTCCTCATTCATGTAATGCACTGTCACGCCCGTTTTTTCCTCTCCGTTTGCCAACACCCAGAAGCTTGGCAGCTTGCCGCGATACTTTGGCAGCAGCGCCCCATGAATATTGATGACGCCTTTGGGCGGGCAGTGTAACAGATCCTCGCGGACGATCTGCGGACACGCGATGGAGACGACGAGGTCGACGTTCTGCTCGCACAAGAAATTGAGAAAGGCAGCGTCATTGACGTTCTCCGGCGTGTGCTCTGGTATGTTATGTGACCGGAGTGCGCCCCGAACAGAATAGACTCCGTTAAGCCCAACAACTCGATCGAGTAGATCCAGACCTTTGTGCCGCGCAAAGTCTAACCCATTGAGCACCGTTCCCCGAACGCCCATCAGACGGAGGTAGTCAGGCACATTGCCCAGTGCGATCTCGCCTTTAAGGACCGCAGCCCCCACGACCCGCGCTGAATTGGGCTTTTCCTGCATAAAACGGTCCAGCAGCTTCGGAATGTAGAACGCATCCGGCTGGGTGAGAAGAAAGAGGTTCATTCAGTCAGCTTCTCCAGTTCATCTGCAAACACGTCACGGTACGACCGAAAGGTGAAGTCCTGAAACAGCCGCTCCAGCTTCGGCAGGGTCGACTCGAGATTCCAGTAGTGCGTGGCACTCACCCGAAACGGCAGATCAATCTTCGGATGCTCCGGGTCCACCTCCCAGGGATGCACGTAGACGCTGATGTGCTCGCCGCGCTCTTCAATTTTGCGGAGGAACCACCGCTGGAGTCGATACGGATAAATCCGCAGGTAGGCCCCACCGCCACAGGGCACGTTGGCGTCGGGAAGGGGATCGGGAAGCGGATACGTCGCCACGGGCACCTCCAGCATCTCCGCGCCGTCCTCCGATTCTATCACGGACGGCTGACGGTCAGCATTCGGAATGCCGTACCGGTAGTTGAACACCGGATGGATGCTGGAATCGTAGAGAATACCCTCGTCTCGCAAGATGTCCAAGGCCCAGAGGGACTCCTCCGTAATGGTAAAATAGGGGGCCCGGTGACCACGGACCTTTTCGCCCGTCACTTCCTGAATCAGATCGATGGAATGGCGAAGCTCTCGGCGAAAGCGCTCCGGAGATAGGTCGTAGACCTTTTCGTGCGAGTAGCCGTGCGTGGCAATTTCATGGCCTGCCTCGTGGATTCGTTGAACCACATCCGGGTGCTCTTCGGCAACCTTTCCGAGCACAAAACAGGTGGCCGTCACGTCGTATCGGGCCATGAGGTCGAGCAGTTCCTCCATGCTTGCCTCGACGCGTCGTTCGAAGCCCTCCCATTGGTCCATGGGAATTTCGATGCCCTGGTACCAATCTTCAACATCGATGGAGAAAACATGCGGCACAACTACTTCAAATGTATGCGTTATCTGTAATCTACGAGACGTTGACCCTCATCGGATCGGCGGCTCTCGAAGTACCTCATCATAAAGATCTGCGTACTGACCTACCACGTAATCTCTCTCAAATTCTTGAGCTCGTTCTTGAGCAGCTGCGCTGAACTCCGCACGCAATTCTTGATCAGCGAGTAGTGTCTGTACAGCATCCGTCAAGGCCTCAACATCATCCGGTGGCACGGTCAACCCGGTTTCCCCATCGCGGCTGACACTCGAAACTCCGGTATCGAGCGATGTATTGACGATGGGAACACCGTACATCATCGCTTCGACCTGTACGATTCCGAAAGCCTCACTAGACGAAACAGATGGCAGGACGAAGAGATCAGCGATACTGTAGTAGATCGGTAGATTATCTTCGGGGACAAATCCTGGAAAGCGCACTCGGTCGGCAATGCCCAACCTACTCGTCAGTTCTTGTAGTGCCTCTTGCTCCGGTCCCTTGCCGACGACAATGAGAATAGCATCTTCGATATCCGCCATTGCTCGAAGCAGCACGTCGACGCCCTTATAATAGACCAGCCGCCCCACAAAGAGAATTACTTTCTTATCACCGGCTTCGATCTTCTGCCGTAGGTGGGTTCGCTCCCTTTCGCTGACAACTCGCTTCTGAACATCTGCTGCTGGTGGAATAACCTCACACCGTTCGCGATTGCGACGTAAAAACGGCACGGCGCTGATCATGTCCTCCGACGTCGTGACAACGCGATGCGCGTTCTCGACGAAGCTAGACAGTGCAGACTGGTATATAGGGTCAAGCATTGTCCACTTCGTTTGTGTGGGTACCGAGTGGAGGGTAACAACGAGACATGCATCGTAGTGCAGCCAAGGATCGAGGAGCTCGACAAGTGGAAACGGCGTGTGGATATGAACAATATCCGCCTCTTGCACCTCACGTACATACGCAGCCGGAAACGTTGGTGCAATAGGTGTGCTGAACAAAGAACCTACCGCCGGAATGCGCTCCACAGGAACACCGCCTACACAATCAGACCGATGGCCAATACTTGCCTCGTGGTTACAGGCCAGCACCCGAAAATTTCGTTCAGACCTGGTTTTCAGCCCATCAACAATCTGCTGGACGACGGTTTCGATACCCCCCTTGTAGGGAAGGTACCACTTACTGACTTGTAGAATATCCACTGAACAGGTAAAATAATAAAGATTCAATGTCTTCGGTTCGACGACGTGCTAACCCGACAACCTGCGGAAGAGATCTTCCGTTTTCCGGACTGACTTATCCCAAGAAAACGAAGCGGCCCGTTCTTTCCCTCTTTCTTGTAAGCGAGAGCGGAGTTGACCATCTCGCAGAAGCTCCGTGAAGCCGTCCTTGATATCATCCTCCGAACGAGGATCCACCAAAATCGCAGCTTCTCCGGCGACTTCTGGCAGCGAGGTCACGTTCGAGGTGAGAACTGCCGTGCCACAAGCCATTGCTTCAAGGACGGGAAACCCGAAGCCCTCGTAAAGCGAAGGGTAAACGAAGGCCTCCGCTCCTGTATACAAGGCCGGAAGCAGTTTGTCGTCGACGTATCCAGTGAAATGGACGTTCGCAGGTGGATCTTCGAGTGAGAAGTTGCGAAAAATCGTCGATCGTCCCTGCCCCCCTGCGAGAACGAGAGTGACAGATCCATCAACAGCATTTTGTGCGTGCTCCCAAACTCGAAGAAGACGCTGTAGATTTTTGCGCGGCTGGATGGCTGAGAGGCTTAAAATGTACGGACCCTTGGGGATACCGAGCTCTTGTCGAACCCTATTGACCGCGTAGTCCTCCGCAGGTGCAAACCGCCGATTAACTCCGTTGTGGATTACAGTGATCTTTTCTCTTGGGATACCATAACGCCTCTGGATACATTTCTTAGTGTAGTGGGAAACAGAAATAATGTGACGGCATCGGCGCAGAGCCAGTGGCGTAAGTATGCGATGCCAGAACGCATACTTCCAATCGAACCACTCAGGATGTTCGACAGCTGTAAGATCGTGAACAGTTATTACCTGATTGGTGACAGCCACGGGGCCTGGACAGGTCGGATTCCAGAAGATCTGGTTATCCAACTTGAGGGGAAGGACAAGCTGCTCCCAGAGATGACCGGGAACCCCACCCGACGGCCACTTTTCCGGTGAAATGCACTCGTACTTTCCTTCTAAGCGATCCAGTATTTCTGACGTGTAACGCTGCACGCCGGTGAGCTCATGGGCCAGGAATCGAGTGTTGACTTGAAGGGAGGTGCTCATCCGTAATCGTAGGAACTACTCTATTCGAAAACCGGACTCCTGCAGCATGTCTGACCCATTGAGGAAATCTTGCTCCGGAATATAGCCACTCAGCTCAGGTCTCTCCTGTTCCAGCGGCCGAATCTCCTGCTGTCCGCGCTGATGCCAACTCAAGAGACGACCTAGATAAATTCTGGGTGATAATCATTCCAAGTATAAGACTGGCAAGAAATCCCTGTCCGGTCACCCATCCGACATCAAACGTCGCATGCAGATTAAATATCCAGAATGCTGCCACCGGCCCCGACGTTAATACGCCGAATCGCTGGTAAATCCAAAGAAAGTAGCTCAGGATAACTGTCAGCGTCGCGGCCCCAAAACCGTGGGCAATCTGGAGGTAGTAGTTATGAATTGACTTTTTTCCTGCAAGGCCATACCGCTGCACGTCTGACACGTAGTTTCCTGGCCCATACCCGAAGAGAAATCGTGTCCAGGATTCAAATATTTCGCTCAGTGCATTAATCCAAAGAAGAGCACGATCGATAGCAGTTCTCAACACAACTAGGCCCGCTCGTTCAAATAAGAAGGTAATCACAACTCCAAGAACCCCAATGGCAAACAGGCTGAGCCAAAATAGAGATGACGAGAAATACCCAAGCGTGAAGACAACTCCAAACCCAATAGCCGTCTTCGAAAAGACGAGAAACAAAGTTACTAGACCAACACCAATGATAATTCCTGTCCACTGGGAGGACTTTTCGCGACTCTCAAACAGCAGATAACAATATATAACCTCGAAAAAGAAGGCTACCGAGTTTTTATTCAGCCCAAGTATAGAACTTTCGTATAATGAAAACCCATTAACGAGAAAGTCGCCCCCAACGGCTCCTGCCGTCAAAAAAAAGAAGATGTTCAGTGCACGATGCACGTAGATATTCAGGTTTTCAAGGGTCCGACTTGTCGAAATGTAAAGTGTCGGTATGAACACATAGAATGTATATAACCCAACCACGTCTTTGATGTCCGCGCCACGCTTCCAAAAAAAAGCGGAAGCCACGATCGTGAGCGAAAGTCCAACCGCGAGAACGATCGTCGCTTTCGGGACCATGAATGCCTGCTTGCGACTCACCGCTGGATAGGCAAACCAGAGTCCGAGAACGAATGCGAGACCGATATATCCTGTTATCGGATCCTGAATGACCAGAACAGACAGAAATATATAGATCACGAAGAGCGCAGCCCCCCCCCACCGTTCGAGGAATCGCCTCATGTTCGGCAAGTGGTGTGGTGTCTCGCCCTCTGTGAGACTCATCTCGTGCTAGGCTTTCATTGATCTACGATCTACCGACCGGCGTTTACCGGATTCTGCACAGAAAGAGTTTGAACGTCTTCCCAAACTCTCTCTGCGATTTTGGACCAGGAATACTTCTCCTGAACCTGTCGCTCTTGCATGTCATGTAGAACTTCTCGTCGGCGTGGATCTCGAAAGGTGCGGACGAGGTCAATCAGCTTGTCATCCTTCCCCTCTGGAAATACTCCTTCCGTTCCAACGATCTCTTCGATCATTCCGACGTTACTTCCGAGTGCAGGGGTTCCACAGGAAATGGACTCAATTAAAACTCGTCCAAACTGCTCTTCCCAATGAGGAGTTTGACGACTCGGAAGGACTGTGAGGTCACAGGAGGAGTAGAACGCATTCATCCTATCCCCCTTTATTTCTCCTAAATAGTGGGCATTAGTTTGCTCTTCTATTACCTCCTCATACTCCTTATCGACCATCGGTCCGCAGAAAAAAACCTCAATCTCTTTTTCTTCACGGGCAAGCAGGATAAGATCATCAATCCCCTTCTCGTAACAAATCCGACCCGCAAATCCGACCCGAAGGAGCTGCTCTTGAGAAGGAGCATTCTTTCCTAAAACCGCTCGTAGATCTTCATCCGCGACCTCCATCAGAAATTCCGAGGCCTCGGAGGAGGAAACCGGAGAAAACGTGCGCTCCGAGACCCCATTCGGCATGGGGCCGCGTAGCTTCGACTCCGGACATCCGCGTTCCCGCAATGTCTGACGGCACTGGCCGTTTCGGTAATACACAATGTCGGCGACCGAATACACGAACTGCTCTAGGATATTCCCCCCCCACACGTATCCGAGCTTGTTGATGAGAGCACTATCAAGGAGAAGCGGTGTATTTCTACGCTTGGCGTGAAAGGCAGCTTGGGCTGTACTTAACGCAGGTGGCTCCTCATGGACATAGATCACATCGGGGGCCTTCTTTTCAATCAACGGCCCGAGTCCCTGATAAAGGATTGTGTAGGGATGGTAAGGAAACCAGCACGGCAAAGGCTGAATCTGCGTACTGGTCCCGACACTGGATGGCAGGGGGTACTTCTGCACCTCTTTCCACCCCTTGGGCACCACGACTATGACTTCGTCGAAATGCTGTTCAAGCGCAAGATACCGGTCTAGGTACTGTGGAACGGTACCGGCATGCCAGAGAAGGAGGAGTTTCATGGAGTCGCTATATGATGTCATACACTCTCTTGCTGAGGGCGTCACAATGACGCAAGCCTTCTTCGTACCCAGTGATACGGAACACGTATTGCATTTGAGGCCACAGATCGTAGAAGAGCACACGCAAATTCGATCGTGGAAAGATGGTCTGCTTCGACACGGTGTCCTTCCATAATCATTGGGATGTGATTGACAGCCGTAGCCCCATCCCCTTCGTAGTCACAGTATACCTCTTCAACAAAATGGAACGATTCATTCCGAAGCACTCGAAGCCAAAAGTCGAGATCCATCCGGTAGTTTAGATCCGTCCGGTAGAGTCCGTACTCAGCGTATATCTCCCGGCGGACAAAACTTCCTTGATGGGATATGCGGGCTCGTCGGGAGAGCGACATGTCGTTACGAAGTTGCTTCTTCGGAAGACGGGTTCGCCCCGATGATGCAAATGTCGTGAGAATCTTCCGATCCGTGTTCCGGAGGTGCGCCATGATTGTCGCCACTCCGTCATCCCTAGCGACGAGATCTCCGGCATTGAGAAGATTAATCCACCGTCCGCTCGCCATCGCGATGCCTCTGTTGAACGCGTCCGCAATGCCTTCGTCCGGCTCAGAAATCCATCGATCGATCACGTCCCTGTTTTCCTCAATCACCCCAACAGTTCCGTCCGTTGACCCGCCGTCCACGACGATGTATTCGATGTCCGGGAACGTCTGTTCGGCCACACTTTCGATCGTACGTCGGAGACTTTCTGGCTCGTTATACACAATTGTTACGATCGTCAGAGGAGGTCCCGACGCCGCTTTCCAGTCCGCTACGGAATCGACCTCACTCCAGGATAGATAGTCCGATAGAACCTCACTCATCTTCTCGTCCCTACGTCGTTTCTACAACGATAGTGAGACTGGATTAAATGAATCATATAAGCTCGGGACGGCTCACTTCCGGTAGTCAAACATCCGAAGGACATCCGAAAATTGCTCGTTAAACTGTTCAATCGTCGCCGGAGACAACTTTTCACGGTGGTCCCCCGGCTCTCCCTTTCGTACATGTTCACTTTTATTCTCATCCTTTTCCTGAACGGCATAGGCCTCCTTCAAAATATTCTGTCTGAGATGCTCTGATATAGAAATTTCGATATACGACATCAAGTTGGAAAGCCAGGCCTCGACATTGGTTGCCATGTCTTCGTACCGGGCAATGTGGACATCGGGATGATCTTCCAACAAGCCATGCAAGTACTTATCGTACGTTTTTGAAGCCGTCCGCTTGTTCTGAGAACGAAATCGTCGATGGACTCTTTCTTTGCTCGTGCTCGGCGTTCTAAAAACGCATCTCGTTTAGGGCTTCCGACGGTTGGCACAGAATGAGAAATCGCGATCGAGAAGTATCGAGATACGAGGACGTCTCGGGGATCACGAACAACAAGAATCGCCTTATATTTCTTAAACTGGGAAATCCTTTTCGGGTACCCTCCAAAGGAATAATACAAGTACCCTTTCGGTCTAAATATTTTCCTGTACTCTCTCGCTTCATCGAGATGATCCAGGTAGGGATAATCAGAGCGAAATGCCATTTCATTCCATCGAACATGCACCAGATCAGCGGTGTTGCCCGCCGCAAGACACTTTTGACCCACTGAGACGCTGAGCGGTTCAGCTCCATGTGAATAATACTTGGATGCTGGCTGTTAGAAATGGGTTCCCCCCTCCAGAAGCGCCAGTTCTGTTTTCCATCGGGTCCTAAACACCCAGTCCCCGAGAAGAGAACGAAGTACGGGGGTGTTTCGAACAACACGAGCAGCTTTGCGCATCGCTCTCTTCCACATATCAACACACGTAGTGGTTATGATTCGGATATAGGTACACTCTGGAACAAGACACAACTCTTCCTTTATTCCCAATAAACGACTCTTGACGTGTCCGGAGCATTACGCGATCTCGAGTCCCCCTTTACTCTGCGTCTTCCAAAATCGACTCGTAGAGTGCCTCGTATTGCCCGGCCTGCCGGTCGATTGTGTACTCCTCCTCAACGACTTCGCGACACCGGACCGCCTTTCGTTTTCGTTCACCATCATTGCTGAGCGCTGCTTCAATGGCGTCTCGTAGCGACCGGACATTCCCCTTTTCTGCAAGCCATCCCGTCTCGTCCGGCCGCACCATGTCTGGAATTCCTCCAGCGTCGAAGCCCACGACGGGGGTTCCGCAAGACATAGATTCCAGAGCAGTTTGGCCAAATGCTTCCTGCAATGACGGCATCACAAACACATCAGCCATACTGTACAGTGAAGAGAGCTGCTTATCATCCTCCACATACCCAGCGTGAACGTGATTTAGGTTGCTTGGCATCGTCGGCTCGTGCCTGCCAATGGAGACCAGTGTAACCGGCACTCTGATCTCAACCTCTTCGAGGGCATTGGACATATAATCGAATCCCTTCAGGGGATTCGTGACGGAGTCCGCCACAAAAAGCACGACCATTCCCTCCCCTCTCTCTAAGTCCATTTTCCTTCGTGCCCGACCGGGCTCTCGAGGTCGGAAAAGGGTATGGTCCAGACCATGGGGAATCCGATGAATAGAGGCCCCTCCAAGAAGCGTACTCTGCTTAGCTTCATTCGCGAGCCATTCGGATGGCGCGACGACTGTGAGCTGGTCCTCCTGAACCTTGCGTCGAAAGGCAGCGCGTTTTCGTTCCCAACTTCTTCTAGAGGGATCGTGCTCTTTCTCTGATCCCAGGCGAGGGCAGCATCCACAGTTTTTTTCGAAGCCCCTGCATCCTAAGCTGTAGTGACACCCTCCGGTAAACGGATTCATATCGTGAAGCGTCCATACAACGGGTCGGTTCGACTCCTCAAAGAACGTCGTTAGATCTATGAATGCGGCAATCCAGTGAAGATGATGAAGGTCAGCCGTAGGAATTTGGTTGACGACCTCTCCGGAAAATCGAGTCCGATCATCCGTTAAGTTTCCCGTACTACCGGGTCGCGACACGTATCTAGGAAAAAAGTCACTTCGTATACGGCCAAAGCGCCAGAGTCGGCGAAGTTTTCCAATAAGAGAGCGATCCGGCCGGAACTGAACAACAGTCTCCTCATCAGTCTGCTTCTTTCGGACAAACATCTTTGAATCCACCCCCCTCCGTCGGAGTCCCCGATGAAGCCTACATGTCGCCCGGGCAGCTCCGCCCGCGGTATCTCTCGTGGAAAAATGGGTAATCTTCATCGAAAGACGTTAGGGGATGCAGACTGGAGGAACGTGAGGCGATGCTCCCAGGAACACTGGCAGTAAGGAAATGGCTCCCTCAGGGACGAAGCCAACGCAGCATGTTACGTGCCGGCCGCTCTATAGCATCCGGAACGTGTCGTCGAACCCTGTATCCTCGAGGCAAGAAATGGTGTCTCGACGTATAACGATCAGCTTCGTAGTCTCGCACCATAACGTCCGGGTGGTTAAGTGGAAAGGACATTGCCTCAACGGGCATTTCTGCCGCGTCAGCCTCTGGATCCTTAGTATGCGAACTCCGCTCGTCGAATCCGATATTGGAAACCAGGTTAACGGCTGGAAGGACATGGAGCCCGTGCTCCCGCCAACACGAAAACGTCCACGGATATGCCCAAGAATCAACCTTCTCCTGCGCCACCCGATCGAAAATGTCAGTCCAGTACAACTCTTCCGCTTTCCCGCTCAACCACTCTTGTAACCAATTCGTATCACGAAGCGAGTCCCATGCTGGAATTTCCCCGTCGTAATGTTTCCATGCGCGCTTCCAAGTGGCCCATCCCCAACAGTGCATATATGCTGAGAAGTAATATGAATGACTGTAAACTTTGTCGGAAGGCTGGAAATTGTTGCCGCTCACAGTCATCACTCGCTTATCGTTACGATACCGATCCAGTAACTCCGCGCAATACGGAAAAAAGGTTGGGTGGGGAACGCAGTCATCTTCTAAGATGACGCCTGATTCAACGTGCTCGAAGAACCACGTAATCGCTGAGCTGACGGCCTGTTTGCACCCCAAGTTTTCGTCGCGGAAGAGGGTGTGGACCTCACAGTCCCAATCCACATGGGTTGCTACTCGACGAGCCTGTTCGCAATTCAGATCGTCTTTAGGATCACCATCACGAGGACCGTCACCTCCTACGAAGAGTTGTGGAGGCTCAACCTGGCGTATTCGATCCATGACGCGCCGGGTGTACTCCGGACGGTTGAAGATAAGCAAGAGTACAGGAGGAATCATGGGAAAAAGTGAATTTCGCTTATTTCTTGTATAATCACAATTTTGTTTGTCCAAAATTTCTTTTAATTTTGTCTTCCTCCTTTAGACCATCAAATTTATACCCAAACCTGACGATGTCATTTTCAAACTCTTTTTCTACCAACCTTTTTGTATAGCTATTATAATACTTTTTATAATCTTTGTGGTAAGAAGATTTTTTATCAGGTAAATCCTTTTTTATATTTACTTTTCTACATTTTTTTCGAAATCCTTCTCCAGAGTCTCTATTCTACCTATAAAATCGACTACTACCTCTCCGCATTCGTTACAGAAAAAATCGGACTGTAGGTGACTGTCCTTTTCAACCCTCCACTCTATGTATTCTTCGAAGCTTTCCATAGACTTTACTAGTTCATGTTGAAAATGGTCTTTTTTTTTTCAAGCATATGGAAGTACAGAGACACTTGCCAAGACCAAGGATTTCTTACAAACCCGAAAGAAAAATAATTATCCCGTCTTTTTCCCAATATTTTTTTTGCTTTTCTCGCCTTCAGATGTAACCAGTACTCAAAAACCTCTATTCCAACTTTGTTCAAAATTTTGTCTATATACTTTGCAATTTTTTTATTCACTAAACCAGATTTTCCTATTTGTGATGTTTTATATTCACTCAAAGCACTACGAATGCTAGTTCCTGCAACCTTATAGTTGTGAATAAAAACGAACTTTTTTCGTCTGATACTAACATTTTTGTAGTTTTTAACGATCTTATCAGATGATGCTAAACTTCGAATATTTTTAGACCCTTCTGCCTCAGGTAGGTGTGCGCAATGTAGTGAAACGCGATTCGAGGCCAAACGCTGTCTAGTTTCGCCGGGAAAACGGTCAAATTCGGCGATGCGGGCCGGTTAACACTTGGATGTATCTGGTCCTCATTCCAAAATCGAGGGCTTCACCGTTTTCCGCACACCTACCGAAGAAAGTAATCCTCCAGTATTATACCGCTTCTGACGTGCTCAAGAAACAACGTTGTTGCCAAGCTAACATCTTCCTTGCATCCAAGGCTGTTATCCGAAAAGGGTACGTGCCTCACAGTCCAAATTCACCTGTGTAGCGACCTCACGGTCTTGTTCACATCTAGCCCTGTCTTCAGGATACCCGTCCTTGGACCATCGGCTACAATGAAAGGTTTGGGAGGCTCCACACATCGAATCCGTCTCATAACCTGCTCGGTTAGATCAGGACGATTAAAGAAGTAGCAGTACGGGCGGTGTTCTCTTCATGGACCTACTCTAATTTCCATTCGAGAAGACTGACCAATGCTCAATATCAAGGTCAAAAGTAGATCTAAGCTGTTCCATATCACTTCGATAGTACGACACTAGCTCTTCATGAACACCTTTCTGAAGGGGTGGTTGACCAGTTTCTAAAAGGCTTAGCACATAGCGATTAAGATTCCGAAGAGTCCAGACAGTGGCACATCCAAGTAACCCGATATCTCGCCTTGGCTTTAGCCTTTGGCCACCGTAAAAGTATTCAAATTGGATGCGGTTAACAAAACGGGCAACCTTCAACCGCGTCTTCGAATATACTCCTGTTTGGGCCGACGATTTAGAACTAGCTGGAAGCCTCTCTCTTCTGACCCCCAAGAAGTTATGTATTGATCGAAAGACTTCTTCAGAACGCGTCGTTAGATCCCGATAGGTGGTTAAGAAAAAATCTTCCTGATCGAAATACTTTAGGTACCTGTGAATCTGCTCATGGTATCTTCCGTACTCAATGATTTGAGACGTTCGCGGATACTCCTCACTCCAACGGCCCGTTAATATTTCATTTATCCCTTTGTTCACCTCGACGAGAGGTGCAAAGTTATGTCGCACTTGATGGAAGTAAGCAGACACGGCACGCTCAATGGGGTCTCTTAGGGAAACGATAAGCTTTATACCTGGAAGATGATTAGCAAGCCGTTCCGGAACTACCGCCTCATGTAGGTAATTCGGACGCTTAAACCCTACGGCCTTTGCATTTTGCCCTTTTTCAAAATTAGCAGAAAACGATTCTGGCTCGTAATTGGCAAAGTAGGGATCTTCAAACGTGGCTAGTTCCCCGCTAGGAATAAATATATTTGAGTGCGCCTGGAGTCCCTTCTGTAGAAATGTAGACGCTGACTTCTGGGCACCAATGACCGCAAAGTTAGGGCTCACCTTTTCTAAGTTATCCTTTTTATTGCACATATTTTTTCAAATTGTAATACTTATTGAATACTAATTGGTCTTCAGTAGTAGATCCTTTTTGGACAAATACTCTACTTTTTTGTACTTATCGCCAACTACTTTTTTTATCTCTTTTGGATAGTTTGCTTCTACAAGTATGAACCTAGGTCTATATTTCGATAATTCTAACCCTCTCAATACCTGTGACTCATACCCTTCTACATCTAGAGATAAAAGATCTACGCATTTAGGTTTTACTTGTTCAAGAACCGACGTCAGTGTTCGGGCTGGTGCCTCAACCTCATAAGACTTTTTAACTTTGTCTTGCAACTTTAAGCCTTCAAGAATATGTTGCTTGTCTTTCGATCCATCACCACGAGCTCCCTCCACAAGTGACATCAGTCCTGAGTAACGCATAGTTACGGTGTCTCCATGCATTTCAGGTGGCACGAGAGCACAGTTAAATACATGCGAATCTTTTCTTTCTTTTTTGCACCGCTCGAATAATTCAGGAATTCCCTCGACGAGAATACCCTCCCATCCCTTCATTTTTTCAAAATAGTAAGTGTTGCTTTGCCTGTAACCATCGTTTGCCCCAGCTTCTACAAAAAATCCATTTTTGTATGGTATGTACTTCTCTAATTTTTTATCTAAGTTGTTTAGTGAAGGCCGCGAGTAGCGATCTGACCCGAAGAACTCAAACAGAAGACGACGCGCGCGACGAATCTTCCCGGAAATAACCACTGTAATAGTTTATATGTTTATTGTCTTACGTATCCCTCTCACAGCAGGTAATATTCGAAGCGGAGCAATGATTGCCAGGGATAGCTGCTTCAGTACTGGCCAAAGCCGCCTCCAAAGGAGGAGAGAGATGTATACTGATGCCCCATAAGAGAGGAAGGTTGCCCACGCAGCACCAAGACCCTCACACCTTGGAATTAATACTAAATTCATCACTACATTCACAATCGCCCCTAATACCGCTGCAAACATCTTAAACATTGTATAATTTTCAGTAACAAGCCACTTTCCCTGAGCCACTCCAAGGGAAACGAACAGAAAGGCCCAAATATGAACCTGTAAAATTGAATCTGCCCCTCCGTACTCCATTCCGAAGAGTAATCTAATTAGTGGCTCTGCGGAAAGAACCACCGGTATTATGACAATGTAACTGAGAAGGGCAACGGCATCGTAAAAGGCTTGCATGCGTTCTTCATACACCTCAATAGACACATTTTCTTTCGAACTCACAATTTTCGGGAATACCGACCCTGCAATAGCAGTCGGAATGAAGTACCAAAGTTCAGAAATCTTAACAGCCGTTGCATACACCCCCACTGCCGACTCCCCGATCATTTCTCCGAGCATTACCTGGTCGATCTTCATATAGACTCCTACTGATAACCCGGCCAGGATCAACGGCCAGGCATCTTTCATCATCGTTCGTGCCGCCCCCCACCGAAAGTTCCACTCCGCTTTCCCCTTCTCCGACACCATTTGGTACATGAGGAATGTCCCGGCCGCCTTCAAGGCGGATTGAGCCAAATACAGCCCGACAAATGCAAGGACCGGTAACCCAAGGAGAATGAATGCAACTTGTGTCGTCGAATTCACTATGACGGCACCACTGCGTACCCAGACAGGATACTTTGACTTTATCTCAGACTTAAACCATAACTTAAATACATCTGCGGACTTAAAGAGAAGTTGTCCAGAAACAATCAATACCGCGAGTTGCGTCAGCCACTGATCATTCACCGAAAACACGGTGGCCGCTACGGCTCCCATTGTGGCCACGGCTGCCAAAGTCCGTAACCCGAAGGCCGTTCCCAATACCTCACCTTCGGACCACGCTTTGCTGGATAAATTCCGAATGACGATGCCATCCAACCCAAGCGTGGTTATCGCCGTAAAGAGCCCGACGAAGCTTAGTGCATAGCTGTACACTCCATATTGCTCCGGTCCCAAGTACCGCACAACCCAAACGCCGACAAAGAAGCGAATCGTCATGTTTACGACTCGCTCTCCCATGAGCCAGCTCGCGTTTTCCAAGAGCTCTCGCAGTGGGTCGTTATCCCATAACACCTCTCGAAGTGGTTGTGGAAGCCACTGGAGCCAGCGGGGCTGTACGTCTTCGGTTGCTTGATCGCTCAAGTCGCAGTCCTCCTAACTATGAGATTTCGAGTCTCCTCAATTCAAGAAACAGTGCTTGTTCTGTAACTATCTACTTCCTTCTCGTCCTATCGCATTTATCAAGCTATCGACTCGTTCGCTATGGAAAACAATCCACTTTGAGGCTCGATTTTCAGTATCGTCCACAGGTCTAGCCATTTTCTGTCCGGGGACAGTGCCATATCCGTGTTGGCACCGTAGCCCTCTCAACTTCGTCTTTTCTGTACCAGACAAGGAATCTAGTGTCTCACGCGTTGTTGTGCTCAGTCGTGTCCCTAACCTTAGGCCTGACTTGGTCAGCGGCAACACCCTTCCTCTACTGCCTATGCCTCACTTCACGTGTAGCCGCGGGAGGCACTACAGATTTTGGCATCGATTGACGTTGCCAAGATTCTGTGTGTGGTCTTCCACAACTCCCAAACCGATTACTCTTCCGCTCTATCCTACACTTTCTTCCGAATCGCGCTTAACCAACTCCTCGACGTAAACGCCTCTTCAATCTCCACGAGCTTTTTTTGCCCCCCACTCCTTTCTTTCACGTTTTCTAAAAACGTTTTCACGAAAGCACCTCCTAATCCCAGAGAGGCACCCAGAATGAAGCATATCAGCACGATGCGCGTCCGCTGTGGAGAACTTCTCGACATTGGAGGCACCGGCTGCTCTACCACAGTCACCACCGGCTGCCGCCGCTGCAGGTCGAGCCGCGTCTGCGTGAGCTGGCTTTGTAGCTCGCTGTAAAGCTGTTCCTTGAAGCTCACCTGCCGCTGTAGCCGATCCCGTCGAAACTGAAGGGATGCCGTCGTTGGGTTCTGGTTGCGTTCCAAAAACTGCGCCAATTCGTCTTCCGCTACTTCCAGCTCCTGCTCGGCTTCTTCGAACCGTCCCTCCACAAACTGGAGCCGCTCGCGAACCTTCTCAGTCCGAATTTCCCGCACCCGCGTCGTGAAGTGGTCGAGGAAACTCTCCGCGAGAGAAGACGCCAGCTGGTGTCCCCCGGCCGTTACCGAAATGGTCATGAGTCCCGTTTCTTCGTTTACCGAGGCCGATATCTTGTTGGAGATGGACTTTAGCGCCGCATCTTCTTCCTCACTCGGAATCATCGGCTCGCCCGCGTCCGTCGTCCCCGCCGGAGCAGGCGATCCCGAAATGGCACTTCCAAGCGCACCTTTGAGTGTCCAGGGCAGCCAGAGCGTGTAATCTAGCACGGTACTGAGCGGCCCCGCCGGGCGGTTCACGTACTCCACGTACGTCATCGGCTGCTCCGCGTCCGGAAACCGAAACGTATCCCGTACGACCGCCAGCCGCACCTCCCGGCTCGTCAGGACGTCCGGAAACGCCGCCGGTGTGAGACCACTCGCGCTCCCACCCAGGTTGATGCCAAATCCTGAAAGCGCACCCGAAGAAATTCCTCCAGGAAGACTTCCTCCACCCTCGGTCTGTGCCTCCCGCACCACCCGCGCCTCGGAGGTAAACTCCTCTGGGGCCAGCAGGGCGTACGTCACGCCCAATAGCGTAAAGACGAGCACCGTCCGTACGATGAGCGTCTTGTTGCGGGCCAGGACGAGCAGGATGTCCAGCAGCGACACCTCGTCCTCGCGTGGCGGCCCGTAGCCGGACGAGCCGCCCGCCGGCGCCCCGTCGCCGGGCGGTGGCCCCTCATCAGACTGGTCGGACGCGTCGCTCATTACGCAATTCGGGGGTCGGGGCCGCGGCGGAGCCGTCGCCGGGCCGGTGAAACAGGACAGTCGGTCTGCAGGCTTAGTTGAAGGCGCGGGTGGCCAGGACCAGAATCGTCAGGGCGCTCGACAGGACCTGCGTCACGTTCGAGGCAATCTCGCCGTAGTCGATCTCTTGCTCGCGCTCGGGCTCTTCCTCCACCCGGATCACGGCCCCGTCGTCCACCGTGGGTGTGCGCCGGAACCAGCCCGTTTCCACCCGGAAGGTCGCTCCGGACGCCTGCGTGAGGAAGACCGCCTCGGTGTTCCGGCGCGTGCCTCCCGCCCGGTCGAGGTAGTATTCCACCCGTTCTCCGGGCTCGTGCTGGATAAGCCCCTCGTTCGCCACGTTCCCCTGCACGGCCACGGTATTTGGCTGGGTCGGGATCACGATTTCGTCGCCCGGCCGCAGGCTGATGTCCTCCTCCGAGCCTCCGCGGAGGGCCCGGTCCATTTCTACAATCACCTGCTCTCCCGAACGACGCCCGAGCAGATCGTCCTCTTCCTGGGCCTGTCGGATCAGCCGTCCGCCCTTCAGGTAGCCCGTCGGGCGCACGCCGCCGGCGCGCTCAATGACGCTCGCGAGCGATTCGTTGTCCCGCAGGAGCGTGTACTCGCCCGGGTACTCCACCTGGCCCTGGACGGTGACGGTCTGTTGCGGCTCAAAGGACGGGTCCTCCCGAATAAAGACCTTGTCGCGGTGGCGGAGCTCGAACTCGGCCGCCGCCTCCAGGGCGCGCGTCGTGTCCTTGGTCGAGAACGTGACCTCCTGCGGGTCCAGGTCGGTATCGATGAGCGGCACGGTCCGCGTGTCGGCGCGCAGGCCGCTGCCCTCGGTCGACTCGACCATGCGGGTGACTTCGACTTGCTGGAGAGAGGCCCCTTCCGCAAACCCCTCGGCGCGGAGAATAAGGTCCTTGAGCGTCATGTCGTCCTGGTAGGCGTAGCGGCCGGTATCGGCCACCGCTCCGCTGATCTCCACAAATTTCTCCTCGAGGCGCTCTGTGGAAGCGGGGTAGATGCGGATCTCGTCCTCGGGCTGGAGCGGGCGGTTGGCCATGCCCTCCCCGTCGAGCGCGTCGGCCAGGTGAAACGGAATGAGGCGCTCCCGATCCCCGTCCTCCGAGACGCGGAACAGGTCCGCCCGCCCCAGAAGCACATCCTTCCGGTACTCATCATCGAGCAGTCCCCCGCCCTTCTGGAGGAGGTCGCGCACGGTCATCCCCTCGCGGTACCGGTACTCGCCGGGGTCGCGCACCTGCCCGGTGATCTGCACGGTCCGCTCGGCTCGCATCTCGCGCACGGACGCCACGTGTAGGCTGTCGCCGGGCTGCAGCACCAGGTTGGCCTGGGGCGCATCGTCCATCACATCGTTCAGGTTCAGGGCCCGCGAGGATTCGTCGTAGTCGTCGGTGATGCGGACGAGGGACGCGCGCTCCCGGTAGGCGGCGCCGGACAACCCGTCGGCTTCCTCGATGAGGTCGCGCACCGTTCGCACCTGGTCGCCCAGCTCGTACTGCCCCGGCTGGAGGACGGCCCCAGACACCTTCACGGCGTCGAGGCGCGCCTTGACGGCGGGGTCCGAGGCCTCGGCAATCGTAAGAACGCGCACGCGGTCCCCGTCGGCCAGCGACACAGAGGCGGAGTCGGACCGCACGTCGGCGAGGCTCACGTCCACCACCTCCCGGGCCACGGACGGGTCGTCGCGCTCGCCGGGGGGCACAATCCGTTCAATCTGCAGCCGCTTCGCGTAGGCCTCCGGCTCCAGCCCGCCCGCGTAGTCGAGCAGGTCCTGGACCGTCTCGTCGTCCTTCATTTCGTAGTAGGCCTCCCGTTGGACGGCCCCGGTCACGGCCACGGTCTTCCCACGCGGCGGCACAAACACGTAGTCGTTGCTCTGCAGCTGCACGGGGTCGGGGCTATAGCCCTGCGTGAGATAGTCGTAGAGGTCCACCTCCTCGGCCACCTCCCCGTCCCGCACCACGCGGATGTCGCGCAGGCTCCCGCGGGTGAGCGGCCCGCCCACGCTGTAGAGGGCATTGAAGACCGTCGAGAAGGCACTCACCGTGTAGCCGCCCGGCTGCGGCACCTCCCCCAGCACAAACACCTGGCTGGGACGCACCCGCGTCAGCGTCAGGTCCATAAAGACCGTCGGCGGGTCGCTCGTAAGACCCGAGTAGCTCTGCGAGAGCCACTGCTTCATTTCCGAGCGGAGCTCGTCGAGCGACTTGCCGGACACGGTAAACTGCCCCACGTTCGGGACCGTCACGCGCCCGCCCTGGTCCACGGGGAGCTCATACGTGAACTCGGCGCCGCCCCAGACCGTGAGGCGAAGCTCGTCGTCCGGCCCCACGATGTAGCTGCCGTCCGCGGGCCCGGTGGGCTGGGGCGTAAACGCCTCGGGGATCGTCTTGAACGTGTCGTACCCGAAGTACTGAAGCGTGTCCTTCTCGGCCCGGGTCGTGTCCTCAGGAAGCTCCCCCTCCGGAAAAATCGTAAGCCGGCGCCCCGTGGCGATCGTCACCGAGGTGTCGCGTGTGGAGGCCCGGACGTACAGGTTCCAGGTGCCATCGGACGTGTCTCGCGGGATGGTGGTGGTGCCGCGCCACGTGCCGTCAATCACGGACCCCCGGATGCGCTCGACATCCTGTATCCGAACGGAGTCCCCACCGGCGGTGAGGAAGCCGGGCCGCACGCGACGGATCTGGTTTTGGCTGCGGAGGGGCACGCGCACCTCGATGTCTCGGGGCAGCTGGTCAACCGAGATGCTGTCCGGTTCAATTTCGGGCGTGCCGGCCAGGACGGGATACGGAGGATTGGCGGGCGTTTGGCCCTGCAAGGTATCGACCCCCGTCGTATCTCGTCGCTGACGAACCGCCTGCAACAGGGCCTGGATGCGGGCTTCGGGCACCCCCAGCTGGCGGGCCCGCTGGGCGGCCTGCTCGGGGTTGTTGGGATCGATGCCCAGCTCGCGCAGGCGCTGCCGGGCTTCCTGAACGGTCAGGTCGCGCCGTTCAAGCTCCTGACGGGCCTCTTCGGGGAGGTCCTCGCGCTGTTGGGCCCAGCCGTTTACGGGCCCCGCGACGGCCAGGGCCGTCAGCAGAAGACACAGAAGCGGAACGAGACGCCGTGCCATGGGACAAACAAGCAACAGAGAAAACGACGACACAAAAGGCGACCGCGCCCTCGCCCCATCGAGAGCGCGTGCCCTCATGATTTGGTAAGCCGTATGGGCCGAAAAGGCGAACGGTCCGCCCGGTGCGACGGACATTTTCGTCAAACCTTCCCTGCGCAGCCGTGCTACGAGGCCCGGCCGTCACGGGTTCGCTGGACGTGACGGGCGAGCTGGGCGGACCACGACGGGACCTCGACGTCGAACGTGCGACGCAGCGTGCGGGAACGGAGCACGGTGTAGGCGGGGCGGGCAGCCGCCGTCGGGTACGCGTCCGACGACACCGGCTCGACCGTCACGTCCGTGCGGCCGTACTGCGCAAAAATGGCTCGGGCGAAGCCGTACCAGCTGGTCTGCCCCCGGGCGGCCAGGTGATAGGTGCCCCCCTTGCCCTGCCCGCCGTCCAGTTGTTGTACCACGGCCCCGGTCGCCTCGGCAATCCACCCGGCCCAGGTCGGGCTGCCGGTCTGGTCGTCCACCACGGTCAGCCGCTCGTGCGTGTCGGCCAGCCGGAGCATGGTGCGCAGAAAGTTCGACCGGCGGTCGCTGTACACCCAGCTCGTGCGCAGAATAACGTACTGCCCCCCGACCGCCCGAATCGCCTCCTCGCCCTCCCACTTGGTCCGCCCGTACACGTTGATCGGGCCGGGTTCGTCCGTCTCCGTGTACGGCGCCTGCTTCGTGCCGTCGAAGACGTAGTCGGTGGAGTAGTGCACGAGCCAGGCCCCCACGGCCCGGGCGGCCTCGGCCAGTACGCCCGGCGCCTCGGCGTTGAGGGCACGGGCCGAGGCGGGATCCGCCTCCGCCCCGTCCACATCGGTATACGCGGCGGCATTCACGATGACGTCGGGGGCCACCGCCCGCACCGTGCGGTGCAGGGTGCGGGGGGCCGACAGGTCGGCTGCGTCGCGGCCCGGCGCGTGCAGGGCCCCGAACGGGGCGAGCGTGCGGCGGAGCTCGTGCCCCACCTGCCCCGTCGCCCCCAGCAGAAGAACGGTCCGGTCGTCGGAAGACATCGGCAGCAGGGGCACGTGTTAGGAGCCAGCGGCATGCGTCTGACGGAACGAGAGCCGGCCGTCCGGAAGGTCGTCCAGTCCCGGGGCCTCCCGGTCGCGGTCCGACAGCACGGGATCGTCGACGGGCCAGTCGATGCCGAGGGCCGGGTCGTCCCACCGGATGATGCCTTCCGTATCGGGATGGTAAAAGTCCGTGCACTTGTAGTGGAAGAGGGCGTCCGTGTCGCCGGTCACCACGAAGCCGTGCGCAAAGCCCTCCGGCACGTACAACTGCCGGGCCGTCTTCCCCGAGAGGGAGAGCGCCTCCCACTCCCCGAACGTGTCCGCCCCCCGCCGAATGTCGACGACCACGTCGTACACCTCTCCCCGCAGCACCGAAATGAGCTTGCCCTGCGGCCGCGGGTTCTGAAAGTGCAGCCCCCGCAGCACCCCGGGCCGGGAGCGCGACAGGTTGTCCTGCACGAAGGTGACGTCGAGCCCGTGGCGCCCGTAGTCGCGGGCGTTCCAGGTTTCGCGAAAGTCCCCGCGGTCGTCGGCGTACACGTCGAGGTCGATGATGCGGACCCCCGGCAGGGCCCCGTCAGACACGTTCATGGGTGGCAAACTATGAGCAAACTACGATGCAGCGGCCGTGCCTCGTGTTCGTCGCACGAGGTTCAGAAGATACCGGCCATAGTCATTATTGTCCATCTCCCGCCCCATTCGCACCACGTCCTCATCCCCAATCCAGCCCTGCCGCCAGGCAATCTCCTCCGGACAGCTGATCTTGAGGCCCTGGCGCTCCTCGATCGTCTGCACGAAGTTGGCCGCCTGCAGGAGCGAGCCGTGCGTGCCGGTGTCGAGCCACGCCATGCCGCGCCCCAGCGTCTCCACCCGCAGGCGTCCCTGCCGTAAATACTGGCGGTTCACGTCCGTGATTTCCAGTTCGCCCCGATCCGACGGCTCCAGCCCCGCCGCAATGTCGACCACGTCCGCGTCGTAGAAGTAGAGCCCTGTGACGGCGTAGTTCGAGGCCGGATCGTCGGGTTTTTCCTCAATGGAGCGCGCCCGGCCCTCGTCGTCCACGTCGACCACGCCGTAGCGCTCGGGATCGTTTACGTAGTAGGCAAAGACCGTTCCTCCGTCCTCCCGGGCCGCCGCCCGCTGAAGCTGTGCGGAGAGCCCCTGCCCGTAGAAAATGTTGTCGCCGAGGATGAGGCACACGTCGTCCCCGTCGATAAAGTCCGCCCCGATGGTGAGGGCCTGCGCGATGCCCTTCGGCTCCGACTGCTCGGCGTAGCGGAGGGACAGGCCCCACTGGTGGCCGTCGCCCAGGAGGTCCTCAAAGCGGGGCAGGTCCCGAGGGGTCGAGATCACGAGCACCTCCCGGATGCCCGCCAGCATGAGGGTGGAGAGCGGGTAGTACACCATCGGCTTGTCGTAGACCGGCAGCAGCTGCTTGCTCACCGCCCGGGTGGCCGGACGCAGTCGCGTGCCCGCCCCACCGGCGAGGAGAATGCCTTTCCGGGTGCGGGTGGCAGCACTGGGGGCGTCGTTCCTCATCTCGTCAAAGCTGGTTTCCAATACGTAGAAGCGTCGTCAACGTGCGGGAGGAGTGAGGGGTGATGCGTGAGGCGTGAAGCGTAACGGACACGTTGCTCCGTACGACCCTCCTCGCCCTTCACGTTTCCCCTATCAATTTGTCTCTCCCGTGGGTTGCGGGGGACAAGAGTATTGCCTCAATGACGGCGGACCACGGACGGCCGACCACCGAGAACCGCTCGATTCCGCGGAGGGATATTCCGTATTTCGTGTTGCGTATGTCGTGTTGCGTATTTGCTCTGTTTCTCAGCCCACGCACTACGCAATACGCACTACGCAATAAGCATTACGCAATACGCACTACGCACTACGCAACCCCCACCCCTCAAAGCATCTGGATGTGCTCAATCAGGTCGTCCTGATAAGACGGACCGATGGGCAGCATCTTCCCGTCGATGATGAGGGTCGTGTCCTCAATGTCCTTGACCTGATCGATGCGCACGATGTGCGACCGGTGAACGCGGACAAATTGGTTCGACGGCAGCTTGTCTTCCAGCTCCTTCATGGTGCTGTTGATCATGTACCGATCCGATTCGGCCTGCACGAGCATGTAGTCGCCCTGTGCCTTGATCCACTGAATGTCTTCGAGGGACACTCGGATGAGACGACGCCCATCTTTCAAGAAGACGTTCTCCGCGGACGTATCGGCGAGATGCGGCGACTCCGTCTTCTCCTCCGCGGCCGTCTCTTCAACAGCCGGCGGCGCGGGCTCGTCGTGGGACGCCCCGTCGGGGTCCAGCCGTTCGGACACCCGCTCGATGGCCATGAGAAAACGAGCGTACCGCACCGGCTTCACCAGATAGTCAACCACGTCCACCTCAAAGGCCTCGACGGCGTACTCCTCGTGGCCCGTCACCATCACGATGGCCGGCGGGTCGGACAGGCTTTCCACGAGTTCAAGCCCCGACATCTCCGGCATCTCCACGTCCAGCAGAATCAGGTCGACCTCCTTCTTCCGGAGAATGTTGGCCGCCTCGATGCCGTCCTCGCATGCCCCGAGCGCGTCGAGGTCAGCGTGGCGGTCAACGTACTTGGAGAGGACGTCTTGTGAGGAGGGGTCGTCGTCGGCGATAAGGCAACGAAGGGGAGGCGGCATGGGAAACGCGGCGCTGATAGGAAGGGCCCGGTCGCCCCGGACGGGGAGGCCCAAAGACCGAAATAAATTTTGTGTTGACACACTGTTATATCGGTACATAAGGAGCCCGTTGGAGTTTCGGGGGCGACGGACGCCGTGTGCCCCTCCTACGCGGAGCCGGACAGGTTCGCGGCGGCCCGCTGCACAGGCGCCCAGGCGACGTCCTGCTGGTCACGGAGATAGCGGAGAAAGCCGCGGTAGACGGCGATGTTCATCACGCAGAAATAGAAGGGAGCGTAGAGGGCCGTCGGGCCGCGGGGGGCGTCGTGCGTAAGGGCCCCGTACGCGGCGAGTCCGTAGAAGGCGCCCTGCCCCGCCAGCAGCAGCGTGGCGGCCGTTCCTCCCCCCATCCCCACCAGCCCCCCGTTGACGACCAGTAGCACCGGCAGCAGGGCCGGTGCCAGGGTCCATCGCAGCACGCGGTGCGACACGAACTGAAAGGTAAGCGTGCCGTGCCGGACCGGGTTACACAGCTCGCGCAGGCGACCCAGGGCCTGAAATCCGCCCGCCACGATGCGCACCTTGCGTTGTATCTCGTCGGCCAGGGACGCGGACGGCCCCTCCGTGGCGTAGGCGTCGGGGGCGTACGCCACCCGGTAGCCCCGAGCCGCCACCCGCAGCGTGAGCACAAAGTCGTCCAGAATCGTATCCTCGGGGATGGGCTCGAAGAGAACCGTGCGGACCGAAAACAGCTCCCCGGCCGCCCCGACGACCGAGTGGAGCGCGTCGTCCCAGCGCCGGAGGGCCGATTCGTACCGCCAGTAGAGCCCTTCACTCGCGCCCGACGCGTCGTCGGTCCCGGCGGCCCGCACCCGCTTTTCCCCGGCCACAGCCCCCACGGAGGGGTCCTGGTAGTGGCGCACAAGGTTGCGGAGCGCGTCGGCGTTGAGCAGGGCATTGGCATCGGAGAACACGACGAGGGGCGTCTCCACGTGCTCCATGCCCCGGTGCAGGGCCGCCATCTTGCCGGCCCGCTCGTCGCGGTGCAGGCACTGCACGCCCGGCGCCGCCCGCAGGCGATCGGGCGTCGCGTCCGTCGAGCCGTCGGTCACAAACAGCACGGTGAGCTTCTCGCGGGGGTAGTTGAGCGCCCGGGTGTTTCCGAACTTCTCATCGATAACGTCGGCCTCGTTGTAAGCCGCGACCAGCAGCGTGACGGCCGGCAGGTCGGCCTCCGGAGGCACAGCGCGGTCGGGCCGCGGGCGCCACCACTGCCGCAGGCGCGAGAGGCCCCACACGAGCGGTGCATAGCCGACGTAGGTGTAAACGACCACGGCGAGGCCGGTCCAGAGAAAGCCGGGAAGAAGGGCGAGCACCATGAGACGGGGAGGGAGTTCTCTGCGGGAGTGAAGGAGAGTCTTCGGATGGGGCAATCCTGTCGTTAGGAAACCGCTGCCGTCTGTGCCGGCCCCGAAGCGGAGGGAGACCGGGCCACTTTTTCGTAGAGCGGAAGCAGCTCACTGGCGGTCCGGGTCCACGAAAAGGTTCGGGCTCGCTTTTGGCCCCGCTTTACAAGGTCGCGCCGCCGAGCCGGCGTCTCGGCCACCGTTCGGATGGCTTGTGCAATGGCGTCGGGATCTTGCGGGTCGACCTGGAGGGCCGCATTGCCGGCCACTTCGGGCATCGCGGCGGCATTGGCCGTCACGACGGGGGTCCCGCACGCCATCGCCTCCAGGATGGGCAGGCCGAAGCTCTCCCGGAGGGACGGGTAGAGAAAGGCGGTGGCCTGGCTGTAGACCGCCGGCAGGTCGTCGTGGGCGATGTAGCCGGGCAGCCGAATCCGATCGATCAGGTCCGGGTGGCCGAGGGCGCGAAGGTGGTCGCGGAGCCGGTCGCGGTCGTAGTCGGCCACCACGAGGGGGCGCGGCGCCTCGGCCGTGACGGCGTACTGCGCGTAGGCCGCCACGACGCGGCGCATGTTCTTCTTCGGGTCTGTATTCCCAAAAAAGAGGAGGAACTCGTCCGGCAGGGTGTAGCGACGCCGCACCGCCCGAAGCGCGCTCGCATCGGTGACGGGGCCGAAGCGGTCGGACACGGCGTTGGGCACCACGGCGAGGCGGTCGTCCAGGCCCGGAAGGCGGTCGGCGATGCGGCCGCGCTCGTGGTCGGAGACCGTCACGACCGTATCGGCACGGCGAACTGCCGGCGGCACCACCCAGCGCCGGTAGACGGTGCCGAGGCGCTGGTACCAGGACCCGCCCTGCGGCCACAGGGCCGTGCCCTCGAGGAAGATGACGTCGTGGAGCGTCAGCAGGAGCGGCACCTCCAGGCGGAGCGGAGCCGTGTTGTTGGTGCAGTGCAGCAGGTCGACGTTCGCCCGGTGCGCGGCCCGCGGCAGGGCATGCTGCTCCCACGTCGGATACGACCAGCCGTCCACCCGATGCACCTCCAGGTTCGGATGCGGCGCCAGGCAGGGGTCCGGGCCGGGGCGCACGAACACGACGAACGTGTGCTCCGGCGCCGCGTCGACGAGGTGGCGGATGGTTTCGAGGGCCACGACGTCCATGCCGTGCTTGTTGGCTCGGAAGAGGCGCTGGGCTTCGATGCCGATGCGCATGGGACGGAGGAGCGTTGGGGACGGAAGATCGAGAACGGGGCGGGCGGCTCGCGCAGAGGCTCAGGACGAGGGGGCCGACACCTCCGACGCCTGATGGGGCGTGGTGGTGTTGGGCGTGAGTCCTTCCCGGCTGCGGAGAAAGGCACGCAGCCCCAACCACACCGCGCGGGGCAGCGCGTGGAGAAGCGATAACACCGACAGGTCGTCGCGGTCGGCGGGGATGGCCGCGACCAGGCCCGCGGCCAGAAGCGCCGCGAGCCCCGCCCAGGCCCCGGCCCAGCCGACGCTGCCGGCCGCTGCGTTGGCGACCGCCAGGGCGGGAAGCATCGCCAGCAGAAGCGCGCGCGGCGGCAGCAACATCTGCGCCACCTTATCGACGTAGTCAAGCGGCCCGCCCTGAACGAGGACTCGGAGGCCTTCCGCGAGGTGCTGCCGGAGGTACTGAGCCTGCGCCCCGATCCAGCGTCGCCGCTGTTCCACAAAGACCGCGTCGGCGCGTACCTTCTCGTCGTACACCACCGCGTCGGGCGCATACTCGATGCGGATTCCCGCCCGCAGCAGTCGCAACTCGAGGTCTTTGTCGAAGCCGTCGGGCGTGTCGATGGCCGCCATGGAGCGCCGAAATAGATCCATCTCCAGGGCCATGCCCGACCCAATCAACGCCGCCGAGAGGCCGAGCGCGCGGTGGCCTCGGCGGAAGATCTCGTTGTTAATCGCCTCACTCACCCCATCGAGGCGGGCGAGCGCCGTGTCGTGGTTCTTAGACACACGCCGCCCCTGCACCACACGCGCCCCGCCGGCCAGCGGACGGACCCCCTCTTCGAGGAAGCCCGGCGCCATGACGTTGTCTGCATCGAGCACTACGGCCGCGTCGTAGGCTGCCTCGGGCGTGGCGTCGATCCCGTGGCGAAGCCCCTTCACCTTCGTGCTCTCCTCCACGTCGAGGGGCACGACCGTGACGGGCAGTGCGTCCAGGGTTGCCATCGTGTCGGGTCGAAGCGTATCGGCGATGACAAAGACGTCGAAGGCGCCGGGATAGTCGTGATCGGCGGCGCGGCGAGCCGTCTCGACAATGACGGCGTCTTCCCTGTAGGCCGGAATGTAGACCGCCAGGCGCGGCCAGGAGGCGGGCCGAGGCGGCACATCCGGACGAGCGCCCCAGCGCGCGGCGGTGGCAAAAAGGACGAGGTAGGCCACGGCGCTGCCGGCACCGAGGAAGAGCAGTGCATTGAGGAGGGTCCAGAGCATGGCGGACAACCGAAAAGGGGACAGTGGAGAGAGGGGCCGTGCTACGCGGGCACGTCGGACAGGAAACGAGCGTACGGTGACGCCGCCACCCAGCGGCGCACGTCGTCCGCATTGGTGGCCAGGTCCGACAGCCGTCGCGGGGTGGTCTTGCGCAGCGAGGTGTCGGGGGCGATGGGGTCGAGGTCGAGCCGGTCGGTCACGCGGCGAAGCGTGTCGGCGTGCCGGGCCGGGTCTTCCAGGTGCTCTTCGTAGGTGAGCGACAGGTGGGGCAGGCCGTCCAGCACCTCGCGTTCGAAGCGCCGAAGCTGCGCGCTGCCGTCCAGCCACCGGAAGAGGTCGTCGCGACGTACCTGGATGGCAGGGCGATCCGCGGCGTCCGCCTCGGTTTGGTGCCAGCGGCGGCGATGCTCGGCGTAGAGGCCGGAGAGGGCGTGCCGCAGCAGATTCCCCCGGCGCAGGTACAGGACCCGGTAGCCCCGCTCCACCAGCGCCTCCAGGAACGCCCGCCGGTCCGGCAGGTGGGTCTGCAGGCTCCGCAGCTGGTAGGAGAGCAGCTTGAAGCCGTAGACCGGAGTCTGGGTCTGCGCCTCGCACCGTGCTACCAGCCCCAGCGGGCGCAGGGCCCGGCGGCGTAGAATCTCGCCGTCGGCCTCGACCGCAGGGTGTGCATTCAGCATCGAGAGCAGCAACGTGGTGCCGGAGCGCCCGCGAGCGAAGAGGACAAAGCGGGTTTCGGGCGGCGCGGACCGGGCCGTCGGGCGGACGTACTGAGCAGCCTCGTAGGCATAGCCCGCGTAGTAGGCGTTTAGGGTCTTGGCAAGCGAGGACCTCATGGGCGAAGATGTCATGGGCGGCAAGGAATGAGTGGGGCGGGCTACTGGCAGTTGGAGAGGCCCAGGTTGGCGTACGGCGAGGGGGGCGGCAGGCAGAAATTTTCGTTCTCCTGCCCCGGGAAGCGCAGAGAGTCGAGGGCAGCCCGTGTGTTGCCGGCAAGCGATACATTGGTGCCCGCCCCATCGCCCGTATCGAGCCAGTCATTGTCGCCGTCCAGGCGGTTGTCCGTCACCGAAATCGGGTTCAGCGCATCGAGCACCTCCACGACCGTGCCCGAGACCTTCCGAAACGAATTGTCCTGTAGACGAATGGGGGCATCCGGAAGGACTTCCTTCCGATCGTCGATGAAGACCCCCTGGCTGCCACTGATAAATGTGTCGGTGATGTCGATGCGCCCCTTGCCGAAGACAGCCACGCCCCAGGTGTGACTGTCGACGATGAGGTTGTGGTGATACGTCCCGGCGGTGTTGCCGCCAATTTGGAGGCCATTGCCGTGGTAGGTCTGGCCCTTCGTGCCACTCTGATGGATGACGTTGTGGTGTACTGCGGCGTCATCGGTGGCATTGCTCACCTGGATGCCGTCCCACCCGGCCTGCACCACCACGTTGTCGTGGACGTGCAGCCCTGCGAGTTCGTGCTGCGCCGGCCCCACGTTTGAGGACCCGAGATACATCCCTTCCCCCCCGGTGTGGTGGATGTAGGTATCGTGGATATGGAGGTTTTGCAGCACGAAGCGCTCCTCCGGGGGGACGCCTGCGTTGGCATCTTCGGTCTTCGCCAAAATGCCGGCGAAGGTGGTGTTTTTGATTTCCAGGAAGGCCAATTCGATGTCGGTGCTGCGCTGGTCGACCGAGACGCCCACCTTGGCCTGCCCCCCGCCATCCATAACGAGGCCGGCCCAATCCTCGGGCGAGGCGCTGCCCACGATGCGGAGGTGTTTGCTGTGGCGCAGCACGAGGCCAAAGCGATCGCCACTCAGACGGGCGGTCCCACCGGCACAGTTGGTGAGGGTGATGGGGGCGTCGGAGCGCCCTTGGATGCCCGTGAGCACCAGGTACGGACGCGTTCCCGGCTCCAGGCACACGACCTCTCCTGGCTGTACGTCGTAGGCGGCACTGTCGACGTAGGTGACGTCGAGGGGCAGCCGATGGTCGGCCGTGGGCGGGGCAGAGGGCGCGGGCCGCTCCGGAAGGGGCGGTGAAGGCGAGGATGCGACGACGGTGTCGCTTCCGCATCCGGTGAGTAGGAGAAGGAGCAGAAGGCCGGTGGCAACGGCGGCCGTCTGCGCGAGGAGCGAGGGGGGAGTCATAGAGCGGTCGTTGGTCAAGAGGGCTGGGCCGGACGGGCCGGTATGCGAAATTAGGAGGAGGCACGAGCGGACGCGTTGGAGGGCTCGGGCACAGGCGGCGCCGGCCTGCGGGGGGCGTGTCTGGACGACGAGAGGTGGCAGGCGGCCCCTTGGGCCACGGCCTGTAGGCAGGCCCAGTCGCGCCGGGCCGCGTGTCGGGCGAGCCGACGGGGCACGGCCACGAGCCAGAAGAGGAGGGCGCTCAGCACAAAAGCCACGCCGCCCACGTTGCGGCGCAGGTAAAGCAGCCGGTTGCGCGTCATGTAGTAGGCCTTGAGCGGCGAGTGGCGCCCGACGGAGGCGGAGGCCTCGTGGCGTACGGTGGCGCGCGCCTCGTAGTAGACGGCGTGCCCGGCGCGCTTGGCCCGTTCGGTGAAGTCGTGCTCCTCGTAGTAGAGGAAGTACTCTTCGCAGAGCAGGCCGACGTCCTCAAACACCGAGCGCCGGATCATCATGGCGGCCCCGTGGGCCAGATGCGTGCGCCCGGACTCGTCGAAGCGCCCGTCGTCCGGCGCCCCGTACCCGACGGTGTGCGAGCGCCCCGTGTACGGGTTGATGGGGGCCGACCCGGCGTACTGGATGCGCGCCGGCTCGCCGTCCCCTTCCCCGTCCGCAAACACAATCTTCGGGCTGGCAATGCCCACCGCCGGGCGCGCCTCCATCGTCGCCACGAGCCGCTCCAGCAGGCCCGGCTCCGGGAGCGCGTCGTTGTTGAGCAGGAGGATGTACCGCCCTCGGGCCTGGCGAAGGGCCACGTTGTTCCCCCCCGCAAAGCCGTCGTTGGTGTCGTTCGCGATCACCGTCACCTCCGGAAACCGCTCCGCCAGCGCTGCGGCCTGCCCCTCCGCCGAAGCATTGTCGACCGCGAAGACTTCCACGTTCGGGTACGTCAGCGCTTGGAGCCGCTCCAGACACCGCGCGGTCATTTCCACTTCGTTGTAGTTGATCGTGATGACGGAGACCAGCGGGGGGAGCATGACGTGTCTTGGTGTAGTGTGAGCTTCGAATGTCTACCCCATCGGGCAGCGGAATAGATCTCGTTTAGATCGCTCCGGGCAGGCGTTGGGCCTGTCGTGAGCCGACGGGTTCGCCCTCTCGCCTGTCTTCTTCCTGCAGGATATGAAGGGGCAGGGGGACGCGCCGCTCTTTTCGACGAACCCGGTCTACGAGTCGATGCTGCGAGCGCGTTTCGACGAGTCCCCAATATGCATCGACGAATTCGCTGGTGCCTCTCGTTCTTTTCCGTGGCGCGGCGTTCGGTGCGGCGGGTCGCCGCGCGTGTCTAGGACGGACCGGAGCCGTACCCCCAACCGCATCGCGGCCCGCCGAAATCCCTGTGCACACAGGGTCGCCTCCGCCGGGAGCAACGCGAGTCCCACGACGACGCCCGCCGTGAGCGTGAGGGTCGTGACGGCGGCCACGGCCGCCACCGACCCAGTCAGCGTGTAGACCAGCACGTCGCCCGCCACGTTGACGACCAGCATGACGCCCACCTTCACCAGGTTCAGGTGTGGCTTTTCGATACTGTCAAAGAGCAGGCCCACCATGCGATCGAGGGGGGCCAGGGCCAGGTAGAGGGCAAACCACTGTAGGACCGGGGCGGCCCCGGCGTAGCCCTCTCCCCCTAGGAGGCGGGTCCAGGTGGGCGCCCACACGGCGAGCACGACCAGCACCGGCAGCAGTCCGGCCGTCACCAGCAGCACCCAGCGGTGGGCGTAGCGCGAGAGGGCGGCCGTTCCGTTCCCCCGGCTGCGCTGGGCGAGGGCCGGGTAGGCGGTGGCCGAGAGGGCGCGCAGGGGCACCTGCACGAGGCGCACTGCCTTCTGCGCCACGCCGTAGAGGCCCACCGCCGCGGGCCCGGCCAGCGCCCCCAGCAGGTAGGTGTCCGAACTGGTGAGCAGGTGGGTTCCAATCAGGGTCCCCACGCTGTAGCGCCCAAAGGCGAAGAGGCGGCGCAGGGCGGAGACAGTGGCGTGGGGCAGGGCCGCAAGGTGCCCCCACCCGGCCCCCAGCGCCGCAATGGAAGCGATGCCTGTGAGCCCAACGTGGAGGCCGGCGGCGAGGTCGGGCGTGACGGGCACGGCGGGGAGTGCAAACACGAAGGGAGCCCCCAGCAGTCCCACGAGGACAAGCGGCAGGCCCGCCCCTTGCATGAGATCCATCCAGAGCACCCGGTCGAAGCGGTCGTCGGCCTCGGCGAGCCAGGTGCTCATGTGCACCGGCAGCACCGCCCAGGCCAGCCACGGATACCACCGCACGAAGAGACCGAAGCCGTCGGGCACCGGCAGGACCGCTCCCCAGAGAGCAACCGCCCCGCTGGCGAGGGTCGTAAGGGCGGCGGCCAACACCCACCCGGCCCCCACGATGGAACGGCGCACCGCGTCCGCGCGCCCGGCGACGTACCGCACCAGCCCCGTTTTCACGAGGCCGCGCCGGCACATGTGCAGGAACGAGGCCGTCGTCAGGTACAGGATCCACGCCCCCAGTCCCTCCACCCCAAGGAGGCGGGCCAGGAGCATGAACGTCACCACCCGAAACGCGGCGGTGGCGCCCCGGCCGGTCAGCGACAGGACGTGACGATTGAGCAGGGCCGCCCAGGCGCGTTGTGCCCAGCGGCGGAAATCAGACATGGTGCACGTTCAAGAGGTCTGTTGTGGATCATGAAGGACTCGTCGTTCTGAGAGAGCCTCCAGGCGAGCGAGGCGCCCTGAGCGTAGCGAAGAAGTGCGTTCAGAGTGAATCTCTTCGATTCCAGCGTTTCCGCCGCGTTCAGAGAGATCTTTCGACTCCGCTTCGCTCCGCTCAAGATGACTCCATTGCAAAAGGAATTGCTTGAGACTGCTGAGGGATGGATGCAAAGAGACGCACTTACGCCGACGGCACCGCCGTCCGGGTCCGGTCCAGCACCGTGCGGACGTCGGCGGCCCGGTGCCGCCACCGGTTGGCCGAGGCAACCTCGATGCGCTGCCGCCGCCGCTCGTCGTTCCCCCCCTCCCGCACCGCCGCCTCCACCGCCTCGATGAACTGGCTCTCCGTCCGGGCGATGGAGAGCACGCCCTGCAGGTCGCTCAGGTCGGCAAACGCGGTGGTAACCACCGGCAGGCCGGCGGCCAGATACTCGTTGGCCTTCAGCGGATAGATGCTCCGCGTGAAGTCGGTGCGGACGAAGGGGATCAGCCCAACATCCATCCGTCGCATCTCGTCGGGCAGGGCCTCCGGCGACGTCGGGCCGGTAAGCGTGACGTGGTCGTACCGGTCCAGCCGCCGCACGGGCGAGGCTGTGATGCGCCCCACGAAGCGGAACTGCCACTCGGGGTGCATCTCGATGAGGCGCGTGACCAGATCCACATCGATGCGGTCCCCGAGGCTTCCCACATAGCCGATGCAGGGCACCGGGTCTGCAGGCGCGGGGGCGGGATCGGCCGCCCGGTTGAAGAGCGAAAAGTTCACGCCGTTGGGCACCAGGTAGGCAGCGTCGTGCTGCGCCGAGAGCCGTTCGTGGAGGCCGGGCGAGGAGCTGATGACAGCGTCCACCCGCTGCACGTAGCGGTCCTCCAGGCGCCCCCCATGCCGCCCGTTCCAGTCCCGCGCCCGGAGCTCGTCGAAGCAGTAGTAGACGCGGCTTTGCTCATCAAACGCGCCGGCGAGGGCCAGGCCGTAGTGCGGGTTGAGCGCGTTGAGCACCACGGGCGAGGTCATCGACAGCTTGTCGAGCCAGGGCTGCACGGCGCGCCGGACCCGCTGCGCGTTGCGGGCCAGCACCCGGTCGTAAAGGGCGGCCGGCAGCCGGTTCATGGGCCAGGCCGGCGGGGGCGTGAGCACGTGGATCGGGTTGCGTCCCGTCGCGGTATCGACACGGCGGACCCGGGCCCTCCGGCGCCCTAAGGCACGGACCCCGTCGGCCAGCGCCCCCGCCAGGGCCTCACGCCCGAGGGAGGTGTAGGTGGGCGGGTGCTCCACGTAAAGGACGCGGTAGGAGGCGGCTAGCTCGCGCGTGAGGGCCACGGTCGACTTCATGTAGTCGCCCGACCAGTCGGGCGTGGCCAGCACGAGCAGGGACGGGGCGTTGCAGGAAGAAACGGAGGAGCGGGGCGACTCAGCCATGGGAGGGGCGGACGGATGCTTAGGAGGAAAAGGGGAGAGAAGCGCGAAACTCGAACTGGAGCCAGCGCCGGAGACGACGCTGGAGCGGAGAGCGCACCCGCGGCACCTGTCCCACGAGGTCATCGAGGGCGTCGAGGGAGGTGCCGTTGAGCACGAGGAGCGGCTTGTGCTCGAGGGGGGCCTGGAGGGCCTGAAGGGCGTGGGTGTCGGCGCGGCTCCAGCGCCGGTCCGCCCGCACGACCAGTAGGGTGGCGTCGGCGTGCTGGGCGAGGCCCACCGGCAGGGCCCGCTCGACCAGGGCGGGGATCTCGATCACCACAAGGTCGTGCTCGTTTTGGCGACGGACCGCCTCCACGCGCTCGGTGAGGGCGAACGTGGGCCGGTCGGGATCATACGCCCCAACGTCTACGCCTGCCGGCGCCTCCGCCTCGCCGTGCGGCGATAGGTGCAGCACCCGGTGCGCCTCCCCCACCAGCTCCGCACAGAGGCGCCGGGCCACAACGGTTTTGCCCTCCGTCCGGCGCGTGCTTGTCACGAGCAGCACGTCCGGCGCCGCGTCTCCCCGTCCCATCGAGGGGTCCTGCGTCTGCAAGGAGCGCAGCAACTGGGCATCGAGAATGGATTCCACCCGGGCCAACAGGTCGGCGTCCGCGCCCGGCGCCGCCGGGTGCACGGGGTAGGCGCCGGCGAGCGACAGGCCGGTCTTCTCCTCGGCGCGGCGCGGCGTGCGCAGCGTGCCATCGAGCAAGAAGAGGGCGACGACAACCCCGAGGGCCAGGATGAACCCCGACGCGCCCGCGCCCGCCACCAGGACCAACCGGTTGGTGGGGGCCGGCTCCGTGGGCACGATGGGTGGATCCACCACCTGCAGCGCGCTCTGCGTCTCCATCTTGCGCTTCATTCGGGCCTGGTTCAGACTGTGCAGCAGCTCCAGGTACTGGTTTTCGGCAATGTCGACCCCCCGCCGAATGCCGCTCAGTTGGGAGCCGAGGGGGGCGAGCGTACGGTACTGCTCCTGAAAGGACGCCAGGCGATCCTCCAGCGTGCCCACGCGAGCATTTGCTTCGGTCGCGGCGAGGACGCGCTGCAGCCACGGCTCCAAGATGCGCTCGCCCGACAGGCCGCTGCGGCTGTGGCTGCGGCGGTACAGGCGGCGCATCTCGTCGGAGAGGCGGGTGCGGAGCGTGTCGATGCGGGCAGTCAGGGACGCGCGCGTCGGTGCCTCCTCCTCTACCTGCAGGGCCTTCTTGGCACTCAGCTCCGAGAGACGGCGGCGCAGGCGCAGCACACTCTCGTTGCTGCGCAGACGGTCCAGCCTGCCGTCCATGCGGGTCTCCAGGCTGTCGCGGGCCGAGCGGGCCGCCCGCAGTTGGGTGCGGGCCTCCTGCAGGTCCCGCGCCACGCGCTGGCGGGCCTGGGCGATGGCCTTCGTCTGCTCCTGGTAGTTGATGATCTCGTTGCGCACCCCAAACTCGCGCAGCTGGTCCACCCGGTCGCTGAGCTGCCGACGCGCCGAGTCGGCCTGGACGGCAAAGAAGGAAACCACGTCTCCCATCTGCTGCCGCTGGCGACGCTGGCGGCGGGCCTTCACCTCGTCGACCAGCAGCTGGAGGGTCTGCTGGCAGAGGGCCGGATCCGGCCCCGTGTAGCGCATCTCCAACAGGTCCGAGTTGCCCACACGCTGCACGTTGAGGTTGTCACGGAGGTGCGGAATGCTAAAGGGCGTGGTGCCCGAGAAAATCGCCTCCTGGAGGGAAGGGTGGGACCCGAGGGCCGCGTGCAGCGACTGCTCGGCCCGGGGGGCCGTCAGTGAGGCGAGGGACCGACGCAGTGAATCGGGCAGGACGTCGCGCAGTTGCTTGCGGGTGCTGGGGCGCAACGGGGCCGCCGCCGAGTCGGGCGCCGCCACGCGCCGCGCAAGCATGCGGAGCGCCACCGTCTTGAGGGTGGACCGTGCCTCAACGGTGCCGATGAGGTTGTCGAAAGCGCTCTTGACCGCGTGGTAGTCCACGCCGTCGCTGTTGTCGCCCTCATACCCCGACACCAGTCCCGTGTAGAGCGTGGTATGGGCGCTGTAGGTCTGGGGCTGCCCCTGCGTGAGAATAAAAACCGTCGCGCCCATCAGAATCGGGACGGCCACGAGCACCCAGGCGCGTCGCGCCAGCAAGCGAACAACGTCGAGAAGGGTCATGGAGCTGTGGTAGGATGAATGGGACGGCGCAGGTTACACGTCCTCCTGTTGGAGGAGGGCCGACGCAGTGCGGGCGAGAATGCGGAGGTCCTGCCAGAGGCTGCAGGTGCGGGCGTACTCCACATCCAGGGCCACGCGCTCTTCGGGCGTGACGTCGCCGGTGCCACGCTTGGTGACCTGCCAGAGGCCCGTCATGCCGGCGGGGGCCAGGAAGCGCTCCACGTCGCCGTCACGGGTGAGCTGCTCGGCCTCGTAGGGAGGGAGCGGGCGGTTTCCGACCACGGAAAGGTCGCCTCGCAAGACGTTGAGGAGCTGCGGCAGTTCGTCGAGGCTCGTGTTGCGGAGAACGCGCCCCACGCGGGTGATGCGGGGGTCGCGCTCGAGCTTTACAAACACGCTTTCCTCCTCAATCGCGGCGCGACGACGGTGCACCTCTTCCGGAATCATCGCGTCGTCCTGCACGAGCAAGGACGTGTCCTGCGCCGCCCGGCGGTACCGGGCCCACGATAAGGGGCGATGGGAGGTTGTCGCGTCCTCCTTTGCGTCATCGTTCCGGTACTGATTCAGGTGCTGTAGGTCGTCGAGGCGCTCGTCGGCGTCGACGTACATGGTGCGGAACTTGAACAGCGGGAAGGTGCGGTAGTGCTGTCCCACCCGCTCGGAGACGTAAAAGATAGGACCTTCCGAATCGAGCCGGATGAGGAGGGCCACAACCGCGAAGACGGGCGCCAACGCGATGAGGGCCAAGGTGGCGATCACGAGGTCCATCGCTCGCTTCGCCCATCGGCCGCGCGGGTCGCGCCAGGCGGCAGTTTGGAAGGAGTCGGTGTCGCGGGGACGACGGAGGTAGGACATGCGATCAGTGATGATAACAAATTGAGGGTGCGGGCCAAGGGGACGTTGCGTCCCGCTGCGAGCCACTGTGGCCGTTCGGGCAAGGCGGAGTGCGGGGAGCCTTACCACGATACAGCCTATCGACTGGGCACTGGGCCCGCAGAACCGTTCGACGAATCCCGTCTCCGTCTCGACAAAGCGGGATCAGCTCGTTCGGGACCCGACGGAACCGCCTCCACGATCGACGAACGCGTCAGGGCCGCGTGTACGGCGGCCCCGAGCGGCGGGAGCCCGGGGCCCTGCTGCTGTGCCCGTCCTGGAACCGCGGGCTGGAAGGTCTCCCCCACTCAGATCGTGTCGGGCGGCCGGTAGGGCGTCGCCGGGTCGGTATGGAAGACGCGGATGGCGAATGCGCTGCTGTCCGTAGATGCCGAAGCGCCGGCCCCCTGCCGCCGCGCTTCGCGGTTAGACACTCCGGTTCGTCGATCGCATGGGGGCGTTCGTCGATCGCTGGCGACCGCCTTTTCCGTTCAGCGAATGGGTGGGGAGCTTCGTCGAAGGGACCGGGCACCTGTGCCGGCTTCCTGCTAGCCTGTAGGGTCCATTGGTTCCTGCACGACTGGCCCACCCCTCCCTCATGACGGCCCTGCTTCCCCTCTTCTCCCGGTCCGCGGCCCTGTGCGCCGGCCTCGCGCTGCTCTTTGCGGCCCCCGCCCCGGCCCAGTCCATCCCGGCCTCGTCCCCCGCGCTCGCGTCCGAATCCGATTCGCTCGCCGCACCGCTCGGCGCCGACGCCTCGACGGACACCGCGTCCGCGCCGGCGCCCCTCCCGCCCCTGTCCGTCGTCGTCGAGCACGCCCGGGAGAACGCCCCCAAGCTGGCCGTGCAGGAGGCCATCGTCGCACGGAGCCGGCACGAGGTAGAGCGGACCGAGAAGCGCTGGATGGAGGGGGTGACCGTCGGTGCAAGCTCATCGTACGGCTCCTTCGGCAACAGCGTCGTGGACGCCGTGGAGATTGGGCAGCGCCTTGAGGTGGGCATTCGGGTGTCGCTGTTCGACCTGCTGGGGCGCGACGCCTCGGTGGGCGTGTTTCGGGAGCGCCTCGAAGCGGCGAAGCGGCAGCGCCGAGTGCTGGCCGAGTCGGTGCGCAAGCAGGTGATTGAACAGTACTACGCCGCGAAGCAGGCCCGCGAACTGACAGTGGTCCAGAGTCGCGGCTACACGTCGACCCAGGCCCAGCTCCAGATGGCGGAAGCGTCGTTTCGACAGGGGACGCTGTCGGTGGACAAGCTCTCGCGCGTGACGGAGGTGACGGCAAAAGCCGAGGCCCGCTTTCGAAAAGCCCGCCTGAGATACGAGAAGGCCTATGATCAGCTCGAACGACTGATTGGGACCGACCTGAACCGCCTCCGGCCTACAGTAACGGCACAGAGCCGGTGACGGCACCGGAGAACGCGAACATCGCGAACCGCTCCGTCTCGCTAGTCTCTTTTTTCTACGTGTGCAGATGCGCTCTCTTTCCTCCCCCATTGGATCGTCCTCCCCCGGCTGGACGACGAGTCTCCAACTCGCCCTCGTCGGCGGTGCGGCAATCGGGTTGGGAGGCGTATGCGCACGGCTGGGCCTACTGGGCCCGGTACTGCTGGTGGCCCTCGTGGGCGGGGGCGCCGTGGCGGCCCTCCTCCTGCAGCGGCCCCGACTCGGCTTCTGGGCCACCCTCCTCCTGGCCATTCTCGGGCTGGGCCTCAAGCGCTACGTCCCCGTTCCTATGGGCCTCACGGTCGATTCCCTCCTCGTGCTCACGTGGATCGGGCTCGTGGTGCCCGCGGCCGACCGCCTCGACTGGCACAAGGCCAACCGCCCGGCAACGTGGGCCGCTCTCCTTTGGATGGCCTACGTTGGGCTCCAGCTCTTCAACCCCGAAGCGCCCAGCCGCCTCGGCTGGGCCTATGCCATGCGCGGGGTGGGGCTTCACTTCGCGCTCGTCGTTCCCCTGGTCCTCCTCCTGCTCGACCGGCGGCGCGATCTCGACTGGTTCCTCACGATCTGGTTTGTTCTTTCGATCCTGGGCACGCTCAACGGACTGCGGCAAAAGTTTATCGGCCTCGATCCGTTCGAGTGGCAGTGGCTGCGCGACGGCGCCGCCGTGCAACACCTCCTCTTTGGCCGGCTTCGGATCTTCTCGTTCTTCAGCGACGCCGGACAATTCGGCGCTGCCCAGGGCCACGTCGCTGTGGTGGCCGGCATCATGACCCTCGGACGGGAGCTCACGTGGCGCCGGCGCCTGTTCTACGGCCTCACGGCCCTCTGTGGCGTCATCGGGCTTTTCATTTCGGGCACCCGCGGGGCCATCGCGGTTCCCTTCCTCGGCGGGGTCACCTACCTCGTCCTCAGCAAAAACTGGCGCGCCATCCTTCTGGGCGTGGCGGCCATGGCGGTGGCGTACGGCTTCTTCATGTACACCTGGATTGGGAGCGGCGTGTACCAGATCCAGCGCTTTCGGATGGCCCTCCGAAACGGCAGCGACACGCCGTCGATGCAGGTGCGCCTGCGCAACCAGGAGCGACTGGCCCGCTACATGAAGGCCGCCCCCGTGCGCTACGCAATCGGCGGCGGCATCGGGAGCGTGGGCAGCTGGGGCCGGCGCTTCAGCCCGGACACGTGGCTCGCCCAGTTCCCGCCCGACAGCTGGTACGTCCGCCTCTGGGCCGAAACCGGCACGGTCGGACTCGGCCTCTACCTCGCCCTCTGGGCATTGCTGATGGGCTACGGCGCCGTGCGCGTCTGGCGCGTCCGTGATCCGGAGCTGCGCCAGGCCCTCATCGGGCTCCACGCCGGCATCATGGGCATCCTCATGGCCAGCTACGGAAATCAAGTGCTCGGCCAGCTGCCCACCGGCATCCTCGTGTACGCCAGCCTCGCGTACCTGTCGCTGGCGCCCCGCCTGGATGCCGCCGCCCCGGATGCATCTGCCTCGTCCGCCCCGCACACGCCCGCCCGCTGATCCTCCCTGCCTCCTTCCCTCGTATGCCGTCCATGTCCCCCACCCCCTCGTTCCTGGTGATCGGCGCCGGCAAATCCGGCACCACCTCCGTCTGGCGCGCCCTCGACCAGCACCCGGAGGTGTTCATGAGCCCGGTGAAGGAGCCGAACTTTTTCGCGCTGAAGGGGGAGGATCTCTCCCCTGATGCCGACGACCCGGAACGCATGCACCACTACCCGGACGCCGTCACGACCTGGACCGACTACCAGGCCCTCTTCGACGCGGCCCCCGACGGGGCGGTGACGGGAGAGGCCTCGCCCATGTACCTCTACGACCGGCGCGCACCCGCCAACATTTCGCATCATTTGGGGACGGACGTCCGCCTCGTGGCGTTTTTGCGCCAGCCGGCCGAGCGCCTCTTCTCGCGGTGGCAGCACCTGGTGGCGGAGGGCTACCCTCCGTCCGACCGTTTCCGGGACGCCCTCGACCGCTCGTCGATCTGGTGGCGGCGCCCCGACCTCGTGCCCGAAGGCTTCTACGGCGCCCACCTGCAGCGCTACCGCGACCGCTTTCCGCGCTCGCAGATCAAGGTGTTTCTGTTCGAGGACCTCGTCCGCCGGCCGGCGGAGACGATGGCGGCGCTCTACCGCTTCCTCGGCGTCGACCCCGCCTTCCGCCCCGACACGACGCCGCGCAACAGCTCGCACCGGCTGCAGCATCCGGCCCTGGCGTGGCTTCTGGGCCGGCACGGGGGACTCAAGACGACGCTCGCGGCGGCGCTGCCCGAAGTGTGGAACCGCCTGCGCCAGTCCCCGACGGCCCAGCGCCTGCTGGCGACGGTTCGGCGTCGCCTTGGACACAAGGAATCGCTTCCCGACGACCTGCGCCGCCGCATCACCCACGAGATCTACGGCGACGACCTGCGGCGCCTCGATGCCCTGCTGGGCCGCTCGCTCGACCACTGGTTTTCGCCGGACGCCGAGGCGGGATAAGGTCCCGCACCCCCTGCATATTTTTCATCCATAGGCAATCTCTGCGCCATGTTTCTGCTTGCCGCTTCGTCCTCACCTGCAAGTCCTCCCAGTGCCTCCCTGCTTTTCGTAGACGACGACCCAGTCATGCAGTCCTTTGTATCGCACCTGCTGGCGCCCGACTACGACGTGGCCGTTGCCGGAAAGGCTGGGGCCGCCCTCGAGCGCCTGCGGCGACACCGCCCCGACGCCATTGTGCTCGATCTCGATCTTCCGGACACCGACGGCCATGCTCTACTGAAACGACTCCAGTCGAACGCGGACCTGGAGGGGATTCCCGTGATGGTGCTCTCCGGCCGCGACGGGAGCGATGAGCGCGTCACCTCACTTCGCTTGGGCGCCCAGGATCACCTCAACAAACCGTTTAATCCGGAGGAGCTCCGCGAGCGACTGTCCTTGCTCCTGTAGGCCGCCCCCTCCGTGGCCTCCTGCTGCGGCGTTCCGGTCTTCGCACCCGCGCCGGGCGGCACAGGCCCGGAGACGAAAGGGGAGCGGCGTGTCCGCAGGGGGTGTCAGCCCGTGTCAACGTCCTCAATATGCTCGTCGAGCGCCGCCAGAGTGTCGCGGGCCGCCTCGGCGATGGCGTCGAGCCGATCGGACGGGTAGGGAGGATCCGTGCGGTCGAGTGCCTGCGCAAGCCGGCCCAGGCGCTCCGCCCCCACCAGCTGGGCCGCCGACTTCATGGAGTGAAACAGGTCCCCGAGGCGTTCATCGTCGCCGACGTCGCGGGCCGCCGCCAGATCGTCGACAAAGGCATCGGCCTGGTCGCGGAATGTGGTCGCCACGTCCCAGGCCGCCTCGGCCCCGCCCATGTTTTCGTAGAGAAACGACAGGTCGATGAGGGCATCCGGGGCGGCCTCGGCGGTGCCCCGGCCCAGGTGCTGCAAAACGGTGTCGTGCAACAGGTCCGGTGCAAAGGGCTTGGGCACAAAGGCGTCCATCCCGGCGGCGAAGGCCTCCTGCCGGTTTTCGGGGAGCATGGAAGCGGTAAGCGCAATGACCGGCACATCGTTCCCCTGCTCGCGGCGCAGACGACGCGTCGCCTCCAGCCCATCCAGGCGCGGCATCTGCACGTCCATCAGCACCAGGTCGTAGGGCGTCTCGTCCAGACGCGCCAGGGCCTCTACGCCATCGTCCGCCACGTCCACAACCGCGCCCCATCCCTGCAGCAGGTCGCGCACCACCACCTGGTTGGTGGCGTTGTCGTCAACCACCAGCAGGTGCGTCCCATTCAGGCTGTCCTCGCGCTCGTCGGACGGGGCCCCCGCGCCGCCTTGAGCATCCGTCCCCTTCGAGATGCGCCCGCTCTCCCACTGCGACTCTGCGCCGTCGGTGGCAAAGGGAAAGCGGACGACAAAGACGGATCCGTTTCCCGGGGTGCTTTGCAGGTCGATCTGCCCGTCCATCTGATTGATCAGCGCCTTCACAATGGCCAAGCCCAGCCCCGTCCCTTCACGCGCCTTCTCCGAGGCCGAGGGGGCCCGGTTGAAGCGGCCAAAGATGCGCTCCTGTTGATCCTCCGGAATCCCATCGCCGGTGTCCGCGACCCGAAACGCCACCCAGGTGGACTCGTCGGGAGAAGCGACATGGCCCTCCGGCGGAGCGCCCGCCTCGACGCGGAGCGTAACGTGGCCCTCGTCGGTGAACTTCAACGCATTGCTGATCAGGTTGGTGAGGATTTGTCCGACGCGCGTCGGGTCGCCCACAACCGTATCGGGGAGGTGCGGATCGGCCTCAACCCGGAAGTCGAGGCCCCGCTCCGTCGCCTTGCTGTGGAGCATGCGGTGGACGTGGCGGGCCAGGGCCGCCGGGCTGAAGGCGACCCGGTCCAGTTTCACCGCCCCCGCCTCCGCCTCCATCTTTGCAAAATCGAGCACCGTATTGAGCAGCGTCAGCAGCGTGTCCGCCGAGAAACGAATGCTCTGCAGGTATGAGCGCTGCGTGTCCGTCAGGTCGGTCCGCGCCAGCAGTTGGGCCATGCCGAGAACGGCGTTGAGAGGCGTGCGCACCTCGTGGCTCATGGTGGCCAGGAAGCGCTCCTTAGCCGCCAGCGACGCCTCCGCCTGCTCCTTGGCGTCGCGCAGTTGCATTTCCACCTGCTTGCGCTGCGTGATCTCTAGCCCATACCCTAGCACATTGATCACCGATCCGTCCCGCACCACCGGCGTGACGAACCGAATGAAGTGCCGGGGATTTCCATTCTGGCCTTCGATCGTCTCCTCAAACTGCTCCGTCTCGCGGGTCTGAGCCACGCGCCGGATGGTTTCCAGGCGCGTGCGGGCCGTCTCCACGTCGCGTCCCCGCATCCGGGCGTACTCCACATCCGTCATGCCGACGATCTGCTCGCGGTGCTCGGGATCGCTCACGGAGGTGGGGGTCACGTACTCGTAGCGGCCGTCCGGCCCAAAGATCGAAAGGTCGATGGGCATAGCGTTGAGCACCTGCTCGTAAAAGGTCTTCAGGTGCCGCAGCTCCTCCTCCGCCTCGCGCTGTTCGGTGACGTCGTGAATGACCGTTTGCGCCGCCGTCTCCCCTCTGTGCTCGATGGGCTGGGAATAGGAAACGATGACGCGCTCCTCTCCATCAAGGCGCTGAATGGTGTGCTCCATTGGCTCAGTCGGCTCGCCGCGGTCGATCTGCTTCTTGCGGGTGCGGAGCTGTTTCAGCACGTCGTCCTCGGTGGAAAAGTCCATCGTGGACCGGCCGATGAGCTCTTCCGGGGTCTCGGCGCCGAAGATGCGGGCCCCGGCCGGATTGATGTAGCGGATGACGCCGTCGACCGTAATCTGGATCGGGTCGCGGTTCGACTCCACGAGGCGGCGCCATCGTTCCTCGCTCCGACGCAGCTTTTGGCGGGCCTCTGCGCGGGCGGTAATGTCGTGGATGATGGAGAAGAGCATCGAGGTGCCGTGCACCTCAATGGGGGTGGAGTGGACCTCCACCGTGCGCACCTCCCCCGAGTTCAAGCGGTGGGGAAAGATGAACTGATTTTGCTCGCCTTCCTCCGCATCGGCCCGGGAGGTGGTCACCTCCTCAGAGGGCAGGTCGTTGATGTCCTGGATGTGGAGCTGCGCCCACTCCTCGTCGGTGTAGCCGTAGAAGGTCTCGGCGGCGGCGTTTGCGTCGCGGATGGCCCCGCTCTCCGGATCAATCAGGAGCATGGGGGCGCTGTGGCGCTCGAACATGGTGCGGAAACGGGCCTCGCTCTTCTGAAGAGCCTCCTCGGCCTGTTTGCGCTCGGTAATGTCGCGGGCGATGGCCTGCACCCCTGCGATGCCCCCGTCCTCTCGCACCAGTTGCACCTGCTGGCTGAGCCAGAGCTCGTCCCCGTCGGCGGTCACAATGGGAAACTCGCGGCGCGTGTCCGAAATCTCCTCCTCGATCTGATTCCGGTAGAAGCGCACCAGCCGCTCGCGGTGGTCGGGCCGCACCAGGGCCGTGAAAGGCTGCCCCACCAGTTCGTCTCGCACGTACCCCGTCGCTTCCGCTGCCACCGGGTTGACGTACGTGAAGCATCCGTCCGGATCACAGCGGTAGATGATGTCGCTGGCAGACTCAACGAGGCGGCGGTAGGCGCGCTCGCGCTCCTGGAGGCGAGCATCGAGGCGGCGCTGCTCCGTAACGTCGCGGTACGTCCACAGGTGACCGGTCGTCTCGTCGTCGAGGTCCACGGGCACGTAGTCGCGCTCCAGGATGCGCCCGTCGTTGAGGTGGAGGGTTTCGGCGGAGACCGGCCGGCCGGCGGCCAGGATGGCGTCGACCCGGTCGGTAAGGACCGTCGGGTCGGCAAAGAGGGATTTGGCAGCCTCGGCGGCCGCAATGCAGTCGGCCCCGGCGAGCGCCGCGGGGGGCTGCGGAATCTCGAACAGGTCGCAGAAGGCCTGATTGACGAGCAGCAGTTCGCGCTCTTCGTTTTCGAGCAGGACCGCGTCCTGCAGGTTCTGAACGAGGGCCGAGAGCTGAGAACGGGGCTGGCGAAGGGCCTCTTCGGTGCGGACGCGACGCTCGACTTCGTCTTCGAGCTGCTGGTGCGAGCGGCCGCCGCGGAGGGCCTGTTCGAGCTTGGCGAGGACGCGGTCGAGCTGACGCAACTCGCGGGGCGGGAAGGCGGCCTCGCGCTGCGAGTCATGAAACTCTAGGACCCCGAGGTCCCCCAGGCGCACGGCCGCGAGGGCACCGCCGCGGGCCCCCCGCCCCGTTGTCAGGGACGCAAACGCGCCGTCGGACGCGTGGGTAGAGACAGGCGCATCGGCCCGCAGGCGCTGCACGAGGGCGTGATCGGCGGGCAGGGGGTCCGCTTCGACGTACGACGAGGGAGTGGCATGGAGCAGATGGAGGCCCGTCCTCTCCTCATTCCACCTCCAGACGGCCACGCCCTCCAGGTCCGTGCGTGCGGCCAGCGTTTCGGCAAATGCCGCCGCATTCTCAACCGGCTCCAGCGTCGCCCCCACGGAGAGCGAGAGCTCGTACAACAGGGAGAGCTGGTCGCTAATTTCGGATGGATCGGGCATGGCAATGTGCGCTGGATTGCGTCCAAATCCCAAGCTGTGCACTGCGTCGGTCGTTCCGTCCCGGCAGGAGCCCCCAACGCCTGTGCACCCCGCCCTGCCTCCTGCTCAGGAGGGTCCAACCGAAGCCTGGACGGTGGTCTTGTTGCGCCATTTGAGGTGCCCGGTTCCGTCGCGACCAAGTTCCGCAATGCGTAGTACGCCGGAGGGAGTGGGGTCGTTGCAACGCCTCCCGCCGCGACGGCCTCCAGCTCCTCGTCCATGCGGCCGGTGAGGGAGAACTGGCGAGAGACGCCGTCGACCACAAACACTGTCTTCGGGATGGCGTCGGGGAACCCGCCGTCGGCGTTGACTTGGCCGGCAGTCTTGATGAGAGCGTCGGGGCCGCCTTTGAGCACATGCAGCCCTGCACGTTCGGAACGGACCCAGCACAGCGAGTACCGCCGTCGGAAGTACGGGCGATACGGGCATTGGGCGGCCGTTTCGGCAAGGACTTCCGGGGCGACCGGCATCTTGCGGTAGGCTCCGATCGCACGGGCATAGGCGTTGGCGGCGGGTTCCCAGTTGAGGTGTTCGATGACGGCGGACCCCGGACGGCCGACCACCGAGAACCGCTCGATTCTGCGGAGAGATATTCCGTGTTTCGTGTTGCGTATTCGCTCTGTTTCCCAGCCCACGCAATACGCACTACGAAATACGCACTACGAAATACGCACTACGAAATACGCACTACGAAATACGCACTACGCACTACACCGCCTCCACCCAGTCGCGGTGCTCCACATACCAGTCGACCGTTCGGCGCAGCCCCTCCTCCAGCGTCACCTCAGGGGCCCAGTCCAACTCGTCTTCGATCTTCGACGCGTCGATGGCGTAGCGCCAGTCGTGGCCGGGCCGGTCCTCAACGAACGTAATGAGGTCATGATTGGAGCCCGGGCGGGCCTCGGGGCGCCGGGCATCGAGAAGGTCGCAAATCTGGCGGACGAGCGCAATATTCTCCCGCTCCTCGTCCCCGCCCACGTTGTACGTCTCGCCCACCCG
>NCRC01000023.1 GCA_002894685.1 Salinivenus lutea
GATCGCCGCCGTCAGCGTCGTCTTCCCGTGATCGACGTGCCCGATCGTTCCTACGTTTACGTGCGGCTTCTTCCGGTCAAAGGCTTGCTTGGCCATGGGTCTCGTCTCGTGTCAGTTGGTTGATCAGAATTCGTACAGGTGCAGGTCGGGTGGGCCCGCCGCCGAAGAGGCTACGCGGCGGCCCCGATGGTCTCATCATCAAGGATGTCCTTCGCAATCTCGTCCGGGACGGGTTCGTACGTCTCGAACTGCATCGTGTAGATGGCCCGCCCCTGCGAAATGGACCGAAGGTCGGTGGAGTAGCCAAACATCTCGGAGAGGGGGACCTTGGCGTTGATGACCTGCGCGTCGTTGCGCTGGTCCATCTTGCCAATTTGTCCGCGCCGGCTGTTGAGGTCGCCGATAATGTCGCCCATGTACTCGTCGGGCGTCACGACCTCAACGTCCATGATGGGCTCCATGAGTACCGGACTGGCTTTCTGTGCCGCGTCGCGGAACCCGAGGCGCCCAGCAATCTCGAACGCGTTCTGGTCGGAGTCCACATCGTGGTGATCGCCGTCGTAGAGGCGCACCTTCACCCCCTCGATCGGGTATCCCGCGATCGGACCATCCTCCATTGCGCTTTCGATTCCGCGCTCCACGGAAGGGATGAACTCCTTCGGGATAACGCCGCCCTTAATTTCGTTCTCAAACTCAAGGCCCTTGCCCTCCTCACTCGGCCCCACCTCCATGTACACCTCAGCAAACTGGCCACGACCCCCCGTCTGCTTCTTCAGCACGTAGTGCTCGTCGATCGTGCGGGTGAGGGCCTCACGGTAGGCCACCTGGGGCTGCCCCACGTTGGCCTCGACCTTAAACTCACGCTTGAGGCGGTCGACGATGATTTCGAGGTGCAACTCTCCCATCCCGGCAATGATGGTCTGGCCGGTTTCCTCATCGGTGGACACCTCAAAGGTCGGATCCTCCTCGGCCAGCTTCACGAGGCCGCTCATGAGCTTGTCGCGGTCGGCCTTCGTCTTCGGCTCCACCGCAATCCGAATCACCGGCTCCGGGAACTCCATCGACTCCAGCACCACCGGGTTGTCCGGGTCGCAGATCGTGTCGCCCGTCTTCAAGTTCTTCGGGCCGACGACCGCGGCGATGTCTCCCGCCCGCACCATGTCGATGTCCTCTCGACTGTTGGCGTGCATGAACATGAGGCGCCCGACCCGCTCCGTCTCATCTCGGGCTGGGTTGTACACCTTGGTCCCCGACTCCAGCGTGCCGCTGTAGACCCGGATGAAGGTGAGCTTTCCGACGTACGGGTCCGTTGTAATCTTGAACGCGACCGCACTAAACGGCTCGTCTTCCTTCGGGCGCCGAACAACCTCGTACTCTTCCTCGTCGGCCGTCACCTTCTCCACCTCTTCTTCGTCGTCGGCCGCCTCTTTGGCTTCTTTCGTTGCCTTCCGGGCAGCCGCCTCGGCGTCCCGCTTCTGCTCCGGATCGTGCCCCGTCACCGGCGGCACGTCGTTCGGACTCGGCAGGTACTTCACAACGCCGTCGAGCAGGCGCTGCACGCCCTTGTTCTTCAGGGCCGACCCGCACATCATCGGGGTGATGTCACGATTGAGGGTGGCCTTCCGGATCACAGCCTCCAGCTCTTCCGGCTGGATGTCCTCATCCCCCTCAAGATACTTCATCAGGAGCGCGTCGTCGTACTCGGCAACGCTCTCCAGCAGGTTGATGCGCCACTTGCGGGCCGTCGACTTCATGTCCTCCGGGATTTCGAGGACGTCCCATTTCATTCCCTGGGACTCGTCGTCCCACACAACGGCCTTGTTCTCAATCAGGTCGATGACCCCCTTGAACATGTCGCCGCTTCCGATCGGGTACTGGATCGGCACCGGATTGGCATTCAGCCGATCCTCCATCATCTGCAGAACATTCTCAAAGTCGGCGCCGGTCCGGTCCATCTTGTTGACGAAGCCCATCCGGGGCACGCCGTACTTGTCGGCCTGGCGCCAGACGGTTTCGGACTGCGGCTCAACGCCACCGACCGCGCAGAACAGGGCAATCGCACCGTCGAGCACACGCAGGGACCGCTCGACCTCGACCGTGAAGTCGACGTGGCCGGGCGTGTCAATGATGTTAATGCGGTGGTCGTCCCAGTAGCAGGTCGTGGCGGCACTCGTAATCGTGATGCCGCGCTCCTTCTCCTGCTCCATGAAGTCCATGGTGGCCGCCCCATCGTGCACCTCTCCCATTCGGTGCAGGCGCCCGGTGTAAAAGAGCATGCGCTCCGTCGCGGTGGTCTTTCCGGCATCAATGTGCGCCATGATGCCGATATTCCGGGTCCGTTCGAGCGGAAAGCCTTCGTTTTTCTGCGTAGCCATAACTGGTTGTGTAATTACTTGCTCAAGCCTGCCCTGCCCAAGCCGGTTGCCTGAGCGGTCGTCTGTCGGATCGCCCGGATTCTGCTAGAACCGGAAGTGGGCGAATGCCTTATTGGACTCGGCCATGCGGTGAACGTCGTCTTTCTTCTTCACGGCCCCACCCTCTCCTCGGGCGGCGTTGATCAGCTCACTCGCGAGCCGATTTGCCATGCTCTTCTCCTTTCGGGCCCGGGCGTACTGAATGATCCACCGAAAGGCCAGCGTCACACGACGCTCCGGGCGCACCTCAATCGGCACCTGGTACGTCGCGCCTCCCACGCGGCGACTGCGAACCTCCACGAGCGGCGCGGCGTTGTTGACGGCCTTCTTGAAGACCTCGAGCCCCTGCTCGCCGGTTCGCTCCTCAATCACGTCGAAGGAGTTGTACACGATGCGTTGGGCCAGGGTCTTCTTGCCGTCGCGCATCACCGCGTTGACGAACCGGGAGACGAGGTCGTCCCGGTACATGGGGTCCGGCTGAGTCGTACGCTTCTTGGCGGGCTTGTCTCGTGCCATGGGGAATATCGGATGTCGTCGCTATCGTGGGTGGGCGATGAAGGCCCATCGTCGAGTCGGGGGCGGAAACACTCCGTTGGCACCCGGTGGGTGCCTGGCGGGAGAGGAGTTAGTCGCGCGGCTTCTTCGTGCCGTACTTCGACCGTCCCTGCCGGCGGTCCTCCACACCGGCCGTGTCAAGCGCACCACGAACAATGTGGTACTTTACACCTGGGAGGTCCTTCACACGACCGCCCCGCACGAGCACAATCGAGTGCTCCTGCAGGTTGTGGCCCTCTCCGGGAATGTAGGCCGTGACCTCATTCCCGTTGGTGAGGCGGACACGCGCCACCTTCCGAAGCGCCGAGTTCGGCTTCTTCGGAGTGGTCGTGTACACCCGGGTGCAGACCCCTCGGCGTTGTGGGCTTCCTTCCAGAGCGGGCGCGTCGCTTTTCTGCTCTTCGCTCTTTCGCCCTTTCCGGACGAGCTGTTGAATCGTCGGCACGGTGCGTGTTGCTCGTTGTCCAATGGTCAAAACGGTCCGCTGCGCGGCCCTTTTCCGTCCGCGAAAACAGCCTGCGTTTATAGGCAATGCCGCAACACAGGGTTCGCTTTTCGGGGCGAAGAAGAAATGAAATGAAAATGACCGCCGCAGACGCCTGCTAACCGGGGGTTTGCGCCTTGAGTTCCGTGATGCCTGTCTATATCACATGCTCAATATCCCCGACGGTGCCCTCCTGGGTGAAGGCCCTCTGAAGCCCAGCGCCGATCGGTCCCCCGTGCGGCCGGCCTCACGATGCGTCCGCCGCCCCGTCGCTGGCCGTCCGTCCCGACGACCGATCGCCCGACGCCCCCGACGGAGACGACCGGCGCGCCCCGCGCCCATTGACGGCGACGTATTCGCCATGCGGTCGCTCGCCCAGGAGGTCAAAGAGGGCCTCTGGCCCAAGCACCTCTTCTTCCAGCAGCGCCTGGGCCATCCGCTCCAGAAGGTCTCGCTTGTCCTGGAGCAGGGCCTGCGCGCGCCCTCGGGCCTCGTCGATAATTCGCCGCACCTCCTCGTCGATCGCCTGGGCGGTGGCGTCGGAGTACGGCTTTTCCAAAAGGGGCCGTTCCTCGTCGGAGAGGTCAAAGCTGACCGGGCCCACCCGGTCGCTCATGCCGTAGTCCACAACCATGGCGTAGGCCATCTTCGTGATCCGTTCGAGGTCGTCCTGCGCCCCCGTGCTGACCTGCCCAAACACCACCGACTCGGCCACGCGTCCGCCAAGGGCCATCGTGATCCGGTCCATGAGCGCTTCGGTGGAGTAGAGCGATCGTTCTTCGGGGAGGTACTGTGCATGGCCGAGGGCCGACAGTCCCCGCGGCACGATGGAGACCTTCACGACGGGATCGGTGTGCTCCAGGAACCACCCAACGATGGCGTGGCCCGCTTCGTGGTACGCAATCACCTCCCGCTCCTCGGGGGCGATGATCTTGTTTTTCTTTTCGAGCCCCGCCACCACCCGGTCGATGGCCTCCTCGAAGTGCGTCATGCTCACCGCGTCCTGATCGTCGCGAGCCGCCAACAGGGCGGCCTCGTTGCATACGTTCGCGATCTCGGCCCCCGCAAATCCGGGGGTCTGCCGCGCAAGAAGCCCGAGGTCAAGGTCGTCGGCCAGGCGGAGGTTGCGGACGTGAACGCGGAAGATTTCCTCGCGGGCGGGGCGCTCCGGCTTTTCGACCATGATCTGCCGGTCGAAGCGCCCGGGTCGGAGGAGGGCCGAGTCGAGCACATCGGGCCGGTTGGTGGCGGCCATGATGATGACGCCCTCGTCCGAGTCGAAGCCGTCCATTTCGGCGAGGAGCTGGTTGAGCGTATTCTCGCGCTCGTCGTTGCCGCCCACGCGATTGTTTTGGCCTCGCGAGCGCCCAATGGCGTCCATTTCGTCGATAAAGATGATGCAGGGCGCTTTCTCTTTTGCACTCTCAAACAGGTCGCGCACCCGGCTGGCCCCGACGCCCACGAACATTTCCACGAAGTCGGAGCCGGAGATCGAGAAAAAGGGGACGCCCGCCTCTCCGGCTACGGCCTTCGCCATCAGGGTCTTCCCCGTCCCCGGCGGGCCGACGAGCAGCACGCCCTTCGGCAGGCTCCCCCCGAGCCGCGTGAACTTTTCGGGCGACCGGAGGAACTCGACGACCTCCGCCACTTCGGCCTTCGCCTCCTCCAACCCCGCAACATCCTCGAAGGTCACGTCGTGCGCCTCGGAGGCCCCGAAGAGGGTGGCGGTGCTCTTGCCAATGCCGAGCATCTCGGAGCCCGCCCCCATGCGGCGGGACATCATGAACCAGAGCCCGGCGAGAAGCATCAGGGGCACCGCCCAGAGCAGAACGGTGCCCGCCCAGTCCTCCTCAACCGTCGCGGAAAACTGAACGACCGTCCCGCCCGCTCCCACCTGTTCGTTGTGGGCGCGGAGCAGATCCACGAGGGCGTGATCGGACGGTTTGGTTGTCCGAAAGGCACGCCGCCGGTCCGACGCCAGACTGCCAGCCTCCCCCTCGGCCGAGCGGGTCGCAACCCGTCCGTCCTGCACGGCCGCCGCCGTGTAGGTGCCCCGAATGCGGGTGTCGTTTACAATCTCCACCCGCTCCACGTATCCCCGCTCCACGTACTCCAGGAATGTGCTGTACTCGATCCGCGGCGAATCGACGGCGTGCCAGTTGAGGGCGAGGTGAACCCCCAGGGCGAGCAGGATGGCGAGGTACGCCCAAAGTGCAATCTTTGAGCGAAGGACCGACCCCCACCCCGGCTCCCCGGGATCGCTCGGCGACGGCGGCGTGCTGGAAGGATTTGGGTCCGTCGACATGGCACAAACTCCCTACCTCGGGAACGGTACGTGAGAGGTGGTGCGCCCCGTGTTCGGCCCGCAACGGGCATCGAAAGGGCCTGCGCCGAACCGAAGGCGGCGGCTCGGGTTCCCCCTGCCCCCTCGATGGCCGCCGCTCGATCACTCTTCCTCCGAGCGCTGCTGTGGCGCCGGGGCGGGGGAATCGGCGGCGGGGGAATCAGAGCCGGGGAGCGACCGGCGGGACGTCGTGGTGGAATCCGGTCCCGTCGGTCCGGAGGGCCTCGACTCAGAACGGGCGGGCGAACGTTCCGAGTCCGAGGAAGAGGCCTGAGCGGAATCGGCCGGCGGCCCGGGGCGTCCGGCCCGGCTCGCCCCGGTCGGGGCAGCCGTCGAGTCCGCCGCCTGGCGCTCCTGGATCAGTTTGAGCATCGATTCGGCCCGGGCGGCCTGCGGCGCCTCGGGATACCGGTGGGTCAGGTAGGAGAGCATCGCGTTGAGGGAGGCGTAGCGCTCCCGCGGCGACGGCGACGCCCCCGTCGTATCGGGAGCGGCCGCCGTCTCCGCAGCGGGCGGGGCCTTTTCGTCGGCGCTCGCACACGAGTGTAGCCAGACGTCGTCCGGCAGGCGGTTCGCCCACGCCTCCCTCGCCGCCTGGGCCTCCTCCTCACTGGAAAAGCGACCCAGTCCCACACGGTAGCGGTTCTCGTTCTGACAGAGGCGAACCGGCATGTCTGTGTCGGCCCATTGGCTGCGGGAGCGGCTCATCGCGACCTGGGCCGACGTGTCCCGCGCCAACGAGGCAACGACCAGCATCCACGCACGCCGCGCCGCCCGGGACGCGTCGGCCCCGCGAACCGCCCCGGCCGTGGAGTCAACGGCGGGGGCCAGGCGGTCCTCTGCGTCCCGTTCGCTCCCGCGAGAAGAATCCGTTGGAACGTCGTCGGCGGTGAGGGGGGCGGCCCGGCCGGTCGGGGACTCGGCCGCGTCGGCTGTATCGATGCTCATGCCCGTCGTGTCGGTTTCGGAAGAGACGGCCGCCGCCGAGTCTGGTGGCGGACCAGGCCGCCCGGACGACTGCCCGTCGGAGGCATTCGCGCTCGAATCCCGCTCGAGTCGATCGGTGACGAGAGAGTCGAGGGCAGGAAGCCGGCGTCGAAGGCGATCGGGGGACGACACGGACGCCCCCGCCTGCATCTGGCGCCAGTAGATGATGCTGGCCGCGAGGAGGGCCCGCGGTGCCGCCGACGTCTCCGGATGGCGATGGGCGAGGTCGAGCATACGAACGAGTGCTGAATCGGGGCGTCCGTGCTGCCAGGTGTCGTAGGCCTGGGCGTATGCGGTGTCTGCCTCAGCCCCAGACTGCGCGTCGGGCCCGGTTGTCGTTTGCCCCAGCCGCTCGCGGGCCCGAGCGGCGAGGGACGAATTGGGGGCGGTCTCAATCACCCTCCGATATGCCGTGCGGGCCGCCGCGGTGTCCCCCTGGGTGCGACGCACCTCCGCCAGGGCGTAGCGGGCCCGGTCCGCCATCGGATGGCCTTCGTTTTCTTCAATGATGCGCTGGTACCACGTGGCGGCCGAGTCCGGCTGCTGGGCGGTCAGAAAGAGGGCATTCGCAAGTTCATACCGGGCCATCGTCCGGTCGTCCTCCATCTGCGCCTGGCTGGCCGAATCCCGTGGCACGGCGGAAAGGTCAATTCCGGCGCCCTGCGCCGACTCGTCACTGCGTAGCGGCTCGTTCTCTCCTTCTCTCGCGCCCTCCTCTCGCCCAGCGTCCGCGTCGGCCGTCTGCTCCCGGCGAATGGCCGTCCGTCGGCGCCAATTGTCTGCGCGGGGCCGGCTGCCCCACGTCCGCCGAAACTGTTGCCGGCCTTCCTGGACGCGGGAGGGATCGTTATGGAACAGGAAGCCTGCCTCCGACTCCTGCGTTTGGGTGGCGGGGGCGGATTCCTGGCGCTGCACTGCCTCACGCATACTTCCCTGCCCAAACCCCTGCCGGGCGGCCCCATCGTCGGTCGTCTGCGCGGTTTCTTGCTGCTGGCGGCGTCGCTCCCGGAGGTCGGCGACAAACGACTTGAACTCTGCCTCACTCATCCGGCCCAGGCGCATGAGGGAGTCCAGGCGCGCAACCTCGCGGGCCCGGTCGGCCAGATCCCGAAACTGGTCGGCCTGCGCCTGCACCTCGGTCGGAGCGGTGGGGAGGCGGCGCTCGTCCGCGCCGGGCCCGTCGCTCCCGGCCCCGTCGACCTCCACCGAGTCGAAGTGCGCCGCCGCGGCACTAAAGTCCTCGTACGCGTCGCGGTACAGCGTCGCCAGCTCGTACTGCAATTGCTCCTGCGACGGCCCGGACGGAGACTCCTCTCCGTACATCGTCGTTCGGAGGACGCGGCGGGCGACCTCCGGCCGCCCGTTGTCGCGCACGATGCGGGCGCGGACCAGGGCCATTTGCCCCCGCATGTCGTAGTTTTTGTCGTCGGACTCCAGCGCCCGCAACCGATCCAGCGCCGCCTCGGAGTCGCCGTGGCGGCCCTGCAGCTCCACGTCACTGAGGCGGGCCGCAAATTCCAGCGCGTAGCGCGGATCGTAGTTGAGCACCCGCTGGTAGGCGTCGCGGGCCCCCTCCGCGTCGCCGAGGGTTTGGCGGACCTGCCCGAGCAAAAAGGCCCCTCGTGCGGCCAACCGGTCGGGCAGGTCTCCCTCCAGCCCCTCACTGAGCGCCTGCTCGGCCGGCGTCCACTGCTCCTGTCGGGCAAGCAGTTCCCCGCGCGCCATTCGCATCTGGGCCGTCCATCGGTCCGGGGCGTCGTCCCGGCCGAGCCCGGTCGCGAGGACCTCATCCGCCGTGTCGTAGCGCTCGTTCGCAATCAGTGCACGCGCAAGCCAGAACCGCGCCTCTGCCTCGCGCTCGCCCCCTAGCTCGATGACTTCCCGGAATTTCTGGGTGGCCCCCGCGTAGTTCTCCTGGTAATAGTACGAGCGACCGATCATCAGGAGGGCGTCGTCCACCCACTTCGAGTTCGGGTGCTCCCGAAGCACGTCGGCACTTTTCTGAATGACGGTCTCGAACGCGTCCTCCGACGTGCCGGTGGGCTCCACGAAGAGCGACAGGTATCGCGTGCGGTCGATTAAGCGGTCCGTCTCCCGAATCGACTCGACGTTCTCCTCGAAGGCCGCCTCTGCGTTATGAAACTTGTTGTAGTAGGCCGTAAAATCGTCGTACTGACGGCCCACGAAGGAGGATCGCCCACACCCGCTGAGGACGAGTGCCACGGCGAGAAGTGCGGGCACGCCCCATCGGCGGGCCCGCTGCCGCAGCCTCCAAGCAGAAAAGAACCGACGGCAACCTGCGCGCATGCCGACAGACAGGCGTATGGCGAGGGGGAACGGACCATTCCAATGGGAGGGGCAGGCGAAGGATCCGTCCCGACCCGTCTGCGTCCCCTCAGCGCACCTTGCTCACATGCACGGTGTTGGTCCGCCCGCGCCGGGGCAACGGCATGCCCACCGTAATCACAACGTACTCTCCGACCTCGACCAGATGTTGCTCCCGCAGTAGACTCAACACCCGCGCAATCCCCTGGTCGGTGTCTTCCTGGAATGGGATGTGAAAGGCCTCGGTGCCCCAGAGCACCCCCAGCTGGCCGACCACGCGGTTGTTGTCCGTGAAGGCGTAGATCGGCATGCTCGGACGGTGCCGGGCAATGGACCGCGCCGTGGCGCCGGAGTTCGTGAGACAGCAGACGGCCTTCGCCCCCACCTGTTCAGCCAGCCGGCACGCCGTGAAGCTCACACTTTCCGTCACGTTGCCGCTTTGTTCCAGGCGCCCCGGCGGCACGGCCAGGGACGGGCGGTGCTCCTTCCAGTGCGACTCTGCCTGACGGATGATCTGGTCCATGGCCTGCACCACCCGCACCGGATCCGTCCCCACGGCCGTCTCGGCCGACAGCATCACCGCATCGCTTCCGTCCAGCACCGCGTTGGCGACGTCACTCGCCTCAGCCCGGGTGGGGCGCGGGTTGTCCACCATGCTCTCCAGCATCTGGGTGGCCGTAATGACCGGCTTCGCTTCGCTCATCGCGTTGCGGATCAGGTCCTTCTGCGTGCCCGGCACCTCCTCCATCGGCATCTCAATCCCCAGGTCGCCCCGGGCCACCATAATGCCGTCCACCCCGTCAAGAATATCGTCGATGTTCCGGACCGCCTCCGGCTTTTCGATCTTGGCAATCACGCTCGTGTTCTTTCCCGCCTGATCGATGCGTTGCTTCAGGGCGTCTACGTCACTCCGCTCCCGCACGAAGGAGAGCGCGATGGCGTCCACGTCCATCTGAAGCCCAAACTCCAGGTCGTTCAGGTCCTTCTGCGTGAGCGAGGGCGTCGTGGTGCGGATGTTGGGGAGGTTGACCCCTTTCCGGGACCGGAGCGGCCCGCCCTCTTCTACCCGCGCGACAAGTTTGTTTTCGTGAACCTCCGTCACCTCAAGCTCCAGGAGGCCGTCGTCAATGAGGATCCGCCCGCCCACGTCGGCATCCTGCGGAAGCGTAGGGTAATCCACAAAGAAGCGCTCCTTTGTGCCCTCCTCCATCGGCTCGGTCGTAATCACAACCTCCGCCCCTTGCTCCAGCATCACCGAGTCGTCCTTCATCTTGCCGACCCGAATCTTCGGTCCCTGCAGGTCCTGCAGAATGGTGACGACGCGCCCCTCGTCCTGGGCCGCCGCCCGCACCGTCTCGATGCGCTCGGCGTGCTCGTCGTGCGTGCCGTGGGAGAAGTTCATTCGGGCCACGTCCATGCCGGCCCGGACGAGGCGACGGATGGTGTCCGGGTCCGTAGAGGCCGGGCCGAGGGTGCAGACAATTTTCGTTCGACGATCCATAGATGATCTACTATCAGGGCAAAACCAGGCGAGGGCGGACCGGAGAGTTCCCCGGAACCGCGGGTGAAGGTAGGCGACGAGACCCGAAAATGCGTGATATGCATTCGGAAGCCTCGTCAAAAATGACGGGCCATCGCCTTTACACTCCCCTCGGGCCGGGGGGCTCCTCCCCCTCCGGAGCCGACCGGATCGACACCTCCGCTCCCTCGGACAACCGGCGGGCCGCCTGGGTTCGCTCGGCGCTGGAGACCATGATGTACTCCCCAACGTTTTCGAGGGTCAAGAGCCCGACCAGCTCCCCATTCTCCTCCACGGGCACGGTTGAGCAGTTTGCCTCACTCATTCGCTGGAAGACCTCGTAGAGCGGGGCCCCGGGCCCGGTGGTGATGACGTCCCGATCCGCCACCTCGCGCACGGCCGTGCTGCGGTCCTTCTGGGAGAGGGCCTGGATGAGGGCCTTCCGACGCAGGATCCCCACCACGCGCCCCTCGTCGACCACCGGAAAGTCGTGGTCGGTGCCGGCCAGCAGCTCGTCGACGGCGTCCTGGAGGGTGTCCTCCGCCCCCAGTGTCACGAAGCGCGTAACCATGGCCTGCCGCACGGGCGTGCCCTCGGTGAAGGCGCGGTAGGTGGCCTGCTGGGCCTCCTGCTGCGCCCCCACGTACACAAACAGAGCAATGAAGAGAAGAATCGGGTTGAACGAGATCAGGCCAAAGAGCCCGAACAGAATGGCCATGGCCTGCCCCACGTTGGCCGCGGTCTGTGTGGCCTGGGCGTAGTCGCCCCGCAGGGCCAGCAGGGCCCGCAGGACGCGGCCGCCGTCCATCGGAAAGGCGGGCAGCATGTTGAAGCCGGCCAGGGCCACATTTATCCAGAGGAGCGAGGCGAGCACGTGCTGTCCGGGCGCCTGCAACACACTCGGATCGAACGTCCCGCCCGTCGCAAACAACGCCGCCCCCAGCACGACGGCAATGGCCACGTTGACGGCCGGCCCCCCCACGGCAATCCAGAACTCCTTCATCGGCTCGGAGGGAATCCGCTCCAGGCGCGCCAACCCCCCAATCGGGTAAAGGGTGATGCTCCGGGTGCCCACCCCGAACCGGCGGGCCGTAAGGGCGTGGCCCAGCTCGTGGAGCACGACGCACACAAACACCCCCAGGATGAGCCCCATCCCGGAAACAGCCGCCACGACGTTCTGACTCTGGACGTAGTAGAAGGCGAAGATCGCCGCGATGAGGAGGAGGAAGGTCCAGTGCAGGTAAATCCCGATGCCGGCAACGGACCCGATTTTGAGCGACCGCTTCATCCGTGATCCACAAGCTGGGAAGAGGAATGATGAGGTTAGATGAACGGGAAGATCCGCACGGGCGGTTCCGTCCGGGGCACGCGGACGCTACGGGCGCGCCTCAATCCGCTCCAGGCGAGGCCAGAGGTTCTCCTGCCAGTAGGCCGAGCGCAGGTGCTCAACGAGCGTCACCCGGTAGCGCCCGCTGGCGGCCTCCATTTTCACGAGCAGTCGCTGCGGACCGGTCCCCCGCCAGTACGTCTCCGTCGAGTCGCTTTCTTCTCCGACCATCGACGGCACGGGCGCATCGTAGCGCACCCGGATGCGCTCCGTCGCGAAGCGGCCCGCCGGCGTCTCCACCGAGTCGCGCCCGTCCAGCGTCGCCGTGGCGGGCACATGCTGCCCCTCCGCCGTCGCCACCGCAAACGACACCGTGTCCGCCTCCGTCAGGTCAAGCCCCCGCATCAGGAGCGGCACCTGGGCCACGGGGTACGACTGCGCGCGGCCCGGAAAGGCGTCGCGGCGGTTGCCGTAGTCGTCACTTCGCATGCGCACCTCGATCGGTCCCTCCGGCGGAAAGGCGAGTTCGCGGTACTGATTCGAGCACCAGTCGAAGCTGGTGAACGACTGCTTGAGGGGGCGGAGGTCCGACTGCCGCGCATTGACGACCCAGTTGCGCTTGTACTCGTACGATCCGCTCTCAAACTCGTAAAAGAAGGCGTACTTGAAGGCCGAGACCCCGCCCCCGTCCGTCACCTTCGTCATCTCCTCCGGGCTGAATTGATGCTTCACCAGATAGGTGCCCGCCGTGAACGACTGTGACTCGGGCTCGCCGTACTGGTTGCGGGTGCGCTCGACCTGATAGAAGGCCACCTCCGCCCGGCCGTCGTTCCAGGTGTCGGCGGTGAGATACGCCCCCTCGGTAATGGGTTCCGGGGGGGCGGAGGGATCCGACCCTGACGGCCCACACCCCGCGAGCAGGAGAAGGACGGTACAGAAAAGCAAGAAGCGCGAGGACATCGGCGTGGAAAAAATCGGGGATGAAGTCAACGGAGGAATGGACCGATACCGCCCCGCCCCAACGTACCGGGACGCGACAGAAAAATCCCACCTGCCGGGGCAACCGACAGGTGGGATGGGAAGAAGCGTCTATCGTTACGGTCCGTGTGGCGCGCAGTCATCAGTCCCCCCCGAGCCGCCGCACGATCCATCCAAGAAGCACCACAAGGCCGACAATCACCGCGGCAGCGAGAATCGGTCGCCGCCGCACGACTCGTCGGACCGACTGCGCGGGGCGCAGCTCCACGGGGCCCAGGTTCAGCGCACGGCTGAGCAGTCCCGGCTCGGCCCCGGCCCCCGCACGGGCAACCGGATCGCCCTGCAGCCGCACCTCCACCGACAGGCCCGTGCCCTCGAGAACGTCGTGGAGCCGAGTCATCGGGTCCGGGTCGGTCTCGAGCGCAAAGGGCCCCGAGCGCACGAGCCGGCGACCGGCCCGCAGGCTGGGAAGATCGACCACGAGGCGGTCGCCCTCGCCCTGGATAGAGATTTCCTCCCCATCTACGGCGAGTTGCAGGTCGGCGAGCACTTCAAGCGGACGGGACATGGCGGGGCGGGTGTACGAACAGGAATGGACACCGGTTGTGGGGACCCGGCGGACGAAGAATCAGGCCCTACGACCCGTTCTCCTTCGTGCGAATCTTCAGGGCGCCGTCCATCTTCCAGTGGGCGTACTCGGGATTGTCGCCCGCCTTGCTGGGGACGTACAGCTCAAAGTCGTCGAATTCGTACGTGATTTCGGCACCGCGGCCCGTGAGCTTGTCGTAGAGGCTGATGGCCAGTTCGGGCCAGGTGCGGGTTTCGTCATCAAGTTCGGCCATGGGGCTGAAGGGTGGAGTTGTGAAAGGATGTTAGAGGCGTCCGGTTTTAAACGTCGAACCGGAACGTTAGGATACGAACGAACAGGGCCCTCCGTGGTCCTCTTCGGATGGAACGTTCTCGTAATGGTGGCTTCTTTACGTGTGCGTCAGCCCACTGTCCGCGGTGTAGGCAACCCGTTGCGCCCCGTTGTCGTTTGCGAAATCCAATCTATTCCCTAGCGGTTCCTACTCATGCCGTCCGCCAACAAATCGACTGTACTGGTCACCGGGGCCACGGGCTACGTGGGAGGGCGCCTCGTGCCCTGCCTGCTGCGGGAGGGATACCGGGTGCGCTGCTTCGTGCGCGACGCGGCGCGCCTGCGGGCCCAGCCGTGGGGCGACCAGGTGGAGGTGGCCGAGGGCGACGCCCTGAAGGCCGACACCGTGCTGCCCGCCATGGAGGGCGTCGACGCGGTCTACTACCTCATTCACTCGCTCGGCTCCGGTGAGGACGAGTTTGCCGAACGCGACCGCCGGGCCGCGACCAACGTGCGAACGGCCGCCGAAGCCGCCGGGGTGCAGCGGATCGTCTACCTGGGCGGGATGCGGCCCAAGGGCGAGCGGCAGTCGAAGCACCTGCAGAGCCGGATCGAGACCGGCGATGTGCTGCGGGAGGGGCCCATCCCCGTCACCGAGTTCCGGGCCGCCCAGATCGTCGGGTCCGGCAGCCTCTCGTTCGAGCTCGTGCGGTACCTCACCGAGCGGGTGCCCCTCATGATCTGCCCGACCTGGGTGCACACCCCCACCCAGCCCATCGCCATCCGAAACGTGCTGCAATACCTGGTCGCCGCGCTCGACCGCCCCGAGAGTGCGGGCGAAATCGTGGAAATCGGGGGCAGCGACGTGCTCACCTACGCGGAGATGTTCGAGATCTACGCGGCGGTGCGGGGGCTGCGGCGCTGGATCGTGAACGTGCCCTTCCTCACGCCGCGCCTCTCCTCGCACTGGGTGGGCCTCGTCACGCCCATCTCCAACGCCATTGCCCGCCCCCTCATCGAGGGCCTCGACAACGAGGTCGTGGTGGACGATCCCGAGGCCGCCCGCTCGCTGTTTCCGGACGTCGAGCCCCTTTCCTTTGAGGCGGCCGTGCGGCTCGCTTTGCGCCGGGCCGCCTCCGACGAGATCCCGACGGTGTGGAACAGCGCCGTCTCGTCCACTCCGGCCTCCACCGACACCGCCCAGCTCGACACCACGGAGGGCCTTTACCGCGAGGTGCGGCACGCCTCGGTGGCCGCCGCGCCGGAGCGGGCCTTCGACACGATTACGCGGCTGGGGGGCGAGACGGGCTGGCTCTGCGGCGATGCCCTGTGGCGCCTGCGCGGATGGGTCGACCAGCTCCTGGGCGGCGTCGGCTTCCGGCAGGGCCGCCGCGACCCCGACCACCTTCGCGTGGGGGACGCGGTCGACTTCTGGCGGGTCGAAACGCTCAATCCGGCGGACGGCCTCCTCCGCCTCCGCGCCGAGATGCGCCTGCCGGGCCGCGCGTGGCTCCAGTTCGAGGTCGGCGCCCCGCCCGAGACCGACGGGACCCGCATCACGCAGACCCTCTTCTTCGAGCCGAAGGGCCTGACCGGCACCGTCTACTGGCACCTGGTGCGCCCCCTTCACGGCCTTCTGTTTGACGGTATGCTGCGCGCCCTGCGCGACCGGATTGACGCCCAGGGGGCGACGCGCGCCGAGTCTGAAGATGGCGTCCCCGAAGCCCCCTCGACGACCTCCCGCGTGTCGTAGCGCGCCGTGGGGCCGGGGCCTCAGTTGAGGAGCCAGACGCCGGCGTTGAGCGCCGCGGCGTAGCTGACCCACAGCAGATACGGAACCATCAAGCCCCCGGCCGCGGCCCGGAGGCGAAAGAAGCGGTCGGTCGTCCAGGCGAGGGCCGCCCAGAGGGCCGCGATGACGATCAGGCCCAGGCCCGGCGAGCGCGCCCCAAAGAAGGCGAACGACCACGCGGCGTTTAGGGCCAGCTGCAGCCCAAACCATCCGAGGGCCGTCCGGACCGGCGCCCGATCAGATCCCACGCGCCATACCAAAAACGCCGCGCCCCCCATCATGGCGTAGAGGAGGGTCCAGACGGGGGCGAACAGCCAGTCTGGCGGCGTAAACCATGGCTTGGCGAGGGTGGGGTACCACGTGGTCACGGAGGTCTGGGTGGCCCAGCCGGCCAGCAGGCCCACGGCCTCGCACCCGAGGATGAATCCGAGGGCGGCGAGCACGAGGCGCGAGGTGGAGGCGGAGCGGTCGGTCATCCGGAGGGAAGCTGCGTGGAGACGGTCGGTGGCACGGGCCGCCTGCGTACGGCGGAGGGCGGTGGCTGTGCCGGGTCGGCGGCACACGCCGTGGAGGCGCCCCGTCAGCGGGGGTGGACGAAGCGGTCGTGTTTTCTTACGATACAGGATCGCCGCCGAACGTGCTCCTTGTCCTGTTCTGCTGATGCTTGGCCTTCCCCTTGGAACCGTCGCGGCGCTGGGGCTGATGGGCGCCCTTCCCCTCCTGGCCTACGGGCTGTATCGCGTGGACCGCGAGCGGGGCGAGGGACACGTCACGATTTTGGGTCGCCGCTCCTCCTCGGACGCATAACCAACCGCCGCAATGGGCCTGTCGCTCACGTTTGGGCTGTACCTCGTCGTCCTGGTCGGGATTGGCGTGTACTTCTTCCTCCGGACCGAGACGCGACGGCTGAGCGACTACATGCTGGCGGGGCGCGACGTGGGCACCTGGCCGATTGCGCTCTCAGAGGTGGCGTCGGTGGCGAGCGGGTGGACGTTCTTTGCGTGGGTTGGGGTCGGCTTCACCACGGGCCTGCACGGCCTCTGGTTCTCGATGGCGATGCTCGTGGTGGTGCTCTTCCTCTACCGCTACGTGGCGCCCCCCTTCCGCCGACAATCGGAGCGCCTCGACAGTCAGACGGTGGTCGACCATCTGGCCCTGTCCTTCCGCGACAGCCCGTGGGGCCCGTGGATCCGGTGGACGGCGACCCTGGCGGTGGTGATGTTCATGGCGTCGTACATCGGCGCGCAAATCATTGCGGTGGGCGAGGCGATGGAGACCGGCCTCGGGGTGGACTACGGGGTGGCGGTGGGCGCCGGCGGCCTGGCCGTGGCGGCCTACACCACGCTCGGCGGCTTCAACGCGTCGGTGTGGACGGACGTCGTGCAGGGCCTGTTCGTCCTCGTGGCGGCTGTGGCCCTGCCGGGGGTGGCCATCGCGGAGATCGGGGGCTGGCGCGCATTTGTCGCGGAAGCCTCCGCCGTGGACCCCGCGCTCCTGTCGATGACGGGCGGGCAGGAGGGCGCGGCGCTCGCCCTGTCGGTGGGCTCGTGGCTCGCGTTTGCGCTGGGGGCACTCGGCCAGCCGCACGGCCTGATGCGCTTTCAGGCCATCCGGTCGGAGCGCCTGCTGAGCCGCGCCTCGGTGATTGCGATGAGCTTCCAGGCGCTGCGCCTGACCGTGCCCCTCTTCATCGGCATCGCCGGGCGGGTGCTGTACGGCTCGATTGGCGACCCCGAGTCGGTGGCGATGGAACTGATGGTGGAGCTCTTCCCCGGTTGGTTTGCGGGACTCCTCCTGGCCGGCATCATCGGGGCCATCCTGTCCACCTCGGACTCGATGATGCTCGTGACGGCGGCGGACCTCACGCGCCTCTACGAGACGCAGATCGCGGAGCGGGTGTCGGCGGACCGCATGATCGGCCTCGGCCGCGCCATTGTTGTTGCAATGGCCCTTCTGGGCGTGGGCCTGGCGTACGGCCGGCCCGGGACGATCTTCGCCATCATCGAGTTCGCGTTCGTGGGCCTCGGGGCCACGCTGGGACTGCCGCTGGCCTTCCTGGTCCTCTGGCCGCGCACGACGGGGGCCGGCGTGTTTGCGGCGGTGGCCGGGGGCCTCGTTGCCGCCATCGGCAACCTCTACCTTTTCCCCGACACGTTTCCCATTCTGGTGTGGCCCGTCACGCTGGCAATCGTCCTTGGGGTGAGTGTCGTGACGTCTCGGCCCGTCTCCGCCCCGGTCGCGTCCTCCTAGCCGCTACTCGTACACGGCCTCCGGGTCGAACACCTGCTCGCCATCGGCCACGAGCGCCCCGTCCGCGGCCCGGCGGTAGAAGCAGGAGCGGTAGCCGGTGTGGCAGGCGCCCCCCTCCTGCGTCACCTTAAACAGGAGCGTGTCACCGTCGCAGTCGAGCCGCACTTCCTCCACCGCCTGCGTGTGGCCGCTCGACTCGCCCTTTGCCCAGCGGGCCTGCCGCGAGCGGCTCCAGTACACCATGCGGCCCGTCTCCAGCGTTTCGCGGAGGGTGTCTTCCGTCATGTACGCCATCATGAGAACCTGATCGGTCTCGGCGTCCTGGGCGATGGCGGGGACGAGGCCGTCGGCGTCGAACGAGACGGCGTCGAGAAGGGGATCGGACGTGGGCATCGGAGGCATTCGTTGTGGAGGAGTACACGGCCCTGTTCGAACCTGCGCCCGCGCCCGCTGTTCGAATAGGTGCTGTGAACCCACCCGTACGCCCAATGCGACGCGTCCTTTCGTTTTTGGTCCGGCTGCCGCGCCTGCTGCTTATCGGGCTGGTGCGGGTGTACCAGTACACGATTTCGCCCCACCTGGGCCGCACCTGCCGGTTCCACCCCACCTGCTCGTCGTACGCGATCCAGTCGTTCCGCAAATACGGGGCGCTGAAGGGGCTCGTGCTGACCGTCTACCGCCTGGGCCGGTGCCACCCGTGGGGCGGGCACGGCTACGACCCGCCGCGGTGGTTTGGGGAGGCAGCCTCGGCGGACGAGAACACTCCCCTCTGCAAGTGACATCGACAGACCGTGTCAGGAGCAGCGGTCCCCTCGGAGTCGGCCCACCTGGTTGCTCCCATTCCGTACTGGGCAGCTTGCATTGCAAACGTGTTGGCGCGAAACACACTCCGCCACTTGCGCCTCCTTAGCCGTGGGTTTGCGACACAAACTATGGGTCCTGGACTGCTCCTCCGTTCTTATGTCGTCCTCCCACGTCAGGGCTCCTGATCAGGCCCGTTCCCAACGCCGGGTCCGCTTTTTCACCCGGCACTATCACCTGCTGAAAGGGCTCTGCTACGCCCCGGCCGGCGCGCCTGTCGATCCTCACGGCGCTCTCGTCCTGTGGGCAGGCCGACTTCACGTTCCTGCGCCGCCTTACCGGGCTCACAAAGGGGAACCTGTCGAGCCCCCTCTCCCGCCTGGAGGACGCGGGCCTGGTGACCGTCGAGAAGCACTTCGACGGCAAGACGCCCGTCCCGACGGCGTCCCTGAGCGAGGACGGCGGCCGCACCATCGCTCGGTACTGGGGCGAGCTGCAGGCCCTCCGCGAGCAAGCTGATCAGTGGGACGATACGGGCCCGGACAACACTTGACCCGACCCTCTAACCTTCAACGTGCACACGTTTCAACGTTGAACGCCCTGGTCCACGCAGAAGTCACGGCACAATCCCCCACGGACGGGGTACAGCCGAACGGTTTCGCGCCTGTTCTCCGTCATCGGCCGCTCGCCTGGCATGTCGACCCCCACGTTTCGCCTCTACAATACGCTGACGCACGAGACCGAGCCGGTCGAGCCCATTGAGGACGAGCACCTGCGCTTCTACAGCTGCGGGCCCACGGTGTACACCTACGCCCACATCGGCAACTTCCGCTCGTTTCTGACCGCCGACCTCATCCGCCGCACCGCGGAGGCCATTGGGTGGGACGTGACGAACGTGAGCAACATCACGGACGTGGGCCACCTCACGCAGGACGACCTCGTGGACCCCGGCGGCGAGGACAAGATGCAGCAGGCCCTGGAGCGGGAGGGCGAGCGCTTCGCCAACATCTACGACCTGGCCCGCCACTACACGGAGGCCTTCCTGGGGGACTGGCGCGCCCTCAACCTGCGCGAGCCGGAGGTGCGCCCCCGCGCTACGGAGCACGTGACCGACCAACTGGAGGCCGTCATCGAGCTCGTGGAGACGGGGCACGCCTACACGACCGACAAGGGCGTCTACTTCCGCGTCGACAGCGTCGAGGACTACGGGCAGCTCAGCGGCAACACCGAGGCCGAGCAGCTGCGGGCCACCGAGCGCGACACCGTCGACGACCCCGAGAAGAAGGACCCGCGCGACTTTGCGCTCTGGAAGCACGACCCCGACCACCTCATGCACTGGCACAGCCCCTGGGGCTGGGGCTTTCCCGGGTGGCACATCGAGTGCTCGGTGATGGGCATGCAGTACCTCGGGAAGTCGTTTGACCTGCACACCGGCGGCGAGGACCTCATCTTCCCGCATCACGACTGCGAAATCGCGCAGAACAAGGCCCTCACCGGCGGGCCGGCCGTCAACTACTGGGTGCACACCCGCTTCCTGCAGGTGGAGGGCGAGAAGATGTCGAAGTCGAAAGGCAACTTCTACACCGTCCGCGACCTCATCGACCCCGCCCCGGACGACGACCACGTGCCCGCCCCCATCCGCACGCAGGGGGGCGTCGACCCGCTGGCCCTCCGCTACACCCTCCTCCAGGGCCAGTACCGCAAGCCGTTCAACTTCACGCTCGACACCCTGCGGACCGCCGCCCGCCACGTGCAGCGGTTCCGGGACGCCTCCGACCGGGTGGACGAGGCCATCGAGGCCGACGTGGACGGCCCCGACCCGCTCGGCCCCAAGCTTGGAGACTGCTACGACCGCATGCTGGCGGCCATGTGCGACGACCTGAACACGCCCGCCGCCGCCGCCGCCGCCCTGGAGGGCGTCAAGCGCATCGAAGCGGCCGACCGACTCAGCGGAGCCGCGGCCTACAGCGCCCGGCACTGGCTGGATCGGACCAACGATCTGCTCGGCATCGTCGAGTCGGAGCACGACCGGGACGCGGACGCCGCGCCGGACGCCGACGCGGGCCTGCCCGCCGATCGCCTGGCCGACTCGATCGACGAGCTATTGGCGGACCGCGAAGCCGCCCGCGCCGACGGCGAGTACGCCCGGGCCGATGCCATCCGCGACACGCTGGAGGCCCTCGGCGTCGAGGTTATGGACACCCCCGACGGCACGGAGTGGGCCCGCAAGAGCGACCTCTAATTTCGGTTGCGTACGGCACATTCCGCATCCGCGCCCCGCACCTGCCGGACGGGCGAGCCACATGCGCTGATCGGACACCCCTCTCGCAACACGAAAAACGCAACACGCACTACGCAATACGCGATACGCACTACGCAATACCCGATACGCAATACGAAACACGCAACACGAAATACGCAACACGAAATACGCAACACCAAACTGCCGCCCCCCATGGCTCCGTCTTCTGAGTACGACCTTCCCCTCCGCCCCCGCCGCCTCCGCCGCACCAAAAACATCCGCCGCATGGCCCGAGAGACGCGGCTCGCGACGGACCACCTGATCGCCCCGCTCTTCGTGATGGACGGCGAGAACGACCGGGAGGAGGTCTCGTCCATGCCGGACACGTACCGCCACACGATTGACCGGCTCGTGGACAAGGCCGAGACGCTCGACGCCCTCGGCATTCCGGCCGTCGCGCTCTTCCCCGCCCTTCCGGACGCCCTGAAGACGCCGGACGCCGCCCACGCCCTGGAGCCGGACCACCTCTACCCGAACGCCATTCGGGCGCTCAAGAAGGCCGTGCCGGAACTGATGATCATTACCGACACGGCCCTCGACCCCTACAACAGCGACGGGCACGACGGCATCGTGCGCGACGGCGAGATCCAAAACGACGCCACAATCGACGTGATGCGCGAGATGGCGGTGCTCCACGCCGAAGCCGGCGCCGACATCGTGGCCCCCTCCGACATGATGGACGGGCGCGTGGGCCTGATCCGGGAGGCGCTCGACGACGCCGGACACACGGACACGGCGATCCTGTCCTACACTGCCAAATACTCGTCGTCCTACTACGGCCCCTTCCGCGACGCGCTCGACTCGGCCCCGGAAGACAAGGCCGCTACGCCGGACAAGGACATTCCGGACACCAAGGACACCTACCAGATGGACCCGGCGAACGGCGAGGAGGCCGTGCGCGAACTCATGCTCGACCTGGACGAGGGGGCCGACATGGTGATGGTGAAGCCCGCCCTTCCCTACCTCGACGTCATCCACCGCGTGCAGCAGCACAGCGACGTGCCCGTGGCCGCCTACAACGTCAGCGGCGAATACGCCATGATCACCGCGGCCGCCCAGAACGGCTGGCTCGACCGCCGGAAGTGCGCGATGGAGGCCCTCACCGGCATTCGCCGCGCCGGGGCGGACCTCATCCTCACCTACTTTGCCGAGGACGCCGCCCGCTGGCTCGCCGAATGAGGCCGTCGGGAGGAGCGCCCCGGCCGGCACCAGCAAATGATTTCTTGAGCTTCACGCAGCGCCCCTTTACCGTACTCGGTTCGCTTCGTACGTTCGAAGTCACGCTCCGCCTTTTCACTTCCCAACTTTCCCCCTGAAAATGGCAGTTGAGATCAGCCACATCGACTACAGCCACCTCTCCGGCGGCCTCGTCCGCATGATGGACCGGTTCAAGGAGGAGGGCACCCTCACCGGCGACGTTGAGGACGACGACCGCCTGCGCGAGGACCCGAACGCCGCCCTCCTGGGCCTGCTCTACGACCAGCGCGTGCGGGCCGAAAGCGCCTTCACCGGCCCCCTCCGCCTCAAGGACCGCCTCGGCCACCTCGACATGGCGGAGATCGCGGAGATGGACTTCGACACATTTCAGGACCACTTCTCGGAGTCCCCGGCCGTGCACCGCTTCACCAACAAGATGGCCGAGAACACACAGGAGGTGGCCGGCCTTATCGCGGAGGAGTACGACGGCAACGCGGCCAACCTGTGGAACGACGGCGCGGACCTCGACACCATCGAGAAGCGCCTGCAGGACCTGCCCGGCTTCGGCCCCGCGAAGGCCTCCAAGATCAAGTACGTCCTCCACTACTTCGGCCACCGCGACTTCTCCGACGCGGAGTAACGCGGATGGACCTATCCAACCCAGGCCACCAGGTAGTCGAGCGGGCCGATCTGGTACAGAATGACGAGGCCAAGGACGGCCAGGTACGCGAGGCGCCACCGGGCCCGCTCGGGGCGCACCTGCGCCACGCCCATGATGAGCAAGATCCAGGCGAAGCCGCCCACGTTGGCCAATGCGTAGGTCGTGGCCGCGAAGGTGAGGAGCGACAGGTCGCGTCCCATCGCCGCCCACCGGGAGCCCCCGGGCCACAGGAAACTGCCGATGATGGCCGACTCGATGGCCAGCGTCCAGGCCACCATGCCGATGGAGAGCCTACGCACCACCGCCGGCCCGTCGAGCGCGACCCGGTCCAGCACGCTCGAATACGCCTTTAGATTCGAGATCGCCATCTGGTTCGCGTTGAAGGTGGAGGCGTCCATTCCGGCGAGGAGCTGGGCGGCCCGCGTGATGCGGTCGTCGGTAAGCATGGCGTGCTGGTAGTACTCGCCCGTGAGAAAATCGGGCGTCCGCAGCTTCCACCCCACGGCCAGCAGGAAGCACAGCCCCACCAGCAGCCGCCCGTTCACCCGCAGTGCCTGCTCCGTATCGTCGGCCCGGCAGGCGAGGCCCACGGCCCCGCACCAGTAGGTGATCAGGTACTTGTGGTTGTCGGCGTCGTGCCACGTGAGCACGCAGTAGAGCCCCATCAGCGCGGCCAGGGCCCACCAGTAGGCGGGCACGCGCCGCAGCGGGCGGTACAGAAGCCCCGCCACCGCCCCCAGCTGCAGGCCCGCCCGCGTCTCCGGAAGAACGCCCGGATACAGAAGCAGCAGGATGAGCGTGAGCGGCGCCACGAGTTCGATCGCGTCCCGCTGCTCGACCCACTGACCGACGGCCCGCCCGGAAGATCGGAGACGGGCCCAGGCGACACCAAAGGAGGAGTCAGAAAACGAATCCACAGCACTCGGCGGGGGACAAAGAGACGGCAGATCGCGAGAGTTTACGACGGGTCGTCTGGGGCGCGGGTCGCTCGGACAAGCGGCTCGGCCGCTAACTGATAGGGCTCCGACCGGAACCGCACCCGCCAGACCTCCACGCGAACGGATTCTACCGTCGCCACCGGGCGGTTCGCCGTTTCGTACGGCGGCTGGTAGCGATAGAGCCCCGCCGGGCGGTCCGGAGCACCAATCGTCGTGTCGACCGCCGACGCCTCGGCCCGCACCCAGTCTGCCCGTGCCAGGAACTGCGCGAGGCGGCGGACGCGCAGTTCGGTGGGGCGGGCCCGCATCCGCTCGACGTACGTGTCGAGGTGCGAGGGCGTCCGCACCGGCACGGCCCGCTCAGGGGTGATGAGCGTACACCGCACGAACCGTGCCTGCCGCTTGTCCATCGTCGAAAACATCCCAAAGCCCCCGCCCTCCCACGGCGTCTGATTCTTCGCCTCCACGAGGTACGCGTGCACCCCGGCGACCGTCAGCAACAGAACCGGCGCCAGAAACCACGCAATCGCCTGTTGACGGGAGGGCCACGTCACGGAACCAGGGGCGTTGGCGAAGGGAGTGGGCGCGTCGCCCAAAACATAACGGCCCGCGATCACAGTCGAAACGCCTCAACCGCCCCCAAACAGAAAAAGCCCGTCCGGGACCGGACGGGCTTCAACTTCTGCCGACGCAAAGTCGGAGGTCGGGGCTATCCAACCGGGGAGGCGTTCAGGGCGCTCAGGCCCTTCTCCGTCCGCTCGGTTTCAAAAGCCATCGACTGGCCCTCGGACAGGTCCTCGCCGCGGGTCGCGCCGGTGATGTTGCTTACGTGGAGAAAGACGTCATCGCCACCCTCTTCCGGTTCGATGAAGCCAAATCCTTTCTCGCTGTCGAAAAACTTAATGGTTCCGTGCTGCATGCAGTCCTCGTATTGGTTTTATTGGCGCCTCACCCTCCACTGAGGCACAGAAACGCAGTCATCTCGTCGAGTCCTCACTGTTGCGGTGACGCTATTGTATTTGAAGTCATCCGTGGCATGCCCCATCGTCTGCACAGTTCCCGCCGCGTGGTCCTACGACCCGTTCTTCACCGAGGCCTCGTCTCGCCCCCCCTCCCCTAGAACCTCAGAAGCTCTTCTATTTTCGGCCGCAGCCGCGCCTTCGCCGAAAAGATCTCGTCCTCAAGCGGCTTGGCGAACGGCACCGGAAGGTCCGCCGCCGCGACGCGCGTAATGGGGGCATCGAGAAGCTCGAAGCCGACCTCTCCCAGCTCCGCCGCCAGCTCGGCCCCGAAGCCCGCGGTGCGCGTCGCCTCGTGAAGCACCAGCAGGCGATTCGTCTTTTCGAGCGACTCGCGCACCGCCTCGCGGTCCCAGGGCACCAGGGTGCGCAGGTCCACCACCTCGAGGTCCACGCCGTGCGCCTCGGCCTGATGCTCGGCCTCCGCCCGCGCCCAGTGCACGCCCACGCCGTAGGTGACGATGGTGGCGTCGGTCCCCTCGCGCGCCACCCGGGCCTCGCCCAGGGGAAGCGCATACGACTCGGTCGGCACCTCGCCGCGGACGGAACGGTAGAGCTTTTTGTGCTCGAGGAAGAGCGTCGGATTCGGCTCACGGATCGCCGTGCGCAGCAGCCCCTTCGCGTCGCGGGGCGTGGCGGGCACCACCACCTGTAGCCCCGGCGTGTGGGCGAACCACGCCTCCATCGACTGCGAGTGAAACGGCCCCGCCCCGATGCCGCCGCCAAAGGGCGCCCGAATGGTGACGTTGACGGGCTGCCCCCAGCGGTAGTGCGTCGTCGCGAGGTTGTTGACCGTTTGGTTGAAGCCGCAGGTGATGAAGTCGGCGTACTGCATCTCCACCACCGGCGTCAGGCCCTCCACGGCCAATCCCAGCCCCGCCCCAATCGCCCCGCTTTCGATGATGGGCGTGTTGCGGACGCGCTCCGGCCCGAACTCCTCGACGAACCCGTCCGTCACCTTAAAGACGCCGCCGTACTCGGCCACGTCCTGCCCCATGACGAGCACGTCCTCGTCGTCTTGCATCGCCTGCCGGAGCCCCTCCTGGATGGCGTCGATGAAGCGGGCCTCCTCGGTGTCGGCGTCCGGCGCAGGCGATGTCCCCTCCGGAGACGGGGCGAACAGGGCGTCGCGCTCCGCCTCGGGCGTGCTCGTGACCTCGGGCTGGTCGAGGGCCCACTCCGCCAGGTCGTCAATCTTGGTGTCCAGCTCCGCCCGGATCGAGTCGATCTCCTCCGCGTCGATGAGCCCCTCTCCCGTCACCGTGTCTACGAAGCGGTCGACCGGATCCTTTTCCTTCCACTCCGCAATCAGCGCGTCGGGCACGTAGGCGGTGCCGGAGGCTTCCTCGTGCCCCCGCACCCGAAAGGTCTTCATTTCCAGGAGCACCGGCCCCTGGTCCCGGGCGTGGCTGCGGGCGTCCCGCACGGCCTCCATCACGGCGAACAAATCGTTTCCGTCCACCACGCGACCGGGCATGTCGTAGCCCGCCGCGGCGTCGGCAATGTCGTCGGGCGCCACCGCCTCGTCGGTGGGCGTGGAGAGGCCGTAGCCGTTGTTCTCCACCAGAAAAATGACCGGCAGGTCCCACACACTCGCCAGGTTGAGCGCCTCGTGGAAGTCGCCTTCGCGCGTGCCGCCGTCGCCACAGAAGGCGCAGGCCACCCGGTCGGCGTCCCGGTAGCGAAACGCCTGCCCCAGGCCGCACGCCACCGGCAGCATGGCCGCCATGTGTGAGATCATGCCGACGATGTTCTTCTCCGGCAGGCCGAAGTGGAAGGTGCGGTCGCGCCCGTTCGTGAAGCCCCCTTCCTTCCCCATCAACTGGCAAAACAGGCGCTCCCGATCCACGTCGCGCGTCGTCCACACGCCCAGGTTGCGGTGCATGGGCAGGAGGTAGTCGTGCGCCTCCAGCGCCGCGGTCGTGCCCACGGCAATGGCCTCCTGGCCCATGCCGCTGAACCACTTGGCGATGCGCCCCTGCCGGATGAGGGTCAGCATCTTTTCCTCAATCACCCGCGGCTCCAGAAGGGCGCGGGCCAGGGTGCGCAGCGTGCGGTCGTGGGCGGTGAGATCAGACATCAGAGCGGAGGCGATTGCGACGAGAACTGTTTGGGGACGTTCGGTCCGACGCACAATAGGTTCCGTCTTCCCGCGTTCCTCACCCCGCGTCGAGACGGCCGGCGTGTCCCGAACGGAATGTCCCGTTCTCCCCCTCCGCGACAAACCCGGGCGCAGCGACGATGCGTGCGTCCCGCAACTTCCCGAAGCGGCGCACCCGCGAGGGCGCGTCCCGTCGCCCCGTCCCCGTGCCGCTACGCACTCGGCGCCTCGTCCTCGGACGGGACGAGCGAGCGCCCAAAGGATTTGACGGTAAAGACCGGGCACCGGGCGCGGCGCACGACCGTTTCCGACACGCTCCCCATCAGCATCCGCTCCAGGCCCGAGCGTCCGTGGCTGGCAATCGCCAGGAGGCCGGCCTCGAGGTCGTCCGCGGCGTCCAGAATGCCGGCGACCGGGTGCCCCGCACGAACGGTGTGCGAGACGGTCGTCTCTCCCCCGCCCAGGTCCTCCACCATGTTGGCGAGAATCACCTCGGCCCGATTCACCAGGGGCTCTTCCCCCGGCCCCGCAACGTTCATCCCGTACGCGTCCGGCACCCTGAGGGGCTCCACCACGTGCAGCAACACGAGCTCCATCCCGTACACCGCCGCCACGTCGCGGGCGTGCGCCAGCAGGCGCTTCTGGTGTGACGAAAAGTCCACCGGCACCAGCGCGGGCCGGTCCGCGAGCGCAGCGGGCCCCGGCCCGTTCCCCCCAACGGTCAGCACCGGCTGCGGGGCGCGTCGGACGACCTCTTGCGCCACGCTTCCCATCACCAGCCGCTCTACGCCCCGGCGCCCGTGAGTCCCCATCACAATGAGATCCACGTCCCGCTCCTCGGCGTAGGCCCGGATGCCCCCGGCGGCCGACGGGTGCCCCACGGTCCGCTCCTTCACCCGCACCCTGTCGAGGGCGGCATTGGGGGAAGCGGAGGGCAAGTGCAGGTCCTCAAGAATATCGGCCTCCGTGACATCAATCACATCGGCGAGCTGCGGCTTCCGCTCCTCCACGTGGACCAGGTGCAGTTCCGCGTCCCACGCGTCGGCGAGAAAGAAGGCATGACGACGGGCCTGCTCTGCACAGTCGGTGCCGTCGGTCGGACAGAGGATGCGGTCGAGTTGAATCATGGCGGGAGAGGGGAGTCGAAAACGAGTAAAGAGCGGGGATTCTGAGGGCGGGACGTCCTTCACGTGCCGTGCGGGCGTCCCCCACGTCCGAAGACCAAATTTCCGAGGCGATGGGGGAGGCCGATCCCCGCACGAGATGAGCCGTCTGGACGGTAGTTTATTGGGCGCAGAACGGGTACATTAGAAAAACGAACTTTTGGCCTGTGTTCTTGATCATACAGAACGCAGCACTTCTCTGCATCTTTTCCCATCATCTCCTGCTTTCTTATGGACACGCTCGACTCCGATACGGTCGTCTCCCTCGACCCAGACCAGCCGTTCTGGGAGCGCTTCTACATGGTGGCCCCCCTGGTCGTGATCGGCACGCAGAACGATGATGACACCTACAACCTGGCCCCCAAGCACATGGCCAGCCCCATGGGATGGTCGGACTACTTCGGCTTCGTGTGTACGCCCCGTCACAAAACGTACCGCAACGCGGTCGCGCAGGACGTCTTCACGGTCAGCTTTCCGAAGCCCTCGCAGGTGGTGCTCGCCAGCCTCGCCGCCTCGCCCCGCGTGGGTCCCCCCGAAGGGCCCCGGCGCAAGCCCAGCCTCGATCAGTTGCCCACTCGCGCCGCCACCGAGGTGGAGGGGGTGTTTTTGGAGGATGCCTACCTGTTTCTGGAGTGTGAGGTGGAGCGGCGGGTGGACGAGCTTGGCGAAAACAGCCTCCTGATCGGCAAGGTGCAGGCCGTGCATGTCGACAAAAAAGCGCTGCGCGTGTCCGAGCAGAGCGACAACAAGACCCTCCGCGAGAACCCTCTCCTCGCCTACCTCCCGCCGAACCACTACGCCAGCATTGACTCGGCGAATGCATTTCCCTTCCCCGCCGGCTTCGAGAAGTAGCCGTTCTCCTCGCCTTTTCCCCGGTCCCATGGCAGACGCTCCCTCTTCCTCCCTGGCCCACTCGATTCGCGACTACCTGGCCGCCCACCAGCGCCAGATGCTGGCCGTACTGGAGGCGCTGGTGCGGGCCGAGTCGCCCACCGACGTGCCCGAGGCCCAGGCCGACGTGCAGGCCGTCCTCGCCCGCCTCCTTCGCACGCTGGACTACGAGGTGCAGCCCCTGCCGGCCGAGGAGAGCGGCGGCCACCTCTACGCCCGCCCCATCCACCGGCCCAGAGGCCGCCCCATCCAGCTGCTTGTCGGCCACTGCGACACGGTGTGGCCCCTGGGCACGCTCGACGACATGCCGTTCGAGGTGGACGGCAACGAGGTGCGCGGCCCCGGCGTCTTCGACATGAAAGGCGGCCTCGTCCAACTGCTCTTTGCCCTGGCCTCCCTCCGGGCCACCGACGCACGCCCGGACGCCGTCCCGGTCGTGTTCATCAACTCGGACGAGGAAAATGGGAGCCCCACCTCGCGGCGCCCCCTCCGCCGCCTCGCTCGCTGCGCCCACCGCGCGTTCGTGCTGGAGCCCGCCCTGGGCCTCGACGGCAAGCTGAAGACCTCTCGGAAGGGCGCGGGCCGGTTCACGGTGCGCATCACAGGCAAAAGCGCCCACGCCGGGCTCGACCCCGAGAGCGGATCGAGTGCCATCCTGGAACTCTCGCACGTCGTGCAGCGCCTGCACGACCTCAACGATCCCGAGGCAGGCATTTCGGTAAACGTGGGCACCATCGGCGGCGGCACGCGCCCCAACGTCGTGGCCCATACCAGTCGGGCCGAGGTGGACGTGCGCGTCCGGACGCAGGCGCAGGCCGAGGAGGTGGAGCGCACCCTCCGGTCCCTGCAGGCCACCACAGACGGCACCGCGCTCGACATCGAGGGCGGCATCGGGCGTCCACCCATGGAGCCCACGCCGGCCTCGCGCGAGTTGTGGGCCCAGGCCCAGCACGCCGCCTCCCTCCTCGGCGTGGACCTGTCGGAGGGGCGCTCCGGGGGCGCCTCCGACGGAAACACGATCAGTCCATTTACGCCCACGCTCGACGGCCTCGGCCCGGTGGGCGACGGCGCCCACGCCCGCCACGAGTTCTGCTACCTCGACAAGATGGTGGAGCGGAGCGCCCTTCTGGCCCTTCTCCTGGTGCACCCCCTGCTCCCGGAGACCCTCTCCCACGACCCGGCCGCCGCCCCCGCCGAGGCGCCCCCCACAGCGTCTTCCTAACCCCTCGTCCGTTCTCTCGTTGCACCGTTCCCCTCCCATGTCCGACGCCCCTCTCTTCGACCGCTGCATCTTCAGTTCGCTCACCCGCATCAGCGCCCTCGACACCACCCCATTCACGCTCACCGCACGGCCCGCGTCCGACTGGAGCGGGGGCGACTACGTCGTGGGCGTCGTCACCGACACCTCCGGCTACCGGGCAATCGAGTTGCCCAGCGGCCGCGATATGGAGGTGGCCGAGGGCGACGCCGTGATGGGGGCCCTGGGCACGCGGAAGGCCACCCTTGAGATGACCGGCTCCTGGCGGGCGATCGGCGAGGACGGGACGATGCATGCGCTCACCCGCGCCGGGCTTTTTGGGCGCGTCGAGTCGCGCTCCACCCTCGTCCAACGCCCGATCGAGCTGCAGTACCACGGACATGTGGAGCGGCAGGGCGAGAAGGTGACAATGCAAAGCGTCCTCCCCTCCGTCGAGCCCCGCGCCTTCGACGTCCCCACCATTCTGTTCGTCGGCACGTCGATGTCCGCCGGCAAGACCACCGCCGCCCGCATTGTGACGCGCCGGCTGAAGCGGATGGAGCTCCGCGTGGTGGGGGCAAAAGTGAGCGGGGCCGGGCGCTACCGCGACCTCCTGTCCGTCCAGGACGCCGGGGCGGATTGGGGCTACGACTTCGTCGACGTCGGCCTGCCGTCCACCGTGGTGCCGGCCGCCGAATACCGCACGGCCCTGCGGCAACTGCTCTCGCGCATGGCCCAGCCGCCCGCCGACGTGGCCGTCGTGGAAATCGGGGCCTCTCCCCTCGAGCCGTACAACGGGGCCATCGCCGTGGAGGCCCTGCAGGAGGCCCTCGCGATGACTGTGCTCTGCGCCTCCGACCCCTACGCGGTCCTCGGGGTCGAGGAGGCCTTCGGCATGCTCGACCCCGACCTTATCACGGGCATCGCCACCAACACCGCCGCGGGCGTCGACCTCCTGAAGCAGCTCACCGACCGTCCCGCCTTCAACATCCGGGACAAGAACATGCGCTCCCGCCTCGACGCCCTGCTCCGCGACCGCCTCCCGGTCCTCGACTAGGCCCCTCTATCAAGGCGGGGACGGAGCGTCGCCCTGCACGTGACCTCCTCGGTCAGCCCCACGAAGGGCCTGACCGCTGGTCCTCGCGCTTCAAGCGCACGCGGTTCTTCCGGTCGCGGCGGCCCCGGCCCGTCGGCGCCCCGCCCCCCGCCGACCCAACGGGCCGCCACTCGGGCCTACGCGCCCTGCGTCGAGGCCTTGGCCTTCGGCAGGAGCGACTTCGTATCCGGCTTCACCACGAAGACTGGCGTGGGCGACTGTCGCAACACCCGCTCCGTGACACTTCCCAGCAGGAGCCGATCGAGCCCCGTGCGGCCGTGGGTCGCGATCACCACGAGGTCGACCTCCTGCTCGTCCACGTACTCGAGGATGCTGCGGGCCGGCGAGCCCACCTCGGAGGACACCATCACGTGTTCGTATCCAATCTCCTCCCGCGCCAGGTTGCCGAGCTGCTCTTCGGATCGCTCCAGCACCTCGGGCATGGGGAAGGGGACCGATTCGAGGCCGTAGGCCGACGGGTAGGTGGGCGTCTCGACCACGTGGAGCAGATCCACCTCCGCCCCGTACGTCAGGGCGATTTCCTTGGCGTGGCGCAGCGCCGCGACCGACGCGTCGGAGAAGTCGATGGGCACGAGAATCCGACGCACGGCCTGGTCCGGCGCCCGCTCCGCGTCGGCCCGGACCGTCAGGGCCGGGCAAGGCGCCGTGCGCACCACCTCCTCCGTGACGCTCCCAAAGAGCATGCGATCCACCCCGCGGCGGCCGTGCGTTCCCATCACCACGAGATCGATGGCGTTGGCGTCGGCGTAGTCGACGAGCGCCTCGCCCGGCACGGCCGACTCGATCTGCTCTTGCACGATGGACAGGGCGGCCAGGTCGGGCCAGTTGGTCTCTGCGTTGGCCCGGGAGGGGCGCCGCAGCCACGTGTTGAGCGTGTCGACCCCGATCGGGAATTGATGTTTGGCCTCCTCGTAGTCGTGCTGGTGGCGGCCCGTCACGTTGACCACGTGCAACTCCGCATCGTGCCAGTTCGCCAGAAAGGCGGCCTGTGGAAAGGCCCGCTTCGAGCCCTCAGAAAAATCGGTCGGGAAGAGAATGCGCTGAATGGAGAGCATAGAGACAGAAGATGTGGGTTGTGAGAGATGAAGAGGGTCGACCGCGACCGTCTCTACTGCGCCGTAAAGCCGCCGTCGAGTACAAGCTCGGAGCCCGTCATGAACTTCGACTCCTCAGACGCAAGGTACGTCACGGCGTAGGCCACGTCGTCCGGCTCGCCCATGTGCCCAATCGGGTGCATGGCGTCGAGCTCTTCCTTCGTCGCCCCTTGCACCTCGGCCCCGTAGTCGGCCATCTGCGTGTCGATGTACGCCGGATGGATCGAGTTGACGCGAATGCCGTCGTCGGCCAGTTCCATCGCCGCGTCTTTTGTCATGATGCGGACGGCGCCCTTGCTCGCCCCGTAGGCCGTGTGCCCGGACAACCCCACGAGGCCTGCCACCGACGACAGATTGATCACGGAGCCTCGTTCCTGCTCGCGCATCAGCGGCGTGCAGTGCTTCATGCCCAGAAAGACGCCGGTGACGTTGATGTCCATAAGGCGGCGCCAGTCGTCAACCGACATCTCGTCCACCGGCTCGATCTGATAGATGCCCGCGTTGTTGACCAGTACGTCGGGGGCCCCGAGGGCCGACTGCACCTCATCGACCACGCGCGACCAGTCGTCCTCGGACGTCACGTCGTGCTCGAAGAAGGCGGCGTCGTGCCCGTCCGCGGTGAGGGCCGCGACTGCCTCCTCGCCCGGCTCAGTGTCAATGTCGGTGAGGGCCACCTTCGCGCCCTCTTCGGCGAGCATGCGAGCGACGGCCCGCCCAATGCCCCGAGCGGCGCCGGTTACAAGTGCTGTTTTCCCTGAGACGCGTCCCATAATATCGATGTGGTTGTTTGTGGAGGAGTTGTATGTGCAAAGAGAAGATAGGGGCGCGCATGCACGTGCGCAGTGGAGGAATCTCCGACATGACTGTAGTGATACCCCCCCTTTCCCCCTACTCCAGGCGGAAGGTGAAGGTGACCGTACCGGTCTGGTTTTCCTGCGGGGCCCCCGGGGGCAGGGCGTTGAACTGCCAGCGCTGGAGCGCATCCATCACCGCCGCCTCAAGCTGTGGATTGTCCTTGATCAGCGGGACGCGGCGGACGATGCGGCCCTGCGGGTTAACGGTGATCTGGACGCGGATGCGAGCGTTCACGTTCGCCGCGTACTCCGGAAGCGGAGCAAATTCCGGGTCGCGATCGAGTCCTTCGATGTTGTAGGGCGCGGAGGCCTCTTCCGTCGCCCCTTCGCCCGGGTCGCCGGTCGCGTCGCCGGGCTCCTCACTCGGTTCCTGCTCATCGGCCGCCTGGTCGAGCTCGGGCTGCGGCTCCGTCTCCGGCGGCTCGGCCTGCTCCTCCTCGGGCGGCACCGTCTCCTCGCTTGACTCTTCTTCCTCGGGAAGATCCACCGGCTCGGTCTCCGGCTCGGCGGCCTCCTCCGGCTCCGTTTCGGGCTCTGGGGTTTCGGTCTCGGCCTCCGGTGCGGCCGCCTCCTCCACGGCCTCCGTCGCGTCGACGGGCTGGCCGGCCTGGAAGTCGCCAAACTCCACTTCCACGTAGCCCAACTGCTGGGGCGGCGGCGTCGAGGCCGTGAGGGTCCAAAAAAGCAGGGCGAGGAGCACGTGGAGCCCGACGCTCAGACCGGCCCCTATCCAGTCGCTCGTGGTCATGGGTCTGCAGAGATGATGAGACAACCGCCGGAGGCAGGACGCCCGCGCCCTACCAATGAGACCGCCGCCGGGAGGGGATGGTTCGCCGCGTCAGTCGGTCCCGCCGCGCTTCAGGCCCGGCTGTTCAAGGCGGAGCTGGGCCGAGATGCGGTACGAGTAGCCGAGGTCTTGGGCCGTGAGCCCCGTGAAGTCGCCAAAACTGAAGTCGACGGACACCTGGGCCAGGTCGAGCCCCGCCCCGATCGACGGCGTGAGGTCGAGCCCGAACGAGTCGCCATACCGGATCCGCTGCAGGCCCCCGCGCAGTTCGGCCACGCCCTTGTAGTTGAACGCCGCGCCCAGCCGGGGCCGAAACGACACGTCGCCGATGTTGGGGACAAACGCCCGCTGTCCGTCCACGGCCACATCGGTGTCGAGGGCAACCGTGAGCGTATGCCCGCTGCCCACCGGCCACGCGGCCCCCGCCCCGAGGCGCGCCACCGGCAGCACCAGGGCCGTGCCCCCATCGGGCAGGTCCTGCGCAAAGACCTCCTGGAACGTGTAGGGATCGCCGGTCTCCGGGTTGATGTCGGCGTCGTCCAGCTCAAACGCCCCTCGGTTCACACTCCAGCTCTGCAGCATGGTCGACACGTCCTGCACCACCGCCCCCACGCGATACGGCCCCGACCGGTACTGCGCCGCCACGTCCAGGCTGTACCCCCAGGCATTCGCAAAATCGCCGATGGCGCGACGGAGCCCCTTAAACGTGACGCCGACGGACAGCCGGTCGCTCACCTGCCGGCTGTACCCGACGAAGAGGGCCCAATCCGCCGCCGAGAAGGTGGTAATGAGGCTTTCGTAGTTGGGCTTCGGCTGTTGGCGGACCGGGTCCCAGGCGTTCAGCGTGTTGACGATGTCGTTCACGCCACTGCGGAAGACGGACACGCCGACGGTCGAGCGCTCGGTCGCCGGAAACGCCACGGCCCCGTAATCGAACGAGACGGCCCCGGCAAACCGCTCGACGTGCATGTAGCTCACCTCGGGGTAGGTGAGGTGGCTCAGGCCGGCCGGGTTCCAGTACCCGGCGCTCACCTCGTCGGCCAGGCTCACGTAGGCCCCGCCCATGCCCAGGGCCCGGGCGTCCACGCCGCCCGCCAAGAAGTCGGCCCCGTACTTGGCAATGCGCTGCCCGTGCGCCGCGCCCCCGCTGAGTCCAAGGAGAAGGAGTGCGAGCAGAAGCGTCCGACGGCACCTCACGACAGTCATGAGAATGGGGCCCGTTTGAACACGCGATGCACTCCGTAGCACGCGCAAGGCCTTAGGATGTTACGTGGCGGAGCCGGGCCGCAAACGCGCCGTCCATGCGGTGTCGGTGCGGGTGAGTGGCGAGAAATCCGCTCGGCGAGGTCATCTCCTCCGGCACCAGCCCCTCGGCCGCCTCCACGGTGAAGTCGGCGTGGCGGGCCAGAAAGCGGTCGACGCGGTGCTCGTTTTCTTCCGGCGCGATCGTGCAGGTGCTGTAGACGAGCAGGCCGCCGGGGCGCACCAGTTGGGCCGCGGCGTCGAGCAGCTCGTCCTGCAGGGCCGCAAGCTCCTCCAGGTCGTCCGGGGCACGCTGCCAGCGGAGGTCGGCCCGCTTGCCGAGCACGCCGAGCCCCGAGCAGGGGGCGTCGAGCAGTACGCGGTCGGCCCGCGGCGGATCGGGACGGTCGGCCACGGCACGCAGATCGGCCGCTTCCGTCTCCACACAGTCGGCCACGCCGTGCGCCTCGGCCCCTTCGTGCACCCGTGCCAGGCGCCCTTCGTGCGAGTCGATGGCCCGGATCCGGCCCGTCCCCTCCATGGCCGCCGCCAGGGCGAGGGTTTTGCCGCCGGGGGCCGCACAGCCGTCAATGACGGTCTCGCCCGGCTGCGCATCCACGAGACGGACGACGTGGCTGGCGCTCTCGTCCTGCACGGCGACGCGTCCCTCGTCCAGCAGGCCGCCCTGGAGAAGGGGCTGGAGGCGCTTCAGGCGCAGGCTCGTGTCGAGGGAGGGCGAGCGGGTGTACACGATCTCGCGCTCGTCGAGCCACTCTTCCACCTCGGCCCGGGTGGTGCGGAGCGGGTTGATGCGCACGTGATGGGCCGGCCGCCGGTTGTTCCACTCCAGGAGCTCGACGGCCTCCTCGGGCCCAAAGCGGTCGAGCCACCGCCGGACGAGCCACGTAGGGTGCGAGTGCCGGAGGGCGAGGTCCTCCGCCTCATCGCCGGTGTCGGGCTGCGGAAGCGCGTCGCGGCGATCGATGGCGCGGAGCACGCCATTTACGAGGTTGGCCGCGCCCTGGCGCAGGGTCTGCTTCGCCAGCTCCACGTACTCGTGCACCACCGCCCGGGTGGGCGTCGACTGAAACTCCAGCTCGTAGAACCCCAGGCGCAGGATGTGTCGGAGGCGGGCCTCCATGCCGTCGTAGTCGCCGTTGTAGGCGTCGGCCAGCACAAAATCGAGCCACCGGCGCTGCCGCGTGACCCCCGCCACCAGCTCGCGGGCCTGCCGGCGGGTGCGGGCGTCGGCGTCGTCGGCCGACAGCTTGCCCACAAAGGCATCGTCGCGCGCCACCCGCTCCAGGTGGCGAAGGGCAAGTCGGCGCGAGGGGGAAACGGCGTCGGTGGAAGGGGGCATGGGCGCAGCGGTCTGTCGAAAGAACGTGGAGGCTCTGTACGCCCGCCCCGAATCGGCGTTTTCGGCGGCCCAAATCTTCACGCGAGCACCGCGAAGAGGCCTCCAGCCCAACGGCCGATTCCGCCGCCCCCTTTTCCCTGCCGTCCGCCCTCCTCCCCTGCCCTCCTGGACGCGTGGGGGCCGCCCCAGCGTGGCTTTTTTCGTGCCCTCAGGGGCGGGATAGGGGTCGACCGTTACCTCGCGCTCGCAATCATCCCGCGCGCCTCCGCCCAGGCTCGGATGTTCAGGTAGAGCGGGGCGGCCACCCGGCTCGGCAGCAGGGACCAGAGGTACCGCGCAACCGCCCCCACCCAGACGCGCCCCGCCGTACGGTACGCCCCCTTTCGCCACTCGGACGCCGCGGCGTACAGCCGATCCGCTGTGGGCTTGCGACACTCCGCAAACAGCAAGGCCCGCTGCAGGTCCCTGTTTCCCCGCTCCTCGCGCAACGCCTTCCCGCGCCACCGCCGGAGCAGCTTTTCATACTGCCGGTCCATCTTTCGGATGTCTGCGGTCACCTGTCGGTCATGGACGCGGTAGTGCGTCAGCGCGTCGGGTACGCGGTGGATGGGGACCTGGAGTGCAAGCTGAACAAAGAGGTCGACGTCCGACAACCCCTCCCGGAGCGTCGACTCGTTGAATCCTGTTGTCGTTGCGAAGGCCGACTGCCGCATCAGCATGCACGACGGAATCATGCCGCAATGCGTGAGCACGGCGGGGAGCGGGGTCTCGGGGGCCTGATCGGGCAGGACCTCCACGCCGAAACGGGAGGGGACGTGGCGGCGGTGCCACTCGTTTTTGAAGTGCGTCGGCAACGCGCCCCCTTCCTCGTCCACCACGTCGAAGCGCCAGTGGACCACCGCGACGTCCGGGTGTCGATCGAGGTACGCGACCGCGGTGTCCAGCGCCCGGGGCACCAGAACATCATCCGCGTCGAGGAAGAGCAGGTACTCGACCGTCTCCGCCACCCGCGACGCGGCACGGTTTTTCGTGATGGGGTGGCCCCGGTTTGGCTGGTGAAAGACCTGTCGGCGCGGGTCTTGGTCGGCGTATGTGTCGAGAAGCGCGGCCGTGCGATCGGTGCTCCCATCGTTTACGATCACGTGCACCCAGTCCGTAAACGTTTGCGCGTCGACCGATGCGATCGTGTCGCCGACAAAGGCCTCGGCATTGTAGCACGGCGTAATGATGCCGACTCGGGCCGACGGTTGGCCCGTCCGTTCCGGCACGGGGGCACGGTCCGGATTCGCCGGGGCGGAGGGGACGGGCATGGGGGAGGCCTTCATTTGGAAAGGATCAGAGGGAGCGCGTGGATCCCCCCGTCTCCGCACTCACTCTGCGCGGGGGCGGGGTACACTTCGCTCGGAACGGTCCGGAGGCAACAGTCGGGCTTTCTCAGGCCCCTACGAGTCGCTTTTTCACCCCGCGCACCCACCGGCGCGCCTCGTGGGCCTGTGCGCGGACCGCCCCACTGGCCCGCCGCATGCTGCGACGCAATCGGCCCACCACCGTGCCGTGCTGATGGTAGTCGGCCGGGGCGGTTTGTTCGTTTTGCCACGGATACACCCCCGGATTATTCATCTGCATCGTGTCAACGCAGAACACGGGCTTCCCGCTCCACCGGGCAATTTGCCGGGCCTGCTCGGCCTCGCTCTCCAGAAAGAGCTGAAATCGCTTGTCCGAGCGATAGACCTCGGCTTTGTAGGCCCCGTGGGCCCGCTCAGCCGTGGGGCGATCGCCCCTCATGATGAGCTCTTCGTAGCGCACGCCATGGCGCCGCAGCCACGCCTCGGTGGGCGCACGGTACTTCTCCCGGCGCGACGTGACGATGCGGGCAATCGTTTTTGTAGGAAGCAAATACGGCTCGGCCTCCCGCAGAAAGTGCTCATACAGGGGGCCGTCGTCGTCCTCGTGCGGCTCGGGGTTCCGACACAGCACGCCGTCCATGTCCACGCACCCATGCTCGATCACCCAGGAATGCATGAGATTCCACTCGAAGACATACGGCATGTGCAGGGCTTCGTAGGCCACGTCCAGCGCCACGCCGGCGCGAGGATCGTAGTACGCCGCCCCCAGAAGCACCGTGTGCTGCTCGCGGAGCGGCGCCACCTGCTCCATTACCTCCCGCATGGCGGATCCGGTCGATACGCAATCGTCCACCACGAGAATGGTGAGCGAGCGATGCTTCAGCCTCTCCCCATCCAGCGGATTGCTGCACCGCGGCCCGCTGGCGAGGAGGTCGCCCTCCAACAGGCCCCGCAGGTCGGCCAACGGGAGGTTGCGGTACAGCGCAATCAAGTTTGCGACCAGCAACCCGCTACGAGGCACCCCCACAACAAGATCAATCTCGCGAGGAAGCGTGGCGCTCCACGTCCGCATGTCGTCGGCAAGACGGGCAATGCTTCGGTAGTTCATTTACAGTGAACGCTTGGTGGTCAGGGATACAGAATGCCACCCCCCGCCGGGTAGGCCGTCAGATTATTCGTGGGGGTCTCCATGATACCCAGGCGGAGTGGGCCACGGATGGGCTTTGGTGTACAGTTCTTAGTACTTTTGGCGCATCCGCGCCCCCGGTCATCGAGGAGGGCTGGGCTGGCGACCAGACGGTCCCCCTCCCGTGCGTCGAACCTTCCGCTGTCCCTGCGTGTAGAGACGCACCCGACACCGTCCGGACCCTCTTCTCCCCTTCCGCGCCCGTCCACTCCGCCATGCGCCTCCTCCGCTGCTCCCTGCTCGTCCTTGTCGCGTTCCTCCTCGTCGGGCCCGCGCACGCCCAACAGACCGACTACGGGGACACCGACTTCCCGAACTCCGGCGACTCCGCGGCCCAGGAGTCGTTTCTGAAGGGGGTGCTCATGCTCCATAGCTTTGAGTACGACGACGCCCGGGCGGCCTTTCAGGACGCCCAGGAGGTCGACCCCGACTTTGCGATGGCGCATTGGGGCGAAGCCATGACGCACAACCACCCAATCTGGATGGAGCAGGACCGCGAGGCGGCCCTCGAGGCGCTGCGCGACCTGGCGGCGACCCCCGAGGCGCGACTGGACGCCGCCCCGACGGAACGCGAGGCACACTACCTCCGCACGCTGCACGTCCTCTACGGCGCCGGGGCCGACGACCCGCAGGGCAAGGAGGCACGCGACGACGCCTACGAGGACGCGATGGCAGAACTGGCGGCGGCCTACCCCGACGACCTCAACGCGCAGGCCTTCCACGCCCTCTCCATCCTCGGCACGGCGCACGAGGGGCGCGAGTTTTCGACGTACATGCGCGCCGCCGCGATCGTGGAGGAGGTGTTCGACGAGAACCCCGAGCATCCCGGCGCGGCCCACTACCTGATCCACGCCTACGACGACCCGGTGCACGCGCCGCTCGGCCTGCGCCCCGCCCGCGTGTACGCCGACATTGCCCCGTCCGCCCCGCACGCCCTCCACATGCCGTCCCACATCTTCTTCGCCCTCGGCATGTGGGATTCGGGAGCGGCGTCAAATGTCGACTCCTACGAGGCGGCGAGGGCCAAGAGTGAGGAGGCCACCACGGGACTGAGCGGCGGCGGCTTTCACGCGCTGCAGTGGCTCCACTACGCCCGCCTGCAGCAGGGCCGCCACGACGAGGCCGGCTCCGTGCTGCGCACGATCCGACGGCACGCCACCGACTCGGACGTCTCGACCGGTTACGCCACCTTCCTTCGCTGGTCGGCCCCTCTCGCCCACGTCGTGGAGACCCAGCAGTGGGGCCAGTACGGGGCGCTCCTCGACTCGATGGACGTGACGCCCTCGGCCCTCGATCCCCGCGGGGCCGTAACCGTCCACGCCGGCCAGGGGATGGCCGACGCGAAGCAGAACAACCTGTCGGCCGCCCGGATGCAACTGAAACAGGCCCGGGCCGCACTGGGCAACGAGGAGGCGGACGCCCTGCGCATCCAGATCCTTCAGCTGGAGGGCCTGATCGCCCTGGAGTCGGGCGACACGGAACGGGCCACGAAGCGTCTCGGCGAAGCCGCAGAGCTCGAATCGGAGCGTCCCCTGGACTTCGGCCCGCCCTTTCCCATCAAGCCGGCGCACGAGCTGTACGGCGAAGCCCTGCTCGCCCTCGACCGTCCCGAGGAGGCGCTGAGCCAGTTCAACACGACGCTGGAGCGCTACCCGGATCGTGCCCTCGCGCTGAAGGGCAAGGCCGCCGCCGCGGCCCAGGCCGGGCACTCGGACGTGGCCGACGCCGCCCGGTCCGCCCTCGCGGAGCAATGGACCGAGGCCGATGGACGCGTCCGCTCCCAGCTGCAGTCGCTCAGCGGGGCCGCCCCGACCGACGCCGGCACGTCGCGCTAACCGGCCCTACTCCTCCAGTTTGCGCCGGATGATCTTCTCGGCGTGGCCCACGCTGCGCAGGCAGAAGCGCGCCGTCAGCCGCTGCTGTGCGTCGTCGGACAGGTCGGCGTGATGCCCCTGCCGGTTGAGGCGATCCTGCTGTGCGTGATACAGGGCCACCGCCGCCGCCACGGACACGTTAAAGCTCTCCGTAAAGCCCGGAAGCGGCACCACACAGGCCGTGTCCACCGCCTCCATCATGGCGTCGGACACGCCCGCCTCCTCGTTCCCAAATACCAGTGCCGTCGGCTCGGTGAAATCGAGCGCCCGGATGGGCACCGTGTCGGCGTGCAGGTGCATGGCCACGATCTGGTAGCCCGCCTCGTGGAGGGCGTCCGCGCAGGCCGTCGGCTCGTCCCAGTACCAGAGGTCGAGCCAGTTTTCCGCCCCGCCCGACGTGCGCCCCGAGTGCTTGAATCGCTCGTTGTCGCCCTTCACGACGTGGAAGTCCTGATACCCCATCGCCTCGGCGGAGCGCATGACGGCACTCACGTTGCCGGTGTTCACGAGGCCCTCGACCACCGGCACCACGGAGCGGGTGCGCTCGCCCACCACCTCCCGAATCCGTCGCAGCCGCCGCTCCCGCATGTGGGGGCGGAGCAGCTCCACCACGCGGGCTGGGGCGAGGCGCACGTCGCCAAACGTGAACGGGTCGGCATCGGTGGGCGGACGACCGCCGGAGGCAATGAGGCGGCGCATCTCTTCTTCGGCGTCTACGTCGGCAGTCGACATCGGAATGTCCGGCGGTCCCGGATCTTTTTGTTTTGGTAGACAGTTGATCGCGGCACTCTTTTCGAACACCGAACGTCTCTTCCGCCGGCCGCAGTTCCGCCTTCATCGGGTTCTCTGCCGCCGCCCGGCCCCTTTCTCGCTCCCAGCCCCCCTCTCCGACATGACCCGCCTCGCTCGCACCCTCGTCGTTTCGCTTCTCCTTTCCGCCGCGCTCGTTGCCCCGCCCCTGGCGGCTCAGTCGGCCCAGTCGATCGTCGAAGAAATGAAGACCCGCCACGAGGCCCAGCTCGAAACGGTCGACAACTACGTCATCGAGACGAACCTGTACACCGCGTACCACCGCAAGGTCACGCGCGACGGCCAGACGACCTACGAGACGGCCACCCGCATGAGTGGACAGTCGGAAGCGCTCAACACGCTCGGCACCATGCCCACAACGACCTCCGGCGTGGCCCACCTCGACCGCGTTGCCACCCACGCCACCTACGACGGCACCGAGTCAATCAATGGCGCCACGAGCCACGTGCTCCGCATCAGCGACCCCGCCGCGGTGTACGACGAGATGACGGGCGACATGGAGGAAATGGTGTACTACGTCAACGCCGACACCTACGCCCCCTCCCGCGTGGTGATCACGATCGCGCCGCAATCCGGAGGCGACCCGTCCACGATGACCATCAACTACCGCGACTACCGGACCGTGGACGGCCTCACCCTCCCCTACGTGATGGAAATGTCGATGGACCTCGGGATGAGCGAGGAGCAGCGGCGCCAGCTCGAGCAGATGCAGGAAAAGCTGGAGCAGATGCCCGAACAGCAACGCGAACAGATGAAGCGCGTGATGGGGAAGAGATTTGAACAGATGCAGAACATGATCGCCGGAAAGCCCACCTCGATCGAGGTCCAGTCCGTGCGCGTCAACGACGGGATCCCGGAGGGCATCTTCGCGGACGACGACGGGAACTCGTAATCCGCCGGCCCCGGCGCCCCAGTGGCGCCGCATGACATCTTCGGCAAACTAACAGAATCCTCAGCGGCGGGGACGATCCCCTCCGGGACGTGGAAGTACAGCAGGACACGTGTTGTTGTCTTTTCCCTCACTCCCCGCTGCCCATGGACCTTACCGATTCCGTCGCCGTCGTCACCGGAGCCAGCGCCGGCCTCGGCGCCCACCTCGCCCGCACCCTCGCCGACCGCGGCGCCACCGTGTTCGGCCTTGCCCGAAGCACCGACAAGCTGGACACCCTGCGGGACGAGATCGGCAGTGCCTTTCACCCCGTCGCCTGCGACGTGCGGGACGAGGACGAGGTGGCCGCCGCCTTCGACGAGGTCCGCACCGTCGGCGGGCGGATCGACGTGCTCGTCAATAACGCCGGCCTCGGCCAGTTCGGCCCGGTCGACGAGCTGTCGGTGGACGAGTGGGACGTGCAGATGGACACCAACGTGCGGGGCGTCTTCCTCTGCACCCGCGAGGCGGTGCCCACCATGCGCGCCCAGAACGACGACCGCGGCTTCGGGGGCCACATCGTGAACGTCGCCTCCATCGCCGGCCTGCTGGGCAACCCCAACCTCACGGCCTACAACGCCTCCAAGTTTGGCGTCCGCGGCTTCAGCGAGGCCCTGATGAAGGAGGTCCGCGACGATGGCATCCGCGTGACGTGCCTGTACCCCGGCTCCATCGACACCAACTTCTTCGACGTGGCGGGCGTCGACAAGACGGACCACCCCCTCACGCCCGAGGACGTGGCCGCCACGGTGCTCCACGTGCTGGAGGCCCCGGCCAACCACCTCATCTCGGAGGTGGTCCTGCGCCCGCTCCGTCCGCGGGGATAAGCGGCCCGGCGCCCTGGACCGGGCGCGCTCGCCCTCGGACGGCCTACAGTTCCCCCTGCAGTTCCGACTCCTCCCGGGGCGCCCGGCCGGCGGCGGACCCACTCGCGGCCGCGGCCCGTGCCGCTTCCGCGTCGTGCTCCACGAGGTAGTAGCTGAGGAGGGCCCCACCGGTCGCCAGGAGCATGAGCCCGTAGGCAAACGGCGACTCAAACCCGATCGACAAGAGGTCGATCAGCAGCACCGCGGCCCCCAGGGCCAACACCACCAGGCCCCACTTCAGGGCCGACTGGGTGCTGGGGGCACCGGAGCGACCGCTCAGAATTGCGTCCGCGACCTCCGGCGAGGCGTGGGCTTCCATCGCCTTGCGCCGGATGCGCGTGTCCGAGATCAGCTTCGCAATGTAGGCAACGAGGGCGAAGAAGCCGAGGGGAACGAGGATTTCGACGGAGCCCATGGGGGTACAGGTCTTTGGAGTAAGGACGAGACAAGCGGTGCGGGGGACGTTCGCCTCTGCACCAACAGCAGACAGCCCCATTGTGGAATGGGTTGCACCCCTCAGGAAAGGAGGGCCTTCGGGAGGCGTGAACGCCCCCTGCAACCTTCCGGCGGATGTGCCTGTCTATTGGGCACACCATGAGCCACGCCCCCGAACGTACCGAGCGCGAGCTGGTCGAGCAGGTCCTCGACGGCGACCGCGAGGCGTTTCTCGATTTTATCGACCGCTACGAGCGGCTCGTGAAGCACGTCGTCTTTCGGATGGTGGACGACGATCGGGACCGGGAGGAGCTCTGCCAGGACGTGTTCGTGCGGGCGTACCGGTACCTCGACGGATTTCGGTTCGAGTCGAAGCTGTCGACCTGGCTCGCCCGCATCGCCCGCAACACGTGCCTCAACCATCTGGAGAAGAAGGACCTCCCGCTCTACGCCGATCACGCCCCGGCGCCCGACGGCGAGTCGCCCGATGCCCGCACGGTCCTCAACCGCGTGGAGGACCCCGACGCGGACGTCGACCAGGCCGCGATGGACCGCGAGCAACAAGATGTGGTCCGGCGCGGCCTCGACACGCTCGCCGAACACTACCGCACGGCGCTGACGCTGTATCATTTGGAGGGCATGAGCGTATCCCAAATCAGCGAGGTGATGGACAACCCCGAGGGCACGGTGAAAAGCCACCTGTACCGGGGCCGCAAAAAACTCAAAGACTGGTTGCTGGAGCACTACGACCAGGAGGAACTCACGACATGACCGACCGCGATCAGCACCTACAAGACGCCTTCGACCGCCACCTCCAGGGCGAGGGCCCGCCGCCCGAGGCAGACGACCCCGAGGCCGAGGCCTACCGGCACGTCTACGCCGTGCTCGGAGAAGAACCGGCGGGCGACCTGTCGGACGACTTTGCCGCACGGGTGGCCGATCGGGTCGGCCTTGACCCGGCCCCCGCCCGCTCGTGGGTCGAAATCGCCCTCCTCTTCCTGCTCGTCGCCGGCCTTGGCGCGGGGCTCGCCCTAGTTCCGTCCCTCTCCGGTCCGCTTGCCGAGGGGGTGCAGGGGGGCATTCGCATCGTTCGGGCCCTCTCCGCCAACGTCCGCCTCGACGTCCTGGGCGCGGCGGGGCTGGTGCTCCTCCTCACGTTGCTGGCCGACGCCCTGTGGCAGCAGTGGCCCCGCCTGCGCCGCGTCACCACTGCCTCGTGAGGCCTCCCTCGCCGCGCCGACCGGCGGGCCGGAACTTGCGCCGCGGCCGAATGGCTTTTATTCTTTGCTCCGCGATGCGCACTTGAATTTTCCTTTCCGCGATTATGGAACGGCGCGACTTTACGAAGAAGGCCCTCCTCGGGGCGGCCGGGGCGGGACTGCTCACCGGCTGCAGCAACGACGAATCCGCGGCCGGGGGCGACGCGCCCAACGTCCAGACAAACCAGCAGGTGCGGTGGCGCCTGGCGTCGAGCTTCGGGCGCTCGCTCGATACCATCTACGGCGCCGCCGAGATCCTGGCCGATCGCCTCGCCTCGCTCACCGATGGCAACTTCCAGATCCGCTCCTATCCCGGCGGCGAGCTCGTGCCGCCCTTCGAGGTGCTGGGCAGCGTGCAGAACCGCACCGTGGAGATGGCCCACACCGCCAGCTACTACTTCATCGGCAAAAACCCCGCCCTCGCCTTCGACGCGACCGTCCCGTTCGGGCTCACGGCCCGCCAGTACCGCGCCTGGATGTACTACGGGGGCGGACTGGAGCTCATGCGCGACCTCTTCTCCGACTTCAACATCATCAACTTTCCCGGCGGCAACACCGGCGCGCAGATGGGCGGCTGGTTCAACGTCGAGATCAACTCGCGGGCCGACATGAACGGCCTCAAGATGCGCATCCCGGGCCTCGGCGGTCAGGTCATGTCCGAAATGGGCGTCAACACGCAGGTGCTCCCCGGCGGCGAGATCTACCCGTCACTGGAGCGAGGCGCCATCGACGCCGCCGAGTGGGTGGGCCCCTACGACGACGAAAAACTCGGCTTCCACGAGGTTGCCGATTACTACTACTACCCCGGCTGGTGGGAGCCCGGCCCGGCCCTCAGCTTCTACGTAAACCGCGACGCTTACGAGGCCCTGCCCACGCAGTACCAGGAGGCCCTGCAGACCGCCGCCGCGGAAGCCGACCTCCACATGCTGGCGCAGTACGACCACAAAAACCCCGCGGCCCTCGACCGCCTGCTCGACGAGGGCACCACGCTCCGCCGCTTTCCCGACGACGTGATGAATCGCGCCCAGGAGGTCACCACCCAGCTCCTGGAAGACAATGCCCAGGAAAGCGACCAGTACCGGGAAATCTACGAGGCGTACAAGGAGGCCCGCGAGAATGCCTACCGCTGGTTCGGCACGGCCGAAATGGCCTACGCCGACTTTGCCTTCCCCCGCATGGGCGAAAACGCAGACGCCTCGGCCTGATCCGCGTCCCTCCTCCTCTCCCCCTTCCCGAGCATGCTCTCCAACGTCTGGTCCCTTCTCGAATCGGAGGTCGTCCCCGCTCCCTCTACCGACGAGGCCTTCAATCCCTATCGGGACCGGCACGACGACCTTGACTGCGCGGACGCGCCCGCCCGGCGGCGAGAAAATCTTCGCGCCTTCCTGTCCTGCTACGACACGGCCCCGCCCCTCTTTCTGCTGCTCGAGGCGCCGGGCCCCTGGGGCTGCCGGTTCACGGGCGTGCCCATCACCAGCGAGGCGCAGCTGCTCGACCCGGACTTCCCGATCGACGGGCAGAAGACGAGCCAAAACGACGACCCGCACACCGAATACAGCGCCTCAATCTTCTGGCGCGTGCTGCGGCCCTACTTCCCCCACTTCTTCGTCTGGAACAGCCTGCCCCTCCACCCGCACGCCCCCGACGAGCCGCTTTCGATTCGGACCCCGCGCCGCACGGAAGTGCGGGAATGGAAGCCGCTCCTCCGGGCGCTCCTCGACACCCTTCAGCCCGACCGCATCATCGGCGTGGGACGCAAGGCCGAGCGCGCCCTCACCGAGGCCGGCGCCGACCCCACCTACGTGCGGCACCCCTCGCAGGGCGGAGCGAAGAAGTTCGAGAGGGGGATGAACGAGCTGACCGACGCCGTGGGCCTCACGCCCTCGGCCTGAAGCCCCGCAGAGCGGACCGGACCGGTCCTCCCCCGCCCCGCGCCGGGAGGGCCTGCAATCGGGCACCGTGGCCTCGTTCAGATCCCTCTCGGCCTCCGGACGCCCCCCCGAGCAGGCCCGGATGCGCCAGTCGCGCATCGCTTCATTCTCCGTCTGCTCTAGACAGGGGTGGAGGCGGCCCCGTACCATCCCCTCCGTTCGACAACCGGACCCTCCGGTTGTCGGAACCCTTTCGAATCGCCTCTATGAATACGTTTCGTCCCTCGGGCCCCGTCCGCCTCGCCCTTCTGAGCAGCGTGCTGCTCGCCGCGGGCTGTGCGACGAGTCCCTCTCCGGAGTCCTTTACCCACTACGGGCCGGCCCAGTCGCTGGGCGACGGCACCGTGCAGTCCTTCGTCACGATGACTGGCGACACGCCCACCGCCCTCGGGGTTCGCGTCAGCGAGTCGGTTTTGGCCACGCTCCCGGCCGACCCGGGCCCCGCACACGGCGCCCACGAAACCCGCCTCGCCCTGCCGTCCGGCATCGCCGTGGCGCCCTACGACCACATCTCGTTCGACTGGCAGCCGCAGGGCCACGAGCCGGACGGCATCTACACCCGCCCGCACTTCGACATCCACTTCTACGTGATGACGGCCGCCGAGCGCCAGGCCATCACCCCCGTGGATATGCGCTTCGACGAAAAGGCGGCCCGCGCCCCGGCCCCGCAGTACATCCCGGCCGGATACGTGCCGACGCCCGGTGCCGTCCCCCAGATGGGTGCGCACTGGATTGATCCGTCGTCGCCGGAGTTTTCGCCCGACGGCTTCTCGCGCACCTTCCTCTACGGGTTCTGGGACGGTCGCATGAGCTTCCTGGAGCCGATGCTCACGAAGGATTTCGTTGCGGGCGTCAAGACGATGCCGGGCCAACGGGCCTCGTTCCCCATCCCACAGGCCGCAGCCGTTGAAACGGCCGGCCACTACCCGACGGTCTACGGCGTCCGCTACGACGCCGACGCCCAGGCCTACGACATCCTGCTGGAGGGCCTCGTGACACACGATGCCGTGGAGTTGGCCCTGAACTAACCCCGCCTCCCGGGCCCCGCCGCCCAGGAGGGAGTGCGCCTTCTGGGCCCGGGGGCCGCCTCGCTCCGCAGCGCACCTACCCGTTCCTCCCCCCTGTTTTCGACGATCCAACGACCATGTCCACCCAACGCTTCATTGCAATTACGGGCGCCACCGGGGCCCAGGGCGGCGGCCTCGCCCGCACCCTCCTTCAAGACCCCAGGAGCTCCTTCCGGGTCCGCGCCCTCACCCGAGCACCCTCCTCCGACGCGGCCCGCCGGCTGGCCCGGCAGGGCGCCACCATCGTAACGGCGGACTTCGACGACGTGGACAGCCTGACGCGGGCCTTCGACGGCGCGTACGGGGCGTTCTGCGTCACTAACTTCTGGGAGCACCACTCGCCGGAGCGGGAGCGGGCCCAGGCCACCAACATGGCCGAGGCGGCCCGCCGCACGGGCCTTCAGCACGTGCTCTGGTCCACCCTCGAGGACACCCGCCAGTGGATCCCCCTCGACGACGACCGGATGCCGACCCTCATGGAGCACTACAAGGTGCCCCACCTCGACGCAAAGGGAGCGTCCGATCAGGAATTTACCGAGCGGGCGGTGCCCACGACCTTCCTACGAACCTCTTTCTACTGGGAGAACCTTCTGCAGCCCGGGATGATCTCCCCGAGCCCCGATGGCTCCCTCGTCCTTGCGCTGCCCATGGGCGAGGCGAAGCTCCCCGGCATTGCCGCCGAGGACATCGGCCGGTGCGCCGCTGGCATCTTCCGGGCGGGCCCCGACCGGTACGCCGGCCGGACCATCGGCATTGCGGGCGAACACCTGAGCGGCCCGCAGATGGCCGCGGCGCTCTCTACGGCCCTCGGGACGACGGTGCACTACCACGACGTGGCCCCCGCGACGTACCGCGAGCTCGGATTCCCCGGGGCCGACGACCTCGGCAACATGTTCCAGTTCAAGCGCGACTTCAACGCGGACTTCTGCGAGGCCCGAAACGTCTCGCGCAGCCGGCGGCTGAACCCAGACCTGCAGTCCTTCGACGCCTGGCTGGCGGCGAACAAGAGCCGGTTCCTCGCCCGGCGGCACGCGTAACCCGGGCACTCTCCTCCTTTGCAGGAGCGTGAGGCCCCGTCGTGGGCAACCGGGAGGGACGGGGGTCGGACCGTCCCTCCACGCGCCCTCCCGTCCAGCCCCCAATCGGGAAGCAGGTCCCGGGCTGAATGTCCGCCCCCCAGTTGGTTATGTTGTGGGCCAGTGCGATTTTCTTTGTTCTGCCCTCCGACTCCCCATGGACCCGTCCGAGCGCTGGCCCGCGATTCTCTTGCAGCTGGAGCCCGACGCCTGGCGGCGGGCCGAAGACCTGGCCCAGGCCCTGGGCGTGAGCGAGCGCACGGTGTACCGCGACGTACAGGCGATGGTGGAGGCCGGGGTGCCCCTTCAGGGGGTTCCGGGAAAGGGCTACCGCGTGCCGCACGACTACCTGCTGGAACCGGTCACCCTTACCACCGACGAGGCGGTCATGCTGGTGCTGAGCAGCGCCTACGCCGCCCAGAACGTGGACGGTCGCTACCGCGCCGCGGCCCGGTCGGCCCAGGAAAAGCTCCACGGGGTGCTCTCCGATGAGGACCGGGAGCGGGCGTTTGCCCTTCAGGGAAGCGTCTCGCTCGTGCCGCCGAGTGCCTTTGGGCCGCCAACCGACGACATGCTGCTTCAGCGCGTCCGACAGGCCCTGGTGGAAGAGCGCGCCCTCACGGTCACGCTCGCCTCGGACGAGACCGACCGGCGATTCAACCCGTACGGCCTCGTCCAGCAGGGAGGGACCTGGCACGTGGTGGGGCACGCCCCCAGCCGGGGCCGCGTCGTCCACCTTCGCCTCCCCGACCTCCGCTCCGTCGAGCTCACCAACGATCGGTTCGAGCGCCCGTCCAGCTACCGGACGCCGCCCGAGGGCCCGTCCTCTCCGCCCGAGCGCACCGTTCGCGTCGCCTTTGATGCCGAGGTCGCCTCGGATGTCCAGGTTGCTCCCTCCCTTCACGTCACCGACCGGGAGCAGCAACCCGACGGCCGCCTCCTGCTAACCTTGAGCGTGCGCCATGAACGGGAGGTGCTTCCGTGGCTGCTGGGCTGGGGCCGCCACGCCTACGTGGTGGAGCCGCGCTCCCTCCGCGAGCGGATTGCCGCGGAGGCCCGGGCCGCGGCCGAGCAATACCAGTCCGCCCCCACGCTGCTCGACGCCTCGCCCCCCTCCTAAACCGGCCCGTGCCCGTGCCGCCTCCTGGTCCGCCCGACGCCTCCCGGACGCACCGCACCCCCGCCGGCTCGCTGAGCTACACCGACGTCGGCTCGGGGCCCACTGTGGTGTTTCTGCACGGCAATCCCACGAGCGCGCACCTGTACCGCCACCTCCTCGCGGCCCTTCGCCCCGACTACCGCTGCGTCGCCCCCGACCACCTCGGCTTCGGCCGGTCGGCCGCGCCCCCTGGAGGGTCGTACCGTCCCCCCGCCCACGCAACCCGGGTCGAGCACCTGCTTCGCCACCTCGGGCTCACGGACATCACGCTCGTGCTCCACGACTGGGGCGGCCCCATCGGCCTCTCCTACGCCCTCCGCCACCCGGAAACCGTGCGGGGCCTCGTGTTGATGAATACGTGGGCCTGGCCCCTCACGCACCGTCCGCTCGTTCGCCTGTTTGGGCGCCTCGTCGACACGAAGGGGGGCCGAATGCTGTTCGAGCGACACAACCTGTTCGCCCGCGCCGTGATGCCCTGGACCACGGGCCCCGCCTCGTCCGGCGACTGGATCGACGCCTACGCCGCCGCCCTCGACACCCGCCCCCGCCGCCGCGCCTGCTGGACCTTCGCCCGGAGCCTGATCGCCGAAACTCCGTGGCTGCGGGCCCTCTGGACCGACCGCCCCCGCCTGCCGGACGTCCCCGCGCTGTTGTGCTGGGGAATGGCCGATCCGGCCTTCGGCCCCGAGCCGTGCCTGCGTCGGTGGCAGTCCCTGCTCCCCTCCGCCCGCATCCATCGGGCGCCCGGCGTCGGCCACTACGTGCCCGAGGAGATGGGCGCCGACCTCGTCCCGCCCGTCCGGTCGTTTCTTGCGTCGACCCGTTAAGCCCCCGGGTCCGCCGGCTCGGCGGGATGTCCCTCCCGCCCGGTCGGGATGCCGTCCGCGGGAACCGAGGGCAGCTCGACCGCAAACGTACTCCCCTCGCCCTTCGTGCTTTCCACCTCAATGGTCCCGCCCAGCACCTCCACCATCCGCCTCGTGAGCGACAGCCCGAGCCCCGTGCCCTCGTGGGTGCGGTCGCGGCCCTCGGTGCCCTGGCGAAAGGCATCAAACAGGTGCTCCTGCACCTCCGGCTCGATGCCCATGCCGGTGTCGCGCACCGTTAGGCGGACCGCCTCCCCGCCCCCCTCGGCCCGCACCCAGACGGCGCCCTCGTCCGTGAATTTTACGGCGTTGTGGACGAGATTGCTAAGGATCCGATGCAGGAACCGACGATCCGTCTGGAAGAGGCCGTCCGTCGCCACGTCGACGTGAATGGAAAGCGACTTTTCCCGCGCCGACAACGCGTGCACCTCGACCACCTCCTGGACCACCTCCGCTACGTCCACGGGCTGGGGATCGATGTCGAGCGTGCCCGCCTCCAGCTGGGCCATCTCCAGCACCGACTGTAGCGTCTCAAAGAGCCGTCGGCCGCTCTTCTGAATGCGCGCCGCGTGCTCCGCGTGCAGCCCGTCGGCCTCCTCCATGATGAGTTCGGCGTACCCCGTAATGCTGGTGATGGGCGTGCGGAGTTCGTGGCTCATGTTGCTGAGCAGATTCGACTTGAGCCGCGCCATCTCTTCCGCTTCGTTCTTGGCGCGCACGAGCTCGCGCTCCCACTCCTTCCGTTTCGTGATGTCGCGCACGGCCACAACCTGAACGGTGCGGTCATCCGTCTCCACCGTCCGGGCCTCGACCTTCACCGGGCACGGAGGGGCCCCGTCCCGCACGAGTTCGGCCTCCGTGGTTCCGCGCAGGAGCCCCTGGGGCTCGGAGGCGTCGCCCGGTCGGATCGTGTCCTTGATCACGGCCGTCACGTCGTGCCCAACGAGGCCCTCCCGCTTGCGTCCCACCATCGCGGCAAACGCCTCGTTCACGTCAATCACCCGATCGCCATCGTGAAGGAGAATGCCTTCGTCCGTCGCCTCCGCCAGGCGCCGGAAGCGGGCCCGGCTGGCGTCCAGTTCACGGGTGCGGCGGCGCACGGCCACCCGGAGAAAGGCGATGATGCCCACGGCACACAGCCCACCGCCCATCAGCACGTACAGGGCGCCCCAGAGATACGTCCCTGCCCAGTTGATCTGCTGGAGATCTGCCGCGTCGCGGGGATGGATCTGGTAGAAGTCGTCGTAGGGGGCATTGTAATCGTATTGCCCGAGCACGCCGGTGACGGACACCTCATCGCCGGCCTCAAACCGATCAATCTGAACGCGGCTGAGCCGTTGGTTCGGCACGAACACCGCAATCTGCTCGGACGAAACCTCGTCGCGGTCGCTCAGGATGAGATACTGTCCCCCGTCGTTCGTCCCCATCCGTTCCACGCGCCCCCGCAGGTGCACAAACCGCCCCTCGTAGCCTTCGCCCCGGGCCGCGGGCACGGTGAGCGGCATGGGAGCGGGGATCCGGGCCGGTTCCGAGTGGAGGGATGCGTCGAGGGCCCGAAGCCGGGTAAGGCCGTTCGCGTGCTCGACGACGCCCCGAACGCGCACGCTGTCCCCTCGCCCGACCTCCACCGACTCCGGGAGGAGGACGTGGATTCCGGAGGTCGGGTCCTGCACCGCGATGCGGTTGGACGGAACGAACGTGCCCGTCGCCACCACCGAGCGCCCCGCGACCGTCACCGTGTCCCCCCGCCGGTCGGGCACGTAGTCCGCGTCGGCATCGACCCGCACCGCCGCCACGGACTCGACCGAATCCGTTGGGACCTTCTCGTGTGCCCCCCGCCCCTCCGCCCACACGTCCCCCGCAGCGATGAGCAAAAGCAGCACGCCACTCCCTGCCACCACGAGGCGCAGGCAGAAACTACGTCCGGAGTCGAACATAAACCGGGCCTTCGGAACCAATCGGTGGGGGAAACACCCGCCGGCAGGACAATGCTGGGGAAGTTGGGACGACGAGTTTTTTACATTACGGCTTACTACCTACTGAACAGAGACCGTCAACGCAAATCGAGGGGGCCTTCACGGGACACCAGATCCTAAACGCCCGGCGGAGCGAGTGGCGAGTTTCCGTCCGTTCGGGCCCCATGTCGGCGCCCTCCGAACGCGCTGGAGGGAGACCCGACGCACAAAAGATTCCGTGAAGGGATTGGGGTTGGGCGTGCGCACCATCTACGTTAAGGGTAGTTCTTTCACACACGCCGCGGGTTCTTGCGCCGGACCTGCTCCGGCCAAGATGAAAAGGGAACGCCAGTGTCGCCTCGTGCGAGTGGGGCGCAATGACCGATCGCTTGCCGGTCGGAATTCGCCACTTGCGAGGGGCCAGTCTGGGGCTGTACCCGCAACTGTAATCCGAATCATGGACTGACCTTATCCCGATGGGTCCCACTGCGCTTGCAAAGTCGCTCCCCGAGCGGCTTGCAGTCGCGGGAAGGGCACGCGTCGGGCCCAGTCCTTGCTTGCCGGCTCCCACGCCGGAAGCTCGTTCGGAGAGCCAGGAGACCTGCCTGCGTGCGTGACACGGCGTCCGGCCCGTGCCGGATGGCCGTTCATTGCCAACTCCCTCCGGGATTAGAGGTTGGTGGCGTGCCCCGCTCTGCCCCACGGATGCGCGTAGGTGCCCCCTCCGTATCCGTCCGGTGCCGTTCGACAGAGCAGCCGCCCGAACCTCACATCTGAGGGGAGGGCATTTTGATTGTTTATGGCTGCTCCGTCCCGATCCACATTGCGTCGCCGATCCGTCCCGTCTCGGATCGTTGCCCTTCTTACGGCCTGCGGCCTGGCCCTGCTGGCCGGATGTCTGGCCCGCCCGGTCGCGGCCCAGGTCCCCGACTCGCTGTCCGCCGACACGGCCGACACCGCCTGGCGGACTGCGCTCCCGCCCCTCACCGTGACCGCCACGCGCGTCCCGGCGGCCCCGTCGCAGGCGCCGGCCCGCATCAGGGTCCTCGACTCAACCGCCCGGGCCCAGACGGGGGCCACGTCCGTCTCTGAACTGCTGGAGGAGCGCGCCGGCCTCCACGTCCGCCAGTACGGCCCCGGCGGGCTCGCGACCGTCTCCCTGCGGGGGACCGGCGCCTCCCAAACGGCCTTTCTGCTGGACGGGCACCGCATCGGAAACCCCCAGCTGGGCCAGCTCGACCTCCGCCTCCTGCCGACGATGCTCCTCTCCTCCGTGGAGGTGATGCACGGGCCGGCCTCGCCCCTGCACGGGAGCGACGGGATTGGGGGCGCCGTGCACCTGCGCTCGCGCCGCCCCACCGCTCCGCTCCAGGCCCGCGCCTCGGTGCAGGGGGGCGCCTTCGGCAGCCGGTCGACGAACGTGCTTCTCGGCGGGGAGGGCACTCAGACCTCGGTCGTAGCCGCCGCCGAGTACCGGTACACCGACGGCGACTTTCCCTACACCGACGAGGCCCTTTTCCCGCCCCGGACGGTGCGCCGCCAGAACGCCGACCGTGAACACCTGAGCGTCTACTCGTCCGTCCGCACCCGATGGGCGAACCACAACCTGCGCGTCGCCGGGTGGGCCACCCGGGTGGAGCGCGGCCTCCCCGGCCCAAGCATCACGGCCGCCAGCGACGAGCGGCAATGGGACACCCAGCTCCGCCTCTGGGCCGACGACACGATCCAGCAGCCCTGGGGCACACTCAGCCTCGGCGGGCTCGTCCAGCACGGCCGCCTCCGCTACGCCGACCCCGACCAGAACCTCGATCAGACGGGCCGCACGTGGCGCTCCTCGCTGGAAGCCGAGGCGCGCGTGCCGCTGGCCGACCGGTGGCTCGTGACGGGAGGCATCACGACCGCCCGAGCAACCGCCCGTCACCCCCGCCTCGAACAGGACGCCCACGAGCAACAGGGGGCGGCCTTCGTGAGTGGGCGCGGGACGTGGGGCCGACTCCGCCTCTTTCCCGCGGTCCGCCTCGACGTCTACCACATGCCGGGGGCCGACACCTACGGCTCCGTGAACCCACGGCTGGGGGTCAACTGGCAGCCCCTTTCGGGCGTGGAGGGCGTTCGGGTGAAGGCCCACGCGGGCCGCGCCTTTCGCACGCCCACCCTCAACGACCGCTACTGGCAACCCGGCGGGCGACCGGACCTGCGCCCTGAGCGAGGGTGGAGCGTGGACGCGGGGGCCCTGTGGAACGGACCCCACGGTCGCGTGGAAGCCTCCGTCTTCGCCAACTGGCGACGCGATCAGATCGTGTGGCGCCCCTCGAACAACGGATCCTGGCGCCCCGCCAACGTCCAGCGGGTGCGCGCCCGCGGCTGGGAGCTCTCCGCCGAGCGGCAGTGGCGCCTCCCCGGCGCGGTCCAGCTCGACGCCGGACTCACCTACACCTACACCGACGCCCGCAACCGCTCCGCCCCCGACGCCGACACCTACAACGCCCCCCTCCGCTACGTCCCCCGCGACCAGATGAAGCCCCACCTCACCGTCTCGTGGGGCCCGGCGGCCCTCGACCTGAACGCCCGCTACACCGGCCGCCGGTACGTCACCAGCGACGGCAGCCGCTCCCTGGACCCGTACGTGCTCCTCGACGCCCAAGTGCGGCTCTCCCACCGCCTCGGCGGCGTCCAGGGCACCGCCTCGGCCCAGCTCGAAAACGCCCTCGACACCGACTACACCGTCGTCAACAACCACCCCATGCCGCCTCGCCATCTGACCCTGCGGCTCACCGCGTCCTTCTGACGGTGAGTCGTCTTGAGTGCGGATTTCACTTGTTTCCTCGTTGCCCTCACGGGCTGCTCCCCACCATTCCCACCCCCTTCCTCTATGCGCTCTCGCGTCTTTCTCCCGCTACTGCTCGCCGTTTTGCTCCCCGTAACGCTCGTCGGGTGCGACCTGCTCGGCTCCGACGATTCCGGCTCCGCTACCGCCAGCGGCGTCTACGTGGCCAACGGCGGCGGCTTCGGCAACCAGAACGCAAGCCTAACGCTCTACGACCCCGAGACCGATGCCACCCAAACGCTCCCGTCCGACGGCTCGGGCTTCGCCTCCTACATCCAGAGCCTCACCCTGAGCAACGACCGGCTGTTCGTGGTCTTCGGCGAAACGGGCACCGTCGACCGCTACAGCCCCGAAACGGGAACCCAGAGCGGGCAAATTAGCGGCATCCCCAACCCCCGCTACCTCGCAACGGATGGAAATACCGCGTACATCACCAGCCAGGACTACGGCCCCGATCCCTCCGACCTCGACGTGGTGGACCTCTCCACCAACACCGTCGTCGACTCTGTAAACGTGAGCGGCACGCCCGAAGACGTGGCGGTGGCCGACGGACGCGTGGTGGTGGCCCTGGGCGGGTTCAACGCCGGATCGAGCGTCGCCCTCGTCTCGCCGAGCGACCTGAGCGTGGAAACGCTGGACGTCGGCTGCACCGGCCCGCGCTCGCTCATCGCCGACGCCGAGGACGAGGTCCACGTCTTCTGCACCGGCCGCCCCCCCTCCGAAAACGCCGACGGCGTGCCCGGCGAAGTGGTTACCGTCGATCCGTCGGCCGGAAGCGTCACGGGCTCCGTTGAGCTGTCCACCCAGATTGCCTCCCAAAGCCTGGCCCAGTACGTGTCCTACAGCGCCGCCGCGGACGAGGCCCACGCCATCCTGGCCACGGGCGACCTGTTGCGCTTCGATACGGCCACGAACAGCGTAGCCGACCGGGTCGACGTGTCCGGCGCGCCCGTCGGCGCCGTGGCGTACAGCCCCTCCACCGAGCGGCTGTTCGTGGGGCGACTCGCGGCCTCGGGCAACCCCTTCTCCACCCCCGGCACCGTGACCATCCACGAGCGCGACGGCACCGCCCTCGACACCCTGGCGGCCGGCGTCGCTCCCTCCCACATCATCGTCGATCGCGAATAGCCGCCCGGCCCGCTCCCCCATGCCCATCGACCGCTGCTACTGCTACCAGCAGACCTTCGAGACGCTCAAGGAGGTCGCCGACGAGACGGGGGACGCGTCCGTCGAGGCCCTGCAGGAGCACGTTCTCTTTGGCCAAAACTGTGAGCTGTGCCACCCCTACGTCCGGCGCATGCTGGCGACGGGACAGACCTCCTTCGACGAGGTGATCCGGGCAGAGGACGATTCCGCGGAGGCGTAACCCGGAGCAACCTCCCGGACGGCGGCTCGTACGGGCACCTGTAGTGGCTCGCTCACCCATTCTCGCCCCCATGGCCTCGCTCCTCTACGTCTTTCCGCACCCCGACGACGAATGCTTCGGCCCGGCCCCCGCCCTGGCCCGCCAGCGCCGGGCCGGGCACGAGGTGCACCTGCTCACGCTCACCCGGGGCGAGGCCACGGCGCAGCGCGAGCGGCTCGGCCTTTCGAAAGCCGAAATGGCCGAGACGCGGTACGCCGAGATGCAGGACGTCGCCGAGGCGCTCGACCTCACGTCGCTTGCCGTCCGGGAATACGCGGACGGCGAGTTGGCCGAGTGCAACCCCCTGACGCTGGAGGACGAGATTGCGACCCACATTCACGAGACGCAGCCCGACGTCGTCGTCACCTACCCGGTGCACGGCATCAGTGGGCACCCCGATCACCTCGTGACCCACGCCGTGGTGAAGCGCGTGGCCTGCGCCCTCCGCGCCGACGGGGCGGCCCACCCCCAGCGGCTGGCCTTTTTTACGCTCCCCCCACCCGCAGACGACGCCGACCGGCCCGGCCACCTGCAGCACTCGCCCGAGGCCCTCATTGATTGCGTCGAGTCCGTGTCGGACGCGGACATGGCGACAGCCCGCGAGGCCCTCTACTGCTACGAGACCTACCGCCCGGTCATCGACGAGCACCAGCCCCTCCGCAGCGTGGGCACCCGCATTCGGTTCGAGATCTTTGGAGAGACGCATGATCCCCCGCTCCCGTCCCTCACGGACGGCCTGCAGGCGCCCGCGGACGCCCCATTGGTTTCAGAATGATAATCGCCTCCTCCGGTCCTCCGGGGAACGCCCATCTGGGGCGGCGGCGTACGATCCGACGTGACAGTTTTCACGATCTTCCGCGCCCACACGGCCCCCATGGTGTCCGAGCGGTGGCTGCCCTCCGTTGTCAATCGTCTCGCCCTCCGGATCGCCCTTGCGGTGGCGGGGGTCGCGGTCGGCATCCTGTGGGTGCTCACCGGGGCCGGGGCCGGGGAGAGCCTGGGCGGCGGCGCGGCCTGCGGCCTGGCGACCTATCTGATTGGCCACCTCGCCCTGCACCGCCGCCTGCGCCACGCCACCTCCACGCTCCGCCGGATTCGGCAGCACGACTTCGAGGACCTCACCCCGCCCGCCTCCGCCCCCTCCGACGAGCTCGGCACCCTGCTCCGCGAGCTCTACCGGACGGGCCAGACCCTGGAAAATGAGATTCAGGAGCTGAAGGCCATGGAAAGCTACCGGCGCGAGTTTATCGGGAATGTCTCGCACGAGCTCAAAACCCCGATCTTCTCCATCCAGGGCTTTACCGAAACGCTCCTCGACGGCGCCCTGAACGACGAAGCAGTGAACCGCTCCTTCCTGGAAAAAATCGCCCACAACGTCAACCGCCTCGAAACGCTCGCCCATGACCTGTCGGCCATCACAAAAATCGAGACGGGCGAGATGGACATGTCGTCCCAGCGGATCGTGGTGGACGACCTCTTCGACGCGGTCGTCGAGTCGCTGGAGCTGAAGGCCGACCAAAACGACGTGATCCTTCAACGCCAGCCCGCAAACGGCCTGCCGCCCGTCTACGGCGACCGCGACCGCATTCGGCGCGTCCTCGTCAACCTGGCCGACAACGCCATCAAGTACAACGATGCGGGCGGCACCGTCACGCTCCAGGCGGCCGCTCCCTCGCCGGGTGAGGTGGAGTTCCGGGTCGTTGACGACGGCATCGGCATTCCGAAGGAGCATCTTTCCCGCCTCACGGAACGATTCTACCGGGTCGACCAGAGTCGCTCTCGCAACCGCGGCGGGAGCGGACTGGGACTGGCCATCGTGAAACACATTCTGGGGGCCCACAACCGCACCCTTCACGTAGAGAGCACCCCGGGCGAGGGCTCCACCTTTAGCTTTACGCTCCCGACCGACCCACAGTCGTCTCTCTCCTCTACCTAGCACGGCCGCTATGCCTCCGTCTTTGCCGCCCACCACGGGCAGATGCATCCCGTGGCATGAAGTTTGATTTTAAGATGCAGTGTCCTACAATAACGTACCCCTTCGTTCTGGATTGTCTCGCCTCCAGGCGACCTCCCCACCATGGAAAATCCGATTGACCGCACGATCCGCCTGCTGGCGCTCGCCGCGGGCCTCGTGAGCCTCGCTGTATTTTTTGTCTTCCATTTTGTCTAGCCTCGTGGCGAGCCGACGCTGCGCGGCCTTGAACCGGGTTGGCCGACGAGCCTCACCGACGGGTGTCCGTTTTCGCGAAACCTCGGCGGACCGACGAACCTGCGTCCGCAGGCCTCGTTAGGGGTGCTTGTCGTGTTCTTACCGCCCTCATGTTTCCTTCTATGGCTGAGCTTATCGTCGTTGGCGATCGTGTGCTCATCAAACCTCAGACCGGCGAGGACCGCACCGACACCGGACTCGTCCTCCCCGCCTCCGTCTCCGACCAGGAAGGCGTGGAGAGCGGCCGCGTCGTCCAGACCGGCCCCGGCTACCTGACCCAGAATCCGGAGTACAGCGAAAGCGAATCGTGGAAGGAGTCGACGCCGGTGCGGTACCTTCCCCTGCAGGCCGAGCCGGGCGACCACGCCTTTTTCGTCCCCAACGAGGCCGTGGACCTGCGCTACGATGGCACCAACTACCTCATCGTGCCCCACAACGCCATCCTCGCCCTGGTCCGCGACGACGAGCCGTCCGAGGAGCCGTCGGACACGACGCTGGACGACCTCGACGACCTCCTGGACGACGAGTAGGCTACGACTTGGAGGCCGACGGCTCCGGCCACGGGGCCTCGGTGGACTCCGTCGGGGCCGGGACGGGGTCCGGATCGGGAGCGTCGGGGAGGGACGGCGCGGGCGCCTGGTGCCGATCGGGCCACGTGTCGAGCCCGCAGAGGTAGCGGAGGTAGCGCAGGGGCGAGACGGAAGGCATCTCGTCGAGGCGGTCGCGAACCCGCTCGCGCTCGGTCTTCTGGACCTCGATCTTTTCCTGCGTGCGGGCCCGCTGCGCGTCGATGTCCTCAATGCGGTGCTCCACGTAGCGCTGCAGGCGCCGCTCCTGGGCGGGCGAGAGCTCGTCGGGGACCTCGTCCGCGTACCGCTCCTCCAGGGCCGCCCGCCACATCTTGATCCGGGCCCGCGCCTCGTCGCTGATGCGGCGCACCTCGTCGAGCGCCTCGGGCGTGGCCTCTGAGGCCGTGCGGATGTTGGCCACCTTGAGGCGGACCACGTGCTTGTGGATGATGCCCTCCAGCCCGCGCACCTCCCCGATGAAGTGGTGCTTGAGTCGGCTATGGAGTGCCTCCTCCTGCACCTCCGCCAGGCGCTCGGCGCGGCGCTCGTCCATCGAGGTGCGGAGGTCCGCCCGCTTCTCCTTCAGGCTTTCCTGCTCGCGCCGCAGCCCCCGAATTGCGGCGTCGAATCGGGCCGCCTCCTGCTCCAGCCGCTGCCGACGCCGCACGAGCGAGAGCGCCCCGTACCGCCGCACGGCCGCCCCGCCCAGCGCCCCTCCCCCAACG
>NCRC01000024.1 GCA_002894685.1 Salinivenus lutea
GCCCCACGGACTCCCCCGCCTCCTGATCCGCTCTTTTCTCCACCTGCCTCCCCCATGCCCTCGTACTCCGACGACCTGGCCCTCGCCCGCTCCCTCGCCCGCACCGCCGAAGCCGAAATCCTGCCCCGCTTCCGCAGCGTCGCCGTGGCCCGCAAGCCCGACGGCACCGAGGTCACGGAGGCCGACCGCGAGGCCGAACGCGTGATGCGCGACCGGCTGGCCGAGGAGCGCCCCGACCACGCCGTGCTCGGCGAGGAGTTCGGCGACACCGGCCCCGACGACGCCCGGTACCGCTGGGTGCTTGACCCGGTGGATGGCACCGCCGGGTTCACCATCGGCGTGCCCCTCTTCGGCACGCTCGTGGCCCTGCTGGACGACGGGCGGCCCGTGGTCGGGGTCATTCACTTTCCGGCCCTCGACGAAACGGTCTTCGCCGCCGAGGGGGCCGGCTGCTGGTTTCGGACGGACGAGGACGAGCAGCGGGTCCACGTGAATGCCGTCGACGCCCTTTCGGACGCAACCGTCACGACCACGGCCCTCCACAGCTCCGATGTCACGGCCACCGACGACCAGACGCCCTATCGCCTGACCGACCTCGTCCGACAGGCCGGCAAATTCCGGTTCGTTACCGACTGCCTGCAGCACGCCCTCGTGGCCCGGGGCCGCACGCACGCCGCCGTCGACACCCTCATGCACCCGTGGGACGTCGCCGCGCTGGTGCCCTGCGTCCGCGAGGCCGGGGGCGTCGCCGTGCCGCTCGACGCGTCCGCCGAGGACGTGGTGTTCGGCGGCAGCCTTCTCACCGCCAGCACCGAGTCACTGGCCCACGAGGTGCGCCGCCTCCTTCAACCCGACGGGAACCCGAATTAGAGTCTCTACCAATGCCAGTACTGTTGGTCTGAAGCACTCTCCCTTCGTCGCTCCAGATCAAATCTGGAGCGACGCTCTGTCACGGTTTTGATAGAAGCTCTTAGTCAACCTGGGTCGGGAACGAGGGCACGAGTTCGGAGGTGTCGTGCGGCCCGGAGGCATCGTAGAAGGTCATCGTGCCGTCCGGCGCGCACGTCCACACCTCGTCCGCCCCCTCCGCAAGGTAGAGGCGACGCTTCTCGGCGATCTCCGCCTCCGTGTTGCCCTCCGACAACACCTCAACCACAATCTCCGGCATCACCGGGCTCGCCTCCGCCTCTTCCGAAATCTGACGAAATCGTTCGTCGGAGACCCAGACCACATCCGGCACCTTCACCCCCTTCGTCGTAGACACAGCGAACTCCACCGCTCGGACCCCCTGGGGGGCATGATCCCGAAGGAGGTCTCCAATGCGCGTCTGCCAAATGCCGTGCTGGGGCTTGTGGGGACTCAAAACGATCTGTCCGTGTTCGTTGGTCTCTACTTTGTACGGCAGGTCTCGGAGCTGCGGATCGTTCAGCACGCGGTGCCAGGCCGAGGATGTGTTCGTGCTCATGGCCCGAAAGGCGCTTGTGGAACGGGGCGGGCGCTTGCGAATGCCAACGTCGAACGAAGGGCGGCCCCTCGTTGATTCTCTTTCCCCCGCTCTCCCCCCTCTTCCATGATCGACGCCCTCCACACGCTCGACCTCCACTTTCAGGAGCGCCCCCACACGATCGCGTCGTACCTCCTGCCCCACCGCGACGGGGCGGCGCTGATCGAGACGGGCCCCGGCTCCACCTTTCCGATGCTCCAGGCCCGGCTGGCCGAGCACGGCCTCACGCCCAACGACGTCACCGAGGTGCTGCTCACCCACATTCATCTCGACCACGCAGGGGCCGCCGGGCGGCTCGCCACGCACGGCGCAACCATCTACGTGCACCACGTCGGGGCGCCGCACCTGGCACATCCAGAACGGCTGCTGTCGAGTGCCGAGCGCATCTACGGCGACGACATGGACCGGCTCTGGGGGGAGATGCGCCCTGTCCCCGAGGAGAAGATTGTGTCGCTGGACGACGGGGACCGGATCGAGCTGGGCGACCGGGCGGCCCGGGCACTCGACACACCGGGGCACGCGTCGCACCACATGAGCTACGTGATTGGGGACGTGTGCTTCACCGGCGACGTGGGCGGGGTGCGGATGCCGGACGAGTCGTACGTCGAAGTGCCTCTCGCCCCGCCCGACATCGACCTCGCGGCCTGGCGGCAGAGTCTCGACACGCTCCGCGCGGCCACCGAGCAGCACGGCGTCACCCATCTCGCCCCCACGCACTTCGGGCTGTACGACGACGTGACGGCTCACCTCGACCGCCTCGAACGGGTCGTCGACGCCGCGGACGATTGGGCGCGGACGACGCTCCCCGACCACGCCGACGACCCGGACGCCCTCCGCGACGCCACGACGGAGTGGATGCGCTCGCTGGCCGCCCAGGAGGGGGTCGACGACGAGACGTGGGCCCTGTACGAACTGGCCAATCCGAGCTGGATGGCCGCACTGGGCCTGAAGCGATACTGGGAAAACACCCTCCGCGCGTCCTAGAGCTCGCCCCCGGAGCCACAGGGCGCGTCGGCCGGTTTCGTATTCCGGCCCGCGGCGAACGAGGCACCCTCGACGCGGGGCGGCTGCCCCCTCAGCTCGTTCCTGCCTCCGGAAGTACAATCTCCGGCTCCTCGGGATGCGGGCGGTAGAGGAGTGCCGTGCCGCCAATCGTGCGCACCACCTGCACGTCGTCGAGGGCCGCGGCCACGGCCTCCGCAATGTCTCGCACGTCGCGGGGCGCGTTGTCCAGCACACGGATGGTGACGAGTTCCCGCGTGTTGAACGCCTCCGCGACGGACTGCTCCACGGCGTCGGTCAGCCCCTCCTTGCCAATGTGCACCAGGGGATCCTGGCCGTGGGCGAGAGACCGAAGGTGGGCGCGCTGGCTTGAGGTGAGGCGGTCGGGCATGGCGTTGGGGAAAGCGTGAGCAACAATAGAGCAAGGGCCCCAACGAACACGGCCCCCGCAGGTGCCGATCCCCCGCGTCAGGCACAGTACCGGTGGGCCGCACGGGCCAGAAGCTCGGCCAGCTGGACGACGGAGTCGAGGTCGACCCACTCCTCGGTCGTGTGCAGCCCCTCGCCCCGCGGCCCCAACACCACCGCGTCCGTCCCGGCCTCCGCGAGGAGGGCCGCGTCGGTCCAGAACGTCTGCCCGGCATCGGGCGGCGCCGCCCCCAGCACCTCCTCTCCCGCCGCCCGCACGGCCGCGGCCACCGCACCGTCGCGGTCCCCCTCAAACGGCCGGCGCGCAAAGGTAATCTCACACGTCGCCTCGAACGCCGGGTCCTCCGCCGACAAGCGATCCAAAAGGGCCTGCACCTCCTCCTGCACCTGCGCGACCGTTTCGCCCGGCACCGTACGCCGCTCCACCCGGAGCCGGCACTGGGCCGCGTACACGCTCGACGCCGTGCCGCCTTCGACCTGGGCCGCGTGCAGGGACGGTGTCCCCACGAGCGCGTGCCCGTCCCGCCGCCGGAGATCGGAGGCCAGCTCGTCGAGGCGGGACAGCACACGCCCCATGTGCATGTTCGCGTCGATGCCCTCCGCCGGCCGACTGCCGTGCGCGGCCCGTCCCCGCGTCTCGATGTCGATCCACACGAAGCCCTTGTGGGCGAGGGCCAGCTCCAGGTCCGTCGGCTCCGTCACGACGGCCCCGTCCGCGTCGTACCGCTCCACCACCGCCGCCGTCCCCTGGCTCGCATGCTCTTCGTCAATGACGGCGGCTACAATGACGTCGCCCGACAGCCGTACGTCCGCGTCCCGAAGCGCCCGCACGGCGGCCAGCTGGGCGGCCAGGCTCCCCTTCATGTCCTGCGTCCCCCGCCCGTACATCCGCCCGTCCTCGATTCGGTGCGTGAACGGCGCGTCCATCCCATCCACGCCCACCGTGTCGGTGTGGGCGTTCAACATCAGCGACCGCCCGTCGCCCGCCCCCGGCAGGACCCCCACCACGTTTGGCCGCCCCGGCGCGGGCTCCCACACGTCGACGTTCAATCCGAGCTCTCGCATCGCCTCCGCAACATACGCAGCGATGTCGGCCTCACCGGGGCCATTCGGCACAAGCTCCGGATTGATAGAATCGATGCGGACGAGGCTCGCCAGTTGCTCAACCAGACGGGTGCGATCAATGGAGAACGAAGGCATAAGATCGGGCGGTGGGTCTACGGGCAGGAATCAAGTCGAGCGGGGGAAGGCCGCTCCCCCGAGCCGTCCGCGTCAGGGGGCCGCCCCTCGCTGATCGTCCGCGAGGGAGTCTGCCAGTCGATCGAGCACCGTCAGGGTCTGGCGCACATCGTCGGCCGACGTGCGCGGATTGATGGGGCACAACCGAAGGGCGGGGCGCCCCTCCAGCGTCGTTTTCGTAACCATGGCCGTGCCCTCGTCCCGCAGGGCCTTCGGGAGGCGTCGGGTGAGCGCGTCGGCCTGGTCGGCGGACAGGGCGTCGGGCGCGTAGCGGTACGTAAGGATGCCCATCTGCGACGGCGTGACCACCTCCCACCCGTCCCACGATCGGAGCAGCGCCTCGGCCTGGTCGGCCCGGTCGAAGCCGCGCTCCACGGCGGTCGCCACGGCGCGGCGCCCAAACACCTTCAGCGTCATCCAGAGCTTGAGGGCGCGAAAACTGCGGGTGAGCTGGATGCCGTAGTCGGAGTAGTTTACCTCGTCGAACTCCCCGATCGCGTCCTCCAGGTACTCCGCCTGGATCTGGAACGCCCGTCGGAGGTGCTGCTGGTCCCGCACGAGCACGCCGCCAATCTCGAAGGGCTGGAAGAGCCACTTGTGCGGGTCGAGCGTGAGGGAGTCGGCGCGGTCGACCCCCGACAGGCGCTCCTGCCCACGCTCACAGATCACCGCGGCGGCCCCGTAGGCCCCGTCCACGTGCAGCCACAGGTCGTGCTCGTCGGCCACGTCGGCGAGGCGGGGCAGCGGGTCCACGGCGCCGGTGTTGGTGGTGCCCGCGTTGGCGATCACGCAGAAGGGGCGGCGGCCCGCGGCGCGGTCCGCCCGCACGGCCTCGGCGAGCGCCTCCGGGTCCAGGCGGTAGGCCTCGTCGTGCGGCAGGCGGCGCAGCTGGTCGGGGCCGAAGCCGAGGAGGCGAAGGGCCCGGTCCACCGACGTGTGGGTTTGGTCGGAGCAGTAGGCCACCGCCCCCTCCACCTCGTCGTCGAGCACCGCGTGACGGGCCGCGGCCAGCCCGGTTACGCTCGCCATCGACCCCCCGCTCGTGAACAATCCCCCGGCCGTCTCCGGGAGCCCACAGAGCTCGCGCAGCCAGTCCACCACCACGAGTTCGGTCTGCGCCGCCGCGGCCCCCGAAATCCAGGTGCCCGAGAAGACATTGAAGCCGGCGGCCAGCGTGTCTGCCAGCACGCTCACGAAGTTGTTCGGCCCGGGGACAAACCCAAAGAAGCGCGGATGGTCCACCCGCATCGTGTTCGGCAGAATGTCCGCCTCCACCTGATCGAGCACCGCCTGCGGGTCCTGCCCCTCCTCCGGCAGCTCCTCCCGCAGCAGCCCCTCAAGCTCCTCCCGTCCGGGCGAATGGCCAATGGGCGCGTCCTCTTTTTCGGCGAAGTGATCCACCAGGAGGTCCACTACACGATACCCCAGCGACCGCATCTCTTCGCGCGAGAGCTTCAACTGATCGGGCGACATAAGAAAGGGGGAGAAAAGAAAGAAGAGACGCACGCCAAGGATAAGCCTTTCCCCCGAGCCGCGTCAAGACACCAACCGAACGTTCACGGGGCCTCGCAGAAGGACCTGTCGACTGGCGGCCCCGTTTACGACTGATCCCGTTTTTTCACTCCGGCCTGCCCCCATGGTTACGCTCTACCGTCGCCCCGACGATCCGCACGCCGACGAACTCCAGTCGGCGCTCGACGACATGGTGATCGCCTACGAGACGGAGACGATCCAGGCCGGAGCGTCGCCCCCAAACGATGTCCCGAAGCTGCCGGCCCTCCGCACGGACGGCGACGTGGTCACGGGGGCGGCTGCCCTGCAGGAGACGCTCGACGACTTGCGGGCGCTGATGGCAGACTGGGACCGATTCCAGTCCGACGCCTGCTACATTAACGACGACGGCACCGTCTGCTGACTCGCGTTCTTCCCCTGTTTTCTCTCCCTTCCTCCGCTATGGCTCTCCCCTCCACAATGACCGCCTGGGTGCTTGACGACTTCGGCGGCCCCGAGGTCTTTGAGCGGCGCGAACGCCCGGTCCCCGAGCTCAACGACCGAGAGATCCTCGTCGACGTGCGCGCGACGAGCGTGAACCCGGTGGACTACAAGGTGCGGCGCGGCGATGCCCCGTCTCTCTGCCCACCTCGTCCCGCCACCCTGCACGGCGATGTGGCCGGGCGGGTGGTCGCCGTGGGCGACGCCGTGGACGCGTTCGATACGGGAGATGCCGTCTACGGCTGCGCCGGCGGCTACCCCAATGCCCCCCACGGCGCCCTGGCCGACTACATGCCGTGCGACGCGCGCCTGATGGCTCCCATGCCCCAGTCCCTGTCGTTCCGGCAGGCCGCGGCCCTTCCGCTTGTGACGCTGACGGCCTGGGAGGGCCTTCGCGACAAGGGCGACGTGAGCGCGGGCGAGGAGGTCCTGGTGCACGGAGCCACCGGCGGGGTCGGTCACATCGGCGTTCAACTCGCGGCCGCGCAGGGGTGTACCGTCACCGCGACGGCCTCCTCCCAGAAGAAGCTCGAGGTGGGGGCCGAGTTGGGGGCCGACCGTGGGGTGAATTATGAGACAGAGGACGTCGCGGACTACGTGGACCGCTGCACCGAGGGACGGGGGTTTGATTTTGTGTTCGACACCGTGGGCGGCGCCAACCTCGACCGCTCGGTGGCGGCGGCCCGCCTGAACGGGGCCGTCGCCACGGTCAACCCTCAGTCGGGCGTCGACCTGGGGCCGCTGTACAGCAAGGGGCTGTCCCTCCACCTCGTCTCCATGCTGATTCCCATGCTCCATGACGTGGGACGGGCCCACCACGGCGAGATTCTGCGTGCCGGGGCCACGCTGGTGGACGAGGGTGCCCTGACGCCGCTGGTGGACGACCGCCGGTTTACGTTCGACGAGATTGGGGACGCCCACGCCTACGCCGAGGCAAAACAGCAAATCGGCAAGGTCGCCGTCACCCACCCGGACGCCTGAGCGCCCGTCCGCGCGCCGTCTGTTGCAGGCTTTTCAGCAATCAGTGACAACATCGCGCGCCCACGCAGCATAGGATACGAGTGCGCTGGTGGTTCTTCCCTGACCCAACCTCCTTTCCTACCACATGCCCATCGACCTTTCCTTCACCGACGCCTTCGACGAGCGCCACCTCGGCCCCGACGCGGACGATGTGGCGGCCATGCTCGACACGCTCGGCGTCGACTCGCTCGACGCCCTCGTCGACGCCACCATCCCCGACTCCATTCGGACCGACGAGCCGCTCGACCTGCCCCCCGCCCTCACCGAGCAGCAGGTCCTCGACGCGGCCCAGGCGGCGGGCGAGAAAAACGACACGTGGCGCTCGTTTATCGGCATGGGCTACCACGGCACCCACACGCCGCCGGTCATCCAGCGCAACATCCTCGAAAATCCCGCCTGGTACACGCAGTACACGCCCTACCAGGCCGAGATTGCCCAGGGCCGCCTGGAGGCGCTCCTCAACTTCCAGGACCTGACGATCGACCTCACCGGCATGGAGATCGCCAACGCGTCGCTGCTCGACGAGGCGACGGCGGCCGCGGAAGCGATGATGATGCTCAACCGGGTGGACCGCCGCAGCGACGCCTCCACCTTTTACGTCGCGGAGGACTGCCACCCGCAGACGATCGAGGTGGTGAAGGGCCGCGCCGAGCCGATTGGCGTGGACGTGATCGTGGAGGATCCCGAGAACTTCGTCTTCGGGGAGGACACGTTCGGCTGTCTCCTTCAGTACCCCACGACCGACGGGGCGGTGCGCAACTACCGCGACGTGGCCGAGCGGGCCCACGACGCCGACGCGTACGTCGCCGTGGCGGCCGACCTGCTGAGCCTCACGCTCCTGGAGGCGCCGGGCGAATGGGGCGCCGACGTGGTCCTCGGCTCCACGCAGCGCTTCGGCGTGCCCATGGGCTACGGCGGGCCGCACGCCGCCTACTTCGCCACGCGCGAGGATTTCCAGCGCCAGGTGCCGGGCCGCATGATTGGCGTCACGAAGGACGCCGACGGCGAGATGGCGCTCCGCATGGCCCTGCAAACGCGCGAGCAGCACATCCGCCGCGGGCGCGCCACCTCCAACATCTGCACCGCGCAGGTGCTGCTGGCGGTCATGGCGTCGATGTACGCCGTGTACCACGGGCCCAAGGGGCTCCGCAACATTGCGACGCGGGTGCACGACCTCACGAAGACGCTGGCCGAAGGGCTCGACCGCCTCGGCCACTCGGTGCGCCACGACGCCTACTTCGACACGCTCCGCATCGATCTTGAGGACACAACCCAGGAGCGCGTCCGTGAGCGAGCCGAGGCGCACGAAATCAACCTCCGCTACTACGACGACGGGTCGGTGGGGGTGGCGCTCGACCAAACGGTGAGTGCCGAGGACCTCGACGCCCTCTTCACCGTCTTTGGCGCCACGAACGGGCAGAAGCACTACGCCAGCGAACTGGCCGCCGAGCTGGAGAGCGGCTACGACGGCCCGATGCCGCGCCGGACCTCGTACCTCGACCACCCGGTCTTCAACCAGTACCACTCCGAGGGCGAGCTGACGCGCTACATGCAGTCGCTGGCGGACAAGGACCTCTCGCTCATTCACAGCATGATCCCGCTCGGGTCGTGCACCATGAAGCTGAACCCGACGACGGCTCTGGCGCCCATTTCGGACCAAAACTTTGCGGGCCTGCACCCCTTTGCGCCGACGGAGCAGGCCGCGGGCTACACGCAGGTGATCGATGAGCTGAGCGACGCCCTCACCGAAATCACCGGCTTCGACGACATCTCCTTCCAGCCCAACTCCGGTGCGTCGGGCGAGTACACCGGCCTGTTGATTATTCAGGCGTACCACGAGGCCCGCGGCGAGGCGCAGCGCGACGTGTGTCTCGTTCCTGAATCCGCCCACGGCACGAACCCGGCCAGCGCCAACATGGCCGGGATGGAGGTCATCACCATCGACTGCGACGAGAACGGCGACGTGGACCTCGACGACCTCCGCGAGCAGGCCGAGGCCAACAGCGACCGCCTCGCCGCCGCGATGATCACGTACCCCTCCACCCACGGCGTCTTCGAGGAGCACATCGAGGACATCTGCGACGTGGTGCACGCGCACGGCGGGCAGGTGTACCTCGACGGCGCCAACGTGAACGCACAGGTGGGCCTCTGCCGCCCCCGCGAGTACGGCGTCGACGTGTGCCACCTCAACCTGCACAAGACGTTCAGCATTCCGCACGGCGGCGGCGGACCGGGCGTCGGCCCCGTCTGCACCGCCAAGCACCTGAGCCCCTTCCTCCCCGGCCACCCGGTCGTGGACACCGGCGGCGAGCAGAACATTCCCGCCATCGCCGCGGCGCCCTACGGCAGCGCCCTCATCCTCCTCATCTCGTGGGCCTACATCAAGCTGCTGGGGGCGGAAGGCCTCACGAAGGCCGCCAAGACGGCCCTCCTCAACGCCAACTACCTGGCCGATCAGCTGGCCGACCACTACGACATCGTCTTCCGCGGGCCCAACGACCGCGTGGCCCACGAATTCATCCTCGACCTGCGCCCCTTCCGCAAGGAGCTCGACATCAACGAGCAGGACGTGGCGAAGCGGCTCATGGACTACGGCTTCCACGCCCCCACGATGAGCTGGCCGGTGGTGGGCACCCTCATGGTCGAGCCCACCGAGAGCGAGTCGAAGGCCGAGCTCGACCGCCTCGTGACGGCCTTCAAGGGCATCCGCAGCGAGATTGAGGCCGTGGAGAATGGAACGTGGACCGCGGACGAGAGCACGCTCAAGCAGGCCCCCCACACCGCCGAGATGGTGACGGCCGACACGTGGGACCATCCGTACAGCCGCGAAACGGCGGCCTACCCCGTGGAGTCGGTGCGCAAGCACAAGTTCTGGCCCACCGTGCGCCGGGTGAACGACGCCTACGGCGACCGCAACCTCTTCTGCGCCTGCCCGCCGACCGACGCCTACGAGGCGGACGCGGAAGACGAGCTGGAGGCCGCGCTGCAGGCCTAGGCGCTCCGCTCGTGCCCCCTGTGCCGCAGCTATTCCCCGAAGACGTACCCGAGGCTTAGCGAGAGCGTACGGCTGTGGATGGAGGCGTCCGGGGCGACCGTCTCGTCCGGGACCACATTCGTGAGTCCGCAGACGTAGCGGAGGTCGAATAGCAGGGAGCGCCCATCGGACAGGGCGTAGCTGAGCTCCACGCCCGTCACGGCCGCCACTTCCGTCTGGCGCACGGAGACGTCGCGCGACCGGGCGGTCTTTTCTCCCATCACCGACTGCACCTCCGACACGCTACTGGGCGCCATGCTCCGGCCCACGGACGGCCCCGCAAACACCGACGGGCGCACCCGTCCCCAACTGGGCCCCCGGAGCTTGGCAAGGAGGGGCACCGTTACGTAGCGGAGCTTGAGGGTCTCGCGGACCTCCTGCGCCCCGTCGGCCGGCCCCAGCCGCTGGGTCTCCACCACAGCCCCGCGCTCCACCACCGTCAGCTCGGGCTGGAGCATCAGCCAGTCCGTCAGGGCAAACTGCGCAAACACCCCGCCCTGCATCGACGAATGGCCCCGATCGATGCGGGCAGGGGCCGAGCCTCTCCACAGGGCCCCCACAAACGGGCTCGCGTCTCCGCTCAGCGTCGAGAAGGCCCCTCCGGCCCGTATCCCGAGGGTCACATCGGGCACCTGAGCCGACGCCCGCTGCCCTCCGCCGGTCGCGGCCAGCGCGAACAGGACGACCGCGAGCATGCAAAACAACACACGCATCGGAGCACGAGGAGCCATGGCCGAGCGACGTGCGGTCGGGAGTTGAGAAAACGAGTGGCGTTCTCCATTTTTTAAAGAAGAGGGACAGCCCCGTCTCTGTCAAGAATCCGGCGGCAGGCGCCGGTCCCGGTTGATTGTGGCCCGGCCCTTCGTGTGATTGGTCGCTGTCCGCCCGTTCGTATTTCATGCTCCGCGCCATGCATCGCCTGTCCCTTCTCCTCCTTGCCGCCACGCTCGGCGTCCTGCCCGTTGCCGCCCAGGATGCCTCCCTTACCGGCTTTGCCCCCGCCTCCGCCGAGGAGCAGCGGGCCTGCGAGGGCCAGCTGGCCGAGGCGCCCACGCCCGAAACGTTCCGCGCCCACCTGCAGGCACTGACCGACGAGCCGCACCCCGCCGGCACCCCCGCCAACGACCGGGTCCGCGCCTACATCGACTCCGTGATGACGGCCGCGGGCCTGTCGACGACCGAGTACCCGTACGACCTCTACATGCCGTCGCCCGAATCGGCCCACGACACCGAGGTCGCCCTCGTCACGCCCACCCGCCGGCCCCTCAACCGGCAGGAGAACATCCTGGACGAGGACCCCTTCTCCGGCCACCCCGACCTCCGGCCCGCCTGGAACGCCTACTCCGGCTCCGGCGACGTAACGCGCGAAGTGGTCTACGCCAACTACGGCCGGAAAGAGGACTTCGAGACGCTCGACTCCCTGGGCGTAGAGGTGGACGGCAAAATCGTGGTGGCGCGCTACGGGGGCAATTTCCGCGGCTTCAAGGCCAAGTACGCCGAGGAGGCCGGCGCCGCCGGGCTGTTGATGTACACCGACCCGGCCGACGGCGGCTACACCGACGGGCTCCCGTACCCCGAGGGCCGCTACCTCTCCGAAAGCCTGATCCAGCGCGGGTCGGTCCTCACCCCGCTGGGCGGCGATCCGCTGACGCCCGACGGCCCCTCGCTCCCCACCGACGCGGACGCCGAGGTGGATCGGCTCGACCCGAGCGAGGCCGACCTCCCCGAGCTCCCCGTCGCCCCGCTGCCCTACGAGTCGGCCGAACAGATTTTGCGGCGCATGACGGGCGAGGCCGTCCCCTCGGGCTGGCAGGGCGGGCTTCCCTTCGCGTACCGCGTCACCGGCGGCCCCGACCTCACGGTCCGCCTCAAGGTCGACCAGCCGAAGTCCCTCACCCGCGCCACCAACGTCATCGGCACCCTGGAGGGCACCGAGCATCCCGACGAGTGGATCCTCCTCGGGTCGCATTTCGACGCCTGGACCTTCGGCGCCACCGATCCGAACAGCGGCACGGCGATGCTCCTCACCCTGGCCGAGGCGCTGGGGACGCTCGCCGAAACCGGCTGCCGCCCGGACCGCTCCATCAAGATTGCCCACTGGGACGCCGAGGAGTACGGCATCCTCGGCTCGACCGAGTGGGTCGAGCAGCTGGAAGACGAGCTGCGGGGCGGCGCCGTGGCCTACCTGAACGCCGACGGGGCCGTCTCCGGCGCCCGCTTCGGGGCCGCCGCGGCCCCCTCCCTAAAGGGCCCCCTGCTCGACGCCGCGAAGAGTGTGGCGTATCCGGGCGCCGAGGCCGACACAACCACCGTCTACGACCACCTGGCCGCCCGCACCGAGGCCGGCGACCGGCTCGGCGACCTGGGCGGCGGCTCCGACCACGTCGGCTTCTACACGTACGCCGGCGTCCCCTCGGCCAGCGGCGGCTTCTCGGGCACTACGCCCGTGTACCACTCTGCCTACGACAACTTTGCGTGGTACAAGCGCTTTGCCGACACCAGCTTCGTCTACGGCCCCGCCCTGGCGCGGCTCGACGGCACGCTCGCCCTCCGCCTCGCCAACGCCGACGTGCTTCCCTACGACGTGCCGCGCTACGCCGAGGACCTGCGCGGCCACGTGGAGACAATTGCGGAACGCGCCGCCGAGACGGGCCGAGAGGCCTCCTTCAACCGCCTGCAGGCCGCCATCGACACGCTCGCCACGGCCGCCGCGGCCTTTGACTCCGCCCGCACGGCCCGCGTGGCAGACGGCCCGCCGCCCAACGCGGAGGCCCTCAACGAGACGTTGTTGTCGCTTGAGCAGGCCTTCCAGCACGCCGACGGCATGCCGTTTGGCGATCAGTACCGCTCGCTCTACGCCTCCCCCAACCCGTTCAACGGCTACGCCTCCTGGATGCTGCCGGGCCTGCGCTACCCCGTCGAGACGGACGCCGATGCCGCCACGCTCGACCGGTGGACGGACATCTACCGGGAGGCCGTCCTGCGACTGGCCGAGCGCGTCCGATCCGCGACGACGACCGTGGGGGCGCCGGCGGATTGACACGCCCCGCTACGAGCTCAGGCGATCCCGGATCTGCTGAAGCCCGTCCTCGGTGCCCGCAACAATGACCTCGTCGTCGGACTCGATCGGCAGGTCCACGTCGAGGTCCGTCAGAAGGGCTCCGTCGCGACAGACGGCGAGGACCGTGTAGTTGGTTTGGGCTCCGGGAACGAGGGTCGAGACCGAGTCGCCCGCCAGCGTCCCAATGGGGAGGCGCAGCACACTCACGGTGGGATCGGGGCTCGCCAGGCCCTCTTCCTCCAGCACCGTAGCGGCCAGCATGCGCCCGCAAACCGTGGGAAGCGCCTGCACATAGTCGGCCCCGGCGCGGTACAGGTTCTGCACGGCGGCTTCGTCCTGGGCCCGAACCAGAATCTGCAGGTCGGAGGTCAACTCGCGGGCAATAAGGGTCGCAAAGGTCGCCACCGTGTCGTCGTCGACCGCAATGACCAGGGCCGAGGCCGTTTCAATGCCGGCTCGTTGAAGCGCCTCCGGGTCCCGAACGTCGCCCACCACATCGACGCCCGCCCCCTCCTCCACGTCGAGCACGGTGACGGTGCCGCCCGCCTGTCGGATCGACTCACACACGGCGTGCCCCGAGTCGCCGTAGCCCGCCACCAGGATCGACTGGGCGTGGAAGGGCCGGATGCCGTGCGGCATCGCCTCGCGCAGGGCCGCCAGCTCATCCGGCGTCCCGGCCCAAAACAGGCGCGTCGACTCGTCCAGCACCTGATCGTCGTCGAGGGAGGTGTCGAACGTGCCCTCGACCCAGATCCCGACAATTCGTCCGCCGAGGAGGCCCTCGCGGCGCACAGCGCCCAGCGTACGCCCGTGGAGCGGCGTGCGGGGCGTCACGACAAGCTCGGCAAACTCGAGGTCGTCCGCCGCCCGAACTTCCTCCTCCACGTTCGCCGCGGCCGCGACCGGCACCTTGGCCGCCAGGCTGCGCCCCAGGAGGCGACGCGGGGACAGGGCCGCGTCCGCCCCCGCCGCCTCGTGGTAGCGGGCCAGGTCGGCCCTTTCGGCAAGCGTGATGATGCGCAGGTCCGGGGCCAGCTCCCGGGCCGCGAGCGTCACACTGGCGTTCTCGTCGTCGGCGATGTCGGCGACCAGCGCCCGGGCCGTGCCCACGTGGGCCCGCCGCAGAACCTCCGTTGTCGTCGCATCGCCCTGCAGCACCGGGTGCTCCGCTTCGTACAGCCGAGCCGCACGCTCCGCGTCCAGCTCCACAAACACGTACTCTTGCCCCCGCGCCGCCATCTCCGCGACGAAAACCTCCACGCGGGGCGTGTGCCCGCACACGACCACGTGCCCCGATCGCTCGGCGACGGCGGTTGGGGCCGTGGGCTGAAGGGCCGACCGCAGCCACGGCACGACGAAGACGTCCACGGCGCTCAAGATGAACCCGATGCCCGCCAGCTGCATCACGATCACGAGCAGGTTCATCTGCGGACTCTGCCACGGGGCGTCTTCTCCGTACCCGGTGGTGGTAAAGGTCTGGATGACGACCTCCAGCGCCCGGTACCAGGCGCGCGGCCGCCCCTCCCACACGCTCATCCCCAGGGCGTAGGCCGTCGTAAAGAGGGCCGTGGCCACAACCAGCACCAGCAGATAATACAGCGCACGGCGCGAGAGGGTCGTCATGGGATGGGAACGGCTCTGGACGAACACGGGCCTACATGGTCCCGGTCCGCGACCAGCAACGCAACCGGCTCTCGTGAACGGGCCTCTACTCAGCACAATGTTGGCGGGACGGGTCGTCAGGCTCACCGGTGGCGGAACGCGTCCAGGTCTCGATCAAGGATGGCCTCTTTCATCTGCGCTTCGAGGGTGCAGATCGTGTCCTGAATAGCCTTGGCCTCCTGGACCGCAACGGTCGAACCGAATATGAGCAGAACAAGGGCACCGACGACGCTCCGCGTTCACGGAGGGAACGACACGACATCGGGGGACACGAGACAATGGGGAATGATGAGCAATCCATTCGAGCTCCCCATCTCCACCCGTTTTCCGAGGTTCGGTGCCCCGGACCGAGCGGTTCTGTTCGGGATTCATGCGCAATGTCGGGCCGGATGGCTCCGGGCCTGTTCTCCATTGAGCCCCCACCGCCGCCCCCTCCTCGTCTGAAAAATTGTACAGCCGGTACGCAATCTGATCGATGAGCGCAGCGGGTAGAGCAATCTACCGACCCAGTTCAGCGAGAGCATCGGTAGACACTGTGCTCAACGAGAGGCCGAACAATTCGCAAAAACATCGAGTGGGTGAGCGCACGTGATCCCCTCGATACGTATTATCAATGGCTATCCGCGCACCTGGAGGTTTGAGGCAAAGTACTTCACGTTCCAGTAACCATAGTACGGAAGCGCCAACCCAAGTGTGAACACGCTTAGTAAGATCAGACCGAGTGAGACGAGAAAATACTCACCGAAGGATCCAGTAAACTCTACGGGACGGCTCCCAACCTCTAGTTCTGTAAAAAAGTAGCGCGTTGTCCAGTAAGATAAATAAGGGAGCGCAAGACCAAACGTGACGATGCTAAGCAAAATGAGCCCAATAGAAACGATAAAAAAGTGCCCAAAGCTTCCCGTGAATCGGATATTTGTCATTACGATGTGCCGTTTTCGGAAGAGTGCAATTCAAAAAACGCCACCCGAAACAAAAATATCAAATGATATTGAAGGGGCACGGCCCACTCCCTTGCACTAGTTACTTAATACATAATCGCTCTGTGCTCTCGGACGCCAGTTTACTTGTTCAACGCGCCACCGTACGTTGTGGACGGTCGCTTGCTCCCCCCCACTGGCTTCTCCGTCCCATGCATCCGCTCCCGCGTGTCGCTGTATTTTTCGCCGTCCTTCTGCTTCTGGGCGGCTGCGCCACCACCGATCCTGCCGCCGACTCGTCTGCATCCCAGTCTGACTACAGCAACGCCGAGCTGGAGAATATACGCGAGGGCACCTACAACGACGCCTTCGAGTCGAGCTACGACCCGCCGCCCGCCACGCCGACCCTCATTCGGGACGCCACCATCATGACGGCCGCCGGCGAAACCATCGAGAACGGCGACCTGCTGATGCGCGACCGCGAGATCGACACGCTGGGCACCGACCTGAGCGCGCCCGAGGGCGTTCAAGTCGTCGACGGAAGCGGCATGTACGTGACGCCCGGCCTCATCGACAGCCACTCGCACCTCGGCGTCTCGGCCACGCCGCAGGTGGGCCCGCACTACGACAACAACGAGGTGGGCATGGCCACCCCCGAGCTGTGGATGGAGCACGGCGTGTGGCCGCAGGGGCCCGGCTTCGCCCGGGCGCTGGCCGGCGGCACCACCACCGCCCTCCTCCTGCCCGGCAGCGGCGACCTCATCGAGGGCCGCGGCTTTACGGCCAAGCTCCTCCCCGCCCGCACGCCGCAGGACATGAAATTTCCCGACGCGCCCGGCACCCTCAAGATGGCCTGTGGCGAAAACCCGAAGGGCGGGCCCGGCTTCCCCACCACGCGCATGGGCACCGCCGCGGGCCTCCGCAGCACGTTCCTCGACGCGCAGGACTACCACGAGCAGTGGCAGAACTGGCTGAACGACCCGTCCGGCCCGCCGCCCGACCGCGACCTCGGGATGGAGACGCTCGCCCAGATGCTGCGCGGCGAGATGCTCGTACAGGTGCACTGCTACCGCGCCGACGACATGGCCACCGTCATGGAGATCGCGCAGGAGTTCGACGTCGACATTCGCTCGTTCCACCACGCCGTGGAGGCCTATAAAATCCGCGACCTGCTCGCGGAGCGCGACATCTCGGCCTCCATGTGGTCGAACTGGTGGGGCTTCAAGATGGAGGCGTTCGACGGCATTCCGCAGAATGTGGCCCTGGTGCACGCGGCCGGCGCCCGCGCCATCGTCCACTCCGACGACGACCTCGAAATCCAGCGCCTCCACCACGAGGCCGCCAAGGCACTGCGGGCCGGGCGCGAGGCGGGGCTCGACATCTCGCGCAACGAGGCCCTTCGCTGGATCACGGCCCACCCCGCCTGGGCCCTCGGCATTCAGGACCGCGTGGGCACCCTGGAGCCCGGCAAGAACGCCGACGTGGTGCTCTGGACGGGCGACCCCTTCAGCGTGTATACCAAGGCCCAGCGCGTGTGGATGGACGGCGCCCTCGTCTACGACCGCACCGACCCCGACCGCCAGCCCCGCTCCGACTTTGAGCTCGGGGGCCCGATTCCAAACTAAGAGTCTATGCTTTAAGCCCCACTGCTCCGAACTTGATTCAGAGCCCCTCCGCGGATCAGAGAGGCCTCTTCTGGTGGCTGGATGGGCTCCATCAGGTCTGGAGCGACAAGGATGCATGTTTCGGAAGGCAGGTGTTGCCGCCCGACGGTCTCCGCCTTCCCCCGCCGCCGATTCTCTGACCCGATTGTTTCCGCCATGCGCCTCCGCCTCGCCCTTCTCACCGTCCTCCTGGTTCTGCTTCCGACCCTTCCGGCCGCGGCCCAGCCCACCGCCTTCGTGGGCGGTACCGTGCACCCCGTGAGCGGCCCTGAAATTGCGGACGGGGTCGTGCTCCTGCGCGGTGACACCATCGCGGCCGTCGGCCCTCGGGACGAGGTGTCCATCCCGTCGGGCACTCGTCGGATCGACGCTTCGGGCCAGGTGGTGACGCCCGGCCTGATGGACGCCGCCACCGCCACGGGCCTCGTGGAGGTGAGTGCCGTTGGGAGCACCCGCGACAACGCCCTCGACACCGACGACGCCATCCGCGCGGCCTTCCGCGTCACCGACGGCATCAACCCCAACTCCGTCGTGATTCCCGTCACGCGCCTCGGCGGCGTCACGACGGTGGCCTCGACGCCCTCCGGCGGAGCCGTGGCGGGGCAGGGGGCGGTGATCGACCTGCACGGCGAGACGGTCGACGAGATGCTGGTGCGCGACCGGGCGGCCCTCTACGCGGCGTTCACCCCCGGCGCGGCCGACGCCACCGGGGAGGCGCGCGGCGGCCTCGCGATGCGGCTGCGCGAGGCGTTCGAGGACGCCCGCTTCTACGCTGAGAACAGGGACGACTATCGGCGCGGCGCCACGCGCGACCTCTCCATGTCGCGGCTCGACCTGGAGGCCCTGGCGTCGACGCTCGACGGCGAACGGCCCCTCGTGGTGCGGGCCGCCCGCGCCAGCGACATCGACGCGGCCCTCCGCATCGCCGAGGAATTTGACCTCGACCTGCGGATCGAGGGCGGCGAGGAGGCCTGGATGCGGGCCGACCGCCTGGCCGCCGCCGATGTGCCGGTCATCGTGAAGGCCCTCCACAACCTGCCGACCGAGTTCGACCGCCTCGGCTCCCGGTTCGACAATGCCGCGCGACTCGACTCGGCGGGCGTGCCGGTTGCCATTTCCACGTTCGACACGCACAACGCCCGCACCCTGCGCCTGGAGGCGGGCAACGCCGTGCGCTACGGCATGGACCGCGACGCGGCGCTCCGGGCCGTCACGCTCGCCCCGGCGAAGATGCTGGGCGTGGCCGACACGCACGGCTCGCTGGAGGTCGGCAAGACGGCCAACGTCGTCGTCTGGTCGGGCGACCCGTTCGAGCCCCTCACCCGTGTCGAGCACGTCTTCATTGGCGGCGACGAGATGCCCGACGACTCGCGCCAGAAGCGCCTCCTGCGCCGCTACGACGATCAGGGCGACTGGCCGCCGGCCTACGACGATGGGTCGTAACGATCAAGCTAAGCCGAAATGGGCACGAAAGGGACTAACAGAATCCGCAACGATGAATCGGCCTCGATCCGCGAAGTGTTCATTCGCTGGCGTAACCACTGCCGACCAACGAAGCCGAACCCGCTCAACTATCCTCGTCTGAAAACGGCCCACGCCCATTTTCAGCTGTAGCGGCTGGTTATGGCGCACACCGGACCTACTGGGCGGCTCGCTCGCGTCCTTCTCGAACGCAAGCCACGATCTCCTCTGCGCTCACGCCGGTCTTTACCGGTGGCACGTCAAGAGGCGAACCCTCACGCCGGCGCGGCCGAATGACGTACTCACTTCCATCGCGCCTGCGAATCCGCACCTCTCCCTCATCTCCGGCTTGGTCCAGCAGATCGGCAAGATTTTGACGGGCCTCCGAATACGTGTATACTCTCATGTCTACACCTCCAAAAGATCAATGTCGGATTCGCGAGCCGCTTCCTTCAGCCCCCCGTCGAGCGTCAGGAGCGGCGCCTGATGGCGCCTCGCCGCCACGAGCATATAAGCATCATATGCATAAAGGTCCTGCCGGTCGGAAACACGAATCGCGTCGGCCAACGCCACCTCCACCCACTGGATCGGGATCTCGTCGTATCGCCGGATGGCCTCCACGGCCGCGTCTACGCCGAGCCGGTCCCGCTTAAACATCGCCGAGAAGGCATTTCCCACTTCCCAGTGGAGCGTCTCCGGTGCAATCAAATCGGTCCCCTCAGTCTGCCGGATGATCCGTTCCCGGTGCTCTTCGCCCAAAACAACGGCGATGATGGCAGAGGTATCGACGACAGCTTTCATGACCTATCATGATAGTTGTACAATTGCACAACCAGTATAGATCCACCGCCCCTAAATATCAATCGTCCCGCGCCATAACGGTCGAGTTCACCTGCGGTGGGCACGATTGGCACCACTCCTGAAATGGAGCAACACGTTCCGGCAAGTGCACCGCGGCAATCGACGGCGATATGCCCACCGTCAGGTGCAACGACGGGTTATGGAGCAGGCATGACAGACCATCCCGCTCACAGAAACTCGACGTGGCCTCCCATTCCCTCCGGGCCCAGCACCTCCGCAATGAGCGTCAGCCCGCGAACGGTCTCGCCAAGACCTCGTCTCTGCGGCATGTATACGACTCCAGCGTGCTCCGACGACTGGGTCGCCAAACGCAGGGAATCATCGTCATGCGTCACAATGACCCGTTTCTCCTCCTGGGCAAACGCGAAATGGTCCTCGTCGCTCGCCCCAAGCATTCCTGCCGCACTGAGCGTGAGCACATCAACGCCGCGACGACGCAGTCCCTTTGCCACCGCCTCCGCGATATGCTCGTCCAGGTAGTAACGAACGTCAGCCATCTATCTACTGCCTTTCAGCTCCTGCTGAAGCTTCGAGGGCGTTTGACGCCGCAACTCCTCGACGAAGGCCTCCCTTTCACGAATCGACTGATCGATTTCTTCGCGGTGGGCGAAGTAGTAGGCCAGAGCTGCGTAGATGTCGGCCAATTCGAGATCGTATTCGCTAGCAATCTCGTCGGCGCTCCGTCCCAAGCGGTCATGCCAGATCGCGATGTTCTGCACCGTAATCCGATGACCTGCAATGCGCGGCTTACCACCACACACATCGGAGGTCTGGACGATACGCTGATCGAGGGATTTCGTCGCCATGGGAGAAGGAGGTCGGCGTATCGAGCAGAACAGTGCCGGATACAACTGACCTGAACGTTGGCAGTTGCGCCCCGCGACATAACCTGTAATTACATCAAAGCGTCCAGGATATGCACATCTCACGCTTTGTAACTGCTCATCCTCCAGGGAGTTGCGCGAGGGTACCTGTGCATATGTCAAACTGAATAGACTCGCGCAGTACGTCAGATCGTTTGACACATCCGATATTGGCAATCTTTTCTTCAAACCACAGACCCTCTCGGCATTCCACGCTCGTCCCATGTCTGGGTCCAGCGACCAGTCCTCCAAACTCCTCGATCGGGTGCGGCAGACGTGCCGGCGCCGGCAGTACAGCTACCACACCGAAACGGCATATGTGCGGTGGATCGCCCGCTTCGCCCGTTTCCATGACACCCCCCTCCCCCTCGATGAAGACGACATCCAGGCCTTCCTGAACCACTTGGTGTCGGACCGCAACGTGGTCGCCTCTCCCCAGAACCAGGCCCGTAACGCCCTGATCTTCCTCTACGAACAGGTGCTGGGCGAGGACCTGGGCGACATTGGCTCGCTCGACCGCGCCAATCGTCCCAAACGCCTCCCCACGGTGCTCTCTCGCAACGAGGCACGACGGCTCTTTGCGGCCCTCTTCCCCGGCCCGTCCCCCGCTCACACCATGTAGTCGTCCATGGGCACGTCGAGGAAGTCCATGAGCCAGTCGAGCGCCCAGGTCTGGTTGTCCTCCCCGCTCCACTCGTAGCCGGCCTGCACCTCGTCGGCCACCTCGGGCCAGTCGACGGTCCAGTCCTTGTAGACGTGAAAGGAGAACTGGCTCACGTCGGTCTCGAAGTAGACGCACCCCTCGTCGGGGTCGTAGACGGAGGTGGCCGTGTCGTCCTCGCGCGCCCGCTGGGCGGCCCACACCACCAGCGGCACCTTGAAGCGGTAGTCCATCTCGTGGACGCGCTTGGCCTCGCTGTTCAGGTAGTTGCCCAGGACGACGCTCCCGTCGCCGTGCTCGATGGCCGCCTCCGCCGCGTCGCGGGTGGAGGGGTCGGCGTCGATCTTGTCGAGGGCCGAGGCGACGAGCGGCCACACCTCGATGCCTTCGGGCTCGTCGGCCGCTTCTTCTTCGCGGGGAATCGTAACGGTGATCTCTTCGGGGTCCACGGGTAACGTTGGAGTTGATGCGTGAGAACAAAAAAACAGGTAACTGCGGGCCGGGGGCTCAGCGGTCGACGGGGTGGCGCGTCTCGCCCGCCCCGTACACGACGAATTTTTCGGTGGTGAGGGCCTCCAGCCCCATCGGGCCGTAGGCGTGCAGCTTGGTGGTGGAGATGCCGATCTCGGCGCCCAGGCCCAGCTCGCCCCCGTCCGAGAAGCGGGAGGAGGCATTCACGAGCACCACCGACGCGTCGACCGACCGCACGAAGCGCCGCGCCGTGGGGAGCCGGTCGCTCACGATGACCTCCGTGTGGTTGGAACCGTACGTGCTGATGTGGTCCATCGCCTCGTCGTCGCTCCCCACCACGCGCACCGCCAGCGTGAGGTCGAGGTCCTCCGCCGCGTAGTCGTCCTCCGTGGCCTCGCCGACGCCGTTCAGGATCTGGCGCGTCCGGGCGTCGCCGCGCAGCTCCACGCCGGCGTCGTCCAGCAGCGTCTGGGCGCGGGGCAGAAAGTCCGCGGCCACGTCCTCGTGCACGAGCATCGTCTCCAGCGCGTTGCAGACGCTGGGACGCGAGACCTTGCCGTCGAGCAGCAGGTCCTCGGCGATTTCGAGATCGGCGGCGCGGTCCACGTAGAGGTGGCAGACGCCCTTGTAGTGCTTGATGACAGGGATCTGGCTCGTCTCGTCGACGAAGCGGATGAGGCCCTCGCCGCCGCGGGGAATGATGAGGTCGAGGTACTCGTTGAGGGTGAGCATCTCCCGCACCGCCGCGCGATCGGTGGTGGGGATGAGCGTCACGGCGGCGGGGTTCACGCCCTCGGCCTCCAGGGCGCGGTGCAGGGCCGTGGCGATGGCCTGGTTCGAGTGGAACGCGTTGGAGCCGCCGCGCAGCAGCACCGCGTTGCCCGCCTTGAAGCAGAGCCCGGCGGCGTCGGCGGTCACGTTGGGCCGCGCCTCGTAGATCATGCCGATGACGCCGAGCGGGATGCGCATCTTCGCCACCTCGATGCCACTGGGCCGCTTGCGCGTCCCGCTCATCTCGCCCACCGGGTCGGAGAAGGAGGCGACGTCGCGCAGGGCGTCGGCCATCTTTTCGATCCGCTCCGGGGTCAGGAGCAGGCGGTCGAGGAGCGCGTCGGACAGGCCCTCGTCGCGGCCGGTCTGCATGTCCGTTTCGTTGGCGGAGAGGATTTCGTCTTCGGCCGCCTCCAGGGCGTCGGCCATGCGGCGCAGGACGCGGTTCTTTGCGTCGGTCGACAGGGTGCTGAGCTCGCGGGCCGCCGCGGCGCAGTCGGCGGCGAGCGATTCGACGGTCGGCGTTGCGGTGGCAGGTTCAGGCATGGTGACGGCTGAATCTAGGAGATCCCGTGCTGATGAGGATGTGCTATACACAAAGCCGAGGACGGTGCTCCCACGAGCATTGCGCGTTTCGGATTGCGTAAAAGGAGCGGGGCAAACGCACGACGCACTCCGACGACGAAATACGCACCACGCAATACGCACCACGCAATACGCACTACGTACCACGCACTACGCACCACGGCACTACGCATCAGCCCGTCACCACCAGATCGTCGCGGTGGATGACGTGGTCGCTGGGCACATCGTCGAGCACCTCCGAAAGGGTGTGGCTTTGGCGTCCCTGAATGCGGGCGAGGTCGTCGGCCCCGTACTGGGTGATGCCTTTTGCGACCTGCCGCTCGGTGCCCCCCTCGGAGACGACCACCGTCACGGCATCGCCCCGGGCAAAGGTTCCTTCGCTCGCCACAATGCCGGCGGGGAGGAGCGAGGCGCCCTGGTGGCGCAGGGCCTCGGCCGCCCCCGCGTCGACCACGAGCCGGCCGGCCGTGGGGAGGGCGTGCAGCATCCAGTGCCGGCGGGCGGAGAGGGGCGCCTCGGCCCGGCGGAAGAGCGTCCCCGGCATCTCGCCCCGGCCCAGCGCGTCGAGATGGGCGCCCGTCGTGCCATTCACGATCACGGTGTCGATGCCGCGATCCGTGGCCTTCTCCGCCGCCTCCACCTTCGTCCGCATGCCGCCGGTGGCGGTGGCCCGATGGGCGCCGCCCACCCAGTCGTACACCTCCTCGGTCACCGTGTCCACCACGGACCGGTGCGTCGCGTCGGGGTTCTCGTGCGGGTCGGCGTCGTAGAGGCCGTCCACGTCGGAACAGATAACGAGCAAATCGGCCTCGGCCAGGACGGCGACGAAGGCCGCGAGGTTGTCGTTGTCGCCCACCTGGAGCTCCTCGGTCGCCACCGTGTCGTTCTCGTTGACGATGGGCAACGTGCCCCGGTCCAGCAGCTCGTTGATCGTGTTCTGCGCGTTCACGAAGCGGGCGCGCCGCCGCAGATCGTCGTAGGTGAGCAGCACCTGGGCGCAGGGCACATCGAACAGGCGGCGCCAGTGCGCCATCAGAAGCGGCTGGCCGATGGCCGCGAGGGCCTGCTTCTCCGGAATCGACAGCCCGGCCCCGGGATTCTCGACCTCCTGCGCCGCGAGCCCCGCCGCCACGGCCCCCGACGACACCAGGATGACCTCTTTCCCCCGCCGTCGGCTCTCCGTGATGAAGCGGGCGATGGGCAGCAGGTGGGTCGTGCTGCAGCCCCGCTCGTCGGGCGCCACGAGGGCGCTCCCCACCTTGAGGACAAGGCGGTTCCAGTCGGGAAGCGAAACGGCGTCCGCCATAGAGACGAGCGTGAAGAGGCGCGAGGGCACGGGCCCCAAACGTACGACCCGCGCGACAAAAAGGGAACCGGTTCGTGACCCGCCGAGTGTCGCGGGCCGGGCTCAGAGGGTGGGCGTGGTGGTGCCCTCGCGGGCGAGCAGGCGGTGCATCTTGCCCGGAAACTCCTTGCCGAGCAGCGCCTCGAGGGCCCGGGAGGCCTCGGCCACCGCCGCTACGTCAATGCCCGTCTCCACGCCCAGTCCATCCAGGAGGTAGACCGTGTCCTCGGTGGCAATGTTGCCGGTGGCCCCCTCGATGAACGGGCAGCCGCCCATCCCGGCCAGCGACGTGTCGAACCGCGTCACGCCGCATTCCAGGGCCGCGTACACGTTGGCGAGGCCGAGGCCGCGCGTGTCGTGCAGGTGCAGCACCAAGGGCGTGTCGCCAATGGCCTCCTGCACCGCCGTCACCCAGTCGGTGATCATGCGCGGATTCGCCATGCCGGTAGAGTCGGCCAGCGAGATCGACTCGACGCCCTGCTCCGCAAAGTGTTCGCTCATCTCCACGACCTGATCGAGCGGCGTATCACCCGGTTCCTGATACCCAAACACCGTCTGGAGGCCCATCTGCGGGGCCAGGTCGTGCGCATGGGCAAAGCGGACCATGTCTTCGGCCTGCGCCACGGCCTCGTCCACCGTCATGTTGGCGTTGTCCTGGCTGTGCGCGTCGTGGGTTGCGATGGAGAGGTCGACGTGCGACAGGTCCGCTGCGTGCGCTCGCTCCAGCCCCTTCTGGTTGAGGGCAAGCCCCGCGTACGTCACGTCGTCGCGCTCGGGCAGCTGCGCGCACACGTCCTCCGCGTCCCGCATCTGCGGCACCCACTTCGGATGCACGAACGACGCCACCTGGATGCGCGGCACCCCGGCGTCGGCCAGGGCCGTGATCGCGGACACCTTCCGCTCGGTGGGAATGAACTGCTCCTCGAACTGAAAGCCGTCGCGCGGGCCGACGTCGCACAGCGAAACCTGATCCGGAAGGGACATGGGACAATCAGAGACGTATTCGCGTCGTGGGTCTCCCCTGAACGGCGGACGACCGCGGCACGTTCTCCGCCCGACCGGGAAGGGGGCCGCCTACGACCCCTCGCCCGATGACGCCTCCAGCGTAAAGAGCCCGTCCTCCAGCTCGGCGTTGATGTCGATGCGCTCGATGGTGGCCGTGACTTCCTGCTCGCCCTGCCCGGTCGACCGCACGGTGTGGGTCGTGTAGGGCAGCCGGACACCACTCACCTCGCGGAAGTCCCGGAAGGTCTGCTCCACACTCACCGTGGCCCCGCTCCGCGGATTTGTGGTCTCCAGCGAGAGGCGCTCCGGCCGCATCGTCTCGGCGTTGAGGTGGAGCGTGTACGCCGTGCCGGCGGGCGGCTGCACCTGCACGGCCCGGTACGTGGTATCGGCGATCGTGGTGTCGCCCTGCGCCCGGAACGAGAGATTCTCGTCGTCGAGGTGGGCCATCAGGTAGGGCAGGCTGCGCCAGAGCTGGCCCTTCACCTGGCGGCGGGCCGAGGGGGGCGCCGTGCGCGTGCCCTGCGGCGTCTGCATCCGCATCGTCTCCCCGTCGTCCACCACCGTGATGCTCCCCATCGGCGTCGTCAGCTCGGTGCGGATCTGATCGGGCAGCTGCACCACGAGGGTGCTCTCGTTGCCCTCCTGGTTCGTCACGACGCGCATGTTCTCAATCTGGTCGAAGGCCGAGCCGCCGAGCGCTTCTTTCGCACTCGCCATCAGCTTCTGCCCGGCCACCATCGCCTCCTTGTCGGCGCCGGTCGGCTCGGACTCGCTCTCGGGCGGGGTTTGGGGAATGGAGATGTCGATCTCGTTGACGGTCCCGTCCCGGGTGAGCGTCGCCAGCGAGTCGCTGAACGCCTCGCGGTTGCCCACCACCAGAATGTGCGACTCGTCGGGGTGCAGGTACTGCTGCGCCACCGAAAGCACGTCGTCCGCCGTCGTCTGCTCGATCTCATTCCGCGTCTGCCGCAAGAAGTCGGCGGGGTAGTCGTGGTACTCGTAGGTCATGCGCCGACTCAGGATTTCGCGCTCCGAGTCGAAGTTGAACACGAAGGAGTTCAGGTAGCTGTCCTTGGCCAGGCTCAGCTCCTCCTCCGTGGGCGCCTCCTGACGCATCCGCTCGACCTCGCTCATGACCGCATTGGTTGCCTCCACCGTGGTGGGGCTTTTGGAGAAAACCCCCGCGAAGAAGCGCCCCGGCTGCTGATAGCCCGCCGAGTAGTTGCCAAAGACAGCGTACGCGAGGCCTTTCTCTTTGCGTACCTGCTGAAAGAGCCGCCCGGAGAAGCCGCCACTCAGCACCTCATTCATGAGGGTCACCGAGGCGTAGTCGTCGCTGCGGCGCGTAATCTCGCCCGGGTGTCCCATGTAGATGGTGCTCTGGTTGACGTCGCTCTTCTGGACGACGTTGACCGAGTAGTCGCGGTTGGCCTCGGGGGCCGGCGGGGTCGGCGGCTCAAACCCGTCGTCCGCCGTCCAGTCGCCAAACTGCTCCCGAATTTTTTCTTCCATCGCGTCCGCCTCGAAGTCGCCCCACACGCTCAGAATGAGGTTGTTGGGCTGGACGTACTGCTCGTGGAAGTCGACCAGGTCCTGGCGCGTGATGCGATCGATGGTGTAGTACTCGGTCGTTCGGGCGTAGGGGCTGTCCTCGCCGTAGAGGATCTTGTCGAACTCGCGCGAGGCAATCTGACGGGCGTTGTCGTTGCGGCGCGAGATGATCGATTTCTGCTGGCTCTTGGCCTGCTGGAGCTTGGCTTTGTCGAACGCAGGGTTCTGAAGCACCTCGGCGAACACCGGAAGCACCGCATCCACGTTGTCGGAGAGCGTGGACATGAAGGCGGAGCCCGACGTCTCTCCAAAGCTGGTCTCCACGGTGGCGCCCCGGTTCTCGAGCACCACGTTGACGCTGTCGGGCGACATCGACGCCGTGCCGCCGGTGCGCATCACGGTGCCGGTGACGGAGGCGAGGCCGCGCTTCTCCGCGGGTTCGTACACGGAGCCCACCCCAATGCGGGCCGCCGCGTTCACCTGCGGCAGCTCATTGTCCTCGAGCAGAAAGACCGTGAGGCCGTTGTCGAGCTCGATGCGTTCGGGCTCGGGCACCTCAAAGTCCCGGAGGTCCGGGTACGTCAGCTCGGAGACGTCATAGTCGGCCGTGCGAATGTCGTCGGTCTGCTGGGCCGCGGCCGGGCCGACCGCCCCGACGGCGAGCAATACGGCAAGGGAAACGGAGAGGAAGGAATAGAGACGGGTCATCACGGATAGAGTGGATCTGAAGGCGAGAGGCGCGGAGGGGAGGAGGAGCGTGGCCGGCTGTCAGTTGCCGTCCCCGGACTCCTCATCGCTCGTTTTAATCATGGCCACGGTGCGGTTGCTGCGCGTGAGCACGTCCTGGGCCACGCGCTGTACGTCCTCGACCGTTACGGCCTGGATGTCCTCAAGCCGACGGAAGACCGTCCGCCAGTCGCCCGTGAGGGTTTCGGTTTCCGCAAACTGAATGGCCAGGCCCATGTTGGAGTCGAGTTGCCCGATGAGCTGGCTGCGGGAGCGCGTCTTGGCCCGTTCCAGCTCAGCCTGCGTGATGCCGTTCGTCTTGATGCTGTCGAGTTCAGCGTAGATGTCCTGCTCCACGCTGTCGGGCGAGACGCCGCGACTCGGCACGCCAATAATGCCGAACAGCGTCGGGTACTTGCTTCCGGGGAAGGCGGGAATGGCCTGGACCTGCAGGGCCTTCTCCTGCTCGACCAGGCGCTGGTACAGCCGACTCGTGCGCCCCCCGGTGAGCACGTCGGCAAGCACGTCGTACACGGGGGCGTTCGCACTCTGCATGCTTCCGCGGTGGTAGCCCATCACCACAAACGGCTGGGTCTGCTCCCGAATGACCACGCGACGCTCCCCCAGCTGCTCCGGTTCGTCGGACCGCACAGGCAGCGGCTCCTCCCCGGCTTCCAGGCGGCCGAAGTACTCCTCCGCCAGCGCCCGCATCCGCTCCGGGTCCACGTCGCCCGAGATGCCGACCGTCAGGTTCTCGGTCCCGTAGTGCGCCTCAAAGAACTCCCGGGCGTCGGTCCGCGAGAGGCGCTGGAGATCCGACATGTGTCCGATCGTGGGGTTGCCGTAGGGGTGCGCCTTGAACGCCGTCGTCAAGAACTCCTCAAAGAGACGCCCCGTCGGACTCGACTCCGTCCGCTGCCGGCGCTCTTCCATCACCACGTCGCGCTCGGTGTAGAACTCCCGCAGCACCGGATTCGCAAAGCGATCCGACTCCAGGGCAAAGAAGAGCTCGGCCTTGTTCGCCGGCAGGCTGTACCGGTAGATCGTCGCGTCGGGCGAGGTGGTGGCGTTGATATTCGTCGCCCCTTCCCGTTCAAGGAGGTTCTCGAACGCGCCGTCCTCGATGTAGGACTGGGCCTCCTCCTGCGCATCCTGAAACTGCTGCTCCAAGTCCGCAATGCGGGCGGAGTCGGCCTGTGGGCCTTTCATGCGTTCCCGGCGGAGCGCGAGATACACCTCTTCCTGCTGCTGCAGGGCCGCCCGTTCCTTCTGGATGTCCTGGGTGCCGATCGTGGTCGTGCCCTTAAAGGCCATGTGCTCGAACATGTGGGCCACCCCCGTTTTGCCCTCCGGCTCATCCACCGAGCCGACGTCGGCGTACGTGGCAAAGGAGGCGACGGGCGCATCGGGGCGCTCCACCACCACAACGTCGAGCCCGTTGTCGAGCGTAAAGGTGGTCACCTTCTCCTCGAACTGTCCGAGCAGGTCCTGCCCCTCCGCAGCGGGGACGACACAGGCAAGAAGCAGGAGCGCGGTGCAGAGGGGACGGCGCACCGCTCCCCAGAGTGAACCAGACGAGGCGAACGGCATGGGACACAAAGAATTTGGAACAAGACGCGCGAGCGACAAGAGGGGATCAAATTCTCTACGGAACGGACCGCAGCTTGGATCCCGCCCCGCAAAACGGACACACTTACGAAACTGTTACGGGTCGCGCTTCTGCCGGTCGCCCGAACGAATCTCGCGTTCCCTGCGTTGTACGAATTCCGCTTGTTGTAGCAGCTTTCCCCAGCTTATGCAGTTCATTAATCAACCCGAGGCCGCGGACGATGAGGAATGGTGGGACCGGTTCAAGGAGCTTCTCGACGACCAGAACGACTGGCCCACCCGCTACACGTTTAAGTTTATCGCCCCCGCCGGTCGGCTCGACGACTTAAAATCCGTCTTTGGCGACCATACGGTCCGCGTTCGGGAGTCGAGCAAGGGAAACTACAAAAGCGTGACGGCTCACCTGCGCATGTCATCGAGCGAAGAGGTGGTGGCCATCTACGAGGAAGCGTCGAGCATCGACGGGGTGATCTCCCTGTAGCGCCCCCTGCGGGTGCCCGTTCCGGACGGACCCGCCCCCCACCGGGGGACCGGGAACTTTCCGTCTGTGTTTACCTGTCATAATGTGTTCGCGTTCTCGGAGGCCTCCCCCCATTCCCCCGCCGCCCCCTGCCATGGACCTCGAATCGGGCCGTCCCCGTCACGAGCAAATTAGCGACTACCTCCGAGAGCAGATCGAGAGTGACGCGTACGCGGCCGACGAAAAGTTGCCATCCGAAAAAGAGCTCGGCGACCTGTTCGATGTCAGCCGGGTGACCGTGCGGCGGGCGCTTCAGACCCTGGAGCACGAGGGCTACATTTACCGCCGGCAGGGCCTCGGCTCATTCGTCCAGGACCGTCAGGCCGCGCAGGGGCTCGTTCGCCTCACGGACTTTGCCCAGGACATGGCCCAGGCCGGCCTGGAGGCGTCGTCGGAGGTGCTCCACCACGCCCCCGAGTCGCCGCCCCCCGCGGTGGCGACCCAGCTGGGCCTCGACGACGAAACGACGGTGATGCGGCTCGACCGGCTCCGCCTGGGCGACGGCCGCCCCGTCGCGTTCGACCGCACGTGGCTCCCGATGTTTTACGCCCAGCTCCTGGAGGACCACGACCTGTCCCAGGAAACCATCTACGGCATTTTGGAGCAGGACTACGACATACCTGTGCTCCGCGGCCACTACCGGCTGACGGCCGCCAACGCGCCCCCCGACATGGCGGAGGCCCTGAAGATCGAGCCCGGGGAGGCGCTCCTTCTTATCGAACGGCTCTCCCTCACGCAAGGGGACAAACCGATCTACTTCCAGCGCCGCTACTACCGGAGCGACCGGGTGGCCTACGAGCTGGAGCTGGCCCGTGATACCAATGCCCATCCCCCCAAGCAGGGCATGCCCCTCCGCGACTTCGAACCGGTTTTTGATTCGTCCCCGGACTCCTAACGCCGCATGCGTACCCTCCTCACCTCGGCCCTGTGCCTGCTCGTCCTGCAGACCGGCTGCTCGCAGGACCTGAAGTGGTCGGCCGTAAACCGCATGATCGCGGCCGACTTCCCCGACGTGCCCACCCTCACGACGGACTCGCTCGCCGCCCGCCTCGCCGACTCAACGGCCCCGCGCCCTCTTCTTCTCGACGCCCGATCGGCGGAGGAGTACGCCGTCAGTCACCTCCCCGGCGCCCGCCGCGTGTCCCCGACGCCCGATTCGATTGCGGGGCTCGATACGTTGTCTCGCGATCGCCCCATCGTCGTGTACTGCAGCGTGGGCTACCGCTCGGCCCGCGTCACCACTCATCTGCGCAGCCAGGGATTCTCCAACGTCCGGAACCTCGAAGGCTCTCTCTTCCGCTGGGCGAACGAGGGACGCCCGGTGGTGCGCAACGGCACCCCTGTGCAGGCCGTGCACCCGTACGACGCCACCTGGGGCACGCTGCTGAACGACCCGCTGCACTGCAGGTCCCCCGGCAGCTGTTCCTGATCCGTCGCACCGGCGGCGGGGCCGCGGTCCCAAAGCAACGATTCCGGGCCTCCCCCGTTTGATCACCGTGTAAAGACGATCGCCCACGCCCCTCTTCGCAGGATCCTTCGGTGATCTAAAGATTACATTTCTCACCGGCAACCTGTAAATACAGGTAACAATAAAACGACGCCGTTTTATGTCTGAGGCTCAATTCGATGTCGAGCGCGCCACGGGGGGACTCGTGATGGCGCTTTTCGTCGCCTCCGCCCTGCTGCTGGCCGCTCTGCTGTACTTCGTCCTTCAAGATATGGACCGCCGCACCGAGGCGGCCGCCGACTCCACGTCGCAGGCCATCCACGCCGCACCGTCCGCCCCGTCCGCCGGTCCGCTTCCCCCTACACACTCATGAGCTACACTCCCCTCGCCGCCATTCTGCTGGTCCTGGTGCTTGGGGCCGGGGCCACGCTCACCATTCTCTTTTACGCGAACCAGAAGGGGCACTTTCGGAATCTCAAGGCCGGGGCCTACCTCATCTTCGACGACGATGAGCCGGTCGGGACCCCACAGGACCAGATCTTTTACCCGGACGACGGGCCCGCCCCCGACGACAACGAACCGCGCACGCCCTCAGCGTAGCGGCCAGGGGCTTGTCTTCTCTGCTTTGCTTCTCTCCGCTCCCCGAGGCTCTCATGTCCGACGCGTCTTCCGAGTCCGCTCCCCAATCGTCGCCGCCGGCCGGGTCCTCGCTCCCCGCCAACTGGCGTCGCGTCGTCGACGAATCGACCCGCGGCCCCGTCGTTGCCTTCATCGCGAGCGCCACGGCCTGGCTCCTCATCGGCTCTCTGCTGGCGCTCATCGCGAGCTTCAAGTTTCAGTTTCCGGACTGGTGGGTCCAGCAGTCCTGGCTCACCTTTGGGCGTGTGCGCCCGGCCCACCTGAACACCGTCATCTACGGCTGGATTTCGATGGCCGGAGTGGGCATCAGCATCTGGCTCTGGGCCCGTCTCCTGAAGACGAGGCTCCGGGGACAGTGGCTTCTCCTTCTCAGCGTCGGGCTCTGGAACGTCGGCATGGTCGTGGGCACGATTGGAATCCTTGCCGGCTACTCGCGCGCCATTGAGTGGGTGGAGATGCCGCTCGCCGCCTTTGCCTTGATCGTCCCGGCCCTGCTGCTGGCGGTGGTCGCCTTTATCCGCACCCTGTGGCAACGCCACGTGCAACACCTGTACATCTCGGTGTGGTACATCGGCGCCTCGCTGCTGTGGGGTCCGTTTCTGGTGATTGCAATCTTACTGCCCATTTACAGTGGGATACCGGAGGCCACCGCCAACTGGTGGTACGCGCACAACATCCTGGGCCTCTGGATTACGCCGCCCGCCCTGGCCGCGGCCTACTACTTTATTCCGAAGGTGATTGGCCGGCCCGTGCATAGCTACCACCTGTCGTACCTCGGCTTCTGGACACTGGCCCTCTTCTACAACTGGGCCGGCGTGCACCACCTGGTGGGCGGGCCCGCCCCGCAGTGGGTGGTCACGGTCTCCATCGCTTTTAGCGCCATGATGATCGTCCCGGTCATCGTCGTCGCCGTCAACCACCACCTCACCGTCGTCGGGCACTTCAAAAAACTGCTCTACAGCCCCACGCTCCGCTTCGTGGTGTTCGGCGCCATGAGCTACACGGTCGTCAGCCTGCAGGGGTCGCTGCAGTCGTTTCGGTACTGGCAGGAGGTCACCCACTTTACGCACTACACCATCGCCCACTCGCACCTGGGCGTCTACGCCTTCGCCACGATGATTGCCTTCGGGTCCATCTACTACATCATGCCTCGCGTGGTGGACTGGGAGTGGAGCAGCCCCCGCCTCATCAGCCTCCACTTCTGGAGCACGGGCCTCGGCGTGGGCGCCTACGTGACGGCCCTCACGATTGGCGGGGTGATCCAGGGCCTGCAGTTGCTGGACCCCGATGTGAGCTTCCTCACCATTGTCGAGGACACGAAGCCGTGGCTCGTCGTGCGCTCGGTCTCCGGGACGCTCATGACGATCGGTCACTTCGTGTTTGCCTACCTGCTCGCCCGCATCCTCCTGCAGAGCGGGGCGCGCCCGGACGGCCCCGCCTACTTCCACCCCGTCCCCGAAGGCACCTTCGACACCACGGGCGGCGACGGCAGGGGCTCTGCCCCCACCCCCGCCCTCGACCCGGAGTCGACGTCCTGACCCGGACGTGCCTCCCCTCCATGCTCTGACTGTTTCCCGCTTCTCCCATGACGCGCGCTGCCCTCATTTTTCTCGGGGCGTTTGCGGCGGTGGCCATGAGCTTTACGGCCCTCGCCCTCCTCCCCAGCCTCCAGCTCTCCACCATCGAGCCCACCCCCGGCACGAGCGACTACACCTACAGCGAGCAGCTGGGGCGCGAGGTGTACATCCGGGAGGGCTGCATGTACTGCCACAGCCAGCAGGTGCGCCCCGAGGGCTTCGGGGCCGACCAGGCGCGCGGGTGGGGGCCGCGAGGGTCCCGGCCCGGCGACTACGTGTACGACGAGACGCACCAGCTGGGCACCATGCGCACCGGACCCGACCTCCACGACATCGGCAGCCGGCAGCCGAGCCGCGACTGGCAGCTGGCCCACCTCTACCAGCCCCGCTCCGTAAGCCCCGGCTCCGTGATGCCCGCCTACCCGTATCTGTTCGAGGTCAAACGGGAATCCAACGTGCGCCCCTCGGAGGTCACCGTGCCGCTGAGCAGCGAGTACGCGCCCCCGGGCGACAGCGTCGTGGTGGCCACTCAGGAGGCCCTGGCCCTCTACGACTACCTCATGACCCTTACGCTGGACCCGATCGATCAAAACAGCGACGGCTGAGCCCGTCCCGCCGTCCTCTCCTCTAACTTCGCTCCCCCTCATGGCCGACGACGATCGCCCCTCCGCCGCGCCCGACCCGCCGTCCGGCTCCTCCGACTCCTCGCCGGAGCCGATTGACATGCTGCGGCCCCTCTTCCGCGAGGAGCCCCTGCCGCCCGAGGGCGGCGAGCCGCCGCAGCTCTGGCTGTGGATGCTCATCTTCGGCGTCCTGCTCTTCTGCGTGCTCTACCTCGGACTGTACGCGGGCGACTTTGGGCCGGACCCCTGGCTGCAATCGCCCGAGCCCGTCGCGCAGTCCGGGGGGCCGCCCGAGGCGGAGGCCGTCAGCGGGTCGCAGGTCTACAGCGCCCGCTGCGCCAGCTGCCACCAGACCAACGGCCAGGGCGTCTCCGGCGCCTTTCCGCCCCTCATTGGCACGAGCTGGGTGGAGAACAGAGGCCAAATCATCCGCATCCTGCTGCACGGCATGCAGGGGGAGGTGACGGTGCAGGGCGACACCTACAACGGTAACATGCCGGCCTGGGGCGAGGTCCTGAACGATGAGGAAATCGCCGCGGTCATCACGCACGTGCGGCAGTCGTGGGAGAACGACTACGACGAGGTGACGGCGGAGGAAGTGGCCGCCGTCCGCTCCGCGACGGAGGGGCGCAGCGCTCCCTGGGAGGCCGAGGAGCTCCAGCAGGACGCCAATCAGACCGTCCCGGCCGGCGACGACGCCACGGCAAACGAACGCACGACCGGGCAGCGGCTCTACGACCAGATTGTGGCCGCTCGCTCTGCCACGCCGTAGGACGGCGTCCCTTTTTCGGACCGGCTCTCCTCGTTCATGGACCACTGCGACCACTGCGGGCTCCCGCTGTCCGGCGCCGACATCACCGGCGAGGACGGCACCGCGCACTACTGCTGCCACGGCTGCCGCATGGTGGCCGACACCCTGGACACCCCCGAGGACGACTCTCTGGGGGGCGAGCACCAGATGCTTCTCTTCCGCCTCTTCGGCGGGGTGCTCATGGCCGGGTTCGTGATGGCGTTCAGCCTGGCCATTAGCTCCGGGTACGGATTTGAGGCCCTGCGGCGGCTGGAGCACGACGTGAGCACGGCCCACTGGGTGCTCCTCCTCCCGGCCGTGCCCGCCCTGCTGCTTCTCGGCCTCCCCCTCCTCCGCTCGGCCTGGGCCGACCTCCGCGAGCGCCGCCTGACGCTCAACGTGCTGTTTACCCTGGGCACGACCAGCGCCGTCGCGGTGAGTGCGCTCAGCTACGTGCGGGGCACCGGTCCCATCTACCTGGAAACGGCCGTCATGCTGCTCGCGCTGTATACGCTGGGCCGCTACCTAACCGCCCGCGCCAAGGGCACCACCGCCCGGGTGCTCCACCACCTCATGGACGTGCCCGATGCGATCTACACCCGACTGCACCCCGACCCCGGCGAGGTGGCGCCCGAGGCGCTCCGCGAGGGCGACCGGATCCGCGTGCGGGCCGGCGACGTGATACCGGCGGACGGGACCGTGACCGAGGGCCGCAGCTACGTCGACGAGAGCAGCCTGACGGGCGAGGCCCAACCGGTCGTGAAGGAACCGGGGGCTTCCGTGTACGCCGGAACCTCGGCCCTGGACGGGGCCCTCACGATCAACGTTACGGCCGTGGCCGAGGAGCGTCGCCTCGCCCGGGTGGCCGCCATGATGCGCCGCGCCCTGGAGCGCCCGCCCCGCATCGCCCGGCGCATCGACCGCATCCTGCGATGGCTCATCCCCGGCGTCGTCGTGCTCGCCCTTGTCACGTTCGGGGCGTGGTGGTGGGTCGCCGGCTTTGCGAAAGCACTCTACGTTGCGCTCAGCGTCGTCCTCATCACCTGCCCCTGTGCGCTCGGCGTGGCGATTCCCCTCTCCCTCGTCGTGGCCCTCAAGCAGGCGGCGCGCGAGGGCATCCTGCTGCGGTCGGGGCGGTCCCTGATCGCCCTGGCCCGGGCCGAATCGGTGGTGTTCGACAAGACCGGCACCCTCACCACGATGCAGGGGCCCCGGATCGACGTGCGGGTGCCCGAGACGGTCCGCGCCGGCGACCGCTCGTCCGAGGGCTCCGCCCCCGCCTCCCTGCTCCGGCGCGCCGCCGCGGTCGAGCAGGGCACCCGGCACGCGCTGGGCCGCGCCATCGTCGACGCGGCCTCGGCGGAGGACGAGCCGCTCCCGTCCGCGTCGGACGTCGTCACGCACCCCGGCGCCGGCGTCCACGGAACGGTGCACACGCCCGACGGCCCCCGCCGCGTCGGGGTGGGCAACGAGCGGCTGCTGGACACGCTGGGGGCGTCTGCTCCCTCGCCCCTCGCCGAGGCACGTGCCCGCGAGCAGGCCGAGGGGCGCAGCGGGCTCTACGTGGTCGAGGAGGGGCGAGCGGTCGGCCTGCTTGTGCTCGACGAGCAACTCGCGCCCCACGCGCCGGAGGCCGTCGCGGCCCTGCAGGAGCAGGTGGGCTCCGTCACGGTGCTCACGGGCGACCACCCGGCGTCGGCCCGCCGCCTGGCCGATGCGCTCGGGGTCTCCGTCGTCCCGGAGGTCACGCCCGCCGACAAGGCGGATCGGCTCACCGCCCGCCACGCCGAGCGCGGCCCTGTGGTCATGGTGGGGGACGGCATCAACGACGCCGCGGCGATTGCCGAAGCCGACGTGGGCGTCGCCCTCTCCACCGGGGCCTCCGTCTCCATGGAGGCCGCCGACGTGACCCTCTACCATCCGGACCTCCGACTGCTCCCCTGGCTCCACCGCCTCGCCTCCCGCACCGATCGGGTGATTCGACAGAATTTGTGGTGGACGTTCGGCTACAACGCCATCGGGCTCGGCCTCGCCGTGGCGGGGATCCTCCACCCCCTGGCCGCCGTCGCCATCATGACTGTTAGCAGCCTGCTGGTCACGGGCAACGCCTACCGGCTCCAACGCACGGCCCCGCCCGACGGATCGCCGAGCGCCGCGGCCGCCTAGCCCGGATGCCGCGGCGCTACATTCGCCCCTTCCGCCTCCCGCCCTGGGACCTGCAGGGAAAAGATGTAGTTGCGGCCCTCCTCCTCACCGGCCCCGCGTTGAGCCGATCCAGACGACGCGGCCGTACACGTCGGACGTCGGGCTCCTGCACGTGCTTGTCGGGGGCGTCGGCCCGGTTGGGCGGGGTCCGTTTCAGGGGCATTTTGGGCGTTTGTCGACAAACATCCCGGAAAGGTCTCCCGTTACGACTTTCTGTGTTTACGTGCCTTTACAAGTAAGGATCAAAACAGGAGGCACGAAGTTGTTTTGGGGAGAGCCGGGGCTCATCGACGGTCCCTTTTCCCCTGCTCCCTTCCTCTAGGGATCGCCGCGTACGCACTGTTCTCGATCCACATTCCTCGCCCGACCATGACCAAAAACATGGGGTCTCTCGACCGCACCCTTCGCACCCTTGCCGCATTGGTGGTGGGAATTCTCTACCTGACCGGCACTCTTGGCGGCACCACAGCGATCCTTCTGGGCGTGGTTGCCCTGGCATTTGTGCTCACCAGCTTCGTGGGCACGTGTCCGCTGTACACTCCGTTCGGCCTTTCCACCCGTAGACCGACGGACTGACCCGCCTCCGTTCGCACGTTCTCCCTGCCCATCAGGGGTCGGGGGACGGAGCCGCCCCGCCGAAGGGGCTCCGCGCCACACGGTTCATCTGGGGTCGGCCCTGCCCCATGCGGTGCGAACCCCTTTGGTGGGGTCCTGTCTGCTCGGTGTCGTGCGCCCGGCGTGTCCACGGCCTCGCCGGGATCGCATGCCCCCGAGCAGAAACACGTGTAAATACATGTTAGTATATTTAATCCCTGCTACGGAGCCGGGCCCGGGAGAGGGGCTCGCTCCCTTGCATTTCCTCTCCACAAACAACGGCTACTCGATTGATGTCTGATTCTCCCTCCCGCGCAGTGGCTGCTTCTGATCCCGACCCGGCCCCGGCCCCCGGGACGGTGGACACCGAGGTGACCCTGGGCCTGAATGCCCTCCTGGCCAACGCGACGGTGTTCTACCAGAAGGTGCGCCACTACCACTGGAATGTGACGGGTCCCCATTTCTTCACGCTCCACGACAAGTTCGAAGAGCTGTACGGCGTCTGGAACGACGCCACCGACGCGATCGCCGAGCAGGTGCGCAGCCGGGGCGACCGGCCCGTACACACCCTCGCTGACATCTTGGACCTTGCCTCCCTGGAGGAGGACCCGAGCACCCCGGCGGCCGACGAGATGGTCGAGGTCGTAATCGCGGACCTCGCGGCCCTCGACGCGCAGGTTCAGAATCTCGCCGAGCGAGCCGAGCGCGCAGAGGACGCCGATGCGGTCCCCATGCTCGAGGACCTCAGTGAGCAGATCCGAGAGGACCGCTGGATGCTGCGGGCCTGGCTCAACGACCTGTAGTTCCGCCGGGACGTGCAGACTTGGCCCCCGTTTCCGGGCTGGGAGCGGGGGCTTTTTCTGTGTGCAGCTTCTGTGTGTCGCCGCTTCTCGTCGCAGCGCCTCTCCTCACGTCGATGAATCGCCGGGAGGGCATTGCCCCGCTCCGCTTTCCCCTCTAGTGCCCCATGAACCGCGCCATTGCCTGGTTTGCGCGCCACGGCGTTGCGGCCAACCTGCTGATGATGCTCCTCCTGGTCGGCGGGGGCGTGGCCGGGGGCCTCGTGGTGCAGGAGAACTTTCCGGAGTTCAGCCTCGACGCCGTGGAGGTGCGGGTGCGCTATCCCGGCGCCTCGCCCGAGGACGTGGAGGACGACATCATTCGGCGCGTGGAGGACCGCATCGAAGGCGTCGAGGGCATCGACCGGCTGCTGGGCACCGCGGCGGACAACATTGGGGTGGTGACCGCGGAGCTGAAGCGCGGCACCAACCTGGACCGCGCCCGCACCGACATCAAGTCGGAGGTCGACCGCGTCACGTCGTTTCCCGAAACCGCGGAGGAGCCGGTCGTGACGGAGGTGACCAACCGGGAGCAGGTGCTCCAGGTGGCCCTCCACGGAGAAGCGTCCCTGCGCGCGCTCAAAAACGCCGCCCAACGCGCCGAGGGTGACCTCACGCGCACCCCGCAGGTCTCGTACACGGACGTCAGTGGCGTGCCCGACGAGGAGATTTCCATCGAAGTGTCCCGCGATGCCCTGCGGGCGCACGGCCTCACGCTGGGACAGGTGTCGCGGATCGTGCGCGAGGGGAGCCTCGACCTCCCCGGCGGCAGCATCGAGACAGAGGACTCGGACATCACCATTCGGACCGAGGGACAGAACTACACGAAGTCGGGCTTCGAAGACATCGTCCTGCTGAGCCGGAGTGACGGCACCAACGTGCTCCTCGGGGACGTGGCGACCGTCGTGGACGGGTTCGAGCAGAATTCGGACCTCCGCACGCGATTTGACGGCGATCCGGCCGTCCTGCTCAACGTCTTCCGGACGGGCGACGAGCAGGCGCTGAGCGTGGAGGAGGCGGTCAAGACCTACCTCCACGAGACGCTTCGTCCGTCCCTGCCGCGGGGCATCGAGGCCACCGTCTGGCGAAACAGCGCCGAGGGCCTGCGGACGCGCCTCAACATCATGGTCGAGAACGGGATCCTGGGGCTGGTTCTCGTCCTGGTGGTGCTCACGCTCTTTCTTGCCCCGCGGAAGGCGTTCTGGACCGCCTCGGGCATCCTGCTCTCGTTCGTCGGCGCACTGATCTTGATGCAGCAGCTGGGCGTGTCGATCAACATGCTGTCGGTGTTCGGCTTCATCATCGCGATGGGCATCGCGGTGGACGACGCCATCGTGGTGGTGGAGAACGTCTACACCGAACAGGAGCGCACGGGCGACCCGCTGACGGCGGCCGTCGAGGGCACCTGGCGCGTGGCGACGCCCGTGGTGTTTGCCGTGCTCACCACCATCGCCGCGTTCTCGCCGCTTCTCTTCGTGGGCGGCACGATCGGGAAGTTTCTCGGCGACATCCCCACGGTCGTCATCTTCGTGCTGATCGTGTCGGTGGTGGAGGTGCTCTTCGTGCTGCCGTCCCACCTGTCCCACGGCACGGACGAGGACGGCCCGTCTACCGCCGTGGGCCGATGGCTCGACGCGGTTCGCGCCGGGGTCCACGATCGCCTCGTGGCGTTCGTCCACGGGCCCCTGACGCGTCTCCTTCAGTTTGCCACGCGCCGCTACGGGGTGACGCTGGTCGGCGGCCTCTCGCTCCTCGTCGTCACGTTCAGTCTCGTGGCGAACGGGTACGTCAAGAACGAATTCTTCCCCAGCATCCCCGGCAACGTGGTAACGGCCCAGCTGGAGATGCCGCCGGGCACCAGTGCCGACGAGACCGCCCGCCGGGCCGAGCGGCTCCGGGCGCAGGGCCTGGGGGTCCTCCGCGATCTAGAAAAGGAGGCGGACGAGCGGCTGCTGGAGACCACCTACACGACGGTGAGCCGCCAGCCGGTGGCCTCGGGTGGGCGCACGCAGGCCGGCTTCACGGCCCCGCGCCCCAATGTGGCGGAGGTGAGCATCGAGATGGTGGACGCAGAGGCGCGCAGCGTCCCCTCCCCGGTTCTCGAAGAGCAGTGGCGCGACACGGTGGCCCCCCCCGCCGGGGGGCAGTCCCTCGCGTTTACCAGCACCGCGGGCGGTCCGGGCGGCAACCCGGTCTCCGTGCAGCTGTTCGCCCCGACAACCGACGCCATGACGCGTGCCGCGGACGTCGTGCAGGACACGCTCCAGCGGTACGCCGGCGTCCAGGACGTAACCATTGACTGGGAAGAAAAGCGCGAGCTGTCTCTCCGCATGAAGCCGGCGGCCCGCTCCCTCGGGCTCACCCTGAGCGACGTCGCCCAGCAGGTGCGGGCGGCCTTCTTCGGCACGGAATCGTTCCGCCTGCAGCGGGGCCAGGACGAGGTACGGGTCTACGCCCGCCTGCCCGCCGACGAACGGAACGCGGTCGAGGACCTGTCCGACTACCGCATCCGCACGTCCGGCGGCGCCGAGGTCCCCCTGGAGGAGGTGGCGACGGTCTCGCTCGGCACCAGCCCCACCCAGATCGACCGGCAGGACGGGCGCCGCGTCGTCACGGTAAGCGCCGACGTCAACCCCGCCGTCACGACGGGCGGGGCGGCCACGGCCCGCCTCGAACAGGCGACGCTCCCGGCCCTTCAGGCGCAGGTTCCGACCCTGTCCTACCAGTTCGGCGGTCAGCAGCGTGAGCAGCGGAAGGCACAGGGCTCGCTCCAGATTGGCTTTTTGCTGGCCCTGTTCGCCATCTACGGCCTCCTGGCCATTCCCTTCCGATCCTACGTGCAGCCGCTCATCATCATGAGCACGATCCCCTTCGCCTGGATCGGCGCCCTGCTCGGCCATTTTCTGCTCGGCTACAACCTGATCCTGCCCAGCATCTTCGGCATCATCGGACTCAGTGGCGTCATCGTGAACGACGCGCTCGTGATGATCGACTTTGCGAACGAGGAGCGGGACGAAGGGGCCTCGTGGCGCGCGGCCCTCGTCCGCGCCGGGCAGGTGCGCTTCCGCCCCATTCTGCTGACCTCGCTCACCACCTTTTTTGGCCTCGCGCCCTTCATCCTGGAACGGAGCGTGGAGGCGCAGTTTCTGGTGCCTATGGCCATCAGCCTGGGCGGGGGCATCCTGGTGGGCACGGCCGTGCTCATGCTGATCGTGCCGGCCCTGGCCCTGCTACAGCGCGACGCTACTGCCTGGCTCCAACGCACCTTCGCCGGCTCCTCCGGCGCTCCCACTGGTTCCTCTCCCGCCCCGCCCGCCTCATGATCCGCATTCGCTTTCGCCTTGACTCCCCTGCTCGCAGGACCGCGCAGCAGGACAAATGACCGGGCCGGGCCCCTTCCGGCCCCTGAAGACGACGAATCGCATTGTACTTTGAACACAGATTTTTGCTCTCATGATTTCGACCGTTCCTCCCGCCCTCCAACGACTGCCCTCCGGCCTTGGGATGGGGGCTTTCCTCCTACTCGCGACCGCCCTCCTGGCCCTGCCCCCGACGGGGCACGCCCAACCCACCACCTCCGCGGATTCTGATGCCCCCGAAACGGCCTATCTCGTGCGCAGTGCCGAGGCCCTTCCGGTAGCCCTTATGAGCGCCCGCACCTCCCTCACCCGCCCCGCGGCAAGCGACAGCTTCACCGCGGCGGCCGCGGATGTCGTGGTCGTGGGCCCGGCCGTGGAGGCCCTCGCCACCGGTAGCGAGCACGCCGACGCCCTCCGCCAGAGCCTGGACGCGGGCGTACGGGTCGTGGCCTGCGAACTCGCCATGGAGAAGGTCGGGGTGGCTACGGACGACCTGCTCGATGGCGTCGACACGGCCCCGAACGGATTTCACGAGCTGTTTCGCCTCCAGGAGAACGGCTACGTCACCCTGCAGCTGTAGGCTGGGGCCGGCCCGGCTACGATTCCGGTTCCGAAGGATCGGGCACAAAGACCGCGTAGATCCCCCGCAGGTCGCCCGGCTCAAAGCCGTAGGCCCGGTCGTCCGGGTAGCGCTCCTTCACAAAGTCGGGGCGCTCCTCCTTCGCACCGTGGCAGGCCGTACAGGACGGCTGAACGGGAATCCGGCGGGCGTAGCGCCAGCCTTCGGTGTTCTCCCGAACCGTGCGGATCCACACCTCCGTCTGCTCGGGATCTTCAGCCAATTGGTCATGGAGCCGTTGCGCCTCAGCGTCAGGCTCGTGCGCCGGGTTGCGATACTTTTCGGCGAGTTGCTGCACGGTCCATCCGTTTGCCGCCCCGATTTCCTGGGCGCGCATGCCGACCGGCGCACACACTCGCTGAAACGTGGACGTGTCAACCGGCGTCTCAATGGTCTTGGCGAGCGACTCCCGCATGTCATTCAGCGCAGCAATCTCACGCTCGACCCGCTGTCGAATTGAATCGGGAGGGACCTGGGACGCAGACGCCGTCGCCTCTCCCCCCTCCGCACCACCGGAGTCCGGGCTCTCGCATCCGACGAGGAGCAGCCCTCCGCTAAGAAGAAGACCCATACACACTGATCGAATCATCTTGTACACCTCACATTGCAGACTATGAACAATTTTGCCCAGAGCAATCGCCTTTCTCTTCCTGTCTTCAGTCTATGGATTGCAGGACTTCTTTTCTTGTCCGCCGTCCCCCTGCAGCCCGTCGCGGCCCAGGAGGCGGTGCCCACGCAGGTGACCGTGCGCGCCATCTCCAACGACGCGAAGCTGATCCAGGACCCGGTGGGCGGGGCCCGCATTACGATTGAGGACGCTGACACCGGTGCGGTCCTGGCCGAGGGGCAACAGACCGGAGATTCTGGCAGCACCGAGAAAATCATGCGCCAGGCCCATGAGCGCGGCGCCACGATCTACGAGGCGCCCGGCGCCGCCAAGTACGACACGACGCTCGCCCTGACCGAGCCGACCCGCGTGCGCATCACGGCCGAGGGGCCGCTCGATTACCCACAGGCGATGCAGACCGCCTCGAAGACGACGGTGTTGATGCCGGGGGAGGACGTGACGGGCGACGGCATCACGCTTACCCTGCACGGCTTCATCGTAGAGGTTCTGTCCCCCACGAACACCGACGCGGCGCCGGGCGAGGCCCTGCCCGTGCGGGCCCGCGTCCGCATGATGTGCGGCTGTCCCACCGAGCCGGGCGGCCTTTGGGACTCGGATCGCTACACCATCCAGGCCCAGCTGCTCCGAAACGGTACCGTCGTCGCCGAAGCCCCGCTCTCGTTTGCGGGCACGACCAACGAATACGACGGCACCCTGACCGTGCCCGAGGGCGGCGCCACCGACGTTCGCGTCACGGCCGCCGACGCCGACCGGGTGAACTTCGGCGCTGAGACGGTCTCCCTGGGCCAGTAGCCTCTTTCCGTCCGCGCGTTCTCTTCTCTCTTTCCGTTCTCTGCTATGCCTAAGCCCGCTGACTTCTGGAACGACCGCTTCGCCGCAGAAGAGTACATCTACGGGGAAACCCCGAACGCCTTCGTCCGCGCCGCCGCCGACACCTGGTGCCCCGGCGAACAGGACATCCTCGTCCTGGGCGCGGGCGAGGGCCGCAATGCCGTCTTCCTGGCGCAACAGGGCCACGCCGTAACCGCCGTCGACTACTCGGCCGAGGGGCTCCGCAAAACGATGCGCCTGGCAGGCGCGGCGGACGTCGACGTGACGACGCTCGAGGCCGACGTGCGCGAGTGGACGCCGGACCGCACCTGGGACGCCGTCGTGACGACGTTCCTGCATCTTCCCCCCGCCGACCGGCCCGGGCTGTACGCCCTCATTCGCCGGTGCCTGCGCCCCGGCGGGCACCTCGTGGCGGAATGGTTTCGGCCCGAACAGCGGACCGAGGGATACACGAGCGGCGGCCCGCCCGATGCCGACATGATGGTGACGCCCGCCGAACTCCGGGAGCACTTTTCCGGCGAGGGCATCGAGCAGCTGGATGTCGCCGAACCCACGCTGAACGAGGGCATGCACCAGGGCCCCGGCGCCACCGTCCAGTTCGTCTGGCGCCGGCCGGAGTAGCTCGGCCTCAGGAGGCGTCGTCGGGTCGGGATGCCGGCGCCTCTGCGGCGTCCGCGCCGTGCGCCTCGGCCCGTTCCACGGCGGTGTGCACCTCATGGACGAACCGGTCCTGCCCCACCTCGTCCGTCACCCCGGCGGCCTCCAGGACGTCCTTCACCGGCCCCTTCACACCGGCAAAGTACAGGGCAATCCCCTGGCGGCGGCACGACGCAATGACCTCCTCCAGGGCGTCGACGCCCGTCGAGTCGATCTGGTTGACCGGGTACATGTCCACCACGATGGCCCGGAGCGCGTCCCCCTGCGTGTCCACCGTCGTCAGCAGGTCGCGGAAGGGCGAGACGGTGGCAAAGTACAGGTTCGCGTCCATCCGCACCACCACCGTTTCGCTTCGGGTGAGGGCCTCCGGGTTGCGCTTCAGATTTCGGTACGTCTGGGTGCCCGGCAGTCGGCCCATGATGGCCGTGTGGGGCGTTGAGCTCTGGTAGATGACGACGATGAGCGAGACGACGACGCCGATCAGGATGCCCTGCTCGATGCCGAGGCCGAGCGTGGCGACGAACGTGAGCGCCATCAGCCCGAAGTCGCGCCGGTCCACCCGCCAGAGGCGCACGGCCTCCTCCCACTCCACCAGCCCCGTCACCGCCACCATGATGATGGCCGCCAGCACCGCGTTCGGCAGGTAGTAGAACAGGGGCGTCAGCACGAGCAGCGTAAGCGCAATGACGCCGGCACTCACGAGCCCGGCAAGGTTGGTTTGCGCCCCCGCCTCGTCGTTGACCGCCGTCCGCGAAAGGCCCCCGGTGGTGGGATAGGCACTAAAAAACGCCCCGGCAAGGTTGGCGAGGCCGAGCCCCACGAGCTCCTGATTGGCATCCACCTCGTACCGGTGCCGGCGGGCGTAGGCCTGGGCCACGGCAATCGACTCCATGAAGCCGACGAGGCCAATGGCGAGGGCACTCGGCGCGAGCCGCTGAACGAGGCCCCAGTCCATCGGCGGGACGGTGGGCGGGGGCAGGCCGCCCGGCACGCTCCCCACGATGGCGACGCCGTGTTCGTGCAACCCGAACGCCCACACGAGCCCGGTCGCCGCCCCGACGGCCACCAGCGCCCCCGGAATGGACCGATTCAGGCGCCGGAGCCCCACCAGCAGGAGAATGCTCCCCACGCCCAGCCCCACCGTCAGCGGATCCGCCGCCCCGAGCCGTCCGGCCGCCGCCCACAGGATTTCGTGCACGTAGTTTGAGCGCGGCAGGTCGATGCCCAGGAGGTGTTTGAGCTGGCTGAACCCAATGATGAAGGCCGCGGCGGACGTGAAGCCGCTCAGAACCGGGTGCGAGAGGAAGTTGACCAGGAACCCGAACCGGGCAATCCCCAGCCCAAACTGAAGGGCCCCCACCATCAGGGACAGCAGCACGGCCACCCCCACATACAGCTCCGGCTGCCCCTGCGCGATCGGCCCCACGGCCGCGGCCACCAGGAGCGACACCATGGCCACCGGCCCCACGGCCAGCTGGCGCAAGCTCCCGAAGACAGCGTAGACGACCAGGGGGGCGAGCGACGCGTACAGCCCATAGATGGGCGGCAGGCCGGCGATGAGGGCGTACGCCATCCCCTGGGGGATGAGCATGACCCCCACCGTGAGGCCGGCGGACAGGTCGCCGCGCAGCTGCGTGCGGTCGTACGCGGCCAGCTGCCGAACGAGCGGAAGGAACCGACGGAGAAACGCCATGAGTCTGGGGAGAGTGGTGGGGTCCGGCCCATCGGCCCGCTATTTCTTCAGCCACCGGTAGATGATCTCGGGCGGACAGAACCCGGTGAAGGCGCTCTGGATGACGTTGAGGCCCGCAAACACCGTGAGCAAGTATCCCCACGGACTCACGAAGAAGCCGATCCCCAGGCCGGCGAGCGACACTGTCCCCGCCAGCACGCGGACGAGTTTTTCCTGTGGGGACGGCACCCGGCATACGCCGGTGGCGGAAGAATCGGGGGCATCGGCGGAGGAAGAGGCAGTTGTCGGCATGTCGGTTGGAGGGGATTGGAGTGAGAATCGAGAAGGCACGTGGACCGTCACACCGCCCGCTCCACGTTCATTTCGAACGCGCGCACCGGCCGGTCGAGGCTGCGGCGCTCGTTGAAGGCGGCCACGGCGTCCAGAAGCGCACTCGCCTGTGCGTCTTCGAGAAAGGCCCACGTGAGGGTGGAGTCGGTAGGCGGCGTGCCGCGCCCAAACCACGCAGGGGCCGCCCCCGCCTCCGACGACTGATGATAGCCCTCGATGTCGAGCTCGCTGAACACCTCAATCTCTCGGTCCCGGAGCAGGCCGTGCACATCGTCCCGATAGGCATCGAGGCTCATGATGGCGATGAGTTTCATGGGGAGAGGGAATCGGTTCAAAGAACGGAGGGAGGCCCGGGCCTACGCGGCGTCGCCCTGCGCCTGCTCCTCATCGACCAGGCGGCGCTCGATCATGTAGTAGACGAGCGGGACGATCAGGAGCGTGAGCGCCGTGGAGGCGATGGCGCCCCCGATGAGCGAGATGGCCAGGCCCTGAAAGATCGGATCAAACAAGATCACCGTCGCCCCGATGACGACCGTGCCGGCCGTCAGCAGAATGGGACGCGTCCGCACGGCCCCGGCCTCGATCACGGCCTGCCGAAGCGAGGCGCCTTGATCGAGGCTGATGTTCACGAAGTCAATCAGTAAGACCCCGTTGCGCACCATGATGCCGGCCAGGGCAATGAAGCCGATCATGGAGGTGGCCGTGAAGAACGCCCCCAGCAGCCAGTGCCCCAGCACAATGCCGATGAGGGACAGCGGAATGGCGATCATCATGACCAGCGGCACCGTCAGGTCCTGAAACCACCCCACGATGAGGATATAGATCAGCAGCAGCACGATGGCGAAGGCAATGCCGAGATCCCGGAACACCTTGTAGGTAATGCGCCACTCCCCGTCCCACTTCAGCGCGTAGTTGCTGCGGGCCTCGGGCTGGTCGGTATACAGCTGGTTGAAGGAGTAGCCCGGCGGCGCGTCGATCGCGTCCAGCCGCTCCTGCATGTCGAGCATGGCGTAGACCGGGCTCTCGATCGCCCCCGCCACGTCGGCCGTCACATAGATGACGCGCTGCTGATTTTTGCGATCGATGTGTTTGTCGCGAATCGTTTCCTCGACGGTCACGAGGGGCCCCACCGGAACCGTCGCCCCGGACGGCGACTGCACCGGCACGTTTTTCAGGTCCGCCAGGCTGGTCCGGCGCTCCTCGCCGAGGCGCAGCTGCACCCCCACCGGATCGCGCTCGTCGGGGTCGTGGAGCGTGGTCACGTTCTGGCCGTTGAGGGCCATCTGCATGGTCTGGGTGACGCGGGCGGTCGGCACGCCGGCCCGCATGGCCTTTTCCTTGTCGACCGTGAAGGTGTACTTCGTCTGGTCGGCCTCCACGCGCCAGTCCACGTCCACCACGCCCTCGGTGGCCTCGAAGGCCTGCTTCACACTGTCGGCCAGGGCGCGCTGCGTCTCCACGTCGGGGCCGTAGATCTCGGCCACCAGCGTGGCGCGCACGGGCGGGCCGGGCGGCACCTCGGCGATCTTGACGGCGGCATTGTGTTTTTCCCCGATCGCCTGGAGCGGGCCGCGCAGGTCCTTCGCAATGGCGTGGCTCTGGCGGTCGCGGTGATGGGCCGCGCGCAGGTTCACCTGCAGGTCGCCCTGGTGGGGTGCCGAGCGCAAATCGTAGTGACGCACGAGCCCGTTCAGGTTGACCGGGGCGGCGTCGCCGGCGTACGTCTGCACGTCGGTCACCACGGGACGGTCGGTGAGGTCGGCGGCCATCTCGCGCAGCACCGCGTTCGTGCGCTCCAGGGGCGTGCCCTCCGGCATATCCACCACGACCTGAAACTCATCCTTGTCGTCGAAGGGCAGCATCTTTACCGTCACGGCCCGGAAGTAGAAGAGCGACACCGACCCGAGGAGCAGCAGGGTCGTCCCCCCGATGAAGGCCCAGCGCTTCCAGGCGCTGTCGAGGAGGGGCTCGATGGTGGCGGCGTACATGCGGTACACCGTTGTGTCCTCCAGCTTGTACTCGCCCCCCTCCTCGTCTCCCCCCTCCCGATCCTCGTGCGACGGGATCAGCCGATAGGCCAGGTACGGCGCAATCACGAGGGCCACGACGAGGGAGAACGTCATGGCCACCGAGGCGCCAATCGGCATCGGGCTCATGTACGGCCCCATGAGGCCGGACACGAATGCCATCGGCAGGACGGCCGCGATCACAGTGAGCGTGGCTAGGATGGTGGGGTTGCCCACCTCGTCGACCGCGGCGAGGGCCGACTGTAGCTTCGGCAGGCGCCCCATCTTAAAGTGGCGCTCGATGTTTTCGGCCACGATAATCGAGTCGTCGACCACAATCCCCGTCACAAAGATGAGGGCGAAGAGGGTGATGCGGTTCAGGGTGTAGCCGAAGAAGTAGTAGACGAAGAGGGTGAGTGCAAAACTGATGGGCACGGACAGAAAGACCACGAGGCCGCCGCGCCAGCCCATGGCCAGACTCACCACGAAGGTCACGGCGATGATGGCCGCGAGCAGGTGCAGCATGAGTTCGTTGGTCTTCTCGGAGGCGGTCTCCCCGTAGTTGCGCGTCGTGCTCACGGTCACGCCGTCCGGCACCAGCGTCTTCTCCAGCGTCTCCAGCTTGTCAAGCGAGCGCTCGGCGATGGTCATGGCGTCGCGGCCGCTGCGCTTGGCGACGGCCACCGTCACGGCCGATCGCGTTCCGCCGGTCGTGAGGCTGTCGGGCTGTGCGCTTCCGGCCCCGTAGGCAAACGACACGTACTGTTCGGGCTCGGCGGGGCCGTCCGTAACCGTGGCCACTTGCCGCAGGTATACCGGGCGGCCCTGGTGCATGCCCACCACGAGGGAGCGCACCGCTTCTACAGAGGTCAGAAAGCCGCCGGTCTCTACCAGGAACGATTCGTCGTTCCGGTTGAAGGCGCCGGCGTCGGCCTGCTGGTTGGCGGCCCGGAGCTGTTCGGCAATCGCGGGCAGATCCAGCCCGTGCGCGGCCACCTGGGTCGGGTTCAGCGCCACCCGCACCTGCCGCGGCCGTCCCCCGTGCACGCTCACCTCGGCCACCCCGTCGGTCGTCTTCAGGTCGGCGGCCATCTCCTCCCCCACGCGGCGCAACTCATAGTCGCTCGCCTGCTCGCTGTGAAGCGTAAGGCTGAGGATGGGCACGTCGTCCACCGCCCGGCTCTGAATAAGGGGCTGGCTCGCCTCCGGCGGCATCTGGTCCATGTTCTTCAGGAGCTCCTCGTACAGCTTGACGGTGCTGGACTCCGGGTTCTCCCCCACGTAATACCGCACCGACACCAGGGCCCGGCCGGGCATGGCCGTGGAGTAGACGTACTCGACCCCTTCGATATTGGACGCCAGCCGCTCAATCGGTTCGGCGACGCGGCTCTTTACCTCGTCCGGGGTGGCGCCCGGGTACCGGACGGAAATGTCCACCATGGGAACGTCGATCTGAGGGTCCTCCTCCTTCGGCGTCACCCAGGCACTGTAGAGCCCGATGCCGAGGAAGGCCGCCATCAGAAGCGGGGTGAGCTTGCTATTGATGAACCCGCGGGCAATGCGGCCCGCGATGCCGGATGTGGTCGCCATGGGACGAGTAAAGCCTGTGCGTGGAATGGCGGAGAACAAGGGGGTGCTACTCGGTGCGGATGGGCTGCCCGTCCGCAATGCGGGGCGTGGCGTCGGTCACGTAGGCCTCTCCCGGGCGCAGGCCCGAGAGCACCTCGACGCGCTCCCCCTCGCGGGTCCCGGTGCGGACCCAGCGCAGGAGGGCCCGCCCGTCGCTGACGGCGTACAGCCCGGTGAGCTGGCCGCGCTCCACGAGGGCCTGGGCCGGCACAGTGAGCGTGGACGCTGTGCCGGTGCGGTGCTCGACCTCGGCGTACATGCCAGACTTGAGGGCGCCCCCGTCGGCCGGCGGATCCGGCAGGCGCACCTGCACCTCGAACTGGCGGCTGGCGTAGTGGCCCGACGGGTTCACCTGCGTCACAACGCCCGTCTGCACCCGGTTGCCGGCCGCGCCAATGCGCACCGTCACGCTGTCGCCGGTCGCAAAGCGGTTGATCTCCTGAGCCGGGACCTGCACCACCGCCTTCAGGGCGTCGGTCGTCTCGACGACGAGGAGGGGCTGGCCGGGGGCGGCGAGGCCGCCCGCCTCGGCCCGCTTCTCGACCACGGAGCCGTCCATCGGCGCCTCAATGGTGGCGTAGCTGAGCATGTCGTCCGTCTCTTCCAGTTTTCCTTCGAGGGCCTCCACCTGGGCCTGCGCCCGCTCGTAGGCCGTCTGTGCGTTGTCGTACTCCTGCTCGGTGGCGCTGTCCTTTTCGCGGAGCGACTGGATGCGCTCAAACTGCCGCCGGGCGTTGTCGCGGGCGGCACGGGCCTCGCGGAGGCGGGCGCGCACCTGCTCGCGCTGGGCCTCTACGTTCTGGCTTTGGATGCGGGCGAGCGTCTGGCCCTCCCGCACACGGTCGCCCTCCTCCACCGTCAGCGTGGTAATGGTGCCCATCATTTTGGTGGAGAGCGGCACGCGACGCTGGCCCTGGAGCGTGCCCCGGTAGCGCCCCACCTCGGCGCTGGTCGCGAGGGCCGCCGTGGCCGTATCCACCGTCACGGGCGCCAGGGCGCTCGCCTCCGGCGACGGGTCGTCGCCACAGCCGGCGAGTGTTAGGGACATCACGACAAGAGGGACGAAAAGAAGGCGCAGGGTCATGGCAATCAGGGATCGTGAGAAAGCAGGGAGAAGAGGCGAGGGGCGCGGCTACTCGGTCAGGGTGCGCTCCGTAAGCAGTTCGAGGCGGTACAGGGCAAGGTTGTGCTGGTAGAGGGCCCGCAGGTGTGCCAGGCGTCGCTCGGCGAGCGTGGTTTCGGCCTGCAGAAGGTCGGTCGTGCGGGCGAGGCCTGCCTCGTGGCGGTCCGATCGGATGCGCAGGCTCTCTTCCGCCTGCTCGACGGCCTGGCGGGCCTGCTCGATGCGCTCGCGGGCCGACGCCAGGGTGCGGCGCGCGGCGGCAATCTCGACCTCGTTTTCGAGGGCCTGTTGCTCCAGCGCAATCTCGGCCTGCTGGAGAGACGCCGCCGCCTCCTGCGCCGCCCCAATTTGCTGGTACCCGTCGAACAGGCTCCACGTGAGGGACGCCCCCACCGTCCAGCTCTGCCCGGCGGTGCCGAAGGGGGTGTCGTCGTACCAGCCCGTGGTGCCGCGGGCGTTGAGGGTCGGGATGAAGGCGAGCCAGCGCGATCGCTTTTTCTCACGGGCGGCGTCGGCCCGGGCCCGGAGCGCCTGCATGTCGGAGCGGTTCCGGTTGACCGACGGCAGGGCGATGTCCCCCAGGGCGGCCGGTTCCCGGCGAAGCGAATCGGTCGGCTGAATCTTCACCGGCCGATCGATGCCCAGGAGCATCCGGAGCCGGTCCGCCGCATTGTCGCGCTCCGCCCGCACCTCGGTACGCTGGCTCTCCAGTTCCGAGACCCGCACCTCCGCGGCGAGCCGATCGGCCTGGTCCACAATGCCCTCCTCGTACAGGGCCTGCGTCTGGGCCCGAGTGGCGCGGGCCGTGGCGAGGGCCGAGTCGATCACCGCCACCCGCCGCTCGGCGAGCAGCAGGCCGTAGTAGCCCTTTTTGACCCGGAACGTGACGACGGCCTCGGCGCGCTCGGCGCGCTGCTCCGCGGCCCGCGCGGCGTCACTCGCGGCGCGGCGCTCGAACAGGCCGTCGAGGTTCAGGAGGGGCTGCTCCACCTCAATCTGGGTGGCAAAGTGATCGACCCGGTCCGGGGTGTTGAGGGCGCCCAACTGAAGATCCTGCTGCGTGAAGCGCTCCTGCCGCAGCTTCGACCCGAAGGCGTTGACGGGATCGGTCGTGGCGAGGCCCTGCTCGGACGCCGTGATGCGGGGCAGGAAAACGCCCAGGGATTGCCGCTTGCGGGCGGTGGCCGCCCGCTGCTCGGCGTCGGCCCGCCGCGTGGGAAAGCTGTGGGCCCGGGCCTCCTCTACGGCCTCTTCCACCGACAGCGCCCGGACGGTTGCGGAGTCCGAACGCACGGACTGGGCCCTGCCCGACGTGGCGGCGCCCCAGACCCCAACCAGCAGAACCAGCCCCACGACCAGCCGGCCGACGGAGCGACACGGCTCGGACGGGAGGGCAGACGACGAAACGGACACAATCGATGAACACAGCATGGGCAAACAGCAAAATCAGATCGAGGAGACGGCGGAAACGGGGCTACCCATGGGCGCGCAGCTCGGTGAGGGCAGCCACCCGGAGGAACGCTTTCCAGTCGTCCGCGGACGGTGGCGTGCCCCTCGGCCCCGACTCTACGGAGCGAAGCGCGGCGCGGCCCAGCGCCTGTTCGCTCAGGTGACGAATGACCTGGGCGCGTCCGCGCGAAATCGACGGGGGCGTGGGCTCCGCCCGCAGGCGCCGGGCAAAGAACCGGCGCAGGACACGGACCGAGCCGGAAAAGGGAGAAGCCGAATCAGGCATGAGGATACAGGAGGTTGGGTGCATGAGGGCGCCGTGCGGGGCGCATCACAGCCGCGTCAGGGCGTGACGCTCGTCGTCCCCTCCAGGCCGGCAAGGCGCAGGGCCGCCGCCACCGTCTGGTCGATGGCCGTCCGGTCCACCACGTCCAGCGTGCCGGCCTTCAGGAAGCGGACCGTGCGCTGCACCATGGCCAGAATCCACCCGGCCCGGAGCGTCGCGGAGGGCCCGCCGTCCCCGCTCGGGGCCGCCCGCAGGGCCTCCGCAAAGTACTGGACCGGAGCGGACGGGGCGGCGGCGTCCCCACCTTCGTTTGCCGACAGCAGGTACGTGCACGACGCGGGGCGCGAGGCATAGAAGGCAAACAGCCCCCGCACCAGCGCCTCCAGGTGCGCCGCCGGCGAGGTGGCATCCTCGGTGGCCGTCGCCAGCCGCTCCCGCAGCTCGGTCGCACACCGATCGTGGAGCCAGGACGCCAGGTCGGCCTTGCCGTCAAAATGCCGGTAGAGCGCCCCTTCAGACGCGTCGGCCCGCGCCGCGATTTCGCGAATGGTTGTATTTTCGATGCCTTGCTCGGCAAACAGATCGAGCGCGGCGTCGCAGATGGCGTCTCGCTTGGTCATCCGTCGGGGATCTGAGGAAGGAAACGTCGCAGAGGCATTTGAAGGCAAAAGTGGGCGGCCATCCCATTGTGAGTGAACGCTCACTCACAATATTTGACCACCGGCGGGCCGTGGGGTTTCTCCTTCATGCATGCTTTACAGAGACGCCTGAATCCGGACCTGCTCCCCGGTCCTCGGCGCTGCTATCCCACGATCTCGACGACGTTTTGTACGAGAATGACAATCCCCATCAGCACCAGGAAGACGGCGAAGCCGCGCTTCAGACGTGCCTGCGGGACGTAGGCTCCCACCCGCCCCCCAATCACGCTCCCGACAATGCCGATGGCGGAGAAAATCAGGACCAGGTCCCAGTGAATTGAGAGGCCTGCGGCCTCCATCACGTCAATGTACTTCACGAAGCCGGCGATGCTCTTCACGGCAATGATCAGGAGGCTCGTCCCGATGGCCAGGTGCATCGACAGGCCGCAAAGCAACACGAGCGCGGGGACAATCAGAAAGCCCCCGCCGACCCCCACGATGCCGGTCAGCACCCCTACGCCAAACCCATCCATCATCACTTTCCAGAAGACGCGGTCGGGGCCGCCGGTCGCCGTCGGGGAGCTGCGGCGAAACATCATGACGGCCGCCAGCAGCATCACGCCTGCAAAGATGGTGAGCTGGAGCGCCCCCGGCATGAACTGCGACAGATAGGCCCCCAGGTACGCCCCCACAATCCCCGGCCCGCCAAACCAGCCCACGCTCCGCCAGCTCACCTGTCCCTGCACCGCAAACGGCACGGCCCCCACCAGACTGATGAGGGCCACGATGCCGAGCGACTCGGCGATGGCGAGCTTGCTGGGCTCTCCCACCAGGTACACCAGCACCGGCACCGTCAGGATGGAGCCGCCGGACCCGAGAAGGCCGAGGACGAGCCCGACGAGCAGGGCACCAAGCCAGGCAGCGTACATGGAGCGGGGGCGTTGGACGAGCGGGGAGCGGAGGCTGGGGCGCGGAGAGACGCAATTGCACCGGCTACGCCGCGACGGCTTCGTCCGTCGGCACGTCGTAGTTCGCAAAGGCGTCGTTCACGTACTTGACCGTACGACCGGTGCGGGCCAGAAACGCCGAGGCCGCCGCCGCCCGCGCCCCACTCGCGCAGTGCACCACCAGGGTCTGATCTTTCGGAAGGTCGGCCTCGTACTCCGGAAGCCGCGTGTAGGACGCATTCAGCGCCCCCTCCACGTGTCCGTCCTCCTCGTACTCCGACCGGTAGCGCACGTCGACGACCGTCGTGTTCGGCTCCTGCCGCAGGGCCTCCACCTCATCGAACGCAATCTCGTCGATCGACGCGCTCGGCCCGTCATTCTGAAAGTAGCGCTGCAGCGTGTCGGAGGTCGCAATGCCGACCACGTGGTCGTATCCGATGCGCACGAGGTCGCGAACAGCCGTCTCCACGTCCGCCTCGTCGACCAGCAGCACGATCGGCGTCGTCTCCTCCTCGACGAGGGAGCCCACCACCGTGTTGAAGGTCTTGTTCATCGGCGCGTAGAGGCTGCCCGGAATGTGGTGCGCCATGAAGGCCGAGCGGTCCAGGCGCGTGTCGATCAGGAGCGTCTCCTCATCCGCGGCGACCTCCCGGAGCTCGTGGGTCGTAAGCTCCCGCGGCGATGGCAGATCGCCCAGCACCGGCGGCCCGCCCTTATTGTCTCGCTTCATGCGGGCAAAGTACATCTGCGGCTCCGGCTGCCCGGCCACGATGGCGTCGACGAACGCGTCCTCGCCCTCGCGCGCCGCCTGAATCATCGGGTTGAACTGCTTCTCGTAGCCGACCGTCGTCTGCGGCACCGCCCCGAGGGCTTTGCCGCACGATGAGCCGGCCCCGTGCCCCGGCCACACCTGCAGGTGGTCCGGCATCTCCAGGAAGCGCTGGACGGACTGGTAGAGCGCACGGGCCGAGGGCTCCATCGCCCCCTCCACCTGGGCGGCGGACTCCAGGAGGTCGGGCCGGCCGAGGTCGCCCACGAACACGAAGTCGCCCGTGAGGAGGCCCATCGGCTCGTTGGCCCCGCCGCCCATATCCGTCACGAGAAAGGACAGGTGCTCCGGCGTGTGGCCGGGCGTGTGGAGCGCCGTGATCTTGATGTTGCCAATCGCAAACGTGTCGCCGTCCCGGAGCCAGGTCACGTCGTAGTCGCCCCCGCTTTGTTTCGGTTCGCGGGCCCATTCGTACTTCCAGTTCTCGTCCCCCTCGTCCGAGAGGTACAGCGACGTGTCGAGGCGCTCGGCAAACTCGCGGGCGCCGGACAAGAAATCGGCGTGGATGTGGGTTTCGGCGACCGCCGTAATCTCCACTCCTTCGTCTTCGGCAAACTCGAGGTACCGGTCGATGTCACGTTCGGGGTCGACGAGCAGGGCCTCGCCCGTCTGTTGACAGCCTACGAGGTAGGCGTACTGGGCAAGCTTCTCGTCGAAGATCTGTCGGAAGAGCATAGGGGGAAAGAGGGTTTTGGTAAGAGGCCAGGGAACGAGGGGAGAAAACAGCGTGCGGTGCGCGGGAGCAAATTTCAATCCGTGAGGAGTGATGCGTGAGCTTCTGATTGGACGCCCCCGCACGGATCACTTCTCACGGATCAGTCAGTGTGGCAAATGCGGCTTGAGGTGTCCGTACGTCCAGGCCCCCAGCATGGCACTGAGGAGCGCGACCGCCACCGGCGTCACGCCCGCGCCGATGAGGGCGTAGATGGGCCCCGGGCACGCCCCGAGCAGGCCCCAGCCCAGACCGAAGGCAATGCCCCCGGCGATCTGGTTGACGCCGCGCTCGAAGGGCTTATCCGAGATCGAGATCGGCTCGCCCCGAATCGTGGTGGCCTGTATGCGCCGCAGGAGCGCAATGGAGGCCCCCGCCACCACCACGGCGCTGCCGATGATGCCGTACATGTGAAACGCCTGAAACCGAAACATCTCCTGAATCCGAAACCACGACACCACCTCGCTCTTGACGAGGAGGATGCCGAAGATCGTCCCCATGCCCAGATAGATCAGGGCATCGGCCAGGCGGAGGCCCGGGCGCGTGTCGGAGGAATGGGTGGACGTACGGGGAGAAGCCATGGGACTCAAGACGGAGGTTCGATTCGTGATGCGTGGGCGGCACGGGGAAGACGACTACAGCAGCAGCGGAAGCAGCCCGTAGGTCGTGAGCAGTCCGCCGATGAAGAAGCCGACGACCGCCAGCAGGGACGGCCACTGGAGCGTTGCGAGGCCCGTAATGGCGTGCCCCGAGGTACAGCCCCCTGCGTAGCGCGCCCCAAACCCAACCAGAAAGCCCCCGAGCACGATCGCCACAAAGCCGGGCCCCGTCGTGAGGCTCGACCAGCTAAACAGCTCCGGAGGCACCAGCCCCGAAAACTCCGTCAGGCCCAGTGCCTGCAGGTCGGCCTTCGTGGCGGAGGAGATGCCCGTGGGCCCGCCCCCGCCCAACAGCTGCACCGCCACCACGCCGCCGAGGAGGATGCCGACGACAAACAACAGGTTCCACAACCCGGACGCTTTCCAGTCGTACCGAAAGTACTCGGCCCGTCCCGGCACCGTGGCCGCACAGGCATGCTTCAGGCTCGACGACACCCCGAAGGCCTTGCCGGTCAGCAGCAAAAGCAGGGGCACGAAGAGTCCAATGAGAGGACCGGCAATGTACCACGGCCAGGACGAGAGCAGAAGATCACCCATTCGAACACTTGATGTTTCATGTTATAACAAGCGTGGAGCCACCCCAGGATATTCCCCTTTTGACGGAAGGTTCCCGGGCGTGCTCGTCCGGGCTGCAGTACCCGTCCGTATTTTCGGGATTCGTTTCTTGCCCTGCCCTCTCTTATGGATCGTTCTCTTCGTCTCGTCTTGCTCGGTGGCGGACACGCCATGCTTCCCAGCCTCGTCCACGCCGACACGTGGACGCAAAGGGGCATCGACGTGACCCTGGTCGACCCTCAGCGCCACCTCTACTACTCCGGCATGGTCCCCGAGTACCTGGGCGGTGTGTACGACGAAGCAGACGTGCGGATTGATCTGGCGGCCCAGGCCCGCGCGAACGGGGCATCGTTCGTGCAAGAGGCCGCCGCGGCGATCGATCCGGACGCCCGCGTGGTCGAGACGCGAGCCGGGGACGCCCTTCCGTTCGACGTGCTGGCAATCAACGTGGGGAGTGCCAACCCGGCGGTGCCCGCGGGCGCCATCCCCACCAAGCCCATTGCCCACATTCGCCCCCTGGCCTCGCGCATTGAACAGACGCTCGCCGAGGCGACCGCCCGGCTCCGCCTCGTCGTGGTGGGGGGCGGCGCCGCCGGCACCGAGGTGGCGCTGAACGTGACGGGACGCTTTGCCGGGGCCGACCGGCTCGGGGACCTGGAGCTGACGATCGTCGAACAGGCCGATCGGCTCCTGCCCGGCTTTCCCGCCGGCCTGCGCACCGATGCGACCAACCGGCTCCGCCGGCGCGGCGCCACCGTCTCTACCGGCACCACCGTCACCAACGTCGAGGGCACGGGCGACGCCCCCGCCGCCGTCCACACCGACACCGCCTCTCCCCTTGCGGCGGATGCTGTGCTCTGGGCCACCGGCACAGTCGGCCCGCCCCTCCTGCACGACAGTCCCCTCCCAACCAACGATCGCGGATTCGTCCGCACGACCCGCTCGCTGCAGGTCCGCACACATCCCCGCCTCTTCGCCGCGGGCGACTGCGCCTCGATTGAGGACCTCGACCTCGCCCGGGTGGGCGTACACGCCGTGAAGCAGGGCCCCACCCTCCGCGCCAACCTCCATCACACGCTCCAGGCCCTCGGCGCGGGGGCCGGTGTGCCGTCTCCTACCGAGCTGCAGACGTTTCGGCCGTACCCCCTCACGCCCCTCATCCTGTCGACCGGCACAGCGGACGGGCTCTGGACGGCCGGATCGATGTGGGCCGCCCATCCATGGCTCCTTCGGCTGAAGCACGGGGTCGACCGCCGCTGGATGCGGCCGTATGCCCCGGACCGGTGGGGCACGACGTCCTGGCGCGAGCAGTTTGGCGCGGAAGCTGCGATCGGAACCGGGGCCTGATGGCTCCCGCCTACGCCGCAATTCCGTCTGCGTCTACCGGGGTCCACCACCCCTCCGCCACAAGACGCGCCACCTCCCGCTTCGCCCACGCCTTGTACCGGAGCTCCGGCCGGTACTCCACCGCGCGACCGTTCTCCGTAAGCCACTCGAAGCACACGCGGGTCGACGTTTCAAACAGCACCCCCAGCGTGCACCCCTTGCCACAGAGACAGTACTTGTAGTCGTGCTGCCCCGGACGCTCCCGCACTTCAAAGTCGACGGGCGCCTCTTTCTTGAATTCGGCCAGACACATAGACGGCGAGGGAAGACTTGGAATCGGGAGTTTAGATAGAGTCTAAATAAACCAAGTCAGTGGATTCGCGCAACTCTCTCCCCCGAAGTCCCGGCCGATCTCCCCGAAAATCGGGGCACAGGACGGATCTTCTCACGGATTTAGACTGCCTCTAAATGTTGGCCGCGGCGGATCTCCGGCCTGCCCGCTCTGTTCGGATCTTTCCTCTGACTCCTCTCCCCGTACACAACCCAGCCTCCACACCATGGCCCACGACATCGAACCGATGTGCAAGTCGTGTCAGCATCTGAACCGGGACCGAGACGACGAGGCGGTCTGTGACGCCTTCCCCGAAGGCATTCCGGAGGAGATCTGGCGCAATCAACACGACCACCACGAGCCGTATCCGGGCGACCAGGGCGTGCGCTTCGAAGCCATGCCGGTGCCCGAGGAGCAGGCCAAAATGGCAGCCTAATCCGTTCCTCTATTCTCGCACCAACGGGCCGATCCGTCTCTCCTCGGGTCGGCCCATCGGCATGTGGGCCCATGGTCCCACGCTCAATTCTTCCCTATGTCTCCAGGTCAGACCGCGAATCACCGGCGCCCTCAATAAGCGGGGCGAGACGCACGTCTGGGACCTCCGCCAGCGTCGTATCCCGAAACATCTCTTCGATGCGCCCCCGCTCGTCCGTCCAGTGCTCGTGCAGCGGACACGGTTCGGCCTCCCCACAGCCCGGCAGGCCCAGCACACACTCCTCGAAGAGATCGTCTCCGTCGATGGCCACGACAATCTCGTGGAGCCGGATGGCATCCGGCTCCACGAGATTGTCGTGGCCATCGACGGAGACGATCTCTTCGAGGAGTGTGTGCT
>NCRC01000025.1 GCA_002894685.1 Salinivenus lutea
GCCCCCAACCACGAACTGGCGATTGATAATCCAGCCGCCCTGCCCGCCCGTCAGGATCGCGGGCTCGCCATTGAACGACGTACCCGCGACGGTGGGCGCGCCGTATCCGCCGCTCTGCCGAATGCCGGAGATGAGCACCTCGTCGTCCGACTCGTCCTCCTCCGGGGCCTGCCCCTGTGCCGGCCCTCCCCCACAGAGCCCGAGCATCAGAACAAGAAGCAGTACGCGCTGCATGAACGAGAGAGAGGCTGATTCGCAGGAGTAGAACCGAGCGTGCACGTGTGCACTTTCACCCGCGACCGCTCGTTTCTAAGGGTCCTGCAAAGCCCCCTCTGAATTCCTGTCAATCGCCGCCCCCGGCCCCGCCGACACTCAGTCGGTCACCTCTACCTGCGTGGTGTAGAAAGCAACGTGGTCCTTGATTTCGGACGCGGCGTCGGAGGGGTCGGGATAGTACCAGGCGGCGTTTTCCTTCCGACTTCCGCCCACGACCACATCGTAGTAGGAGGCTTCGCCCTTCCACGGGCAGGTCGTGCGATGGTCGCTCGGCTCCAGATACTCGTCGTGGACGCCCCCCGGCGGGAAGTAGTGATTGCCCTCTACGACAACCGTGTCGTCGCTCTCGGCAAGGACGGTGTCTTCAAAAGTGGCTTTCATGGCAGAAATGGGACTCGGAGAAAGAATTGTGGACGGCGTCCAACGCGGGGCCGCCGGACGCGTGCCCCATGCCGACGCAGTTGTTGCCTCTCCGGTACATTCCGAGCGCGTCCTCCCGGGCCTACGCCGTGGCCACCATCCACAGCACGAGCGCGGCGCGGCCGCCCCAGGCGACGGTGCGCACCCAATTGGTCCGGACGAGCCGGCGGTGCGCCCCCGCGTCGAAGCCGTCGGTGAGGCGGGCGTGGAGTGGCACGTGAACCCAACCCGTGGTGCCCCAGATCAGCACGACCAGTGCCAGCCCCGTCCACCCCATCCACGCCGGAAGGCCGGCGGGGGGTGCCGCAACGAGCCAGAGGGCCGTGCCGAGTTCCACCGTCATGGCCGGCGCCACGATCCAGGTGATGCGGCGCATGTGCTCGGCCTGGTACGTCGTGTATTCCGCCGGTCCGACGTGGCGAAAGAGCGGGTAATGCACGAGCTGCACCACCAGGATCACCCCAAACATCGTGAGCGTGGCCGCCGTGTGCGCCAGCAACAGCATCTGCGTTCGGGGTCCGATGGAGGATCGTGGTCGACTCGTGAACCGGGGCGCGCCCTCGCCTACGGGAAATGATCCTCCCAGACGGCCCGTGCGGCCGCCCGGCCCGAGGCGACGGCCCCGTTGAGCGACGCCGTGCGGGTGTGGTCTCCGCAGACGTAGCGGCCCGGACGGCGGCGCACCTCTCGTTCCGGCGGCGACAGAAAGGGCGGCGCCTGGTCGGGGAGGGCGTACGGCACTTCTACGCTCCGCAGGTGCGTCCACCCGCCCGCCGCCAGGCCGAACCAGTCGATCAACTGCTCCCGCACGCTGCGCTCCAGCGTCGCCTCGTCCTCCGGCGCATCCTCCACGACCGTCACCGACACGAGCGCCCGGCCGTCCGGCGCATACCCCGGCGCGACATCCGAGGGCACGGCGAGGTTGTTGATGGGGCCCACCCCGTCCCCATTCAGCACGAGGATGGGGTCGTCGAGGGGCGAGCGGGAGGCGGCGTAATAGAGACAGGTGGTGGATCGGCCCGCCGTTGGCGACACGCCGCCGACGAGTCGATCCGCGGCGGGCGCGTCGGTGGCCACAACCACGTACGGCGCCGACACGGCCTCCCCGCCCTCCAGGACGACCGTCTGCTCGTCCACCCGTTCGACGGGCGCATTCAGTCGCACCGCCTCGTCCGGGAGGCGCGCACGCATCTGCTTGGGCATCCGATCGATTCCGCCCGCCGGAAGCGCGGTCCGCCCCTCCGCAAACATCTTAAAGACGAACTCGAACATGCGGCTCGAGGCGGAGAGGGAGCGGTCGAGAAAGATGCCACCGAGGAACGGGCGGAAGAACCGATTGACCATGGCGTCGGAAAATCCCCAGCGGGTCCGCAACACCTCGCGTGTCGCCCGCTCCTCCCGGGCCATCAGCTCCGGAATGGACGCCTCTGTGAGGTCGTACCATGCCTGCGCCACGCGGGCCTTGTCCGCCAGCGTGCCGATGGGGCCGACGAGCGTGCCCGGCGCGTCGAGCGGGTGCCGGAACGGATCGGCCACGCGGTGGAAGCCGCCGTTGTAGCGCACGAGCGCACCGCTGGTGAAGGTGTGCAGGTCGAGAGCCTCGTAGTCGAGTTCGCGGCGCAGCTCGGGGTACGCCGTCAGGAGCACCTGGAAGCCGCGATCCAGCCGAAAGCCATCGACCGTCTCGGTCCGCACGCGGCCGCCGACGCGGTCGGACGCTTCCAGCACCTGAACCGTGAGGCCTCGGTGGTGCAGCCGGCGCGCGCAGGTCAAGCCGGCCAGGCCGGCGCCAACGATCAGAACATCTGGATCATCCATCGAACGACGGGGCTTCGGATCGGGACAAAACGCGTATGGCCTCAAAGGTCGGACGCCCGCTCATGTTCGTCCCCGGCCGTCCGCCGCCCGCTCCCCGCCGCTACGGCACGAGGAGCGGCGCCTCCGACGCGTCCTCCCGCCCAAGCACGTGACGGAGGGCGTCCTCCAGCTGCCCGTAGCCCACGTGGTACCCGCTCTCCTGCAGTCGCTGCGGCACCACGCGGGCACTCTTCAGCAGCATCTCGTCGGCCACCTCCCCGGCCACCGAGCGGATCAACGATTCGGGGACGCTGAGCACCGCGGGGCGATTCAGGACCCGGCCCAGCGTGCGGGCATAGTCGGCCATGCGGGCCGGGTGCGGGGCCGTCAGGTTGACTGGGCCCGCGAGATCGTCTGCCCACAGGGCGTGGTAGAGACCGCCGATGACGTCGTCGAGCGAGACCCACGGGAAATACTGATCGGGCGCCCCGACGCGTCCCCCAAGGCCGAGCCAGAACGCGGGGAGCATGAGGCGCAGCGCCCCGCCGGCCGGGGACAGGACCACCCCGATGCGGGCCTGCACCGTGCGGATGCCCGCCGCGGCGGCAGGCGTAGTCGCCGCCTCCCACGCCTCGCACACCTCGCTCAGGAAGCCCGCCTTCCGGGGCTCATCCTTCTCCGTGATGATGTCGGTGCCGTGGTTTCCGTAGTAGCCGACGGCCGAGGCCGACACGAACGCCGCCGGCGGATCGTCGAGGTCCGCGAGCGCCTCGGCGAGCAGGCGCGTGCCGTCGGCCCGACTGGAGTAGATGCGCTGTTTTTTTGCCGGGGTCCAGAGGCCGAAGACGCTCTCGGCCGCCAGGTGAATCACGGCGTCCACGCCCTCCAGCTTGTCCGCCTCAACCTCTCCGGCCTTCGGGTCCCACAGGATGTCGCCCTCTCCCACGGGCCGGGAGCGGACGAGTCGGCGCACCGTGTGGCCGCCGGTCTGCAAGAACGGCACAAGCTGCGATCCGACGAGCCCGGACGCCCCACTCACGGCCACGGTGAGCGGGGGCTCGTCCGCGTTGTACTGCTCGTGCAGGGCCAGGTCGCGGCGCGTGACGCGGTGGCGGTAGGCAAACTGGCGGCGCAGTTCCGGCTCCAGCAGGTACGGGGCCGCGGCGGCCCCGAGCCCGCCGGCGGGCGGCTCGTACTCGATGCGATCCACCAGTCGGCAGCCCCCGTCGTCGGTGGGCTCAAAGCGGTGGGTGTGCTCCCAGTGCGCAAACGGGCCCTGCACCTGCCGGTCGCAAAACTGCCGTCCCTCCACGACGTCGTAGTGCTCGGCCACCCACCGCAGGGGCAGCGGCCCCGGCCCAATGCGCAGCACCGCCCGATCTCCCTCGCGGATGCCCTCAAACTGTTCGAGCCGAATGGGCGCCCACGGCGGCGTGAGCCGCTGGAAGGCGCCGGGCCGGGCATGCCAGGCAAACACCGCCTCGGGGGAGGCGTCGAGAATGGTGCTGAATTCGAGGGTCTTCACCGGAGCAGGGCAGCTATCGAGAGGGCAGACGAGAACGAAATGGCCCCGAAGGGCGAGTGCACGCCGGCCGGGGGGGTTATTTCACCTGTTCGTAGGCGGCCAGGGCGTCCTCCCGCGCCTCGGCGTGGTCGACGATCGGGCGGGGATACGTGTCGCCCAGCGTCACGCCCAACGCACGAAGGCGGGCGTCGGATTCCTCCCAGGGAGCGTGGAGCGCGTCGTCGGGGAGATCGGACAGCTCCGGCACGTAGCGGCGAATGTAGTCGCCGTTCGGGTCGTGGCGCTCGGACTGCGAGACGGGGTTGAAGATGCGGAAGAACGGCTGCGCGTCGGCCCCGCACCCGGCGGTCCACTGCCAGTTGAAGGTGTTGTCGGCGAGGTCGGCGTCCACGAGCGTGTCCCAGAACCACTCGGCGCCGTGACGCCAGTGCAGCATCAGGTCCTTTGTGAGGAACGACGCCACGATCATGCGGACGCGGTTGTGCATCCAGCCGGTTTCGTAGAGCTGCCGCATGCCTGCGTCAACGATCGGGTAGCCGGTCTGCCCCCGCTTCCACCGGGCGAGCGCCTCCGCGTCGTCCCGCCAGGGGAAGTCACGGAATTTGTCGCGGTAGGTCTCGGTCGGGGTATCCGGATAGTGGTAGAGCCAGTGGTAGGAGAACTCGCGGAAAACGATCTCGCGCAGGAAGGGCTCGGCCTCGTCGTGGCGGCCCGTGTCGTCGGCCCAGGTGGCGACGCGGTGCCACACCTGATTCGGGCTCAAGTGGCCGTGATGGAGGTACGGCGAGAGCCGGGTCGTGCCCTCCTTGTCCGGGCGGTCGCGGGTGGTCTCGTAGTCTCCGAGGACATGCTCCACGGCATGGTCGAGCCGCTTGTGCGCCCCCTCGATTGTCGGCGTCCACGTGTCGCGGAGCCCCCCGGCCCCGTCCGATTCGCCCCGCGATTCGGGCAGCAGGTTCAGGGCCTCGATCGGATCGGAGGCCGGCCACGCATCGGGGGCGTCGAGGGCCGGGGGATCCAGTGGCGGGCCGGTGCGCAGGAGATTTTCCTTCCGCACCTTCTTCCAGAACGGCGTGTAGACGTGGTACGGCCCGCCGCTCGTGGTTTCCACGGCCTCGGGATCGTGTAGAATCTGGCTCTCGAACACCCGCGTCTCGATCCCCTGCTCGTCCAGGGTCTCTTGCACCTCTGCGTCCCGCCGGGCCAGGGGCGGCTCGTAGCGTCGGTTCCACACGACGCGGGTCGCCCCGGTGGTGTCCGCCACGTCGCGCAGGGCCTCGGCCGTCGGGCCGGTACGCACGATGAGCCGCGACCCGCGCTCGCGCAGCCGGGCGTCGAGGTCTTGCAGGGCGTGGTGCAACCACCACTGCGCCGCGCCGCCGGGGGACCAGGGGCCCTCTTCGTCGGGCGCCCACACAAACACCGGAACGACGGGGCCGTGCTCGGCCGCGTCGACCAGGGCCGGATGATCGCGAAGGCGGAGGCTGTGGCGGTACCAGACGAGAGAGGTATTTTTCATTGTCTCATTTCCTTGCTGTCTCATTCTGCATTTCGTCCGTCTATCATTTTCTGCTCATCCTCTATCTTCTCTCCGTCCCCCTTCTCCCTACCCTCCGTCCGGTTGCCAATCGTCCATCTACGAATCCTCGACCGTCCACTCGTCCCCGCCGGCAGCCCCCACCATCGACCGAATCTCCGCCACGCGCTCGGCGATGGCCTCCAGCTCGTCATCGTCCTTCCGCCGCACGTTGGCCAGCTGGAAGTTCATGCGCCGGTTGCCGGAAAGCTGCTCCTGGTGCCGGTCCAGGAAGTTCCAGTAGAGCGACGTGAAGGGACAGGCGTCGGCGCCCGTGGCCTGATCCGGGTCGTACCGGCAGTGCGTGCAGTAGTTGCTCATCCGATTGATGTACTTCCCGGACGCGGTGTAGGGCTTGGTCCCCACCGTCCCCCCATCGGCATAGAGCGCCATGCCGATCATGTTGGGCACCGACACCCACGCCCAGGCATCGACGTACATCGCCTCGTGCCAGTCGTTCATCTGCTGCGGATCGACGCCGTAGAGCAGCCCGAAGAGGCCGATCACCATGAGGCGGGCAATGTGGTGCGTGTACCCGTGCTCGCGGACCTGCCCGATGGAGTCGCTCAGGCAGCGCATGTCCGTGTCGCCCGACCAGTAAAAGTCGGGCAGATCCTCAGTCGCGTCCAGGGCGTTGCGCTCCGCGTACTCGGGGGCGTAGAGCCAGTACACGCCCCGCACAAACTCGCGCCAGCCCAGAATCTGCCGGACAAACCCCTCCACGGCATTGAGGGGCGCGTGGCCGTCGTGGTACGCCTCTTCGGCCCGGCGGACGGCCGTCAGCGGATCCAGAAGCTTCAGGTTGAGGGCGGCGGAGAGGCGCGAGTGGTAGAGGAAGGGCCGCCCGGTCCACATCGCGTCCTGATACGTCCCGAACTGCGGCAGGCGGTGCTCAATGAAGTCGTCGAGGGCCTGTTCGGCCTGTGCGGGCGTCACCGGCCAGCGAAACGCGGAGAGGTGCCCGGGCGCCTCCGCAAAGTCGGAGCGGACGAGATCGAGGACCTCCTCCGTAATCGCGTCGCGCTCAAAGGACGGCCCCTCCGGAATCATGCCCGGCCCCTCCGCCCCAAAGCTCTCCCGGTTTTCGTCGTCGAAGTTCCACTCGCCCCCCACCGGATCGCCCTCGTCGGTGACGAGCACATCGTACCGCCGCCGCTGCTCGCGGTAGAAATACTCCAGCGTGAGCTCTTTTCGCCCGTCGGCCCACGCCTCGAAGTCACGGTGCGTAGCGAGAAAGTGATCGTCCGCGTGCACCTGGAGGGCCACGCCCAACGCGTCGCACACCGCCTCGATCTCCTGCAACAGCTCGTAGCGCCCCGGCTCCGTGACGCAGACCCGTTCGGGCGCATGCGCCTCGATCTGGCGCCGCAGAAACCCGGGGACGCCCTCCTCATCGGCCGCGTCGATCGGCTGGTAGTGGACCGTCCAGCCTGCCTCGCGCAGGTCCTCCCGCAGGTGCCGCATCGCCGCCCATCCGAGGGCGAGGCGCTGCTTGTGCTCCGGGAACCGCCCCTGCCTCCTGTCGGCCTCCGTCATCGCCACGACATCGTGGGCCGGATCGGCGTCGCGCAGGAGGGCCGCGTCGCGATTGAGCTGGTCGCGGAGAAGAAGAAGGAGGGTGCGCACGGGATGGCGGGCTCAATGGGAACGTTCGGGACTTGTGTTCTGTCGTCTTGCGCCCCCCTTACCCGGTGCGCACCGTCCCGAGGCCGCCGTCCACGCCAATGACTTGGCCGGTCACCCAGTCGGTCTCCGGGTCGAGCAGCCACGTGACGGCGGGGGCCACATCTTCCGGCGTCCCCACACGACCAAGGGCATGCATCTGCTCGGACTGCTTGCGCCCGGCCTCGGAGCTCAGGATCTGCGCCGACATTTTGCTCTTGAACTCGCCCTCTCCGCCCACCAGGCCCGGTGCGACGGCATTCACGCGCACCCCGCGATTGGCGTACGTGGCCGCGGCCGCCCGGACCAGGCCCGTCACGCCGCTCTTCGCCGCGGCGATGGCCTCGTGGTTCTTGAGCCCGGTGCGTGCCACGGCGGACGTCATGAGCACGATGGAGCCGCCGTTGCGCATGAGGGGCCGACTCGCCGCCTTCACCGTATTGAAGGCCGTATCGAGGTTCAGCCGCACCTGCTCCCGATACTCGTCCACGCTCGTCAGATGCGCCGGCTTCAGCAAAATCGAACCCGCGAAGTTGGCGATGCCGTCGAGCCGCCCGTACGTGTCGACGGCGTGACTCACGATGTCCTGCACCGCGTCGAATTCGGTGGCGTCGAGGGGCATCGCCTCGCCGCCGGTGTCGTCGGCGAGGGCCTGCACGTCGGCCTCGGTGCGGGCGCCAAGCACGAGTTGGGCGCCATTGTCGGCCAGGCGGTGGGCCACGGCGGAGCCGATGCCGCCGGTGGCGCCAATGAGAACGTATACGGGGGAGTTGCTGGACGAGGCCATGGAGACGGGCGTCATAGATGAGAAGAATGCTCGTCTCCTGTAAATCCCCCGCCCGGCGGTGGTTCGGGGCGGGCCGCGATATTGGCGAATCGTTACGGCCCCACCTGCGGGCGCCCTGCCGTCAGTTCTCGTCGCCCGTATTGGGGGCGTCCGGGCGCAGCACCCGATCAATGACGTGAATCAGCCCGTTGGCGGTCTCCACGTCGTAATCGATCACCCGTGCGTTCCGCACCGTCACGGTGGTGTCCGTAACGACGAGGCGGAGCGAGTCTGCGGTGAGGGTCGGCAGCGCCCAGCCGCCCGACCGACCGGCCACGGGCGCCCGCTGCGGCACGATGTGCTGCCGAAGAAGCATCCGGAGGCGGTCGGGGCGCTCGTTGAGGAGCGTGGCGACCGTGCCCGGCGGGAGGGCCTCGAAGGCCGAGTTGGGCGGGGCAAACAGGGTGTACGGCCCGCGGCCCCGGAGCGTCGAGTCGAGCCCGGTGGAATCCAGCGCGGCCACGAGCGTGGAGAACCGGTCGTCGGTCCGTAGCACGTGGTCGATCGTCAGGGTGTCCGCCATTGTCTCTGGACCGGCTCCCGGCGCGTCCGGCTGCGGTGCGTCCTCTCCGCCACACGCCCCCATCGCCACGGCGAGGCCGATCACCAGCGCCCACCGGTACAATGTCCTTCGTCCCGCACCGTCGAACAAGAACGACCTCATGGTTCGGTTCACCGCGTAGATTGATGACGACCTGCAGCGCGCGCCCGTCATGGGGCGCCGCTAAAGAAAAAGCCCCAACCGGATTGCTCCGATTGAGGCGGGGGCTCCCCGGGCTGGATTCGAACCAGCAGCCCTGCGGTTAACAGCCGCATGCTCTACCGTTGAGCTACCGAGGAATCGTAGGCGTTGCTCGCACGGGCAGCGAGAGCCGCCTGTGCGCAGGAATATACTTGACGATAGGCATGTGGGTGAGTTCCAGCGCCTCGTCGTTTGGACCTTCCCGCAGATCAACTGTACCCTATCAGAGGGGGCCTGTCAATGGTTTGATGTCCTTTTCACGGATCGGGACACGGACTCAACGCCCCATCGGCCGTCTGCTCTCTCGTGGGCGATCTTCTTGTGATTGTAGACCGGATACGGGCCGGAAACGAAACCAATCCGCCCCCGCTCAATTCCACCAAACGGTCGGCCCGGGTCCTGGGACACGACCAGACACCCCCGTGCCTACGTCCCAGCAACGCTTTCTCCCGCTTGCCTTCTTTCCCCATGGCTGACTCCTCCTACTCTTCGGTGGACCCCAACGGCGGTGCCCGGATGACCGATGTGTCTCAGCAACCGGACTCGGCGCGTACGGCCGTGGCCGCTGGTCGAGTGCACCTGGGCGACGAGGCCTTCCGTCGGGTCAAAAACCACGACATCAGCAAGGGCGACGTCCTGACCACCGCCCAGATCGCCGGCATCATGGGGGCAAAAGAGACGAGCAGTCTCATTCCCCTCTGTCACGATGCGACAATCAACGGGGTGGAGGTCGACTTCACCTTCAACGAAGCCAAGAAGGCCATCGACATTCGGGCCTTCACGAAGTCCTTCGGCGTCACGGGCGTGGAGATGGAGGCGCTGACCGCCGTGTCGGTGGCCGCCCTCACGATCTACGACATGTGTAAGTCGGTCACGAAAGACATTCGGATCGGCGACGTCCACCTGCGGGCCAAAACGGGCGGGCAGAGTGGCAACTGGAAGAGCGAGGTCTCCGTCGACGAGCCGTCGAAAAACTGACGCGCCCGCCCCACGCCCACTTCTTCTTGCCTCAGGTCTTCTCTCCGCATGAGTTCCTCCGATGCTTCCGCCGACGCGCTCGACCGGGTGGCGGGCCTGACCTCGTTCGCCACGGTCGGGACACTGGGCCTCGTACAGGACCTCACCCACGCGGTGCTCGACAGCATTGGGGACATGGAGGGCGCCGACGCGGAGGTCGTGGCCGAGGAAACGCTCTGCCTCGTGGCCGTCGCCACGGCCCGCGCGGCGGCGGTGGGCCTCGAAGATGAGCCTACGCCCCGGCCCGTCGTGGTGCAGACCCTGCTCGACCTGCCGTTCACCTACCGCGACTACCTGTTGGGCAAGGCGATGGTTGAGGAGGAGCGGCCCGAGCTCTCACAGATGGCCGAAGAGGTGCACGAGCGGCTACACAAGAAGCGCGAGTTCTACACGACCCACCTCCCGGAAGGACAATTTCCCGGGCCGCACGCCCTGGAGGACAAGATGGAGCTGTGGATGGGCCGCATTAGCCCCCCGAAGCTCCCCGAAACCCCGATGGAGCGACTCGACTCGCTGGGCCTCGTGGCCCCCACCGTCGCCCACCTCAAGCTCATCCTGGCGTACGGGCGGCGCGGGGCGCCTCCGGGGGCCCACGACGGCTCCGAGTAGCTACTCTCGCACGCGCGACTGCTTGGACGACCGGCCCTCTTCGTCCCCAACGGCCTCCTCGTCCGCCGGCAGATCCAGCGCCCCGTCCAGATCCCGCCCCACCACGGACTCCAGCTCGGCGTCCAGGGCATCCAGGTCGTCGAGGTCCTCATCGATGTACTCCGCGGGCGAGCTGAACACATCCTCAATCTCCCGGATGGAGCTCTGCGTGGCCTCCACCTCCTCCAGCAGCGCGTCGAGCTGCATGGTCACCTCCTTCGGGTCCTGCAGCGTCCAGGACTGCTCGTGAATGTACTTCACCACGTCCTCGATCGTGCCCAGCTGCGCGCCGATGATTTCCAGATTCTCGTGGGCCTTGTGGAAGCGCGCCAGCCGCTGCTCCAGCACCTTCAGCCGCCGCTGCTTCACCGAGCGCACGCGCTCGGCGTCGTCCCTCATGTCGTTCTTCAGTGCCTCGATGGACTGCAGAATGCTGCTCTTCGTGGCACTGTCGACAAAATCACGGTACCGTTCGCGCTGGTGCAGCAGATCCAGGTACGACTCCAGGAGCCCGTCGATCTTTTTCAGGTGGTTATTGAGAATGCCCTGCGAGGCGTAGCTCAGTCGCTGGTAGTTCTCCCGGATCTGATCCTTCAGCTTTCGGAGCTTGGCGTAGCGTCGCTGGCTCCGGTTCCGCAACTGGCTAAAAATCTCTCGCTGCGACGGGGCCCGGTTGCGCTCGGCGATCTTCTGAGACCGCACGTGTCGCTGGAATCGCTGGGTGCGCGGCATCACGCCCAGGTAGAGCAGCTCCACCCCTGCGCTCAACAGCACGGTGAGGTTGAGCATCCATCCGGGGACGACGCCGACGAGCCCCAGCCCCGCAATCGTCACCGCCGCCACGAGCAAAAACACCAGATTCCAGGTGTTCAGAAAGGCTTCTTTTGTGTAGTTGACGTCGTCGGTCATGCCGGTGGGCAGTTGTGGGAGCCTACGCGCTACGGTGTTGCGGACCGCTTAGGCCTTGGAATCGGAGGGGCGCTCCCGCATGCGTCCGATGGTTTTGTCCGGCAGCGGCTCGTCGGCGGCATCCGGGTCCGTCGTGCGTTCCGTCTCTTCGCCCTCGGACCGCTGCCGTTCGGCCGAGGCGGCCTTGTACTGACGCACGAGTTCGGCGGCGCGCGCCTCGCGGAGTTCTTCTTCGGCCTCCGCCAGGTCGTCGTCGCCCGTCGCCGACTCCGGCGCCAGCGCGCCCTCCAGCCGGGCGGCCTGGCGGGCCGTCCAGGAGCGAAGACGCGTCACCAGGTCCTCGTTATCGCGGAGAAGCCGGTTTGCGGCCGTCCGCATCTGGCGCACCGTCGACTGCACCTTGTTCTGCCGTTTCAGGGCCTCCATCGTTTCCTGAAACCGCTGCTTCGCCCGCAGGTGGTCCTTCTCCGCCGCCTTGATCCGCTCGAACTCCTCGTCGGTCATCGCGAATTGGAGGTTGGGGGGGTGAGGGAGCGAAACGGGGACGAGGGAGGACGCGCGGCCCTTTCCCGCCTCCCCATCGGAAACCCCGTGGCTCTCAGTCGGACTGGGTGCGCTGCTTGCCGATGGTCTTCGACGGCTCCTCGCGCTCCTGTTCTTCGGGAATCTCGAGCTGCTCTTCGCCCGCAGCCGACGCGTCCGCGGTGCCGTCCGACAGTCCCATGTCGGCCTTGAACTGGTTCACCAGCTCTTCCGCCCGGAGCTCCTCGGCGTCCTCCTCGATCTGCAGCGCCTCGGTATCGACCGAGTCCAGCGCCAGCTCCATCCGGGCCTCGCTCTTGGCCGTTTCCTCGTTGAGGCGGTTGATCATCTCGTCGTGGGTCTGATCGAGCCCCGCCACCTCAAACTGCTCCATCGTATCGGCAATCTCGGCCTGCCACTGCGCCCGCTCGTGCTGCCGGAGGGCGTCCTTCGCCTCCTGAATCTTGCGCTCCTTTTCGCGCATGAAGGCCTTCTTCACTTTTAGGGCCTTCTCGTAGGCACGCTCGGCGTGTTGCAGCTGCTCCTTCGTGCGCTCCAGGCTTTCTTTTTCGTCCTCCAACCGCATCGCATACTTCTTGGCAATGTCGTCGCGGTCGGACTGAATCGCGGTGCGGATGCGGTTGGTGAGCTGCTCGACCCGGTCCTGCGACTTGCTGACTTCCTTTTGGAGCATGATCATGTTCGCCTTCACCGTGGCGATGTTCTCGTTCATCTCCGGGACCTGATCGTTGAGCTCCCGGATGTTTTGCTCCAGAATTTTCCGCGGGTCCTCCATCGCGGAGACGGCCCCTCCAAAGAGGGACTTGAGGGCACGTTTGAATCGGGACCAGATAGACATGACGGGGACGCGTTGCGGATCTGCCTGTGAACGTGAGTTTAATATACCCTGAACGCTCACGGATTGTTACAGGTCCGCCCCCGCCCACACTCAGTCCGTCGCCGCGCCGCCCCGGTCCTCCCACCCCTCCGCCGTGTAGCGGGCCAGAACAGACGGGCCGGGCTCGGGCGGCGTCCGGCCAAAGGCGTAAGCGTCGCGCACAGTCGCCCGCACGGGGTCGAGGTCGGGGGCCCCGCTGGCGTGCAACCGGGCCAACACGTCCCCGGGCGCAATCGGGTCGCCGGGCTTTTTGAGGGCCGAGAGGCCCGCGACGGGATCCACTGCGTCCTCTTTCGTCCGGCGGCCCGCCCCCAGGTCCACCGCCGCCTCCCCAATGGCGAGGGCGTCAAGGTCGGTCACGTAGCCGTCGGCGTCGTCGGGGGCCCGAACCGTGGCAACCGGGGCGCTGTCGGGGCGAGCGTCCGGGGCGTCGACGACGGCGGGGTCGCCGCCCTGCGCCTCTACGAACCGGCGGAAGCGATCGAGCGCCGCCCCGGAGTCGAGCGCCTGCTGGGCCTGGGCCCGGCCGTCCGCGGGCGTGTCGGCGGCGCCGTTGAGCGCAATCATTTCGCCGGCCAGGTGGCGCACAATCGTCATGAGCGGGGTGTCGTCGTGCTCGCCCCGCAGGCAGGCGATGCTTTCCTTGATCTCCGGCCAGTTGCCCACGGCGCGGCCCAGCGGCACGTCCATGTCCGTCATGAGCGCCACCACGGGCGTGTCGTGCTCGGCGCCGATGCCGACCATGGCCTCGGCGAGCGCGCCCCCCTCTTCTTCCGTCTTCATGAAGGCCCCGCGCCCGCACTTCACGTCGAGGACGAGGGCGTCGAGCCCTTCGGCGAGCTTCTTGCTCATGATGGACGCCGCGATGAGGGGCGTCGAGTCGACCGTGGCCGTCACGTCGCGCAGGGCATACAGCTTGCCGTCGGCCGGGGCGATGTCGCCCGTCTGTCCCGACAGCACAAGGCCGATGTCTTTGACCTGGCGGCGGTACGCCTCCGTTGAGAGGTCGGTGCGGAAGCCGGGAATCGACTCCAGCTTGTCGATGGTGCCGCCGGTGTGGCCGAGGCCGCGGCCGCTGATCTTGGCGACGGGCACGCCGCAGCTCGCCACGAGCGGCACCAGGATTGGGGACACCTTGTCCCCGACGCCGCCGGTGGAGTGCTTGCCGACCTTCGTGCCCGGCACGTCCGAGAGGTCAATGCGCACGCCGGACTGGAGCATGGCGTCGGTCAGGGCGGCCGCCTCGGCGTCGGTGAGGCCGTTGAGGTAGGCCGCCATCAGGAAGGCGCTCATCTGGTAGTCGGGGACCGTGCCCTCGGTGTAGGCATCGACGAGCGCGGTGAGGTCCTCGGGCGAGAGCGCACCGCCGTCCCGCTTCGTCGCGATGAGGCGGACAGGGTTCAGGTCATTCATGTATTCGGTGGAACGTTGGCGCGTTGGAAGTTGGAACGTGGACTGACACCCTGAAAACGTTCAACGCAGTAACGTTCAACACTCCAACGCAAAAAACAAAAAGGCCACCCGCGGCAGCAGGTGACCTGTTCGATCCCGGACGCCGGACGGGCTACTCCTCCGCCTCGTCTTCCTCGTCGTCTTCGTCGTCCTGATTGAGCCCGTAGCGGCGGTTGAACTTCTCGACGCGGCCCGCGGTGTCGACGAACTGGCGCCGGCCGGTGTAGAAGGGGTGGTTCGTGGAGTCGACCTCCGACTCGAAGGTCTCCTGGTCGAGGGTCGAGCGGGTGGTGAATTCCGTCCCGTCCGCCAGCTGAATGGTGATCTCGTTGTACTCGGGGTGAAGTTCCTTTTTCATGACGCTACCGCAGGGTCAGTCGCTCAATCAGGGATTGCGAGTCGACGCGGATACACGTCATGCACGACCGATAGTTTCGACCGCAGGACGCCCCCGCGTGAAGAACGGGCGAGAGCCGGGGCCGTCGGGTCAAAACGAGCGCAGGGGGCCGAGGTCCTCCATCCCAATCTGGTAGTCAAGCCGCCGCGTGCCACGGAACTGAAGGGTGAGGACGTTGGCGTCGGCGTCGTAGTGCCAGCCGTTGCGGCCGCGACGGGCGCGGCGGCGGTACGTGGCCTCGTTGATCGTGACGCGCTCCGCCGCCTCGGGCACGCGGTGCACCCGAAGCCGGATCGTACGCTCGCGAGGCTGCCCCTCGTACGTGCCCTCGGTCCGCCCCACGGTCGCCCGGAGGTCGGCCGTCCCGTCCGGCTGCGGGTCCAGGCGGTGGGTGAGGTCGGTACGGGCAAACGCCCCCTGCTGATAGGCAAGCGTGCGGCCGTCGTCCTCGTAGAGCGTGAACGCCCCGGTGCGCCCCGAATCGGGATAGACGGCGAGCCCGAGGGTGTCGGCCGGCTGGGCCCCGACGTGCGAGGCCACCGGCCGCAGGGGCACGAGGGCCCCGCCGCGCACGAACAGGGGAATCTGGTCGAGCGGAGCGTCCACCGTGACGGTGCGCCCGCCCTCCACCGCCTCGTCGGTCCAGTAGTTGATCCACGTCCCCTCCGGCAGCCGCACGGAGCGGGTCCGCGCACTGTCGCGCAGAACGGGGGCGACCAACAGCGACTCGCCGAGCAGGTAGCTGTCCTGCACCTCGTGCAGCCGCTCCGAGGAGGGGTTCGCGAAGAAGAGGGGCCGGACCAGCGGGAGGCCGGTCCGATGGTTTTTCCAGGCGAGCGTGTACAGGTACGGCATCAGGCGGTATCGCAGGCGCACCATCGTTCGGCTAATCGATTCCACCCGGTCCCCAAAGCGCCACGGCTCGGTGGGGTAGTTGGAGCCGTGCGGCCGCATGGTGGGCGACAGGGCGCCGTGCTGCATCCAGCGTGCGTAGAGCTCCGACGAGGTTGAGTCCCCCGCAAATCCCCCGAGGTCGGACCCATACAGCCCGAAGCCCGACAGGCCCATGTTCAGCAAAAAGGGAATCTGGGGACGCAGGGCCTCGAAACTGCGCCCCACGTCGCCGCTCCACAGGGTGGGGTTGTACCGCTGCGTGCCCGCGAAGGCCGAGCGGGTGAGGTTGAACACGCGCCGGTTGGGGTGCTGCTCGCGCCACTGGCGAAAGAGGAGCTGCGCCCAGAGGTGGTTGTAGACATTGTGGACCTTGGTGCGCGGGCCCCGGTGATGATGCATGTCGGTCGGGTGGCGCTCCGGCTCGCCCAGGTCCGTCCAGAAGCCCGCCATTTCGTCGCCCATGAACGGGGGATGCTGATCGCCCCACCAGTCCCGTGCCTCCGGGTCTGTGACGTCGAGCAGGGCCACCTTACAGCTGTCGCACGACCACCAGTCGTCCATCACGTAGGGGGAGCCGTCGGCCCGGGTGCCGACGAAACTGCTGTCGAGCGCCGGTTCGTAGAGGCGGGAGGGGCTCGTGATGTACGTCTCGGTGATGGCCACGGTCTTCACGCCCCGGTCCCGAAAATCGCGCATCATCTCGAACGGCTCCGGGAACGCCGTGCGGTCCCACCGCAGGTCGCCCATGTGCTCAAACCAGTCGAGGTCCAGGATGACGGCGTCCACGGGGAAATTTTTCCGCCGGAGCGTGTCGACGACCCCGCGGGCCTGGCTCTCGTTTTCGTAGCCGAACTTCGACTGAATGTACCCGAGGGACCACTTGGGAGGCATCGGCTGGCGGCCCGTGAGCCAGGTGTAGTGCCGCAACTGCTCCGGAATGCTCGACGCCGCAAAGACGTAGTAGGTGAGCTCCCCGCCCGGCGTCCGGTAGTGCATCTCCGTTGAGTCGGCCGCGCCGAGGTCGAACCGGGCGGGATGCGTATTGTCCACGAAGAGGCCGTAGCCGCCCGTCGTCGCGAGGAACGGCACGTTGATCTTCATCGGCATGGGCGGGTCGGCATAGCCGTAGTGGGCCTGGTTCTCCATACGCAACGTGTCGCCGCGGAGGCCAAACGGCACCCGCTCGCCGGAGCCGTAGAGACGGGTCTCCGGCTTCAGTGAAAACTGCAGGGCCCGTGTGGTGTCGCGGGCAACAAAGCCGGAGTCAACCTCGGAGACGAGACGGCGTCCGGTGTCGTCCGCGAACCGGAGCCGCAGCGGATCTTTCTGGATGGTGACCGTCCCCTCAGGAGACCGGACCGAGAGCGTGCACGGCCCCTCCCGAACGGTCGGCGTCACATTGTCGTCGGGAGAGCGGACGACGGAAAACGAACTGTCGGGCGCCGCGCCGGGCGGCAGCCAATCGACACGCACGACGGCGGGGCGGTAGAACGTGATCCGTGCGGAGGCCCCCTCGCCCTCAACGGTCACCGTCGGCCCGTCGACCCGATGCTCGACGTACGGGCCGGGCGTGAGAACATCCTCGTCCGCCGGCTGGGACCGTCCCGGGAAGGCAATCAGAAAACCGAGGAGGAACCAGGCAAGATGCTTCATAGGGGTTGAGAGAGGGAGACGCTAAACATCAGACGCGTGCAGCCCCCAGTGTACTCAACAGCCCGTGGATTTCGAACCCGCCGCGTGCGGCCGGGGAGGGTGAGATCGCAAATCCCGTCAGGCCCTGACTGAGCCCCACGCCAGGGGGCGGATCGGGCGGGTGCGCCCCGTCCCACCTGCAGACGACGCACGTCAGCTCGTTCTCGATGCCCCCCGACCCGAACGGGCAATCTCCGGAGTGGAAAGAAGAGGCTGGACCCCAAATAGCACCTGATTTATAAATACTGTGTGACGATCTGTTTACTGTTGACAGTCTGTCAAACACTTCATTTTTGACACAGTGTCAACGAGTGAAGCACAGCGGGCCCGAGCCGCGAGGAGGCCGGCTCCGCCCCGCTGCGGTCGGAAGATCTCCTCATGCCGTGCTCGCCCATCCTCCCCATTGCCATGTACCACTCCATCGTCAAGCGCATTGCGCAAAACGCCTTTGAGGATCTCTCGGACCGACACGTCGAGCCACTGATCGAGAAATCGGCACCGGACCTCCGGCACACGTTTGCCGGTGATCACGCCCTCGGCGGTACACGCCACTCCCGCGAGGCCTTTCGTGCCTGGCTGGAGCGCCTCTACCGGCTGTTTCCCGAACTGACCTTCACGGTCCGTGACATGATGGTCAGCGGCCCGCCCTGGAATACGCGGCTGGCATTGTCCTGGGCCGATCGGGGCGTGGCCGCCGACGGGGCCGACTACGAAAACGAGGGCGTCCACGTCCTTCGCCTACAGTGGGGGCGCCTCGTGGAACTGGAGGCGCATCTCGACACCCAGCACCTGGAGCGCACGCTCGATCGGATGGCGGCTGCCGGCATCGAGGAGGCCGCCGCGGACCCGATAGAGGAGACGCCCATCGACGCCGGGGGGGCGGTCGCTGCCGGTCCGGTTGCGGCCTCCTGATCCCACACGTCCCTCGTTGCGCTGTCCTTCACGAGATACATTTGTGACATGTCCCTCCGCCGAAAAGTTGCCGCTGCATTTTACCTCGTCAACTCGCTCGTCAGCCTGGTGCTCGGCTCAACGTACCTGCTCCGCAGCTCCTTCATGCCCTACCACGCCGACGCACTGGAGCGCTCGTGGACCGAAGTTGAGCCGGCGCTCCAGACGCTGCTGGGGGCGCTCATGGACGTGGCCGGGGCCGGATGGGTCGGGATTGGGGTGGCGACCCTCGTCCTCGTGGCCGTACCGATGCGACGCGGGGAGCAATGGGGCCGTCTCCTCATTCCCGCGCTGTTCTTGATCTTCTACGTCCCCACTCTCTTTGCCACGATTGCCGTGATGAACGGGACGCCCGCCACCCCTCCGTGGTACGGCAACGCCGTCGCGTGCCTCGCAACACTGGCCGGCGTCCTGATCGATGCGCCCTGGCGCTCGCGCTCCGGATGAAGCCCCCATCCCGCCCCGTATCGTGCACCCCCTTGTTGACAAATCGTCAATAAAAGAACAGTTGTTATCGCTATGACAATCGACCCTGAGCCATCCGCTCAATCTGAGGACTCCCTCGTCGCCAATGGGTTGCTCATGCTCCGCCCTCCCCGACTCCTGACTCGACTGATTCCTTGCCGGGTTCGATTTGGTCTTCTGCTCGCGGTCCTGCTCACCGGCACCGGGCCGGTCTCTCCGGTTCACGCGCAGTCGTCTGATGCGCCGGCGAGCCCCCTCATCATCCACGTCGACGGGCTCGAGAGCAACAAGGGGTCCGTTCGCGCCGAACTGACCACCGACGCCCACTACGACTCGGACGGCAACGTGCGGGCCGCCGTGCTCCCCATCGAGGACCGGGAGGCGCACTGGACGGTCGACGACCTTCCTCCCGGCACCTACGCCGTGCGGCTCTACCACGACGAAGACGACGACGGCGAGCTGGATACCAACATGTTCGGCGTGCCGCAAGAACCGTTCGGCTTCTCGAACAACGCTCGGGGCAACATGGGCCCGCCCGATTTTGAGGACGCTGCCTTCACGCTCGGGTCCGACTCGCTCTCGATGACGATCACAGCCGAATAACCATCCCCGTTGACGATGCCACCGCGCCCATCCATCGCCGCTCCCGTCGGGCGTCCGACGATGGAGGCCGCCACGCCTCTCCAAGCGGTGCCCGGATCCCGAATGCCCCCCGCATCGCCGGAACGTACGGTGCGGTCCTCGCGCAGCGGCACGTGCAATACAGCCGGTTGCAGCCCGGGGACGCTGCGCTGTCTACGGCCGTGGCGCTGGGCATCGACGTGGCCGTGAACGTGATCACCGAGTTTGTCGGACGCCCGTAGCGGAACGGCGCCCCGGTCCATACGAGAACACCACGCCGTTGACATCGTGTCAATGCCCAACGAAATCCCGCCCCTAACTCCCACCCCCTTTTCATGTCGTCAATCGAAGAGCGCCAACGCGAAGAAAAAGAACAGCGCCGCCGGACCATCCTCGACGCTGCGGAAACCGTCCTGGAGACGAAGGGCCGTGACGAGATGACGATGGCCGACATTGCCGAGGAGGCCCGGTTGAGCCGGAGTCTCTTGTACGTGTATTTCGAGGACATGGATGACATTGTGCTCGGGGTAACCCACCGCGCATTTCAGTCAATGAGGCGGCGGTTTCAGTCCGGTGTGACCCAGCACGACACGGGCCTGCGCCAGATTCGCGCAGTTGGCGATGCCTACGTCGCGTTCGCCCAGGAGGAGCCGACCTACTTTGACCTTGTGGCCGAGTTCGAATCCCGCGCGGCCGATCCGGAGGAGGCGACTGCTCGCATGCGACAGTGCCTCGCCGAGGCGGACCGGGCCCTGGAGGTGATGGCCGACGCCATTCAGAACGGCATCGACGACGACTCCATTCGTGCCGACCTCGACCCGATGCAGACCGCCGTGACGCTTTGGGGGTGCACCCACGGCCTCATTCAACTCGCTGCCAACAAGGGGACGGGACTCGAGCAGCGCTATGAACTGTCCTCCGCTGCTCTCGTCGACGAGGGACTCAGCTTTCTCGGCGTGTCCCTGGCCGGCCAGCCCCCGGACGCCCCCGCGGAGACGCTCCCGGCCGACCAAAACGGCAATGCCTAGGCATGAACAGGATGTTAAAATCTTAGCTCGTTGAGACGGTGTCAACGACCAAAGCAAGCGGGGCCCGATCGGCCTGGGCGGGGCCGCGACCCCTCCCAACTGCGTGTCCCCCGCAACCCATTTTTTTGCCCGCCTATTGACAATATGTCAAATAAAAACATGGTGATGAGCTTGCAGGTGCGATGCCTCATGGGTCTCGTTGTGGTCTGCGGCTTCGGGGTGGCCATCGACCCGGCCCGTGCTCAGGCCCCCGCCCATGCCCCCTCGTCGGAGGCCTCCACTGTTGTGGACGAGCTCGTGCAGGAAGCACTGGAAAATAACCTGTCCGTTGAGCAGGAGCGCATCGCGTTGGAGCAGCGCCGCGCAGCCCTTGCGGAGACGAGGAACCAGTACCTGCCCAGTCTCGACCTGAGCGCCCGGTACACGCGCAGCCGGGGCGGCCGGACCATCGACGTCCCGGTGGGGGACGCTGTGAATCCTGCGTATCGGGCCCTGGATGACATGAACCCAGACCGGTCGTTCTCGCGAGTTCAGAATCGGGACATCTCGCTGCTCCGGGAGAAGGAGCAACGAACGGAGCTTCAGCTCCGCCAGCCCTTCTCTCCCCTTCCTGCTCCAGGGGGATCGTTTCGACGATTTGCCTCCAGGAGGCACAGTGCATCCCCCGGTTCGGGGTTGCCCTACGAGGGACCCGGCTCGTCCCCGATGGCTTCCAGCGCCCGCAGGGCCTCGGCGGGCACCGCGAAGACGACGGTATTCGAGTCGTCGCTGCTGAGGCTGTTGAGCGTCTGGAGGGTGCGGAGATGCAGGGCGCCGTCCTCGTTGTTGAGGATGGCGGCCGCGTCGGCCATGTTCTGGGCGGCCTCCAGTTCGCCTTCCGCCTGAATGGTCACGGCGCGGCGCTCCCGCTCGGCTTCGGCCTGGCGGGCAATCACCCGCTTCATGTTCTCCGCGAGGATAATGTCCTTGAGCTCCACGGACTGCACCTCGATGCCCCAGGGATCGGTGGCCTCGTCGATAATCTCGCGAATCTGACGCGAAATGCGTTCCCGTTCGGCCAGCAGCGCGTCGAGGTCCACTTCCCCCACAATGTTGCGCATGGTGGTTTGCGCCAGCTGCTGGGTGGCGTACATGTACTCCTCCACCTCCAGAATGGCCTTCTTCGCGTCCCGCACCTGATAATAGATGACGGCATCGATCTCGACGGTCACGTTGTCCCGGGTGATGCTTTCCTGCCGCGGCACGTCGACTGCCTTGACGCGCATGTCCACCCGCTCCCACGATTGGATGAACGGAATCACGGTGCCGAGGCCCGGCTCCATGACCTTCACAAACTGGCCGAGCATGAATTTGACGCCGCGCTCGTACTCTTTGACCACCTTGAAGGTGCGCACCAGGCCCATCCCGGCGAGAAGAACGACCGTGAGTACCACGTACACTGAGAGGGACAGCATGGTCGGAAGCGGGGATGCGTTCGGCGGAACGAGAACTCAGTAAACAGACGCCTCCCTCGATCGGGGACAGTGCTGCCCCTCTCACACGAGCCCCGATCTACTCCAGGTGGTGGTAGTCGAGTTCGTGCTCCTCGTCGACCGCCTCCTGGACGGGGGCCGAGGGCGCGCCGGGGGCCTGGAAGTCGATCTCCATTCCCTCCGCCGTGGGCACGCAGCGGATGTTCTGCCGCCACGACGGATTCTTCTCGCCGTAATCGGTACGGGCGTGGGCGCCGCGCGACTCGGTCCGCTCCAGCGCCCCGCGCAGAATGGTCTCCGCCGTCGTGAGCATGAAGCGCACGTTCTGGGCCCGCTCGTAGCGGCGGCTCGTGCGGTCGGCCTGCACCTGCAGGTCTGCCGCGTCGGCCCGCAGCTGTTGCAGCTTGCCCAGGCCGTTAATGAGACCGTCCTCCTCACGGAGGATGCCCGCGTGCTTCCACATCAGGCCGCGGAGCCGGTTCATGATCTCGGCGGGGGCGTGCCGGCCCTCCGCCGCGGCCAGCGCGTCCTGGGTCGCCACGTGGTCCCGCACCGCCGCCTCGGAGAGCGACGGGCTCGGGCGCGTGCCCAGGGTCTCGGCGATGTGGGTGCCCGCCACCTGACCGAAGACGACGGTCTCGATGAGCGAGTTGCCCCCCAGTCGGTTTGCCCCGTGCACACCGGCGGTGCACTCGCCGACGGCGTAGAGGCCGTCAACCGGGGTCTCGGCCGTCTCAAAGTCGACCTCAATGCCGCCCATTGCGTAGTGGGCGGTGGGCGCCACCTCCATCGGCTCCTGGGTAATGTCGATCCCGTGCTCCGCAAACTCCTCAACCATGCGGGGCAACCGCTCGCGGATGAAGTCGGCGTCGCGGTGGGAGATGTCAAGGAGCACGGCGTCGTTGTCGGTCCCGCGGCCCTCCCGGATTTCCTGCTCGTTGGCCCGGGCCACCACGTCGCGGGCGTCGAGCTCCATCTGGTTCGGCGAGTAGCGCTCCATGAACCGCTCGCCCTCGGTGTTGTAGAGGCGGCCGCCCTCGCCGCGCACCGCCTCGGTGACAAGGTGCCCAGCCTCCTCCCGCGGGGTCACCTTGCCGGTCGGATGAAACTGCACGAACTCCATGTCGCGCAGCGGCACGCCAGCATTGAAGGCCAGGGCCTGCGCGTCGCCGGTGTTCTCGTCTCGGCGCGAGGAGCTGCGGCGGTAGAGCGACGTGTGCCCGCCCGCCGCAATGACGACGGCCTCGGCGTCGAACGCCACCGGGTGTCCGTCGTCCATGTCGAACCCGACGGCGCCGGCGGCCCGACCGTTTTTTGTGACCAGGTCGGTGATGTACAGGTTTTCGCGGTAGGGCACCTCCAGATCCATCGCCTTCCGGACGAGCGTGTCCATGAGGGCCTGGCCGGTGCGGTCGCCCACGAAGCAGGTGCGCCGGAACGACTGGGCGCCGAAGTAGCGCTGATTGATCGCGCCGTCGCCGGTGCGGTCGAAGGCCATGCCCCAGTCCGCCAGCTCGCGGATGCGGTCCGGTGCGCGGCGGGCCAGCATCTCCACGGCGGTCGGATCGTTCAGGAAATGCCCCTCGTCGAGCGTGTCGGCCGCGTGGATGGCCCACCGGTCCTCCGGGTCAAGGCTGCCGAGGGAGGCGTTGATGCCGCCGGCGGCCCAGATGGTGTGGGCGTCCCCGTGCGGGCGCTTGCCGAGGACGAGGCAGTCGATGCCGCGCTGAGCAAGTTCTATGCTGGTGCGGAGGCCCGCGCCGCCGGCCCCGATGATGAGAACACGTGTCGAGACAGATTCCAGGGACATTCGGGAACGGTGGTAGTGAAAGAGACGGAGTGGCGCTCCGACTGGGCCGCCGTCCGGCCGGGTCGTGCGCATCGTCCTCCACCGCGCATGCACAGAGAAGTTCTCGTGTCGGCCCGCCTCTCAGAAGGAATCGGAGAAACGTAACACGTGTATGCATCGTGTCTGTCGGGCGGGCCGTCCGGCGGTCCGCATCGGCCGTGTGGGGCGCCGCCCTCCGGGAGGCGACGACGGACTGCAGCGGCACGCGCCGCCTCCGGAACCGACCCCCACGGAGCACGCCCCGCGTTGGGTCTCGGCAGCCCGCCGCAAAAACCGTTAGTCTGCGTCCTCGGCCAATTGCTCCTCCAGCTTCTCGATGCTGTCCCGCAGCTCGGCGGCGCGCTCAAACTCCAGGTTTTCGGCGGCCTCCTCCATTTCTTGCTCCATCTGCTCGATGAGGTCGCGCTTCTGGTCGTCGGACATGTACTCGACCACCGGATCGGCCACCTCGGCGGAGAGCTGATCGGGACTGCCGTAGTGGTGCCGTTCGCTGCTGCCCTCCCCGTCGCTCTTCTCGTCGGCAATGGCCGTCCCCATCTTAATTTCGTCGGGCGACTTCCGAATCGGCTCGGGCGTCACGTCGTGTTTCTCGTTGTATTCGAGCTGCCGCTCGCGCCGCCGCTCCGTCTCATTCATCATCTTCTGCATCGCCTCCGTGATCTCGTCGGCGTAGAGGATCACCTGCCCGTCGACGTTGCGCGCGGCCCGGCCGGCGGTCTGGATGAGCGAGGTCTCCGAGCGCAGGAAGCCCTGCTGGTCGGCGTCGAGGATGGCGACGAGGGACACCTCCGGCAGGTCGAGGCCCTCCCGCAGCAGGTTCACTCCCACGAGTACGTCGTACTCCCCGAGCCGCAGCCCACGGATAATGTCGACGCGCTCCAGGGCATCAATGTCGGAATGCATCCAGCGGACGCGGACGCCGTGGCTGTCGAGGTAGTCGGCCAGGTCCTCCGTCATCCGCTTCGTGAGGGTCGTGACGAGAACGCGTTCGTCCTTCTCGGCCCGCTTGCGGATCTCCTCCATCAGGTCGTCGACCTGCGTGGCCGTGGGGCGCACGTCAATCTCGGGGTCCGGGATGCCGGTGGGCCGCACCACCTGCTCCACAAACACCCCGCCGCTCTGCTCCAGCTCGTAGTCGGCCGGCGTGGCGCTCATGTAGATGGTCTGGGGCGTCAGCTCCTCAAACTCCTCGAACGTGAGCGGCCGGTTGTCGAGGGCCGACGGGAGCCGAAAGCCGTGCTCCACCAGCTTCAGCTTGCGCTGCCGATCGCCGTTGTACATGGCCCGGACCTGCGGGATGGTGACGTGGCTCTCGTCCACCACCAGCAGAAAGTCGTCGGGAAAGTAATCGAGAAGGCAATAGGGGCGCTCCCCCGGCTCCCGGCCCGTGAGGTGGCGCGAGTAGTTTTCGATGCCCGAGCAGTAGCCCACCTCCTGCATCATCTCCAGGTCGAACATGGTGCGCTGCTCCAGACGCTGGGCCTCCACCATCTTGCCCTCGTTTCGGAGCACGGCCAGGCGCCAGCGGAGCTCTTCCTTGATGTCCTCGATGGCCTGCTTCAGTCGATCCTCGGGCGTCACAAAGATCTGCGCGGGGTAGAGCGTAAACTGGTTCAGCTCCTCCAGCTCGCGCCCGCTCTCCGGGTCGAACAGGGCCAGGCGATCGATCTCGTCGCCCCAGAACTCGATGCGGAGGGCCTTCTCCTCGCGGTAGGCCGGAAAGATGTCGACCACGTCGCCGCGGACCCGAAACGTGCCCGGCGTAAATTCGATGTCGTTCCGCTCATAGAAAAGGTCGATAAAGCGGCGCAGCAGGTCGTTGCGCTCGACCTCGTGGCCGCGCTCAATCGGCAGGATCTCCTTGCGGAACTCGGCCGGAGAGCCGAGGCCGTAAATGCAGGACACACTGGCGACCACGATCACGTCGTCGCGCCCGCTGACGAGCTCGGAGGTGGCGCGCAGCCGAAGCCGCTCGATCCGGTCGTTGATCGTCGCGTCTTTCTCGATGTAGGTATCGCTCGGGACGATGTACGACTCGGGCTGGTAGTAGTCGTAGTACGAGATGAAGTACTCGACGGCATTGTCCGGAAAGAACTGTTTCAGCTCCCCGTAGAGCTGGGCCGCCAACGTCTTGTTGTGGCTCATCACAAGGGTCGGCTTGTTGACCTCCTCGATCACGTTCGCCACGGTAAAGGTCTTCCCCGTCCCCGTCGCCCCCAGAAGCGTCTGGTGTTTGTCGCCTCGGTCCACGCCCTCCACCAGCTCCCGAATGGCCCGGGGCTGATCGCCCATCGGCTCAAAATTAGAGACCAACTCGAAAGGGTCCAGCGTCTCGGTGCGTTCGGTCATGCAGCGCGGGAAACGATTGCGACTACGGGATGACGGAATTGAATCCGCACCGCGGCCACGAGTTGCGACCGACCCGTAAGAACTTTGGGGACGACAGCGGAGCCTCTCCCCAGACTGTCTCGTTTCCTCGGGGGAAGCTCCTGCTCTCGGCCCGGAAGCTCCGGAGCCTGCTCTTCTATCACTTTTCCGACTTTCGTCGCAGAGTCTTAACGGGCTTCTGACACACGGAAATGGCCCGTGTCGTTTTATGTTGGAAGCGGTTCCAACAAAATGAACCGACGGTCTCCCCTCCCCTCTCCGACCGGCCCTGTCATGATCTCTTCCGCGTCCCCGTCGTCTGCTTCTCCCCAGCCCACCGCCGCCTCGCTTCCCCTCGACACCCGTCCGGACGACCTGGACGAACTGGTGCGGGCCCTCCGCAGCTGTTCTCCTTCCGACCTTCGGCGGGCCCGGCGCCACCATCGGCGCGCCCTTACCGCCCTCACGGACGGCTGCTACGATGCGCTCTCCGACGAAACGCGGCGCCAGCTCACTGGGCGCCTGCGCGAGGACCTCACGGCCCTGAACCGGGCCCTGGCGGCGACCTCCACACGCCCAACCGACGACGCGCCCAGCCCGCCCGACCGGTCCTCCGGACTCTGGGGTTTTCTCAGCGAATGGTGGCCGTAAGCCGCCCGGGTCCGCCGGCTACGGTCTCGGTTGAAAGAGCACGAGCCCCCCGCGCTCACTGCCCATCAGAAGGTCGAGGCGTCCATCGTTGTTCAGGTCGCTCAGGGCCGGGGTGGCGAGCCGGGGAACCCCCGCCCGCTCAACCCGCGTCGTGTCGCCGAACGACGGGCTGGAGGCCGTGCCTTCATTTTCGATCACGAACATTCCCTCCTGCGCCCCCACGAGCAGGTCGCGCACCCCGTCTCCGTTCAGGTCTCGGAGCTCCGGGGCGGCCCGTGCCCCCACGTCCACGTCGGACAGGAGGTCCGGGGCGCGGGTAAACGCGGGGTCGGTGGCCGACCCGGTGTTGCGGTACACCTGAAGCGTCCCGCCGCCCGTGCCCACCACGAGGTCCGGGCGGCCGTTGCCCGTCAGGTCGCCAAGGGCCGGCACGATGTGACTTTCGCCCGCAACCTCGACAAGGGCCTCGTCGACGGGCTCGAAGGTGCCGTCGCCCTCGTTTTGGTGGTACGCGATGCGCCCCTTCCACGTCCCCAGCAGGAGGTCCGCCGTCCCATCGCCCGTAAGGTCGCCGAGGGCGGGGGCGTAGTGGTACGCCGAGGGAAGATCGAGCGCCCCGTCCTTCCGGTAGAGGGGCTCGGTGGAGGTGCCCTCGTTCGAGAAGCGGTACACGACGGAGGTCTCGCCCCGCGTCGGATCGATTTTATTGGCGAGGAGCAGATCGAGCGTCCCGTCGCCCTCCAGGTCGCCCACGGCTACGTCGCTCTCGCTGCCCACGTCCACGCCGCCCACAAACTGCCGGGTGCGCAGCCGATACTCCGTCCCGGTGTTTTCGTAGAAGTAGAAATTCTCGGCGAGGCTGGCGTTGGCATCCTGCGACCCACCGAGGACCCCCACGAACAGATCGAGCTCGCCGTTGCCGGTCCAGTCGGTCAGGGCCGGGGCGTTGTAGCCGCTCGTCCGGAGCGGATCGTTTGGCGGGAACGCCTCCGGCTCGCCGCTGAGGGACGGATTCCCGCAGGTCCCGGTGTTTTCGATGAGGAGCAGGCCCGGCTCAAAGAAGTCGCCCCAGAAGAGGTCCGGCGCATCGTCGTCGTTGACGTCGGCGAACGTGAGGGTGTTGGCGCCGTGGCGCACCCCAATCTGCTGGTTGACGATTTCAATGCCCTCAAAGTCGTCGGTCACGTGGGCGAACTGGGGCATGCCGGCCGTGTCCGCGGCGGCTTCGTAGCGGGAGATGGTGCCGTCGAGGCGGCCGAGGAAGAGATCGAGCTGCCCGTCGCAGTCGATGTCCGTGACGTTGGGGATGTTCTGCCGATCCGAAAAGATCGCCGTGCCGTCCGGAGTGCGCAGCGAGTCGGAAAACAGCTCGAACTCGGGATCCGTCTCGGTGCCCACGTTGCGGTACGCGCGGATGTGGCTGTAGGGCTGCTCGGCGAGGAGGTCGGGGGTTCCGTCCTGGTCGAGGTCGGCAAACCGAAACCACTCCCCCACATCGAGCCCCCGGTAGTCGTCGCTGCGCCAGACGAGGCGCGAGGTGTCGCCCTCGGTCACACGCTCGAAGAAGGCAATCTTCCCGGAGCGCTCCTGCAAAAACAGGTCCTCGTCCCCATCGCCGTCGATGTCCACGAACTGCGGGCGCGGGGTGTTGAGCCCGCCGTAGAACGGATTCGCAATGGCGCGCCCCGCCGTGTCCTGCACGGCAAAGTCGGGCGTCACCACGCGCTGGTAGTCCGCCGGAAAACGCGGGGTCGTCTCTCCCCCCGACGACGAGGAGGCCCCCGTACACCCAAGCATCAAGAGACTCAGCGCGCAGGCACAGAGCGCAAGGAGAAGGGGACGGTGCATATGACAACAGGCTTCAAAATCACACGGACGTTGACGCCCCTCCCCCCCGACTCACCAGCGTTCTTACTCCAGGCCCCCGGCCCGCTGCCCGCCCACGGTGCCAATACCAGACGGATACGTGCCCACCTCAATGACCTTCACGATCTCGTGGGTCTCCGTATCGATCACCGTCACGGTGCCGGCGTCCGGGTTGTCCCCGGTGGGCGCGTAGGTCCCCTTTCGGTTGTTGTTCGACACGAACAGGTACTGCCCGTCCGGCGAGAGCACCGTGCCGTGCGGCTGGGCCAGGCCCTCGCCCTCAATGGTCGTCGTAACGGACCGGCTCTCCAGGTCCACGACGCTGATGGAGTGCGAGGTCTTGTTCGGGACGTAGGCGGTCTGGCCGTCGCTCGTGATGACGGGGTGCCACGGCTGCTGTCCCACCCGCAGCGTGTCGGTTACGGACAGGGCGGGGGCCTTGCGGGCGTCGAAGAAGAGGAGCTGGCCGGTGCGCTGCCCCCCCGCAATGAGGGTGTTGCCGTCCGGCGTCATCGCAAACTGGACGAGGGTCTGCGTATCGCCCCCGAGGCGGGTCAGGCCCGTCTCGTCCGTCTCAAGGTTCATGCCCATCAACTGGTTCGTCGCCAGGCTCGCCACAAACCCGAAGCCCCCATCGCCCCGCACCGCAATGGGGTGAGGCCGAGGGAAGAAGGTGTCCACCTCGTTCTCGACCGCCATCTCGTCGCGGTTGATCACCCCGATGCTCTGCGGCGGATTGACGGCACTCATCGACCGGCCCACGAGGAGCTGGGGCTTGGTGGGGTGGAGCGCCATCAGGCCCGGCACCTCAAACTCCGTGATGCGCCCGACGATCTCATTTTCCTGGTTAAACTTCAGGATGGTGTTTTCCCCAATCAGGGTCACGTACCAGTGCTCGCCGTTCGGCTCAGCCAGCACATGGTGCGGCTTCGCGTTGGGCGAAAACCCGCGGGCCTTGAGGTCCACAGTCTCCACCACGGACTGGGAGTCCATGTCAATCACGGAGATGGTGGCCTCGCCCTGATTGCACACGTAGAGGTTCGGGCCGGCGGACTGGCCCATCACCGGAGCGGCTGCGAACAGCATCAGAACAACCGACAGGAAGAGAACAAGTCGACGCATATCTCACACAGAAGGATTTGAGCAATGCACGAGGAAGAAAAAGCGGGAGACGCCCCAACACGGCGCCTCCCGTGCGCATCCGTCGGGCCGCTTACATTTCCTGCTGCGACTCCTTCAGGATGAAGAGCCCTTCCCCAATGCTCGATACCACAATCGTGCCGCTCTCGAAGTACGGGTAGTTGCTCCACGAGCCCGCGAAGCCGGTTTCATTTTTCCCGTACGGCTCCGTGTCGAAGTGCGCCACCTCTTCCGGATTCTCCGGATCGCTGATGTCGAGGATGCGCAGTCCGCTCAGGTAGTTGGACTGGTACATGCGGTCGCCCTTCACGTAGAGGTTGTGGTCGATCGTTTCCTCCGGAAGGAGCTTCTCGTTGACGAGCTGCGGGTTGTCCAGGTCGCTCACGTCCCACACGAGGGTGCGGGTGTTCGACGCCTTGCCCTGCATCTCATCCAGCTCGTCGTTCTGGTAGAGGTACCGGTGGTCCTCGGTCAACCATCCCTGGTGGACGTAGGCGTGGTCCGGGTAGGAGGCCGTGGCGACGGCACGCGGGTTGTCCTTGTTCTCCACGTCGGCAATGCTGATCGCCGTCTCGTTGAACCCAATGCAGATCTCGCGGCCCTGGTACTCCTGGTCCGGGCCGTCGTAGACAACGCACTGCGCGTCGTGCGAGTAGCCGGTGCCGGACCGGCCGGTCGACCGGTCGGCGAAGCAGCCCTCAAACGTCGGGTTCGTCGGGTCCTCGAGGTTCAGCATGTGGAGGCCGCCGCCGCAGGTGTTGCCGCCGCCGCTGCTCCCCACGATGTAGCCGTAGCCCGTGTCGGTGTTGATGACCATGTTGTGGGCACTGTGGATGCCGTCGTAGAGGGCCGTCTCCTCAAAGGTCTTCGGCATCTCCTGCGGCTCCACGTCGCGAAGCTGGGTGAGGTCGAACACCTGCATGCCGTGCTCGCCCGCGTTGTCGGCGACAACAAACGCGTGGTCCTTGTACACCTTCACGTCGCGCCAGGAATTGACCCGCGCCCCCTCCGTCATCGGAAGCTGGCCGACGTACACCGGATTGGTCGGGTCGCTCACATCGACGAACGAGGTGCCATTCGTCCGGCCCACGAGGGCGTACTCGGTGCCCGTCTCCGGGTCGGTCCAGCCCCAGATGTCATTGAGCTCGATGCCGCGCTCGCCCCCAATCTCGTCGATCGGGAGGAAGGACTGCATGTCGACGCCCTTGCAGTTGAAGGCACCGACGTTGCCGTCCGTGCAGCGGCGCGTTTCGCCCGTCATGGAGGCAAGCACGTCCTGCGATTCCGGAACGATCGGGGACGCCGTGCTCCAGTTCTCGTCGTCGGTCGAATACACGGCCATCGTGCCGGCGTTGTGGTCATCGCCCGGCAGTCCCACGGCCACCGACGCGCCCGCCGCGGCCAGGGTGCCTCCCAACTGATTTCGCTCCTCCGCCGCGGGGTACCTCACGCGTGACGTCCCGGCCCACGTACTGTCCGTTTGCTCAAACCGGTAGAGGGCACCAGTCGCCCCATCGGCTCCGGGCGCTCCCACCCACAGGCTGGACCCGGACGTCGCCAGGGACGCGCCGAAGAGGTGGCGCGACGCCCCGTCGAAGGGAAGCAGGCGCTCCCCCTGCGTCCACGAGCTGTCCGCGGCGCTGTACGAGAAGGTGTGCAGACTGCCCACCGCCCCAAGGGCGCGCGGGGCTCCCACGAGGGCCGTATCGCCCATCCACTGCAGGCTGGCCCCGAAGCGGGCGCTGCTGCCCAGATTCGACGCCTCAATCGTCTGAATTTCATTCCAGGTGTCCCCGTCGCGGCGGAACGCCACAACGGCTCCGCCCTGCTGCGTCGGCGCACTCACGAGCAGGTGATTGGCCGAGGCCGCGAGGGCCGATCCGAAGCCGCTGCCGCCGGGCACCTCGCCACTGCTGAGGGCCGTCGCTTCCGCCCATTCTCCCTCCTGGCGTTCGTAGACGTACACGGCCCCGCCGTCGTCCATCTGGGCCCGCTGCGACGACTGTGCCCCGACGAACAGGCGATCACCGGCCAACGCCACGCTCTGCCCGTACGACGCTGCGCTGTCGGCCTCGGGGGGCGCCATGCGGGCCGCCTGCGTCCAGCTTCCATTCTGGCGGGTAAAGACGTAGGCGGCACCGGCCGACGGGGCGCCCACCACGAGCGTCGACCCGTTCACGTCGAGGGACGCTCCGAAGCTATCTCCAACCGAGCCGTCCTCGGCCGCCAGGGCTGTTTGCTGCGTCCAGGATCCATCCTCTCCCTGTCCGAAGACGTAAACCTGCCCCGGAATGTGCGTGTTGCTTGGCTCCCCGGCAAAGATGTGTCCGTCGTCCATGTCGAGGGCCCGGCTAAAGCCGTTGAGCTGCGACACGGACCCATCGGGGGTCGACTGGGCCGCCGCCGGAAGTGTCGCGAGTGCAAAACAGAAGGCGAGCGAGAAAAGAAGCAGTCGTTTCATAGAGCGGAAGGGGGGAAGAACCGTAGCGCGTGAGGATAAGAAGAAGCCGGTTCGTTTTAGCCGAGAGAGGGGACAGGGGTTCCAACCACGCCGATCCTCTCTTTCGGTGCGGCCCCGCACGGGTGGGTCGGAGGAACCGGGGCGTCGCCCAGTCGTCCGCGCCCCCCGATCGGGGAGCGCCCGGCCGAAGCCGTGATCGTCTCGTCGCGGCTTACTCCTCCATCAGCAGATTGAGGAGGTGAATGAGGCGGCGGCGAAGCTGGCGGCGGTCCACAATCATATCCAGAAACCCGTGCTCCTTCAGGAACTCCGACCGCTGGAACCCCTCCGGCAGGTCCGACCCGATCGTTTCTCGGATGACGCGCGGCCCGGCAAAGCCGATGAGCGCCTCCGGCTCGGCGATATGGATGTCGCCCAGCATGGCAAACGACGCCGAGACCCCTCCCGTGGTGGGGTGCGTAAAGATTGAAATGTAGGGCAGCCCGGCCTCGTCGAGGCGCGTGAGGTGGGCACTCGTCTTGGCCATCTGCATGAGGCTCAGCGCGCCCTCCATCATGCGGGCGCCCCCGCTCTGCGCAATCGTGATGAGCGGCATCTTTTCCGTGTAGGCCCGTTTGATGGCCCGCGCCACCACCTCTCCCACCACCGACCCCATCGACCCCCCAATAAAGCCAAAGTCCATGCCGGCCATCGACACGGCGTGGCCGCCAATTGTGCCGGTCGCAGCCTGGGCCGCCTCGTTCTGCCCCGTCTTCTCGCGGGCCTCCTCCAGCCGCTGCGCATAGGGCTTGCGGTCCTCAAACTGGAGGGCATCCACCGAGCGGAGATCCGTGTCGTGGAGGTCGTAGTCCCCGTCGTCGAAGAGGAACTGGAAGTACCGGCGGCTCTCCATCCCGAAATGGTGGCCCGAGCCCGGAAAGACGAGCAGGTTCTCCTCCAGCTCCCGCCGATTCGTGATCTCGCCCGTCTTGGGACACTTCACCCACTGGCCTTCCGGCATCTCATTTTGTTCTTCTCGGGTGGTGCGGATGCCGGCCTTTTCGCGACGAAACCAGGGCATAACCGTGTGGACTTGGAAAGAGAAACTGACGAGTGCGAGGGTCCCCGCGCGGTACGGCGCACTCCCCGAAGATCCAAAATGGGGGGCGCAAAATCCAGGGGTGGCGGTCACGCGAAGGGCGACGGGGACGGGGTGGCGTGCACGTCCTTCACGTAGAGCGGCTCAAACGACGCCCGGTCGTCCGGTCCCTTTGCCTGGAGGCGGGCGTGGCCCCGCCGGGCCACCCAGGCGGCCGAGGGAGACACCTCGTCGGGGGGGAGCACCCGCGGCGTGTACGCCGCCGCAAGGACGGACCGGCTCTTCTCCCCACCGTCGCCCACCACCCAGAGCTGCCCGTTGACGTCCCCGAGCCACGCGGGCACATCATCCACGGTGAGCGCAGTCGTCTCGGCGTGAGAGACGAGCCCCTCGGCCGTGCAGCGGTACGCCCCCGCGTACACCTCGTCGCGGCGGGCGTCGAGCAGCGGCGCAACGACATCGCCCGGGGCAACCATCGGCCGCAGGCACGCCGCGTACGCCTCCAGCGTCGGGACCCCAACCAGGTCCGCATCGGCGGCCCTCGCCCAGCCCTTCGCCGTGCTTACCCCGATGCGCAGGCCCGTGTAGGAGCCCGGCCCCATCGATACGGCCACGGCATCGAGCGCCGAGCGATCGGCCCCGGCGTGGGCCAGCACGTCCTCAACCAACGGGGTGAGTCGCTTGGCGTGAATCCGGGGACGGTGCAGGTGACTCTGAGCCGTCACGTGGTCGTCCGTCCACACGGCAACCCCGCACGTGTCGGTGGCGGTTTCGAGGGCGAGGAGCAACACGGGGGTGGCAGTGGACTGGTTCGTGAAGAGACGACGCGGGGCGGGCTGTGGAACGGAGGCGGGACCCGCTCCGGGGATCGAATCCGCCCCCAACAGATGGCGGATCGAGGCCCATCGCCCACGGCTATCTTCCCGAAAACTGCGGGCGCTTCTCGCCTGCCCGCACGGGTTGGTCAAGTCGATTTTCGCGGGGCGGGAGCGGACACGCAAAGTCGGGGTTGTAGGCGCAGGTGGGGTTGTAGGCCCGATTGAAGTCGACGATGACCGAGTCGCCGTCCGTGCGCGTCAGGTCTATGTAGCGCCCCGCCTCGTACGTCGAATCCGCATTGGTGGCGTCCGCAAACGGCACCCACAGGCGCCCGCGCGGGTCGTCGCTCGTCCCGCGAAACACCGTCAGGGCCTGCCCCGCATTCGAGAACGGCACCTGGATCTGGCCCACCCGGAGTTGTGGATTGAGGTCTCCCGTGCTCTCCGGGATCCACACGGTATCCGGCGAGGACCGACGCTGGAGCGAGACGACGTACCGGTGGGTGGTGTCCACCGGGTAGTAGTCGAGCCCGCGGAAGGCACTTCGTCGGCCGGGCGGCAGGACGCTCTCATCTTCGCGCATCTGCATGTCGCGCTGCACCCGTTCCTGCATCACCTCCTGCTCGTACCCCGACGGGCCGGATGCGCTCCCGCCACAGGCCGCAAGCCCAAGCGCCAGCAGGACGATCAGTCCCCGTCCCCAGCGGGCGCCACCATCAATCGTAGAAAAAAGGGAAAACGAGGTCATTGATGCCTACTGCTGACCGTACGTCGCGAACACGGAGGTGTCTCCGGCCGCCGTGAAGCTCATCACCGAGTACGGCTCCACCTGGTTGCCCCGCTCCATCCCCGGCGACCCGATGGGCATGCCCGGCACGCCAATCCCGCGCACCTCCGGCGTTTTGCTCAGCAGCCGCTTCACATCCTGCGCCGGCACGTGCCCCTCCACCACGTACCCGCCCACGGTGGCCGTATGGCAGGACGCCAGCCCCCCCGGCACGCCGAGCTGTTGCTTCACCGGCTGCATGTTCATGCGGCTGTCTACGTTGACCTCGAATCCGTTCTCCTCGAGATGCGTCACCCATTTCGAGCAGCAATTGCAGGTGGGGCTCTTGTAGACCGTGACTGTCGGCAGATTTGCCGACGCCGCCGAGCCAAACTGGAGGTACGCGCCCAGGCCCAGCGCCGCCAGGACGACACCGACACCGAAGGCAATCAGGTACTTTTTCATAGGAGCGGGCGTGCGGCGTTTAGAGGATGCGGACGGCTCCAACCCCCCGCCCCGGAGCGGTGTTTCGGGGGCGGGCCCGCCCCCGGCCGGCGCACAGCCCTTGCCTCCCCTTGATTCGCCTCTTCTAATGTGTAAGTTTAAAGAAGCGCTTTCAGTTGCCTCGCCCCGCCGGTCCCGCTCCTTCCACAACGCGCAGCGATCCGATGACGCCCTCCACCCCCGACGCCCTCCGCAACATCGCCCTGGTCGGCCACCAGGGCAGCGGCAAAACCGCCCTCGCCGAGGCCATGCTCCACGCCAGCGGCATGATCGGCCGCCCCGGCTCCGTGCCCGACGGCACCACGACCAGCGACCACCACCAGGCCGAGCAGGACCGCAGCATGTCGATCTTTGCGTCGCTCCTGCACGCCGACTGGAACGGAACGAAGGTCAACATTCTGGACACGCCCGGCTACCCCGACTTTTCGAGCGAGGTGATTGCGAGCATGACGGTGGCCGACACGGCGCTCTACGTGATGGACGCCCGCTCGGGCGTGGAGGTCGGCACCGAAACGGCCTGGACGTACGGCGAGCAGATGGAGACGCCCTCCCTCTTCGTCGTGAATCACCTCGACCAGTCCAGCGCCCACTTCCGCTCTCTGGTCGACGAGATCGAGGATCGGTTCGGCGCCGGGGCGACCGTCGTGCAGATGCCCGCCGGCGAGGGCAGCCGCACCGTCATCGACGTGCTCCGCATGCAGCAGCTCTACTTTCCGGAGGGCGAGACCGAACCGGAGGTGCAGCCCATCGACGATGCGTTCCAGGACGAGGCGCAGGAGCGCCACCAGACGCTTGTGGAGGACATTGCCGCGCAGGACGAGGCGCTCATGGAAACGTACTTCGAGCAGGGCCAACTCACGGAGGATCAGATGCGCGACGGCCTGCACGAAGCCATGCTGGAGCGGGAGCTCTTTCCCATCTTCGTGACGAGCGCGACCGAGGGCGTGGGCGTCTGGCGGCTCCTCCACTTCATCGATCGCGTGTGCCCCTCCCCGGCCGACCGCCCCGTCAAAACCGAGCGCGGCGACCGCCTGGCCCCCGACCCGGACGCCAATCCCGTCGCGTTCGTCTACCGCACCATGGAGCAGGAGCACGTGGGAGAGTACTCGTTCGTCCGCGTCTACAACGGCACCCTGGAATCGGGGCAGGACCTCGAAAACGCCACGACCGGGGCCACCGAGCGCATCGGGCAGATGTACGTGCTCAACGGCGAGGACCGCAACACCGTGCCCCGCCTCATGGCTGGCGACCTGGGCGCCCTCGTGAAGCTCGACGACACCAACACGAACGACACGCTCCGAGCCCCCGATTCGGATGTCGTCCTCCCCCCCATCCAGTTCCCCGAGCCGCGCTACCGCATGGCCGTGGAGGCCACCCAGAGCGGCAAAGAAGACAAACTCGCGCGGGGCCTCCACCAGATCACGGCGGAGGACCCGTCGCTCTCATTCGAGCACGATGCCCTGCTCAACCAGCTCATTCTGAGCGGGCAGGGCGAGATGCACCTCCAGATCGCCCAGTCGCGCCTTAAGCGCCGCGCCGGCGTGGAGGTGGAGTTTGTGAAGCCGCGCATCTCCTACCGCGAGACGATTCAACACCGGGCGCGGGCCTCGTACCGCCACAAAAAACAGTCGGGCGGGGCCGGCGAGTTTGCCGACATCGCCCTGCTGGTGGAGCCACTGGAGGGCGATTTCGTGGCGCCGGACGACGTAGAGGTCCGGGGCGAAGAGACGATCGAAACGGACTGGGACGCCACCGTGCACTTTGTCGACGCCATCAAGGGCGGCGTCATCGACATGAACAAGTTCTTCTCGTCCATTCAGAAGGGGGTCCTCAATGTCATGGAGGAGGGCCCCATGGCGGGATTCCCGGTCGGCGACGTTCGGGTCGTGATCTACGACGGGGGCATGCACCCGGTCGACTCGAACGAGGCGGCCTTCAAGCGGGCGGCGTACGAGTGCTTCCGGCAGGCGTTCGACGAGGCCGACCCGGCGCTCCTGGAGCCGATCCACACGGTGCGCGTCACCACGCCCGACGAGTACACGGGCGACGTCATTAGCGACCTCAACGCCCGGCGCGGCCGCATTCAGGGCATCGACGCCCAGGGGCCGCTCCAGCGCATCCGGGCCGAGGTGCCCGAGGCCGAGCTGCACAAGTACGCCATGGCGCTCCGCTCCGTCACGCAGGGGCGCGGCCTGCACCAGACCCGGTTCAGCCACTACGAGCAGATGCCGCGCAACGTGCAGGAGGACGTCGTGAACGAGGCCGTGGCCGACGCCGCGTAGGCCCGGGCTACGCCTCGTCCAGCCAGCCGTCCACCGCCTCCGTCAGCGAGAAGGAGGCTTCGGGCGGATGCTCGAACTCGCGGTGTACCCAGTCGCCGCTGCCGTCCCGTGCCGGTCGGTAGCGTGTGCGGTACTCTGTGGGACGCGCCGTGAGGTCCGCCAGCGCATCAACCACGGCGTCCACATCGTCGGTCGTGTTGTAGAGCCCGAACGACACGCGCACCATCCCCGGCTGCGTCTCGGGGCCGCATTGGTCCGCGGGCGCCCCGTCGCCGCCCGTGCGCCCCAGCAGGTCGCGGACGAAGGGCTGGGCGCAGAAGCACGCGTTGCGCACCGCGATGCCGAAGTGATCGTTCAGCGCCGCGGCCACGAGCCCGTGCGGTAGGGCGTCGAGGTTGAAGGTGATGACGCCGATGCGGTCGGCCACCTCCAGGCGGTGCGAGCCGTAGAGCGTCAGCCCGTCGAGGGCCTCCAGCTTCTCCAGGGCATACTGCGTGAGCTGGCGCTCATCGTCTTCGACCACGTCCATCCCAATGCGGCCGAGCAGCTGGAGCGTCGCGGCCAGCCGAAGGGCGCCCGGGAGGTTGGGCGTGCCGGCCTCCTCCCGCTCCGGCAGCGCGTCCGTGATCTCGTAGTGATCCGTCTCCACCCGGTCCACAATGCCGCCGCCCACCTCCTGCGGCTCCAGGCCTTCAAAGAGGGCCTTTCGGGCGACGGTGACGCCGGGGCTGCCCGGGGCGTAGATCTTGTGTCCACTCATGCAGAGCACGTCGAGGGCCTCGGCCGGCTCGTTCCCCTGCACGCTGAGCGGCAGGTGAGCCGCCGACTGCGCCGCGTCGACCACGCAGAGCGCCCCCGCGTCGTGGGCCATCCGCGCAATCTCGTGCACCGGGTTGATGACGCCGGTCACGTTCGAGGCCGCGGTGACGGCGACGTAGTTGAGTCGATCCGCGTGCTCGTCGATCGCCCGCCGCAGGGCCGCCACGTCCACGCGCCCCGCGTCGCCGTCCGGGTCCTTCTCCAGCGGCACGTGGACGACATTGCCGACGTGCTTGCGGTGGGGCAGGTCGTTGGCGTGGTGCTCCATGAGCGTGGTGATGACCACGTCGCGCTCGGGACGCCGCTCGGCCAGCACCCGCGCCATGCGGTTGAGCCCGGCGGTCACGCCGCTGCCGCCAAAGACGACCGTGTAGTCGTCCGACGCATCCACGAAGTTGCCCACAATCTCGTGGGCCTGGTGGTAGAGGTGCGTCATGATGCGCGCCCCGAAGTGGAGCTGCGAGTGCGTGTTGGCGTAGTGCCGGAGCGCGCGGCGCACGATGTCGTCGGCCACCGTGCAGCGGAGGGTGGAGGCCGCGCTGTCGAGGTAGGTGCGGCGGGCCGTGCCGCCGTTCGCAAGGGGGTACTCGGTGTCGAGCCCGTCGAAGGCCGAGCGAAGCGCTTCCAGAAGGGCGACACGCTCTTCGCGCGATCCAGCGGGCGCGATGCGAGGGGAGGGGACGGAGTCAATCATGGGGCGGGCAGGACGACGGGAGAACGGACCAGACACGAAAAACGGCACTTGTCTAATATGGTCAATTTCTCCTCTGGATTCAATCGAGCTTCGTGGTCGGCCCCCGTTCTCCTCCGAAATTCCGCTTCCCGCCCTGCGGCTTCTCTACCGCTCGCCCAGGACCGCCCGGGCGTGCATCAGCGCTCCCCGCTCGGCGTCCGCCGGCTCAACCCCTTCGGTGAGGGCGGTATAGTACAGTCGGGCCCTCTCCGGTTGGCCCGCCGCCTCCGCCGCCCGCCCGGCCCCGTACAGGCTGTGGAACCGGTTGGGCGATACCGCCAGCGCCGCCCGATAGGCCGCAAGCGCCTCCGCGGGCCGGTCGACGGCCCGTAGCAGATCGCCCAGCAGCTCGCGGGCCGGAAGCACGGCGCTCGGCGTAATCGGGTGCTTGTCGACCGAGTCCTCCCGGTCGGCCGCCGCCCGCATGAGCGTCAGGGCGCGATCGGAGTCGCCCGCGGCGTGGGCAATCCAGGCCTGCACCGTTGTGCGGCGGACCTCCACGTGCAGGGCCCAGTAGTCTTCCCCCTTCTCCAGCGTCCGCCCGTGGATGGCCTCCAGTGTGTCCACCATTGCTCGGGCCATCGTCAAATCCCCGCTCCGGGCGGCGCCCAGTCCGCGCGCCCAGTACGTGATGGCCTCGTGCTCCGAGAAATCCTCCCAGGGAAACGTGTCGTGGACGCGCAGGGGCAAGGCCGCCGCCTCCGCCCACTGTCGTCGTTCCAGGGCGTACCGGGCCTGGGCCGCGGCGATGCCGTACGCCGCCGCGGGGTGCGGCTGGTACGCCTCGACGCCCAACAGTTCATCCAGCGCTGCTTTTGCCTTCTGATCGTCGCCCCGCTGCAGGTAGGCGTACATCATGTAGTCCAGCGCGTGGGCGTGGTGCAGCGACGTGTAGGCCTCGGGCGACTGTCGGAGCGCCGCGTCGGCCGAGCGCCGGTTCCACGCGATCACATCCGGCCAGACGCCGAGCCGCACGAAAATGTGACTCGGCATGTGGAGGGCGTGCGGGACGTCGGGCGCCAGCGTGTCGTACGCCCGGGCCACGTCGACGGCGTTCTCCGCGAGGACCGGGTTGTCGTAGGCGTGGATCAGGTAGTGGAACAGCCCGGGGTGACGGGGCGCCGTGTCCAGGCGCGCCTCCAGCACGGCGCCGGCCCGTTGCTGATGGGCAAAGGTGCTGTCCTCCGGCGGGGCCGTCGCGAGGTGCGCCAGGGCCCAGAACGCCGCGGCGTCCACGTCGCCCGCATGGGCCTCGTGGAGGGCGCGCTGAGCCGTCTCCCACGCCCGCACCCCGTCGCGGTGCGATCCGGCCTCGGCCGCCGTGTAGTAGGCCGCCAGGGCGTCTATGTACGCCTGCTCCCGCTCAGTCCCCGCTTTCAGTGCGCGGGCCTGTTCGAGGGCGGCCCGTCCCCTCGTGAACTCCGCGTCCGTCGGGGGCGCCCAGAGCGGGCGCAGCTGCGTCATCGCCACGCCCCAGTGGGCCATGGCGCAGGAGGCGTCCGCCGTGGCCGCCGCCTCAAAATGACCGGCCGCCTGCTCGTACATCATGTGGTGGAGCAGGGCAAGCCCCGTGTCGAAGGACGCCTGGGCCTCCGGCGCGCAGGACGTTGGAAAATCGACCGCCCCGTACGCTCCCTCCTGCCCCAGCGCAGGCGGAGCGGCCAGCAAAAGGCCAAGCACGAGAGGGCCCCCGAGTCGGAGGAGACGACATACAGCGGAGACAGTCATGAGAAACACCGATCAGCGAAATGGGGAGGACGGCGGAACGGACCCTCTCGCCCCCACGCAGCGACGACGTCCTGAGCAGAGGGTCTCCCGCAGAATCAAGATCACACATTCCGCGACCGGTCGCCCCCGTCTTCCGACCCGTTCGGCGGTCGTCCACCCCATCCGTTTCCTCTCGGCCAATCCCCCGCCCCCGAGTGCGCCACCCGCTGCGTCCCGCATGTGCCACTAGTCCAACGACAGGAAGCGCGCGTTGACCGCCACGATCACCGTGCTGAGGCTCATGAGCACGGCGCCGACGGCCGGACTCAGCAGAATGCCCGCCGTGGCGAGCACGCCCGCCGCCAGCGGAATGGCGACCACGTTGTAGCCGGTGGCCCACCACAGATTCTGCACCATCTTGCGGTACGTGGCCTGCGCCAGGCGAATGACGTCGACCGCGTCGCGCGGGTCGCTCTCTACCAGTACGATGTCCGCGGTCTCCACCGCCACGTCCGTCCCGGCGCCAATGGCAATGCCAACGTCCGCGGTGGCGAGGGCCGGCGCGTCGTTCACGCCGTCGCCCGTCATCGCCACGACCCGCCCCTCCGCCTGCAGCTCCTTGATCACATCGCTTTTCTCGTCCGGGAGCACCTCCGCAATCACGCGATCCACGCCCAGCTCGTCGGCCACCCACTGCGCGACCCGTTCGTTGTCGCCCGTGAGCATCACCACGTCGATGCCCAGAGCGTGCAGCGTCTCGATCGCCTCGCGCGATTCCTCGCGGATGACGTCGGCCAGGGCCAGCGCCCCGAGCGCTACCCCGTCCCGCACGACGTACACGACGGTTTTGCCCTGATTCTGGAGCGACTGGGCGTCGTGCTGGGGCAGGTCCGTCTCGTCCGCGGCGGCCCCCGGACTCAGCACGCGCACCTCGGTGCCCCCCACCGTGGCCCGCACGCCCGTGCCCGTGAGCGCCTCAAAGCCGGCGGCGTCCGGCACGTCGAGCCCCTCGTCCTCCGCTTCCCGGAGGATGCCCGCCGCAATCGGATGTTCGCTGTGCTGCTCCACAGCCGCCGCCAGGCGGAGCACATCCGCCGCCCCGGTGTCTCCAAAGACGAGCACGTCGGTGACCCCGAAGCGTCCTTCCGTGAGCGTGCCCGTCTTGTCGAACACAACCGTGTCGAGGGTGCGCGCCTGCTCGAACGCGCCACGGTCGCGAATCAGCAGGCCGCGCTGGGCCCCGAGGCCGGTACTCACGGACACCACGAGCGGGATGGCGAGGCCCAGGGCGTGCGGGCAGGTGATCACCATGACCGTTACGGCCCGTTCCAGGCTGAAGACGAAGGTCTCATCGAGCGCGGCGTACCACGTCCCAAACGTCAGCGCCCCCGCCGTGAGCGCGATCAGCGTGAGCCAGTAGGCCGCCCGGTCCGCCAGGTTCTGCGTCCGGCTCCGCGACGCCTGCGCCTCGCGAACGAGCCCGATGACCTGGTTCAGGTAGCTGCTCTCGCCGGTCTTCTCGACCGCCACGACGAGCGAGCCGGTGCCGTTGACCGCCCCCGCAATCACGTCGTCGCCTTCGGTCTTCTCCACGGGCACACTCTCGCCGGTGAGCATGCTCTCGTTGACGCTCGACCGCCCCTCCACCACCGTCCCGTCCGCCGGGACCTTCTCACCGGATTTGACGCGCACCCGATCGCCGGGCGCCAGGTCGGCAATCGGGACCTCCTCGGTCTCGCCCCCCTCGGTAATTCGATGGGCCGTGTTCGGCATGAGGCGCGCGAGCTCCTCCAGCGCCCGGCTCGCCCCCATCACCGACCGCATCTCGATCCAGTGCCCCACCAGCATCAGGTCGATCAGCGTGGCGGTTTCCCAGAAGAACATCTGCCCCGGCACGCCGAGGGCCACCGCAGCGCTGTAGGCGTACGCGACCGTGATGGCGAACGCCACGAGCGTCATCATGCCCGGCGTGCGCGCCCGTAGCTCGTCGACCAGGCCGGTGAGAAAGGGCCAGCCGCCGTAGCCGTAGACGAAGGTGGAGAGCGCGAGAAGCCCCATCGTGTCGCCCGCAAAGCCGAGGGTGTCGCCCAGCCCCAGCCACTGCTGAATCATGGGGCTGAGGGCGAGGATGGGCACGGTCGCCGCCAGGCTCACGAAGAAGCGGCGGCGGTAGTCCTTCACCATCTCGGCGTGGTGCTCGTGAGGGTCGTGTCCGTCCGCGTGCTCCTCGGAGCCGTCGTGGGACGGCGCGCCTTCGGAATCGTCGGTGGGGCCGTGGTCGTGGGGCATCGGAAGAGAGAGCGTCAGGCGATATGACGACACGTGGACGTTACTCGAAGGCGGGACGGGCGACGACCACCATCATTCCCCACACAACGTCAAAACGGTACCGAAACGCATCCGGAACCTCGAACGAGGCGCGTTCCAGTAGGCTCGTAAGCTCGGCACGGGTGTAGCACGTTTCGTACGCCGGGTCCACGTACTGGAGCACCACGTCCATCATCTGGCACGTCCAGAAGTCGCGGCACCAGTCCAGAAGCACGAGCCGTCCCTCCGGGCCCAGCACGCGGCGCACCTCTCCCAGCACCTGCTCCGGGTGGGTAAAGTAGTGAAACGTATTGGCGCACACGACCACGTCGAACGTGTCGTCCGCATACGGAAGGTCATGGGCGTCAGCCTGTTCGACCTGCACGTTCGGCTCATTTGCGAGCTTGCGTCGGGACTGGTCGACCATGTTCGGGGCCAGGTCCACCCCTGTCAGCTCCGCTTCGGGGGCGGCCGCCGCGAGGCGGCGCAACAGCTCCCCGGTTCCACACGCCAGGTCGAGAACACGCTCGGCCGGGGCCACGGCCGCCGTGCGCCCGGCGACCGGCAGCGTGCGGTTCATGTACCGACGCCAGAACAGGTCGTACACCCGCGCCCAGCCGTCGTACTGGGCGGTCACGGACGGATCTTGGTGCGTGGACTTCGGCATAAAATCAGCGGGGGGGCGAGGACAGTAATCACGAGGACAAGCGAGCGCGCTCCGATCAGCGCCAAAGGCGAACCCCGAACACGAAGGCGCCGCTGCTGGCGTCGCCCCCGGCAAAATCGGCCGTCTCCCCGAACGCCCAGCTGTGGTCGTAGCCGACGTAGGGGGCGACCTTGCGGTGGAATTCGTACCGCAGGCGGACGCCAAGGCCCAGGTCGTTGACGCCGGTGCCGACGCCCCACTCGGGCACCTCCTGCAGCGCCACCTTCGTCTCCAGCTCCGACTCCAGCTTCAGCCGCTGCGTGAACAGGACGTGGTAGCTGGCCGCGAACTGGGCCGACACGTCCCCCTCGTGGCTGACGTAGAGGGTGGGCTCGACCTCAAACTGATACGGGGCCAGGCCCTGCAGTCCCACCGCCAGGAAGCCGCGGGTGTCCCCGCCGTCGCCCCAGCGCCGGTCGACGCGGGCCCCCGCCACCGCATCGAAGAAGGGGCTGACGAGACGGCCGTAGAGCGCCTCGGCCTCCACGTCTCCTTCTCGGCGAATGGTCGATGCCTCCCCTTCCCCGCGGAGCCACAACCGATTGATGTCTCCGCCAATCCAGCTGGTGGCCTCCAGCTCCACGGGCCGCTCGGCGGGGCCGGGAACGTATTCGAGCTTGTGAAAGAGCAGGAAGGCGCGCGGGGTGTCGTCCATGGTCTGGGCCTGGGCGGAGTGCGGCGTGCCGCCGACCCAGAGCGTGGCCACAAGGAGAAGTCCGACGGAGTACTGCACAAAACGAATCATCATCTTGGGGGCGGTGAGGGGAGCAGAAGCGACGAAGAGGCGTGCTACGTCACCTGATCGTAGTAGAATTCGTTGTCGCTTTCGGGCGCGGGTTCGACGTAGAAGACGCGGGCCATGCCCGCATCCATGTGGTAGAGGATGTGGCAGTGGAAAAACCACGGGCCCTTCTCGTGGCCGTCGATGAGAAGCGACACCCGCTCGGCGGGCTTTACGGTGATCGTGTCGAGGAGGGGCGCCCGCTCCCCGTGCCCATTCTCGAGCTCCATGAACTGCCCGTGCAGGTGCATCGGGTGGTTCATCATGGTGTCGTTCACCATGGTGAGGCGCACGCGCTCGTCGTGCTCGACGCGGATGGGATCGGCGTCGGAGAACTCGACCCCGTTGAGGCCCCACATGAAACGCTCCATGTTGCCGGTCAGGTGCAGTTCGATCTCCCGATCGGGCGCCCGGAACGCGTCCTTCTCGTCCGCCGCCTTGAGCTGATCGTAGGTGAGCACGCGCCAGCCGTCGTCGCCCAGGCCAATGCCGGGCTCGTGCAGCCGCGACTGCGTCATCATCGGCAGGCCGGCTTCCGCAGGGCCGTGGGTCTCGTCCGGATCGTGCATGACCGGCTCGGGGAGCGTGCCCGGCGGGCGGAGTCCGTCGCCATCCCCGCCTCCCATACTGCCGCTCATGTCTCCCGACCTGTCGCCGTGGTCCATGTCGCCGTGGTCCCTCTCGCTCATGCCGTCCATGCCTCCCTGCTTCATGTCCTCCATGTCGCCCTCCCCCATGCCGCCCATGCCCATCGCGGCCATCGTGAGGGTGGGCCGCTCGCGGAGCTCGGGGACGGGACCGTCCATGCCCTCCCGCGGAGCAAGCGTGCCTCGGGCGTAGCCGCTGCGGTCCAGCGACTCGGCGAAGACGGTGTAGGCGCGGTCGTCGGTCGGCTCCACAATCACATCGTAGCGCTCGGCCGTCCCGATCCGAAACTCGTCGGTCGCGACCGGCTCGACGTTCTGCCCACTCACCTGCACCACGTCCATCTCCAGCCCCGGCACCCGCACGTCGAAGATGGACGCGGCACTGGCATTGATGACCCGTAGGCGCACCCGTTCGCCCGGAGTGAAGAGGCCGGTCCAGTTGGCGCCCGGCGCCTGGCCGTTCAGGAGGTAGGTGTAGGTGGGCGCCCGGACGGCCGACAGATCGGTGGCGCTCATCCGCATCCGGTCCCAGCCGAGGCGGTTCTTGAGCGTGTCCCAGAACCCCTCCTCCGACACGTCCGACCAGAACTCGCCGACGGTCTGCTGCTGAAAGTTGTAGTAGTGCTCCCCCTTCTTCAGATTTGCCAGGATCTGGTACGGGTCGTCGTGGGCCCAGTCCGACAGCACGACGACGTGCTCCCGGTCGTACTCGAACGGCGTCCCCTCGGCCGGGTCAATCACCAGCGGCCCGTAGTGGCCCAGCTGCTCCTGCAGGCCAGAGTGGCTGTGGTACCAGTAGGTGCCGTACTGGCGGACCTCGAAGGGGCCCGCCTCGAAGGTCTCCCCGGGCGGCACGCCGGGGTAGTTCACCTGGGGCACGCCATCGAACCGGTTGGGCAGCAGGAGCCCGTGCCAGTGGATGGACGTCTCCTCGTCGAGCGCGTTGTGGTAGCGCAGCACCACCTCCTCGCCCTCCTGCAGGCGAATCAGCGGCCCGGGCACGGTGCCGTTCATCGTAATGGCGGTCGCCCGTTTCCCTGCCACCTCAAAGGGCGTCCGATCGATGGTGATGTCGTATTCGACGCGGCGGCCGGCGCGACGTGTGGGGCCTAGTGCAGTGAGGCCGCCCGCCGGGGCTGAACCGGACGCGTGGGCCCAGGTCGGCAGGAGGGTCTGGGCCCCCATTAGGACAGCGAAGGCCCCCGTGCTGCGTAAAAAGTCGCGGCGGTTGAGGGGAGCGGGAGCGGCCTCGTCGGCCGGGGACTCGGTCCACGAGGGTGCGGCTGGGGGGGATTCGGGGGAGGCGTCGTCAGTAGGCATAGGGGCGGAGTAGGGTACAGTGGCAGTCACACAGGAACGGGACCCCGTGCGGAGTCCCGGAAACCGACTGTTGGAGGCTCCCCGCTTCCGTCACTGCGGTGAGACAATCACCGGCGGGGCGGGGACACCTCCACCCTACTCATTCAAGCCACACCCCGACATGGGCGTGACGACGAACCGCGCGATGGACGGCGCGCCGCGACAGCGGAATGGATGTGGTGCTCGCTGTCTGTGCGAGTCGTACGCTCCCAGTTCCCTCCTCACCGGCAGGCGACGGCTCCACGTCCGTCGTCGTGCGCAACTCCTGATTCGCACGGTGGGCCGCCCACCCCGCGGAAACGGCGCCCTGGGCCCTCTCACAATGCTCCGCGGACTCGGACGTCCCACAGTGGCTCGACGATCCCGGCCCGGCGGGGACACAGACGGCCTGAACCACCGGCGCGCTCCACGCCAGCCCAAACACCACCGCCAGAAGGGCCGCGGCGAGCCGATACGTGGAGGACTGGTTCCTCATAGGGCCGTTCCTATTCTTGGCGATCAGTGGATGCAGGCCAGGGGGTAGGGGGGGCTGTTTCCCGAACACCACGAACCGCCCGTTTCTGACCCGTTCCGTCCGTGTACGGGATCAGGCGCTATTCGGCCTCCGGTGCCGTCACCGTGAGCGTTCCCTCCATGCCCATCTGATAGTGCTTCTCTCCCCCTGTGGTCTCAAAGCACGCGATGGTGTACGTGCCGGCCTTCGCCGCCGGAAGGGTAAACGTCATGGAGCCGCTGCCTCCAGGCGGTAACTCAAAGACGTTCTCGTGGCCGCCTTCCTCTTCCTCGTGCTCCTCCTCTTCGTCGTCGGCCCCATCGGTCTGCTTGTTTTTCGTGATCGAGACGCCGCTGAAGAGGTTTTGCTCAAAGCCGTCTTGGCTGCTGGCAATCGTGTCGCCCACGACGAAGTAGTGCTCCACGCTGCCCTCGTTCGTGAACCGGAGGGTCACCTCCTCCCCCGCCGTCACACGCACCTCGGACGGCTCGTAGCCGTAGTCGGTCATCGCAATTTCAATGGTGTCGGGCGCAGACGACGCCGTGGTCGTTTCGCCGGCATTGGACTGTTTGCCCTCGCCGCCCCCGCAGGCGACCAACAGAACGGCAAGGCCCGCAACGACGGAGGCTCGCGAACACAGACGACGGACCAGGGCAAATGAACTCGACGACATAGGCATCACAGCTTGAATTGAGTGAATACATGAGTTGGTGAAGTCTTCAATGCGCCCCCCAGTATTGCGTTTCTGCTGCCGCCTCTTCTCTCTTCACGACCGTCAACGACCGACCGCAGGTTGACCCCGCCGACACCCCCTGCTCGAAGGGGCGTTCCCCGGCCTAGGCCGTAGCCGACGCCGGCGAGGTCGACAGCAGTGCCCGCAAGCGGCGCAGGCGCAGCGCGTTGCCCACCACAAAGAGGTCGGAGAGCACCATCGCGAGGGCCGCGAGGGCCGGCGACAACAGCAGGCCGAACGCCGGGTAGAGCACGCCCGCGGCCACCGGAATGAGGATCACATTGTAGGCAAACGCCCAGAACAGATTCTGCTTGATGTTGCGGAGCGTGGCCTGCGACAGGTGCACCGCGTTCGGGACCCCGCGCAGGTCGCCCGCCATGAGGACGATGTCGCCGCTCTCGATGGCCACGTCGGTCCCCGTGCCGATGGCAATGCCTACGTCGGCCTGGGCGAGGGCGGGCGCGTCGTTGATGCCGTCGCCCACGAAGGCCACGGTTTGCCCGTCGGCCTGAAAGGCCTCCACGGCCTCGGCCTTTTCATTGGGCAGCACCTCCGCCTGGACCCGGTCGATCCCCAACTCGCGGGCGATGGCCTGTGCGGTCCGCTCGTCGTCGCCCGTGATCATGGCGATCTCGATGCCGAGCTGGTGCAGCGCGTCGAGCGCGGCGGGCGTCGAGTCCTTGATCGGGTCGGCCACCGCCACCACGGCGGCCAGCGTGCCGTCCACCGCCACGTAGATCGGCGTCTTGGCGGCGTCGGCCAGCCGGTTCGCCGTCTCTTCCGCCTCGGCGGAGACCGAAACGCCTTCCTGCTCCATCAGGCGGGCGGCGCCCACCGCAACGGTCTTGCCCTCCACCGTCGCCGTCACGCCGTGCCCCGGGACGGCCTCGAAGTCGGTGGCGTCCGGCAGGTCGAGGGCGTCGTTCTCCGCCCGGCTCACGAGCGCGGCCCCGATCGGGTGCTCGGACTGGGCTTCTACGGCGGCGGCCCAGCGCAGCACGCTCCGCTCGCTAAAGGCCCCCAGCGGCCGCACATCCGTCACCTCGGGGCGCCCCTTCGTGAGCGTGCCCGTCTTGTCGAACGCCACGAGGTCGGCGGCGTGGAGGGCCTGCAGCGCCTCTCCCTCCCGCACGTACACGCCCAGCTCGGCCGCCCGCCCCGTGCCCACCATCACCGAAATCGGCGTGGCGATCCCCATGGCGCACGGGCAGGCAATGATGAGGACGGACACCGCCGTCACGAGCGCGAACGTGAGCACGGGGTCCGGGCCAAACACCATCCAGACCCCGAACGTGAGCGCCGCCACCGCGAGCACGAACGGCACGAACACCTTGACCACGCGGTCGGCAAGCGACTGGATGGGCGGGGCCGAGCCCTGGGCCTGCTCTACCATCTCCACAATTTGGGAGAGCACCGTCTCCTCCCCCACCCGGGTGGCGCGGAAGGTGAAGCTGCCCGTCTCGTTAATCGTGCCGCCCACCACCTCGTCGCCCTCCGTCTTGCGCACCGGCTCCGGCTCGCCCGTCACCATCGACTCGTCCACGTGCGACTGGCCGTCGAGCACCTCGCCGTCGACCGGCACCTTCTCGCCGGGCCGCACGCGGATCACGTCGCCGGGCACCACGTCGCGCACGTCCACCTCCTCTTCCTCCCCGTCGCGCACGACCCGCGCCGTGGTGGCCTGCAGGTTCAGGAGTTTGCGAATGGCGTCGCTGGCGCGGCCCTTCGCGAGGGCCTCCATGTAATTGCCGGCCAGGATGAGGGTGATGATCACGGCCGCGGCCTCGTAGTAGACGTGCACCGTGCCCGCCGGCAGCACGCCCGGCAGGAACGTGGCCACGACCGAGTAGCCGTACGCCGCCGAGGTCCCCATCATCACGAGCGTGTTCATGTCGGGGCTCCCGCTCCTGAGTGCGGGCCACCCGTGCCGGAAGAAGTACCGCCCCGGCCCGAACATGACGACCGACGTGAGCGCAAACAGCACGTAGTAGAGCGTCTGCGTGGACACGAGGTCGGTGATCCAGGCCTCCATCGCCGGTACGTGCATGAAGCCCATCTCCAGCACAAAGACGGGCACCGCAAAGGCGAGCGCCCAGAAAAACCGGCGCTTCATGGACTGCTTCTCGTCCTCGCGCGCCTGCTTCTCGACGTCGGAGCGGTCGGCGTCGCCCGCCGTGCCCACAACCTCGTAGCCGACGTCGCGGATGGCCTGCGTAAAGGCCGCCGGCTGGGCCACGCCCGGCACGTAGCGCACCGTTGCGCGGTCGGTCGCGAGGTTCACGGTCGCCTCCAGCACCCCGTCCACGGCCGCCAGGGCGTCCTCGACCCGCGAGACGCACGAGGCGCAGCTCATGCCCTGCACCGTAAGGGTCGTCTCGGCGGTCCGCACCTCGTAGCCACTCTGCTCCACGGCCTCAACGAGCGCCGGGACCGACACCGCCGCCCCGTTGCCCACGACCACCTCGGCGCGCTCGGTGGCGAAGTTGACGCTCGCCCCCGCCACGCCGTCGACCCGCGACAGCGCCCCCTCCACGCTCTTCGCACAGGACGCACACGACATGCCCTGTACGGGAAGCGTCACACGCCGCCCCTCGGCGGCGGCCGACGGCCGCTCCCCGGTCGCCGTCTCCGGCGGCACGGGGCACGCCTCCTCCTCGGCCGGCACGCCGTCACCGGACGCCGCAGCGTCTCGTGGGGTCGACTCAGTCTGCCTCGTTGGGTCACTCATCGGGTTAGGGATCCTGATTGGCACACAGAAAACACGCGTCCTCTACTCTCTTCCCTCTCGCCTTCCTCCGTCACAGCTCCTTCTTCAACAGGCCCATGATTTCGTCGTAGGTCTCCTCGGCTGCCTCCTCGTCCCCGGAGCGGAGCGCGTCGGTCACACACGTCTCCAGGTGGTTGCGCGTGATCTCGCGCCCCACCGACTTGAGCGCCTGCTGCACAGAATGGATCTGATCGAGAATGTCGCCGCAGTAGCGGTCCTCGTCCACCATTCGCTGGAGGCCCCGAATCTGGCCTTCGATGCGGCGGAGGCGGGCACGGATTTTTTCCTGATCGGCGTCGCTGACGGGCATGGCATCGGGAGGACACTGAGAAGACGGTGGAGCTATTCGGCGAGGGAGTATCCGGCCTCGTCGAGGGCCTGGGCCAGGCGGTCGCGGGAGGACACCGAAGGGTCGTACGCCACTGTGGCGGTGCCAACCTCGACTGTCTCCACGCTCACGCCGTCAACGCCCGAAAGGGCCTCGCGCACGGCGTCGACGCAGTGCTCACAGTGCATGCCGTCGATTGAGAGGGTGTCGTGCTGCTTCGTATCCATTGGCTGTCGGACAAGATGGTTGTTTGTTACGGGTACCCCCTACCCCTTCCAATGCACAATGTTTCGCTCGTCCCCGGCCGAGACGGCAGGCCCGCCGCGGGCCCCGAACCTGGTGGGGAGCCGATCATTGGAGAGGGCACGTCGCAACCGCTCCCTCGGTTTTGTCTCTCCCTCCCGTCTCCATGCGCTTTCTTTTCGCCACCCTCCTGCTGCTGAGTCTACTGGCCCCCGCCGTCCAGGCCCAAACGATCTGGTCCCGCCCGTACGCCCCGAACCAGGTGGCCATTGAGACCCTCGTGCCCGATACGCCCGCGGATGCCGGTCCGGGATCGGGGGCAACCTTTGTGACGGGCACCGTGTCGCTCAGCGACAATGTCGAGTTTGCCGGGGAGCTTCCCATTGCCCGCGCCGGGGGAGAAAACGGGGTCTCCTCCTCTACGGCCCTCGGCAACCCGTATCTCGGCCTCGGCCTCAGCAGCACCACCCTTCCGGTGCTGGTTGAGGTGGGGACGCGCCTCCCGGTCGCCTCCTCGCAGCGGGCCGGACGCGTGGGACAGGGCGCCGACATGGGCCGAACCGCCGCCTTCCGCCGCGACGAGTTCTCGCTCTCGGTCCTCGCTAACGGCCGGTTCGCCCTGGGCCGCTACACGAGCGTGCGGCTGCGCACCGGGGGCTCGTTTGCCTCGTTTCCGGCCTCCACCTCCCCGAGCGACAGCAACGAAACCGCGTGGCGCCTGCAGTACGACGCACAGCTCTGGCGCGAAGGCGATCGGTTGATCACCGGGCTGAGCTTTACGGGACGGGCGGTCGTGTCCTCGCCCCGCCGCACGCGCCACCATGTTGCCCTGTCGCTGATGGCCAACTGGACGCGCGTGCAGCCCGGCCTCGTCGTGGGCACGTCGGTGAACGACCTCGTCCAGGACGGGGCCTTCTCCCCCTTCGCGGGCCTCACGCTGTCGGTGTCCTACGGGCGCTTCTGATCAGTCCGCAGGGTCGCCCGCCCCGTCGTCCGCCGCCTCCTCGTCGAGCACAATCTCCTTCCGGAGCCGTGCGACGGGGATGCCGAGCTGCTTCCGGTACTTTGAGACCGTCCGGCGGGCAATCTTAAACCCCTTCTCCTCCAGCGCGTCGGCCAGCTCCTGGTCCGACATCGGATCGGTCTTGTCCTCGTCGTCGACGATGCGCTGAAGCTCGGCCTTCACCTCCTTGTTTGACACCTCCTCCCCGTCGGTCGTCTCCAGCCCTTCGGAGAAGAAGTACTTGAGCTCGTAGACGCCCCACTCGGTCTGCACGTACTTGCCGTTCACCACGCGGCTCACGGTCGAGATGTCCATGTCGATGATCTCCGCCACGTCCTTCAGGATCATCGGCTTCAGGTGCCCCTCGCCGTAGCGAAAGAAGTCCTCCTGCAGCTGCACAATCGCATCCATCACCAGCGTCATGGTGTGGCGGCGCTGGTTGATGGAATTGATGAACCAGCGGGCCGAGTCGAACTTGTTCTTCAGGAACTCACGCGTCTCCTCGTCGACGTCCCCCTCTCCGTCGGACTCCTTCTGCGCCTTCAGCTTCTGGAGCATCTGGCGGTAGTGGCGCGAGATGTGGAGGTCCGGCGCGTTGCGGCCGTTCAGGGTAATGACGAACTCCCCGTCCACGTACTCCACCGTAAAGTCGGGCGTGATGTAGTTCGTCTCCTCCGAGAACGTCCCCTCGCCCGGCTTGGGATCGAGACGCTGCCGCACGAGGTCGAAGGCCCTTTTAAGCTCGCGCTCGTCGACCCCGAGCCGGGAGGTGAGCTTGTCGAAGTGCTTTTTGGTGAAGGCCTCGTACTCGTCCTCCAGCATGGCGATGGCCGTGTCGCGGCCGCCCACGTCCGCGTCCATTCGGTAGAGCTGGAGCAGAAGGCACTCCCGGAGGTCCCGCGCCGCGATGCCGGCCGGATCGAGGGACTGGACCTGCTTGAGGACCCGCTCCACATCGTCCTCGTCGATTTCGACGCCGTGGTTAAAGAGAATGTCGTCCATGATCGACTCGGCGTCGCGCTTCAGGTACCCATCCTCATCAATGGACCCAATAATCTGCTCGGCGATCAGCTCCTCCTCCTCGTCGAGGTTCAGAAACGAGAGTTGCTCCTGCAGCTGCTCCGCGAGGGTCTGGTCCGCCCGCATGGGCCGGTCGCGGTCCTCTTCGTCGGTATAGTCCGGCCGGTTGTAGCCGTACAGGTCGTCGGTGTTGTTGAGGAGGTCCTCGACGTCGAACTCCTCGTCGTCCTGGTCGGTCTCCTCCAGCTCGTTTTCCATTTCCTCGGCCGCGGCGTCGAGCTCCTCCTCTTCCCGCTGCTCCTCCTCATCGAGTCCTTCCTGCAGGAGGGGGTTCTCCTCCAGCTCCTCCTGAATCCGCTGCTCCAGGTCCAAGGTGTTAAGCTGCAGCAGCTTGATGTACTGAATTTGCTGCGGCGAGAGCTTCTGCTTGAGCTCCTGCTTCTGCTGAAGTTCGAGCATAAAACTGAGAGCGTCTGCGTCGTGGAGTCCCGAAGAATGGTGGGTCCGGAGCGGCGGCGCGCGTAGAGATACGTCTGGCGCTCCGCAAGATTCATTCCGACTCGGTAGAAATGTACGAAAGCCTCGACTGAAAAGTTTGCCCCGGCGGGCGGCCGCCCCGAGCCGTCTGCCCCGCGCTCATGAAACCCTGCCCTTGCCCCCGGCTTTACCATTCTGTTCGTCTTCCCCGCATCATCTCCTGCCGCCGTTCCATGAGCGAAGGCCGATCCGACGCCCTGAAGCCTGAGGCCGAGCGCTCCGAGACCGACATCGAGAAGATGTTGCGCCCGCAGTCGCTCGACGAGTTTGTGGGGCAGGAAAAAATCAAGGAGAACCTGAACGTCTTCATGACGGCGGCCCTCCAGCGCGGCGAAACGCTGGACCACGTGCTGCTCTCAGGCCCCCCCGGGTTAGGGAAAACCACCCTTGCTCACGTCCTCGCCAACGAGATGGCCGCCCGCATCCGCACCTCCAGCGGGCCGGTGCTGGAGAAGCCGGCCGACATCGCGGGCGTGCTCACAAACCTGGAGGAGGGCGACATCCTGTTCATCGACGAGATCCACCGCCTGAGCACGGTGGTCGAGGAGTACCTCTACTCGGCGATGGAGGACTACCGCATCGACATCGTGATCGACTCGGGCCCTAATGCCCGCACCGTGCAGATCGACCTGCCGCCCTTTACGCTCGTGGGGGCCACGACGCGCAAGGGCCTGCTCACCGCCCCCCTCCGCGCCCGCTTCGGCATTGACTTTCGCTACGACTACTACACGGCCGAGCTGCTGCAGGAAATCACGCAGCGCTCCGCCCGCATCCTCTCGGTCGACACGACGGACGACGGCGCCTACGAAATTGCCCGCCGCAGCCGGGGCACGCCCCGCGTGGCGAACCGCCTGCTCCGCCGCACCCGCGACTTCGCCGAGGTGGAGGGCGACGGGCGCATCACCAAGCAGATTGCCGATCGGGCCCTCAACGCGCTCGACGTGGATGAGGCCGGCCTCGACGACATGGACACCCGCATTCTCCTTACCCTTATCGACAACTTCGACGGCGGGCCCACCGGGCTCAAGAACCTGGCGGTGTCGGTGGGCGAGGAGGCCGGCACCCTCGAGGAGGTCTACGAGCCGTACCTAATCCAGGAGGGCTTCATAGAACGGACGCCCCGTGGCCGGGTCGCGCTGCAACGGGCCTACGACCATTTCGACCGGTCGGCCTCCGGCCCCAACCCCGATCTCTTCGACCAGGACGGCTCCCGGTCATCGTCTCGAAGCGACGTCTAACCCCGGAACTGCATCCCGCAGATCGGTTATCACATATCCGTCCGTCGCACAGTCTTTCGGCGGTCGGCCAATCGTCGTTTCCGTCCCTTGTTCTGCCCCGTATGCCGTACGTCGTCACCGAGCCCTGCATCAACTGCAAGTACACCGACTGCGTCGAGGTCTGCCCCGTCGACTGCTTCTACGAAGGACCCAACTTCCTCGCCATCCAGCCCGACGAGTGCATCGACTGCAACGCCTGCGTCCCTGTCTGCCCCGTCGAGGCCATCTACCCCGACGACCAGCTCCCCGAGGACCAGGAGCACTACATCCAGTGGAATGAGTACCTGTCCAATCAGTGGCGCGAG